>CAZXIN010000009.1:0-140658 GCA_964640795.1 uncultured Pseudoalteromonadaceae bacterium | reverse complement strand
CTCACTTAAACACCCCACAAAACAAAAAGACCATATGCCATATAAGCAAAGGCGACAATATTTAACACGTACTGCATTACAGCTCTTAGTCGAACAGGTTTCACATAATCAGTTAATACCTGCCACAACCCAATTTGAACGTGAAGCATAATTGAAACAAGCGCAGCGGCTGTAAAGACTTTCATGCCTGTTGACGCAAAAAGCCCTTGCCATATTTCGAAAGTTACTGTGGGCGTAGTAATAAAGAACCAAGCCATATAAATAGAAAACGCTGTCATGATAAGCGCTGTTGTGCGCAATGTAACAAAGTCTTGAACTCCATTACGTTTTAAACTTGCTTGATTAGTTACCATAAGACAACTCCTACAACCACTGTTAATACAAACCAAAGGACGAAGCTGACAATAGCGCTTGTGTTACCTGCTTCTAACTCTTCCCAATGCCCCATATCCATAACGACATGACGTACCCCTACTATAATGTGGTACATCAAAAGAGAGACAGTGCCTACGGAAATTATCTTACCAACAATCCCTCCCATGACATCGCTGACTAAATCAAAGCCTTCGCTTGACTGCAGAGCCGTAGCCCAAGCCCAGATAATGAATACCATGGCAATAAACATGCCTACACCAGAAATACGGTGAAGAATTGAAGCTATTGCTGAAGGAGGGAAACTAATTGTACTAAGTTGTAGATTGACTGGTCTTTGTTTTTTCACAACTGTTACCTGTAATACCTTATGTAAGTATTGTTGTAGAACACCAAAATCTTAAAATGCTTTCAAAATTATGGACTCTATTTAAAGTGACTTTGTTAATATAATGTTTATGTTTTGTGAATAAATATAAACGTTATTAGTCACCCATATGCAGGCCCCAAAGTATATAGTCGCATTTGAATAATTACAATTTTTGTTACAAGTTAAAAATGAAAACTATTCAAAATAACTTCCTGTTTTGTATAAGGAACGTTCAAGCGACATGCATATTTTGGAGAACAAGGTTGGCAGAAAATTAAAGAGTTTCAGTTGCTATGTCCATTCATCTAACATTATCATCAGTGCCTTCCACAGAATCAGAATATAGATTAACAACACAGAAACATCTAAATATTAGTGCAAGTTTATCTTTCTTATAAGATTTTTGTTTAATCAAAATATTTATAGCGTTTTTGATAAGACATTGCGGAATCTAAAAAGAACATTATGGCATTTCCATCATGCACTGATGTTTATTAAGACAAGATGAACCTTTTTGCTATATTTACTCGTACAACTGACCTTGATGAAATTTTAACGTAGGTTTGGATATTTATTCATCAAATTTGTATTAGAATTGACTTAAGGTTTCAATATAAGTACAAATAGCGGCAATTTTTTACTGTTAAATGGGGTCTATGGCCCTACACAGATTCACGCATATCCTTTGAGGAGATTTCATATGGCAGAACAAAACGCCATTCTAAAAGTTGGTGACAAAGAAGTTGAACTACCCGTACTAACGGGCACTGCAGGGCATTCAGTCATTGATGTTCGCAGTCTTGGTGCGAGTGGCTATTTCACCTACGATCCCGGCTTTATGGCAACAGGTTCATGCGAATCAGAGATCACTTTTATCGATGGTGCCAAAGGCATATTGCTACATCGAGGATACTCTATAGAAGAACTTGCTCGTGATGCGGATTACTTAGAAGTTGTTCACATGTTATTGCACGGTGATGCGCCAGATTCTGAAAGCTACAAAGAGTTCAAGAAAACTATCACTATGCATACTATGGTCCATGATCAAGTGAATAACTTTTTCCGTGGTTTCCGTCGTGATGCTCACCCAATGGCCATGTTATGCGGAACAGTGGGTGCTATGGCATCGTTCTATCATGACGATTTGGATATTTCAGACTCTGAACAACGCATTCGTAGCGCATACCGTCTAGTTGCAAAGATGCCTACTCTTGTTGCTATGTGTTACAAATATAGTATTGGTCAACCTTTCGTTTATCCTTCAAACGAATTATCTTATGCAGAGAATTTCCTTAATATGATGTTTTCTGTTCCGGCAGAGAAATACAACATTACACCCGCAGTTGCTCGTGCTATGGACCGCATATTTACATTGCATGCTGACCATGAGCAAAATGCATCAACGTCTACTGTTCGTTTAGCAGGTTCATCTGGCGCTAACCCTTACGCATGTATCGCTGCAGGTGTGGCTTCTTTATGGGGGCCAGCTCATGGTGGAGCGAACGAAGCTTGCTTAACTATGCTAGAAGAAATTGGTTCTGTTGATCGTATCCCTGAATTCATTAACAAAGCGAAAGATAAGAGTGACCCTTTCCGTCTTATGGGCTTTGGGCATCGTGTTTATAAAAACCACGATCCGCGCGCTACTGTCATGCGCGAGAGTTGTCATGAAGTTTTAGCGGAGCTAAACGTTCAAGATCCTCTACTTGATGTAGCTATGGAACTTGAACGCATTGCGTTAAGCGACGACTACTTCGCAGAGAAAAAACTCTTCCCTAACGTTGATTTCTATTCTGGTATCGTTCTTAAAGCTATTGGTATTCCAACAAACATGTTTACTTGTATTTTCGCACTAGCGAGAACAGTTGGTTGGATTTCTCACTGGCACGAAATGCTAAGCCAACCGGGACAGAAAATAGGTCGCCCACGTCAATTGTATACAGGCAGTTCTCAACGTACTTACGTTAAAATTGATAAGTAAATAGATAAAACTTATTATTTGAAAGCGCACTTCTGTGCGCTTTTTTTATTCCTCTATAGCCACTTAAACTGTTCCTGCCTCCCATGACACAATACTTGACTAATTCACTCAACCTTATACTTGACTAAAACAGTCAGGTATAAGAGAATGCGCCCACACTACTTGTATGAGACTTACAATGAAACTAACGTCAAAAGGCCGATATGCAGTCACAGCCGTGCTCGATGTTGCTTTGCACGCAAAAGCAGGTCCGATAACTTTGGTTGACATATCAGAGCGTCAAGAAATTTCATTGTCTTATCTGGAGCAGTTATTTTCACGCTTACGTCGACACGGGATCGTAAACAGTATCAGAGGTCCAGGTGGTGGCTATATATTAGGCAGAGATATCAATGAAATAACCATCAGCGATATCATTGTTGCAATAGACGAGTCTGTCGACGCGACGCGATGTAATGGCATGGCCGATTGCCAAAGCGGCGTTCAATGCTTAACGCACAGTTTATGGGTTGACTTGAGCGATCGCATATACACGTTCTTAAACGATATAACACTAGCTGATCTTGTAGAAAAACAAGAAGTGAAGTCTGTTGCTCATCGTCAGGACTTGAATTCACACAGCACGTCGAGTCAATCCAGAACACCATTAGAGAATGAGATAGATATTCAAATTAGGCAATAGTCCACTAACACTTTTAGCCTTTGATATAACTCAAACAATGGGACAATTCAGAGCTATAAGTGATAGAATTCTGCGCCAAAATTTTAGCTAAAGTAGAAATAACTTTACGGCTTAATAGAAGAACAGCAACTGGCAGACAGTCGGTTATTGACACCCACACTGCCATATAGTGAGAACGTAACATGAGTGAACAGATCGAACAGGCACTAAACAGAGAATACGAAGCAGGCTTTGTTTCAGATATTGCCTCTGACACCTTTGCGCCAGGTTTAGATGAAGATGTTATTCGTCGTATTTCAGCCATTAAAGAAGAACCGGAATGGATGCTTGATTGGCGCTTAAAGGCCTTCAGAATCTGGGAAAAAATGGAAGAACCTGATTGGGCTCAACTCGGTTATAACAAGATAGATTATCAGGCCATATCCTATTATTCTGCACCGAAAAGTATGGCCGACAAACCTAAGTCACTCGATGAAGTTGATCCTGAGCTACTTCGCACTTACGAAAAGTTAGGCATCCCTTTGTTGGAGCAACAAATGCTTGCAGGTGTTGCTGTTGATGCAGTTTTTGATTCGGTTTCTGTTGTTACCACATTTAGGGAAAAACTGGCTGAAGCCGGTGTTATCTTCTGCCCTATTTCAGAAGCTATTAAAGAATACCCAGACCTTGTTAAGAAATATTTAGGAAGAGTCGTTCCTCAACACGACAATTACTTTGCTGCACTCAATTGCGCAGTATTTACTGATGGCTCGTTTGTTTATATTCCTAAAGGCACACGCTGCCCGATGGAGCTCTCAACCTATTTCAGAATCAATGAACTTAATACAGGGCAATTCGAACGCACCCTGATTATTGCTGACGAAGGAAGCCATGTCAGTTATTTAGAGGGCTGCACGGCACCACAACGTGATGAAAACCAACTTCATGCTGCGGTTGTAGAACTTGTCGCGCTAGACAATGCTGAGATTAAATACTCTACAGTTCAAAACTGGTACCCCGGTGATGAAGAAGGCCGTGGCGGTATTTATAATTTTGTGACCAAGCGCGGCATATGCCACACCAGTGCTAAAATATCATGGACACAAGTAGAAACAGGTTCAGCGGTTACTTGGAAGTACCCAAGCTGTGTGCTTAAGGGAGATAACAGTATTGGTGAATTTTACTCTGTCGCTCTCACTCGTGGTGCTCAGCAAGCAGACACGGGCACCAAGATGATTCATTTAGGTAAGAACACCAAATCAACCATCATTTCCAAAGGCATTTCAGCAGGTAAAAGCAACAACAGCTATCGCGGTTTAGTGCAAATGCATTCAACCGCTGAGGATGCACGTAATTTTACTCAGTGTGATTCGTTGCTTATTGGTGATAAATGTGGTGCACATACCTTTCCTTATGTAGAAAGTAGCAACCCTACCGCTGTTGTTGAACATGAAGCAACAACCTCTAAAGTCAATGATGATCAAATGTTCCTATGCCAGCAAAGGGGCATGGATCCAGAAAAAGCCGTTTCAATGATAGTAAATGGGTTTTGTAAAGAAGTATTCAAAGAATTACCGATGGAATTTGCAGTAGAAGCCGGCAAATTACTCGAAATTAGTCTCGAAGGTTCAGTCGGTTAATCCGCTCGATAAAGGTTTATAAAGATGTTAACAATCAAAAATTTACATGCTCGCGTAGAAGATAAGACCATCCTTAAAGGTTTGGACCTCGATATAAAGCCGGGTGAAGTTCACGCGATCATGGGACCTAACGGAGCCGGTAAAAGTACTATGGGCTTTGTCCTGTCTGGTCGTGAAGGCTATGAAGTTGAACAAGGTGAAGCAACACTCATTGGTGAAGATTTACTCGATATGGAGCCTGAAGAGCGTGCGCGAGCAGGACTGTTTTTAGCGTTCCAGTACCCAGTAGAAATCCCAGGTGTTAGCAACTTAGAGTTTATGAAAGCAGCTGTTGATGCATCAAGAGAATCACGCGGCGAAGAACCTATGAGTTCAGCAGCGTTTTTGAAAAAAGCAAAAGAAGCATGTGCTCAAGTCAACTTGCCTCTCGCTTTTCTGAAACGAGGTGTGAATGAAGGTTTCTCTGGTGGTGAGAAAAAGCGTAATGAAATTATGCAAATGCTACTCATGGAACCAAAACTGGCCATTCTCGACGAATCTGATTCGGGCCTTGATATCGACGCATTAAAGATTGTTGCCGACGGTGTTAACAGTCAACGTAGTGATGACCGTAGCTTCATCGTGGTTACCCACTACCAACGACTCCTTGACTATATTAAACCGGATTTTGTTCATGTCCTTTCTGACGGAAAAATTGTTAAGAGTGGCGATGCATCGCTGGCTAAAGAACTCGAAGCAGAAGGCTATTCATGGCTCGAAGGCTATGACAAAACCGAAGGCACATCGGAAGCAACGGCATGAGTATGTGGCTACAAAAAACGATTGATAAGGCAAGCTTTGTACAAGACTGGTTATCACCTATCAGAGCTGAAGCATTAGAAACGTTAAAAAAAGAATCTTGGCCTACACGTAAAACAGAAGCGTGGAAGTACACACCAGTTAATCCACTTGAAAAAGCTGAGTTTAGTCACGCTAGCAGCGCAACAGCTGTCGACATAGAGTCAGTAGCCAATTTAGATAGCTTAGATCTTGTTTTTGTAGATGGCTGCCTTACTACATCTGTTAACGACTTAAAGCTTGATAAAGGCGTTACCATCAGTTCATTTGAATCCTCTGGCGAGGAAACTAAATTATGGGCTGCCGGTGAGTTTGGTCAAATAAAACCTAAACGCCACTTATTTGGTTTGGTTAATGATGTTCTAGCAACTCAAGGGGTCATTATCGATATTGATGCTAACGCATCAATTGAACGCCCCATCAGATTGGTACATTTGCAAAATGAAGGCAATGAAGCACACACTCGTGTACTTGTTAGATTAGGTACAAATGCCAAAGTCAGTGTGATTGAGCAATTCACAGGCAACCAAAGTAGCTTCTCAACCAGTGTCGCGGAATTCTCTATAGGCAAAGACGCAAAGCTTGAGCATTATCGCTTTTGCCTTCAAACCGGCGACGCCATGACAGTGGGCGGTAGTCACTTTCGATTACAAGAAAGAGCTTCTCTGAATTCACAGTTAATTGGTTACGGCAGTAAATTAGCACGTGTCGATATCGATGTTGATTACGCCGGAGAACATGCCACAGCAAAGTTGAATGCAATCTATTTATTGAAAGATAAAGAAGTTTTCGATTTACACAGTACTATTGAACATGCGGTTCCAAACTGCATAACAGACGAAACAGTACGAGGCATTGTTGGTGATTATGCGAAAGCGACATTTAATGGTCGAATTCATATTCATCGTGATGCACAAAAGACTTTAGCCGAACTTAGTAATAAGAACTTATTACTTGATCGTACAGCACAAATAAACACCAAGCCAGAATTGGAAATATATGCGGACGACGTAAAATGTGCTCACGGAGCCACAGTAGCCGAGCTTGATAAAAGCGCTTTATATTACATGGTATCCAGAGGTATCAGCAAAGAAGATGCATTAGTCATGCTTAACTTTGGTTTTATTAACGCATTAGTTGACGAAATGCCGAGCGAAGCGTTAGCAGAATGGCTCCGCCCTATTCTTAGAGAAAGATTTCAAGCAATGAGTTCTAAATGAGTCTAGATATCACCAGCATTCGTCAACAATTCCCTATATTGTCTCAAACAATAGACGGTAACCCTCTTGTTTATTTAGACAGTGCTGCCACAACACAAAAACCGCAAGCGGTTATTGATGCGATAGTAAGCTATTACACTGAGTCAAATTCCAATGTTCATCGTGGAGCTCACTATTTAGCGGACAAAGCAACACGTTTGTACGAAGGTGCAAGAGATATCGTCGCGGAATTCATTCACGCAAATAGCCGTGATGAAGTTATTTGGACGAGCGGTACTACTGAGTCTATTAATATCGTTGCCAATGGTTTAGTACAGCAGCTTAGCAGCGAAGACGAAGTCATCGTGACGGAAATGGAACACCACGCCAATTTAGTAACTTGGCAGCAAGCTTGTAAAAAGTCTGGCGCTACATTAAAAGTTGCCCCCATGAATGACTTAGGTGAGCTAGATATAGACGCTTACAAAGCATTGCTCACGGAAAAAACAAAACTTGTCGCCATGCCTCAGGTGTCAAATGCGCTAGGGACAGTGAATCCGTTGGAAATTCTCATTCCTTTGGCTAAATCTGTTGATGCTTTAGTACTCATTGATGGTGCTCAAGGGGTTGCTCATGGCCAAGTTGACGTACAAGCACTGGGTTGTGATTTTTATATATTCTCAGGACATAAGCTTTTTGGACCAACAGGCATTGGCGTTTTATGGGGTAAAGCTAGCGTTTTAAGCACTTGGCCCGTATGGCTTGTTGGTGGTGAGATGATTTCTGAAGTCACTTATCAAAATGCAACATGGGGTGTTTTACCTAATCGGTTAGAAGCTGGAACACCCAATATGGCTGGTGCTATTGGTCTAGGGGCAGCAATAGAATGGTTTAATTCACTTGATCAATCAGCTGTTTTAGAACATGAAAAACAACTGATGAGTTACGCAACTGAATGTGCAGAAGCTTTTAATGATCTTACTATTGTTGGCCAAGCACAAAATAAAATCGGCGTACTAAGCTTTAACCTTGATGGGCATCACCCTGCCGATGTTGGCTTTTTACTTGATAAGCAAGGTATCGCTATTAGAACAGGCGATCATTGTGCGCAGCCCCTGATGGGACGTTTAAATGTTCCTGGTACGGCTAGAGCTTCTTTTTCAATATATACCAGCAAAGAAGATATTGATGCTCTGTTTGCCGGTTTGGAAAAAGTTAAAACCATGTTGGGATAACATGAGGCGTGTTTATCATAGTAAATACGCTAATTTTTAAATCAACTTATATTCATAAATAGGAGGAAGCATGACAGTATCCACCTTCGATCCTAACGCTTCCGGCGTTAGCGTCACCAAAACAGCACAAGAACATTTTAAGAAAATGTTAGGCGGAAAAACAAACAAGATGGTTCGATTAAGTACTAAGGCGAGTGGTTGTACTGGCTATGCTTATGTATTAGATACCGTTGAAAATGCCGAATCTAACGATGAAGTTATTCAGCTAGAAGATGAGCTGACTTTCTTAGTTGCTGATGAAGCAAAAGCGCTTGTAAAAATGACGGAAATTGATTTTGTCTACGAAGGTGTCAACGGCGTTATTAAGTTTAATAATCCGAATGTCACTAACGAATGTGGCTGTGGCGAAAGCTTTAATATCAACTAATCTACGCTACGGTAAAAGATCTTAGTATTATGCAAAAGAAAATGCTGACGACTCAGCACGACTGCCCTGCCCGTCGTGTCCCTTCAGGTGACAAAACTGTCATACCTGCTGGTCAATTTGTTACTTTGAATCAAGCCCTTGGCGGCAACTATACGGTGACATGGATGGGTAATATGTTGCGTATTGACGGAACAGACGCTGCCGCTATCGGCATGACGCCAGAAGAATTTAACTTTGAGCCAAACGACAATAATGAAATTTCTAAAGATCAAGTTTGGACTGCTATTGATTCTATTTATGACCCCGAAATTCCTATCAGCATTCATTCTTTAGGCTTAGTTTATAAAGTAGAAGTTAATCAAGAAACAAAAGTCGTCAATGTGGACATGACATTAACCGCACCGGGTTGCGGTATGGGGCCCGTATTGGTAAGCGATGTCGAATATCGTGTTGGTAAAGTGCCTAATGTTGACTCTGTGAAAGTCAACTTAGTGTTCGATCCGCCGTGGTCACGCGAAATGATGAGTGAAGAAGCACAACTCGAAGCGGGTTTGTTTTTTTAATACCATTCTTGGAGATAGAGAGAAGTATGAGCTTACCGAGCACTGATGAAATATTAGAAGACTTAGATTTTTTTGATAGCTGGGAAGAACGTTATAAATACATTATTGATTTAGGCAATTCGCTGCCCACTTTCGACGAGGCTCTGCAAACTTCGGAACGATTGGTAAAAGGCTGTCAAAGTAATGTTTGGTTAGACGTTGACATAGTTGATGGCAAGCTTGTATTTACTGTCGATAGCGACGCAATCATTGTGAAAGGTTTATTAGTTTTAGTGATGGCTGCGTTCAACCGCAAAACCCCAAGTGACATATTGGCGTTTGATATCGATGACTATTTCAAACAATTGGACTTAGAGCGGCACATTAGCCCAACACGCGGTAATGGCCTACGTTCAATCGTAGCGAGAATCACTGCTATCGCCAAATCTTCTCAAGTTCAATAACATTAAATTAGCACTCAAAGTCGGGTTCCCATAGCTCGACTTTATTACCATCAGGATCGATAAACCACCCAAAGCGGCCATTATCAAAGCATTCAATTTTGCCGACTAATGTTCCTCCACCTTCTTCAATTTGCGACAATACACCAACCAAATCATCAACCACGAGGTTAAACATAAATTCTTTTCTGCATGGCGCAAAATATCGAGAGTCTTGTTGAAAAACACTCCAAATAACCGAATTATTTGACGGAGGGAAAGCAATACCTGGACCATCGCCTTTATCAACACCTAAGTACTGTTGATACCATCGATATAAGGCTTGTGGATCAGAAGACTTAAAAAAAACACCACCAACACCTAATACCTTTGCCATGTATGATCTCTTATTATTTTAAAGCAATTGGAGCAAATATAGCTGAATAGGCATAAGTTGTCAGTATCGGTGATTTTATATCCGCCACATGGAACAAAAAGAGATCTTTAAGTAGTCAACATCAGTAAAACTCATTAAAGAAAATATGAATAATGCCAATTTATCTATAGAGTGAGCATCTCGTTAGATAGGTTGGTATAAAACAATACGAAAGATTCAACTATGACTTCAAAAACACTTGTTTGGTTTCGACAAGATCTGCGAATAAAAGACAACCCGGCTTTATCGTATGCCTGTGAAAAAGGCGCAATAATTCCAATATACATAGTTGATAATATCAATACAGATAAACCACTAGGTGGCGCTTCTAAATGGTGGTTGCATCATGCGTTAGTCTCCTTGAATCAATCACTCAATAACCAACTACAAGTGTTTGAAGGCAACCCAAAAGAGATTATTACCAGCCTAATTACACGATATGACATTGAACACATCACTTGGAATCGATGTTATCAACCATGGCAGATCTCTCGTGATAAAGAATTGAAAGAGCAGTTAACTGAGGCTAATGTCCAAGTCAAAAGCTTTAACGGGTCTTTATTGTGGGAGCCATGGGAAGTATTAAAAAAAGATGGCACGCCTTACAAAATCTATACCCCTTACTACAGAAGAGGCTGCCTAGCCAAACCTGCTCCACGCTACCCAATCGAAAGGCCTTCACACATCCACGTCATAAGTAGCGAAGAGAACAACAGTATAAGTATTAAAGACTTAGGGCTGCTACCTAATATCCAATGGGACTCAACAATTGCAAAACATTGGACGCCTGGTGAAGAAGGCGCTGCCGACAACCTACAGCAATTTCTATCAGCACCCGTTAATGACTATAAAGAGCAGCGAAACATACCCGACATTGAAGGTACTTCCAAGCTTTCACCTCACCTTAGGTTTGGTGAGATATCACCTAATCAAATATGGTACGCCGCTCAGCATGCAGCCAATAATCAAATTAGTGACGACTTAGATTGCTATTTGAGCGAGCTAGGTTGGCGCGAATTCTCTTACTACTTGTTGTATCACTTCCCAACTTTACCTACTGAAAATTTCAACAGTAAGTTTGATCACTTCAAATGGCGAGAAGATAAAACGCACCTAGCGGCCTGGGAGAAGGGAAAAACGGGATACCCTATTGTAGACGCTGGGTTACGTGAATTATGGCAAACAGGTTACATGCACAATAGAGTCAGAATGATAGTTGGTTCTTTTTTAGTTAAAAACCTTCGGATTCATTGGTCAGAAGGTGAAGCTTGGTTTTGGGATTGTTTACTTGATGCTGATTTAGCGAGTAACACGGCCAGCTGGCAATGGGTTGCAGGCACTGGTGCTGATGCAGCGCCCTACTTCCGAATTTTCAATCCTGTTACTCAAGGACAAAAATTTGATAATGAAGGCAACTATGTGCGTCAATATTGTCCAGAACTCACAAAATTACCCCCAAAATATATTCATACACCATGGCTGGCGCCCAAAGACATTTTAGATTACGCAGGAGTCGAGTTAGATAACACTTACCCTAACCCTATTGTTGATTTAAAAGCGACGAGAGAATCAGCATTAGCTGCGTTCTCAGCTTTAAAACAAAAT
Source organism: uncultured Pseudoalteromonadaceae bacterium (assembly GCA_964640795.1). Taxonomy (GTDB): domain Bacteria; phylum Pseudomonadota; class Gammaproteobacteria; order Enterobacterales; family Alteromonadaceae; genus M269. The sequence goes on along the minus strand of CAZXIN010000009.1, from coordinate 128,913 downwards.
CATTGATATATGCGTCGTACGTAGGTAACTCTCAACACATAAGCGAGTTAGTACAATAAGTACTCATAATTCGCATAGATTTAAGGACATCAATTTGGCATCGACACCATAACTTGAACAAACAGGAGTATCTTGCACCTCAGTGAATCCAAACTGAACCCAAAAACTCTCAGAGCCTTGAACAGCGACAAGCATAACCTGCTTAAACAGATGAAGTTTAGCAACAGGCAAGAGATTCTCTATTAGCCGCTTTCCGACGCCTAAACCTCTCGAATCTTGACTTACCGCCAAGTCGTGAAGATACAAGATAGAACCTGAAGGATAAAGGTTGTGTTTTTCAAATAGTTTAGGTGGTTCAATAGCTCCCCAAGAATGAGAAAGCAAATAACCTTTAATCTCCATCGAGCGTAATCGAAACACAAAACACGTTTCTGGAGAAGATTCCCATTTACTCTTAAGTATATCGAGTTCTTCAGGCGCTATATCTATATAGGCTTCATCCTGAATTTTAAGAATTCCTTCCCAAGACTCTTCTGATACTTTGGTAATAGTCATTATCTGATCGTTAGTGAAACATGGTTCAATAGGTTGCTATCTTTTAACTACTTAATACAAGGAGGAATTACATATAAAACTGGTTATGACCTGCGATAAACACAGTTCAAATTACAACACGTCAAATGTTAACCCGGCTTTTTCCTGAAGGCGATCAATTAATACCTCCCCCAATATTGTTGCAGGTGTCCAGAATCCACCATGATGGGTTCCATTCTTCGGTAACTGTGCCAAACATATAGCTGTTTCCGTTAACATTTTAGCGGTAGAACCATAACCAGGATCTTTATCTCCTGTAACTTTAACGACTATGTTTTGGTCATCATCTTCACTGCTTACGCCAACAAAACGAAGATCATAAAAACCCTCTTCTTGTTGCTTAGGTGTTGGGCCTTCTCCGGGTTTAGGCACAACCAAATTTTCCAGAACCCACCGAGTAGGAGGTATCACGAGACCTAGCATAAAGCTACCAATTCCAAGCGATATAGCCGTTGCTGAAAGGCGACCTCCAGTTAACATCGCCTCATCATAAAGGAAATCCTCACCATATAGATTATCCAACAAGGCATTGGAGCGGTGAACAACACGCGTATTAATGGCAGCCATAATAAAAGGAGCTGTCCAACGATTATATTCTTTGTCAAACTCGGGGCCTGATTGATTATGTTGCCTCGACTTAAATGGATGGCTCTCAGGGCAAATAGCATAGGGATTAGCAATAATTTGGCGCAGTTCAGGGTCGCTTGTTGCTTGCTTAACAATATTGATCATACTACTTACAGTCCCCCCCGAAATCCCCCCTTTCGCAGCTTTTACTCGCATTTTAACTTCATTGCAGGTACGACCGTACTGCTTTAGTGACGTTTGTTGTAAGAAGAAAACGCCCAAATCTGACGGAATAGAATCAAAACCACAATTATGAGTTATACGTGCACCGGAAACTTTCGCCTGATCTTCATACTTTTTTATCATTCTTTGCATCCATTGCACCTCGCCAGTAAGGTCGCAGTAATCAGTGCCACTTTCAACGCAAGCTTTAACTAACGGCTCTCCATATAAATCATAAGGACCAACAGTCGTTATGATAACTTTGGTCACCGCACACATATCTTTCAGACTCTGCTCATCAGAGACATCAGCAACGATGACATCAATAGCAGAAGAATCATCAAGTGACGCTTTGACCTGCTTTAGCTTATCCAATGACCGTCCGGCGATGGCCCATGACACCTCACCTGTCGCTGGATAGTTCTCCAACATATACCGGCACATGATTTTCCCCACAAAACTGGTCGCACCGAAAAGAACGAGGTCATAATTTTTGGCATTCATTGAGCTTCTCGCGTTAGTATTAGGTTAAAGAAAAATGGTTACGCATCAGTCACTTTAGCAGATCGATGATATGTTATATAAAAAAAACAAAACCGATTTAAACTATTTCAAATTAACGAACGACTTAACGTTTGATTGTTCTAAAAATTCAGGTGAAAAAGGAAACCGATGAAAATTGCGGATACCAGTGCTCAGGACGTTGTGCTAGAGCGAAAATCAAGTAAATCTACATATATCATTGTTGGGGCTATCGTGTTATCACTCGCTGTTGCCGCCATATACATATTTCCCGCTTTCAATCGGTGGGCTAACTCCGATACAACAGTTTCAACGGAACGACTAAGAATTGCAGAAGTCACACGTGGCAACTTTGTTCGTGACTTATCAGTTCAAGGACGTGTCGTCGCAGCCGTCAGCCCAAGACTCTATAGTACAGCTCAAGGTACTATAACCTTTAACGTTGATGCCGGCGATACGGTTGATATCGGACAAGTATTAGCAGTCATTGATAGCCCAGAACTTCAAAATCAACTGAAGCAAGAAGAATCTACTCAACAAGAGCTTTCTATGGGGCTAGACAGGCAAAAGATTCAATCTAAAAAACAAGCCCTTGAAAACCAAAAAGCAGTTGACCTCGCTAGAGTCAAGCTTACAGCTGCAGAAAGGGAAAAGCGGCGCGCAGACAAAGCTTATAATTCAAAAAGTATTAGCCAGATTGATTTTGAAAAAGCACAAGATGATTTGGAAAACGCAAAGCTCGAATATCAACATGCAGTCGCTGACGCAGAACTTAATAAAGAAAGCTTAGTCTTTGAAATACAGACAAGAGAATTGCAAGTTGAACGCCAATCGTTACTCGTTCAAGAGCTGTCACGTAAAGTCGACGAACTCAATCTAAAGTCACCAGTTAATGGCATAGTCGGCAACTTAGCAGCGGAGCAAAAAAATCAAGTGGCGGCCAATCAAGCCATCCTCAGTGTGGTTGATTTATCTGTCTTCGAGCTTGAACTGCAAATCCCTGAAAGCTATGCAGATGATTTAGCGATTGGCATGCTAGCAGAAGTCAATTTAAACGGTGAAACGCACCTTGCTAGGCTTGTCACTCTCTCCCCTGAAATTGAGAACAATCAAGTGACAGGCCGTGTGCGTTTTACCGACCAGTCTCCCAATGGTCTGCGTCAAAATCAAAGACTGACCACTCGTATCCTTCTGGAAAACAAAGAAGATGTATTAATGGTCCAGCGAGGCCAATTCTTAGATAGCAGCAATGGTCGATTTGCATACAAAGTTAAAGATGGGGTAGCCGAGAGAGTAGCTATTCAGACGGGAGCTAGGAGCCTAGCAAAAGTACAAATAATGGAGGGGTTACAAGAAGGTGACGCCATTATTATATCAAGCACAGAACAATTTCGAGGCGCACAAAGTGTGCTGCTAACTAATTAAAGAATTAAAAAGGAATTCAGGAGAAGCTCATGTTAACAATGAAAGATATAAAGAAAGTATTCCGTACTGATACGGTAGAAACACATGCCTTGAGAGATTTCAATTTACAAGTCAATGAAGGTGAGTTTGTTGCCGTCACAGGTCCTTCAGGTTCAGGGAAAACAACCTTTTTGAATATTGCTGGCTTACTCGAAACCTTCACCAGTGGCACTTACACATTGGATAATATGGACGTCAGTAATCTGAATGACAAGGAGCGCAGCCGCATTCGCAATGAAAAGATTGGTTTTATTTTTCAAAGCTTTAACCTGATTCCCGATCTCGACCTTTTTGATAATGTTGATGTGCCGCTCAGGTATCGCGGTTTTAATAATGCTGAACGTAAAAAGCGTATAGAAGAAAGTCTCGAAATGGTTGGGCTTGCAAGCCGTATGAAACACTTACCCGCACAGCTCTCTGGTGGACAGCAACAACGTGTTGCCATAGCAAGAGCATTGGCTGGAGAACCTCGTTTTCTTCTAGCCGATGAGCCGACAGGTAACTTAGATACCAAAATGGCACATAGCGTTATGGATTTACTACATGAAATCAATGATAACGGAACTACTATCGTCATGGTAACTCATGATATGACGCTAGCAAAACAAGCGAAGCGCAATATCTTTGTTAGGGATGGTCGAGTGTCCGAACTGCATGATGTTAGTCAGACCGAAGCCGCAGACGCTGTCAGCGCCTAAAGGAGCATGCTATGTTTACTTACTACCTGCGTTTAGCATTTAAAAGTATCAAACGCACCCCTATTTTAAGTGCGCTTATGATATCTGCAATTGCATTGGGCATCGGCGCCTGTATGACAACGATATCCGTCAATTACATGATGTCAGCCGATCCTATTCCAAGTAAGAGCGATCAACTATTTTATGTTCGTGTGGACAGTTGGGACCCACACAATGCATGGGACGACCCTAATGTTCCCCCAAATCAACTCACCTGGACTGAAGCAACAAACCTCACGAAAGCAGGAAAAGCTTTTAGACAAAGTGCAATGGCACTGACAGGGGGTGTACTAGAACCAGAAAATAGCGATATTAAACCGTTTCAATCAACCATTAGACTCGCCTACAAAGATTTCTTTGACATGTTTGAGGTCCCTTTTTTATACGGTGGCTCATGGCCTGAAGAAGCAGATATAGATCCCGAGTTGGTCGTCGTCTTAACAGAAAAACTTAACGAAAAACTGTTTGGAGGCGAGAACTCTGTTGGTAAGACGATAACCGTGCGCTCTACTGAATTCACTGTCATCGGCGTTACCAAGGTTTGGGAACCCGCCCCAAGATTTTACGACATAACAACAAATGCGTTTAATGACGTATCTGATATGTTCATGCCTTACAGGTTAAAGCAAGAGCTTGAGCTCCCTAACTGGGGCAATAACAATTGTTGGAAGCCAACTGAAGGTGAAGGATTCATGAGCCGCTTACTTTCTGAATGTATCAACAATCAAATGTGGGTTGAGTTGCCTAACGACGCAGCAAAGCAAGACTATATGGACTTCTTAAACAGCTATGTTAACGAACAGAAAACGTTAGGTCGCTTCCCTCGCCCACTCAACAATAGATTAACCAATGTGACCGATTGGATGACGGAGTCTAATGTCGTGCCAGATGACGCCGAAGTGATGCTTTGGTTATCTCTTCTATTTTTGATTGTTTGCTTACTCAATACGATTGGATTACTCATGGCAAAATTTACAACAAAGTCATCTGAAATCGGCCTACGTCGAGCTGTAGGTGCCTCTAAACAAGCGTTGTTCTATCAACATTTGGTCGAAGCGGGCTTGATTAGCCTTGCTGGAGGCTTATTAGGGATAGGGCTATCACTGTTGGGACTAGAAGGTGTCGAATCACTATATGGAGACTTTATTAGCAAAGTTGCGCATATGGATATCACCTTAGTACTCATGGCTTTTGGTTTAGCTATTTTATCGAGCGTTGTAGCAGGTTTATATCCTACATGGAAGGCATGCAGTATTGCCCCAGCAAGCCAACTAAAAAGCCAATAAGGAGAAAAAACATGAACTTAGAAATAGGTCCTATCTTTCGTGCAATGATGCGGAACAAAGTTGGTGCTATGCTGATTATGTTACAGATTGCTGTCACGATGACGATCATTGCTAATGGCTTTTCAATTATCCAAGAAAGAAAAGAGTTGATGGCCAGAGACAGTGGTGTCGACATAGCCAATAGTTTCCACCTTGATAACATATCCTTTGCAGAAAACTTCGACATGCAAACAGCGGTTATTGATGATTTGAAAACGATACGAGAAATCCCAGGTGTTGCAGATGCAATACAAGTCAATGCAATTCCCCTAAGTGGCAGTGGTTGGTCTATGGGGCTTCAAACAGAAGCAGGTGATGATATTGACGGTCAAGGAACCGCTATCTACATGGTAGATGATCACGCTTTATCAACCTATGACGTCAAACTGGTTGCAGGAAGAAATTTTGAATTAACGGACCTACGTTGGCGTACAAGTGACACAAATGATTGGGCCGACGTCGCTATCATTACGTCAACTTTAGCAACGTCTTTATATCCTGATTTAAGTGTCGAAGAAGTTGTTGGGAAAACAGTTTTTATCAATAACAATGAACCCATTATTGTTATTGGGATTATTGACCAACTGCAAGCACCTTGGAGCGGATGGAACAATGTGAACAATGTAACATTAACGCCAGACAGACTAGCCTTTAGAGGGAACCGATACTATATAAGGGCTGAACCCGGTATGCGTGACGCTGTCATGAAAAGTGTTGAAGAAGCATTATCTGAAAGAATTAGCGGACGAATGATACAAGACCTTGAACCTATGACAGAAACGCAACGACGAAGCTATACGAATGACAGTGGCATGATTAAGATGCTGACATTGATTATGATCGTGCTCACTATCATCACTGCTATGGGTATTGTCGGCCTTGCAAGTTTCAGTGTGAATAGGCGTAAGAAGCAAATTGGTACGCGCAGAGCGCTTGGTGCTGCTAAAAACACGATTATTCGCTACTTTATGATTGAAAACTTAATGATCAGTGGTGTCGGTGTCATACTTGGTGCTGCTTTGACAGTTGGGCTCAATATGGTTTTGGTTCAAGCATTCAGTTTAACCCCTATTGCATGGTATTATGTACCAATAGGCATGTTCGTTTTATTAGCTATAGGTCAAATTGCCGTTTTTGGCCCTGCAAGGAAAGCATCAGGCATACCACCGGCAACGGCAACGCGCAGTGCTTAGCTTTCCCTAACTAACGTGTGAACAACATGAAATTCGGTTAAAGTAATAACTCAACATTTCATGTTGTTCTATCTTCCTAAATCAGCGTATTATGTTCGCCTAAGCATGTAGCTTTTCCTCCGATTCAATCTTTATAACTCTGTTATAAAATCGTTATGCCGAATGACTAGCTCTTTCATTTAGTCGTTCTACACTAGTCATGTAATTAATTTGATAGCTTTGTCGTTCCAATGGAGGAATGTGCAAAGATGAATAAAAGGCGATTTTATGAAGTTTTCAAAAAATATCAGACATTATGTCGCAGCACTTACCATTGGGATGAGCAGTCTAGCTGCTATTGTTCCAACAGTTGTCAATGCAGACGAGTTCGATCGTTGGGCTTCATATAACGAGAACGAAACAACCCCTCTAGATCATACTCCGATGTCAAATATTCTTCGGTTTCTTACAGTAGAGGCAGGAAGAAACTCTTCTATGGATTACGCTAGATTGACAGGCAAGCCAATGGAGTATTGTGTTCAATATCGTAAATTCCTTGAAGGCATTCCTGTTAGCGCCCTAAACAAAGATGAACAATTGGCTTTTTGGTTAAACCTGCACAACGTTACGGTTATCGAAAACCTCAGTAAAGAACCTAAATCATTAAGAAGAATCAAAAAGTTACGCGGCGAACCTGGTAACCCTGGTAAATTATGGTCAGAGAAACTTGTGACAGTCGAAGGCGTATCTTTATCATTGGAAGAAATTGAACAGAACATACTTATACGTCATTGGGATGAAAATCCAGATGTTATTTACGGCTTGTTTTACGGAACAAAAGGGTCACCTTTCCAAGGTGTAAGAGGATTTCAAGGAGAAACAGTCAATAAGCAGCTAGCTAAATTAGGCGATAAATTCCTTAATAATAAGCAAAATGTCAAAATACGTAAGGGCCAAGTCCAAGTATCAAGTATTATTGCTTGGAATAAACCAGCATTGTTCTCTGATGATGACAGTGCACTTATTGCACATATTCAGTCGCATGCTAAAGGCAGATTAGCTAAAGACATCTCTAAAGTAAGCGCTGTAAACAGCAAACATAAGTTTGGATGGTCATCTAATGCATACATTCAGCCTAGACAATCTGCAGGCTTAGCAAGTGGTGGGGGCGGCTTCGGTGGAGGCGGCGGCTATAGCAGAGGCGGCGGTTCTTAGTCTCTATAATGAAATAATAAAATTCGATAAAAAAGCCTCTCTGAGGCTTTTTTTGATTTAACCTAAACCAACAGTATCTCTAGCAAGCCAACTCATAGCTAGCTCATCACCTATCAATGGCTTAGAAAAATAGAAACCTTGCAATTCTTTTATATCAAGATCCTGACAAAGTTGCTGTTGAAACTCAGTTTCAACACCTTCTGCAATGATATCCATCCCTATAATATTTACCATCGATGCCAACCCTCTAACGAGAGTCGTATACCGATTAGCTTTATTGGATTCTGGTAGCATTGACTTATCAAACTTAACCGTATCTATCGGGTAGTTGACTAAATGTGATATGGACGAATAACCTGTTCCAAAATCATCCAAGGCTATCTTGCAACTCATATTGCTAATAGCATCGATACATGCTCTAGCTCGCTCACTGCTGAACAGAGCTGTTTCCGTTATCTCCAATACCAAACGCTCTGGGCAAACATTAAACCTCTGCAGATTGTCGCTAATGCACTCTACGAGGTTGTCATCGCTAAGTTGGACCGCAGAAATATTGATTGCCATCGTTAAATTGCTATCGTAGTGACACTGCCATAGTGCAAGTTGTTCAATAGCCGTTTCTATAACCCACGCGCCTAGTTTTACAATAGCACCAGAAGCTTCTGCAATAGGAATAAATTCATCGGGTGTTGAGTTTAATGAAGATGAAGGCCACCGAATCAAAGCTTCTACACCAACCATAGCCATTGTTGTCGAATTGATAACAGGTTGGTAATGCAATTCAAACGCCTTCTGCTTTATCGCTTCATTAAGCGCTAATTCAACCTCGTAAGCTCGAGATAGCTGTTCTTGCATTGTTTCCTGAAAGAAGCAATAACGATTTCTTCCTTGATGTTTAGCCCGATACATCGCTATATCAGCATACTTTACTAGTGATTCTGATGTAGCGCCATTTTGAGGGTACATAGCAATGCCGATACTGACTCCGCATTGGACCTTGTTTCCTTTAACGTAAATTGGCTCTTCTAAAATCTCTATAATCCTCCGAGCGACCATCGAGGCCTCATTGGCTTCTGATATCCCCGACAATACAATGGCAAACTCATCGCCTCCTAAACGAGCAAATAACTCATTACCTCTAAGACCACTGTTTACTCTCGTTACCACTTTTTTAAGCAACTCGTCTCCTGCATCATGACCATAGCTATCATTGATATTTTTAAAATGATCTAAGTCCATTAGCAACAACGCAACGCTTTTCTCAAAGCGCATATTGTTGGCAAGATAAATTTTCAATGCTTTATCGAAGTGATACCTATTATAGAGACCTGTTAGCGAGTCTTTTTCGGCAAGCTCTTTAACTTGGCAATAGCTATCAAATAGCTTTTTTTCTAATTCAAAACGTTTCTGTGCTTGGATAATAGCTCGTTTCAATTTGCTTGGAGAGATATCAGTTTTAGCGATAAAGTCTTGAGCACCGGCTTGTATGCAATCAATTGCCAATTGTTCATCATCAGACATACTGATCATGATAATTGCAGTATCACCTAAGTCTGATTTATCCCTAAGTTCGATGACCATTTCAATACCATCAACTTGCGGCATCATATAATCAAGCAGGACAACATCAAATTGCTCTTGTTCTAATGCAACTAAGCCTTGACCAGCAGTTGTCACCTCGACAATAGTCATTTTGTCAGAGCTCGACTTTAAGGCTCGTTTGACTATTTCCCTATCGACTGAATCATCGTCTACTAACAATATTTTCATGTAATTAAAGCCACTCTTACCCTGTTTCGTAAACCGAATTCAATATCGCCACAAATCACTTCACCATATTTGAGCGTAGCAACATTTTACATGTTAGAAAAGAAAACCACGTGAATTATTTTGACCTATAAAAAAGCTAAACCTCTTATACATAGATAAAAAAAATCATTCTGCAGGCCAAGAGAAAGTAAAAGTAGATCCCTCACCCACTTCTGATTCTAGACTTATATCACCACCAAGGTGCTGAGCCATCTTCTGAACCATAGCTAAACCTAAACCACTACCCTCAACTTGATCTCTGGGCTTAAGTGTTTGAAAGCGCTCAAATACTTTTTTATGCATTTTGGAACTAATACCTGGTCCATCATCGCACACTGAAATTCTGTGCTGCTTTTCCGTTTTAGAATAACTAATTTTAATCAAGCCATTCTGTTGATCGTGATGCTTAATGGCATTGGATATGAGATTGGTAAGGATAAGTTCCAGTGGTACTCTGGGTAACACAACATCTGCATCATCCATCTCAAAAGAAAAGTCTGTAGGAATGTCTAACAACTCAAAACAATTTAAAACACTTTCTTTTAAATTAAGCCCCGTGGGTTCATGTTCTTCCCTACCGATTCTAGAATAACTTAGCAAATCAGATAGTAGGTTATTCATTCTTTGAACCCGACTTTTGATCATACCAAAATGCTTTTTACTATCACCATCAAGCTGATCCGCAGCGTCTTCTTCAATCCAAGAAACCAAGCGTTCGATGGCATTTAAAGGCGCCTTTAGATCATGCGACGCTATATAGGCAAACTCATCTAGGTCATGATTCGACTTCTGTAAATCAGTCAGCAACTGCTCTCTTTCTGAGATATCTCTCGACACACCTAAAATATATTGATTGCCTTTCCTGTCTTCAAACCTCGTTTTGGTAGTGTAGAGCAGCAATGACTCACCATTAGGCAAGGTTATTCTCTCTTCGGTCTCAGAACGCCCTTCTTTAAAAGCAATAGCATCATATTTGATGAACGTTTCTGCCTCGTCTTGCTTATAAGCTTTCGACCAATCTGCACTGAACAAATACTTTCGAATTTCCTCTGGGTGCAAAGCCATAAAACTTGGATTAGCTCTGACCAGCCTATACTGAGAATCTTTAACAAAGATATAATCTTGATTAGTGTCTGTTATGAGGCTAGAAAACTCTTCCAAGTCTTTTAGTTCTCGCTCTTTTTTATAAAGTACCAATTTGTCTGCAATGCTCTGCGCAAGCACAATCAACAGCTGCTCATTTTTCGGTTCAAAATGATACGCCTTTGTACTAAATAAAGATAAAACCCCAACGGGTATTTTTTCAGGGGACTTTAACGTAATGCCAAGATAATATTGGTGAGTTTCATCATCTAGACTCATCGGAAAATCTATATTTCTATAGTAAACCGGAGAGTCAGAAGCTAATGCTTGATTAACTAGATTAATGCAACAATCTATATTCACTTTGTATGTTGTTACATCGGGTACAATATGCTGCTCATCATCATACAAGGTCAGCATTATTCTCGCTCCCTGATTCAATCCATCTATCGAGGAAATAACGGTACTAATCTGCTCTTTTAAACTTGAAGGAAGATACTTAAGTACTGATTCGCTAATATCTGTTGAAGATATAGCTTTATCGTCAGTTGTACGCATAATGACTTACCTAATGGATGCCACTCAATTTATCAGCAATATCGTTGGCTGAAGATTCTCCCTTAATAATAAAATCCCTGACAAAGTCATACGAATATGCTTTATCTCTATCTTCTTGTCTCTCCGACGATGAGTACATCATCACAATACAGGAGTCGAGTCTATTTTTTTCACGCAGCGATTTAAATTGTTCAAGAAACTCAAACCCGTCTACTTGTGGCATATTGATATCCAAAAAGATAATCGATGGTGGGAAACCTTCTTTTGGCACCTCATCAACAAACTCTTCACCGCCAAGATAATTTAAGCCTGCTAAGCCATCATCTTTTTCGATGATTGAAGTAATACCAATTTGCTTTAATTGCCTGCTCAGAATATAACGGTCAATTTCACTGTCATCTATAATCAACGCATTCAAAGGCGTCATACTACATCCTCTTTGGGCAATATAATGGTAAACGTGGTTCCTTCATCAGATGTATTAAACTCAATACTACCGTTCAAGTAACCAACATACTTTTTCACTGTTGCCAATCCTAAACCAGAGCCAAAACTAATATTAGGATGGAAACGTTTAAACATAAGAAAAACTTCCGGTAACCGATTTTCAGGAATGCCAATGCCATTGTCAATTACATCAATATGATAGCCACTATCCCACTCCTTTACTTCGATTTTCACACTTCGACACATTTTATCTGGATTCGAATACTTCGCAGCATTAGAAATCAAGTGTCCAAATATCAAAGCTAGACTTCTCACCCCTGTTTTGAGCGGGTGCTGAATATCAACTTCGTGTGAAAACTGACAATTACTTTCAATCAACAGTTCATTATTTTCCTTACGTACTAGATCAAACAACTCATCAAAATTAACCTCAGCCACTTCTTCTGTTTGAGGTTTGTCACGCGTTAATGTCAACACACTACGAATAAGCCGCTCTAGCTTTTCCATCTGTAGTACTATCTTTTGGCTATTCTCACGTGCTTCAGGCAAATGATTATCATCAATATCCTGCACAATAAATCTTGCCAACCCTTTGGAAGAAGACAATGGAGATTTTAAATCATGAGATAAACGGTATGCGAACTCGGATAACTCCTGATTGGCTTTCGTCAATGATGCCGTTCTTCTTTCAACTAAGGTTTCTAATTGTTGGTTAATTTCCGTTTTAACCAACTCTTCTTTTACTCTAGCCTTCGCAACAATTAATAACTCTCTCAGCTCGCCGGTTACATTATCACTAATGGTTTCATCTAGAGCTTTGTCTGACTTTGCCTCTGAAAGCAAGGAGATAACATTATTTATAGAAGTTGTTATATTTCTGGACAAGTAAATAATGAAAATAATAATAAAAATGGAAACCACGATAACAATTGGCACCATCAACTTAAAAATAAATTCAACTGTTTTACTGGTAGGTAACTCGAAATCAATGGAGTTTTGTTTAAAGGTGTTAGACAGGATTGAAAGCTGCTCCAAAAAGCTTTCTCTGTCTATTTTATTATCATCATACAAATCAATAATTGTTAGCCCATTGTTTGCATCTACAATATCTTTTTTGCACAATTCAATCGCATTATACGTTTCTATTCGACGCATAATAAATATTTCGATGTCACCAACCTGTCTTAAACATTCAGTCGGCTGATATCGAATATTGTAAATCGTTCTTCTTAACGCTCCTAAGTCTATCGTGTTATTGGCTTGAATATCTCTAACTTGCTCAGAGAACGCTACCGTATAACGTAAATGAGCAGCATTGAGTTGATGGAGTTTGGCACCTAATAAAATTTCGAAAAGAGTGAACAAAACCAGTGACACCTCGAATATAGTCAGCACGACTATAACCATTAACTTTCGAGATATTTTCATTAAATTTACTCTACAGATCGTCAGTATTGCAGCAGAAGGTGGCAGAAAAAATTATTACCAAGATCATTTTTTAAACAACCATGGAACAACATATCGTTTTGCATAAACTAAGAAATTTATAAATTTTAAGAGCTTAGGTAATGTATACACTCCTATTTTGATCGTCAAGATGGTAGCAAAAGTTTACGACTTCTGAATAGCTCACAATTTAACTAAAATGACTAGAAAAATCGGTATTTAATGGCGTGTTTGGACTGTTAGCGTTAAAGTGCTTAACCAATCAGGCTTGTTTGCCAAGAAGGTATAAGTCGTAAACATATTCAGTAAAACAAAATAGAGATATATATTATTAAACAGACAATATTGTCTTATAAAATAAGAGTATCAGGCCTAATTCTATTATCAGCTATCATCGCCATTTTTTCCAGCAGCTTTGATTACGATAGCCATTGGCTTGATAGACCAACATTTCTCTATGTTGGTCTTATGCTGTTTATGGCCGCTCTTTACATGAGTATTATTTGGCCTAGCTTAAAAAATAAACCCATAGCGCTTTCCATTAAATGGGTATTTTATTCAGGCTTATTACTTAGGTTGATTTTTATTCCTTCAACTCCGATATGGGAAGATGATTTTTATAGATATTTCTTTGACGGAGCACTCATTAATGAAGGTGTGAGCCCCTACAAATACGCGCCACTAGATGCATTTGAGAGACCTCCGCTCCAAGGAGCTGAAGCATTAGGAATAACAGAGGAACCTACACCACCAGCTCCCGAATTGCTATTTTTACAAAATGAGGCGCTGTTAGACAGAGTTGCCTACCCTCATATAAAAACGATATACCCTCCTGTTACACAAGCTGTTTTTGCACTGAGTAGCTTCTTGGGGAGATTCGATCTAATTGTTTGGCGTCTATTACTTATTTTAGTCGAAGTTACCTCATTTATTTTGATACTTTCTTTGCTCAAGCAACTCAACAAGTCACCACCTTTAATAGCAATCTACTGGTTAAACCCCTTGGTGATCACTGAAACAATCAATGCTGGGCATATGGACGCACTTATTGTGCCTTTCCTTATATTGACTCTCATTTTGTTAGGTAGAAAAAAAGTTGTCTTAAGCGGTGTCTCTCTAGCATTTGCAGTCGGTATAAAACTATGGCCTATCATCTTAGCTCCTCTGCTCTTCAGACCTTATTTAAACTCTTTAACGCATTTATTGAAGACAAGTATTCCATTTGCCGTATTAACACTTGTTTTACTGTCACCGCAACTTATTTCAGCCCTTGATCAACAAGCCGGTGTCGCCAACTATGCCCAATATTGGCAAACTAATAGTTTTTTATTTATGTGGTTGCAAAATTTAATAAGCTACATTTCTGACTATGACTTTATGCCTCTTTTTGATGCTAGCCTAGTTTCTCGTGCAATTGTTGCACTTATTATTATCGCTATACTCATCGGGCAAATGAAAACTAGTTGGTATTCGATTGACGAACTAATAAAGCGTTGTTTAGTTGTAATAGTGTCATTATTCTTACTTTCTCCAACTGGATATCCTTGGTATATAATTTGGTTTATCCCATTGGTGGTTGTACAACCCAACAAAGCACTTCTGTTCCTAACCCTTTTATTACCTTTATACGATCTCAGATACCCTTTGGAAGCTTTAGGTTATCAACACATCTTTGACTTTTTTATTGTTACAGCTGAATTCCTACCATGTTTGGTTTTGTTAGGTATTGTTCATTATAAGAAATCAAACCGCTTTAAAAAATACGATTAAACGAGCCCTTATTCATTTGATTTTTCAATACTCGCTAGCTTCTCTTCAACTATTTCGATTTCATGTATAAATTGAGTTACCTTGAATTTAGACGATAAATCACGCGCTTCTTTAATCAACTTCATGCTCTCAGAAGGAGACTCCTCAGCAATCACTTTAGCGAGAGTTATTTTGGTAGGAATGTAAAGTTGCCTTGTATTTGTTTCAAATGCCAGTGTGTGTGCTTCCTTCGCCCAGATTTTTGCACGCTCTTGATCGTCTAGCTCTAAAGCAACAACCGTCAATTGTTGTAGCGCAAAAGCCTGATCTTTCTGGCTATCAAGTTGTTCAGCATAATCTAAGCACTGCATAAAATTGAGTAATGCCAATTCGGGTTGAAGTAACCCACGGTATATATTTCCCAAATTATAATAACTGTCCGATAACCCTTTGATATTACCGGTCTCTTCGTCACGACTCACTATCACGTTTTCAACATTGATCGCCTCATTAAGTCGCTTCTCCGTGACTAACCCGATGGCAACCATATTCAACATAAACTGACCTAGTAAATTATTGGGTACAGTTTCTATTCTCGGCAACACGTAGCCAACAGATTGTTCAAACATAACATCATTATCTCGGAATGCAGAAATAAGCAACTTATTCGCTTCTAGCCAAAATCGAAGTGTTGGGTCGTCCGTTTTGTCTAATTTAGTGATCGCACTGTCTAATGAATTGTCCAATTTATCTATCTGCCCTAAGGAATAATAGGCAGTCGCTTCAAGCAGGTGAATTATCCCCAATTGTTCATCAGTGAGACTTTCAAAAGCTCTTAACTCATGAATAGATTGTTGCGCAACATCTAACCTGTCGTCAGAAATGGCCATCGTGGCTTGAAGAAGAATAAGATTTGGACGAACCGAAGGTTGTTCCTTTCTAATTTGGGCGGCAATATCAACTTGCAGACTATCACGTTCTTGCCCAAACTCTTCCATTAGTTGATTCAGTGTATCAGAGAGTTTTCCTTGAGGTGAGTTCAGGTTCACACTGCATCCAAACAGCATGAAAACAAAATATATCAGTACCGCAACTCGCATTCCAAATTCCATTGTGCCCCAACTACTTATAAATATAGCGGAATCACTGCTAAATGATAGCCTTAGTCATTCAGCAATCTAGGCGATTGCTTTCTGCAAATCTTCCGGTGTATCAATACCAGCAGGTGGTGTTTCTGCCGCCACGTCAACATGTATCTTTTCTCCATGCCAGAGAACTCGTAGCTGCTCAAGAGACTCTATCTGTTCCAAAGAAGAGGAACTCATCGCAATATATTTATTCACAAACTTAGCTTTATAAGCATAAAGACCTATGTGTCTTAAATAAAAATCTCCAATCTGGCTAACGTCTTCTTGCCCTAAGAAACGTTCACGATCATAAGGAAGTACAGATCGACTAAAATAAAGCGCGTGACCGCTTTTATCGATAACCACTTTAACCACGTTTGGATTAAATGCTTCTTCAACATCCTGTATTTTAACAGCCAAAGTAGCCATTGCTGAATTAGGGTGTTCGGACAAATTTCTCGCAACTTGCTGAATATTTGACTCAGGAATAAAGGGTTCATCACCCTGAACATTAACAATGACTTCTTCATCATCAATGCCACTTAACTTTATGACCTCGGCTATACGTTCGGTACCTGATTCGTGTTCAGTACTGGTCATGCAACAACGCCCACCAAACTGCTGAACGACTTCGGCGATACGACTGTCATCAGTAGCCACAATAACTTGGTTTGCACCTGACGTAATCGAACGTTCATAAACATGTTGAATCATAGGCTTACCATGAATATCGGCTAGTGGTTTTCCTGGAAACCTTGAGGACGCATAACGGGCCGGAATAACAACAGTAAAACTCATAAAATCACTTACCTAAGCTTTCAACTTCTTCCAGTGTCATCTTTCTTGCTTCACTTTCTAACATCACTGGAATATTGTCACTTATCGAATAAGCTAAACGATCGAATCGACAAATTAACTCATTGTTGGATTTGTCTAGGTGCAGCTTCCCTTTGCATACAGGGCAAGCAAGAATATCTAATAGTTGTTTATCAAATGCCATACTACTTCCTTAAATTGTTCAACGCTTTGACTTCAACGCGACTAATTTCGTTAAAAGCGCTTTTTTAAAGTGCTCTGTCAATTTGGCACTGACAGGCAAATACCACCAATCATCATGAGCAAAATCACGACATTTGACGGCATCTTTTTCAGTCATAATCACCGTTTCTTTTGGTAAATCGCTTTCGGCAAATAGATGATGATCATTGAATATCAGTGTATCTTTTATCTTAACATTCTTGGTAGTTAATAGGTCGAAGAAACGTTTGGGATTCCCAATAGCAGCGGCAGCAACAACCGAACGATTAAGGCCAGCTACGGGCTTAGTTTGCTGAGAGTATTTCACATTAACCAATTGTCCCGGCTCTAAGGACATCAGGTATTCGTCAACCTTTGCCTTTCCACCATTAGTCACCTTGAAGTCAACCGAACTTAGCCTCTTCTGACTTTCCCTTAAAGGGCCTGCGGGTAGTAAAAAGCCATTGCCAAATCGCCGTTGGCCATCGATAACAACGATTTCTATATCTCTATGTAAAGCATAGTGTTGTAGACCGTCGTCGCACAAAACAACATCACACTGATGTTGCTCAATTAAAAAAGCGGCCCCCCTTGCCCGTTTAGGATCCACAACTAATGGGCAACCAATATGTTGTTTCATCATGACGGCTTCGTCACCGACATGTTCAGGTTTGCTATCCGTATCTACGGTTTTAGGATAGCTCACACCAGTGCCTCCATAGCCCCGACTAATAACACCGGGTCTAAAACCATTTTGTTTTAACCAATGACAAAGAAAAACAACTAAAGGCGTTTTACCATTACCACCAACACTGATATTTCCAACTACGATGACCGGTGCGTTTACTCGTGTCGAGCTAAAAACGCCCATCCTGTAGAGTAACCGTCTAACTGAAGACAAAAGCCAAAAGAGTATGGTTAATGGCAATAAAAAAACAACGAGCGGATTCTTGTTATACCAGCTTTTTTCAATCCAACTCACTGTGTTGCTTCACCAAATTGAATTTTACGTAATTGCGCGTACATACCCTCTTTCTCGATAAGCGTTTTATGATCGCCTCGCTCCACTATTTCGCCTTGTTCAATCACCAAAATCATATCGGCGTCTTCAATAGTAGAAAGCCTATGGGCTACAACAATGCTTGTACGATTCTTTTGCAAGTCTTCAAGCGCCTCTTGAATTAACCGCTCAGATTCAGTATCCAGTGCTGATGTCGCTTCATCTAGAATTAAAATAGGCGCATCACGTAATATCGCTCTCGCAATGGCAATACGCTGTCTCTGTCCTCCAGATAAGGATGCACCATTTTCACCAATCTCGGTGTCTAGGCCATTTTCAAGTTTTTCTGCGAACTCAATAACATGAGCTGCTTTCGCTGCAGCTTCAATTGTATTACGAGAAATATTAAGACCTGCTCCATAAGCAATATTGTTGGCTATTGTTTCGTTAAATAGTGTGACGTTTTGCGAAACCAAAGCAAATTGATTCCGTAAATCTTTAAGCTGAATATCTTGTACTGCATAACCATCAATAAAAATACCTTGCTCACTATTGATATCAGCAGTATCAAGATCATAAAAACGCGTTAGCAAGTTAGAAATTGTTGACTTACCGCTGCCAGAGCGTCCAACTAATGCCAGTGTACTTCCTGAAGGCACATCAAACGAAATGCCTTTAAGTGCCGCTTGTTCTTTGCCAGCATACTTAAATGTCACATCCTTGAAACTTAACCGTCCTTCACTCCGCTTTAATTCCCTTGTACCTGTATCACGTTCAATCTTTTGATCCAGCATATCAAAAATACTAGCGCAGGCTGCCATCCCTCTTTGCAGTTCACTATTTACCGTTGTCAGCTGCTTTAGCGGCTTTAATAACGTTACCATGGCAAGCAGTAGAGTCGTGAAAGTACCAGCTGTTAAGTTATCAACAGCACCTGGCGTGCTTGCAACAAATAAGACGACTGCAAGTGCAAAAGATGCGATCACCTGAACGGTCACGACACTGCCAACCTTAGCGACCACCAGCTTCATATTTTGTTGACGATTATGATTGTTTTTTTCTGAAAACCTCTTGGCTTCTTTTTCCTGCGCACCAAACATCAACACTTCTTTATGCCCTTTTAATGCTTGCTCGATCGATGATGTTAAACTTCCCATAGCATGTTGTATTTGTTTACTGATTTTTCGAAAGCGTTTACTCACGAAAGAAACAATGACACCGACAACCGGACCTACGACGAAGAAAATCAGTGATAATTGCCACGAATGATAAAACATATAACCTAGCAAGCCGATAACAAAAGCTCCCTCACGAACGGCTATTGCAAAAGCTTTGCCTGCTGCATTGGCTACCTGCTCCGTGTCAAATAATGCTTTAGAAATTAAAGTCCCAACAGAGTTATTGTCGTGAAATGAAACGGGCAGATGAATGTATTGCTCAAAAAGTTGCTGTCGCATACGCATCACAACATTATTTCCAATCCAAGACAGCATATACGTGCCGACAAAATTAAATAGACCACGCAATATCAGGATAGGCACAACAGCATATGAAACTAACCTTAAGTAAGAAAAGTCTCCAGTTACCAAACTTTCATCAATAACATTCTTAAAGTTTCCAATAACAAAAGCATCAATAGCTGCATAACCGATCATTCCCAAACCTGCGATAAAAAAAGCGAGCTTAAAATCAGCTAAATATCGGCGGAAACGTTGGAAAGTTGTTTGTGGCGTTGGAGAGCTCATGGGGTCCTTAAGTGAATAGCCAGTTTGTATTCTACCCTTGAAGCTTTAATTCCCCAACCATCATTTAAGGTACAGAGGCTATAAAAATTGAGTTTACTCCCCTCTCAAAGGGAAATTAATAGTAAATGTTGTCCCTTCGCCAACAATGCTATTCACTGATACTCGGCCATTAAGTGTTTGAGTCACTATGTTGTATACAATATGCAAGCCTAGCCCTGAGCCTCCTTGCCCTCTCTTCGTCGTATAAAAAGGTTCAAATATTTTACGAATATTTTCGTTTTTAACCCCTTTGCCATTATCTGAAAAAGTCATTCTCACATTGTCTTCATCAAGCTCGAATGAGATTTTTATGACACCGTGAGTACGCTGACCAAAGCCATGTATGATGGCATTAATCGTTAGATTTGTAATAATTTGAGCTACATAACCTGGTCTATGGAAGACCTTGATCTTTTCCTTGTCATCAATATCGAAGTCTAACTTCATATGCTTGTACTTGGGCTTCAAGCTGGTAATAACTTCATTAATATAATCCACCAGCTCAAACTCAACCGCATGTTCACTAGATTGGTCAACAGCCACACGTTTAAAGGATTGGATTAGTTTAGAAGCTCTGTGCAAGTTACCTTCAACAATCCTTGTTGACTCGTTTGCAATTGATATTAACTCTTCAAAGCCGGATTCTGTCAATGTACCTTCTGAAAAGTGGTGATTAATGCTAACGACCTGTTCCTGTAGGTGTGTAATAGCGCCAAGACTGACACCAATAGGTGTATTAATTTCATGGGCAATACCAGCAACTAGTTCACCAAGTGACGCCATTTTGGCAGACTCAACGAGCATGTTTTGCGCTTGCTTTAAATGAGATATCGTCGCTTCTAAATCTTCATTGCTTTGCCCTAACTCGTGTGTACGCTCATCGACCCGACGTTCTAACTCAAGATTGAGCCTTTCTAGTTGATGTTCTGCATATTTTCTATCTTCATTTTCTTTCTTAAGATTCGTATAAAGTGCTGCATTCTCTAGGCTAATGGCTGACTGCTCAAGCAATGTTCTAATATTGTCGAGAACTCGTTCTCCAAAACAATGTGGCGATACATTATTCTCTAAACAAATAATACCGAGTAGATCCGCTTTACCGATGATAGGAAAGCATAATATTGAACGAACTTGCTTTTCATGAATGTAATTATCCTGCACAAATAAATTGTCGTTAATCGCATCACCACTTTGACAAATACCTCTAGTAGACAGGCAGTAGTTCACGGCTACATGGCTATATGTCTCAACTATATCAGACGATCTAACAGGTACCCCTTTTTTAACAACACATACAATTTGAGGGTTTGTATCATCCAACATCAAGAAAGCGGCATCTTCGGCTCCAGCAATGATAGCTGCCGTGTTTAATACTTTTCGTTGTAAACTGTCTCGATCCATCTCCTTAGACAGGTCATTCAAAGATTCAAGTAAAACGGTCATATCTTCCAATTGAAGGTGGCTTTTCTGATCTCTCTTACTGAGTGTTTTAGCGCTACTTTTCCCTAACAATGGGCATTTATTAGACAATTCAGGGAAGCGCTCCGCCAACATTAACTCAACCCCATGCCCACCCCACAATTGCAACGCATCAATTGTTTGGTTAAAACTTGCGGCTAAAATATGCTCACTAGCAAAACTTTTATATATGTCCAGTGCCAGTATTTGAATAAGTGCGTAGTCTTGGAGGTACCCAGCAACCATGGCTTCATTGCTTGCTTTTTCAAGCGCATTTAAAGCGCCCTTAAGGTCACTTTTTATCAACGCTAACATTGACTTAACCAAAGTTAATTTATGATATTCGCCATCTTTCTTAGCGTTATTCCAATGCTCTAGCTTTTGCAATCGTAATTGTATTTCAGCAATATATTCGACATCCACTTTCTGCAACTTAGCAAAAACCGACATGGCGAGGCCAACAGCCATATAAACCTCGTTTTCCACCAAATTACGCATGCCATACATAGCTGATTTATACTCATTTGCTTTGACAGCCATGCTGTAAGCTGTTGCATAATTGCCAGCAAAAAGCGCCTTCAAGCTTTTCGCTTGGTAGTATGAATAAAGTGCTGTTTTATTGCCACTTGCATGAATGACGTCAAGATCAATATGGCGAGCTAACGAGTCTCTCGACACTTGACTATGATTTCCGTGTAATTCTTGAATTAGCTCTATCCATATTGCAGCGTAAGTAATACAGAAGTCTTGTTTAAATTGTGTCAGCAGAGACCAATATTCGTTTGTCGTTTCAACAACCTCAGGGAGCGCTTTTCCTGAGAACATTAAATAAGGACAAATAAAAGCGGCATTATATGAAGCAAACTCGATTCCACCTGTACGTTTCCCTTCAACGACGCCTTCATGGATGGGTGGTAATGCATCCTTGAAGGGATCAACCCAATGCTTAACATGAACGTTAAATATCTCATATATCTGCGGTTTGACCTGAAGGCCTCCATACTTTTCCATCATATGGACGCCCGCTTCACAAAAACGATAAGCTGTTCGATATTGCTCCTTACCACTACTGTACAGCCCAAAGATTGCATAAGCATAAGCTGAATCAGGGCTATTCCCTTCTTTTAAGCAAATACAAAGCATGGTATTGCAAAACTTTTCGAACATATCAACGCAAGTAAAATAGGCAGGTGCACAACCGAGCGCTAAAATAGATAAAGCTGCCTTAGACAACTCATCGGTCATTTCCGGAAGGTTCTCTAAACTCTCAATTTCTTTGTCAGTTGCACGTATTGCTGCATCTGCAAAATAACTGTCTTCCAAGATCGGCGACTTAACCAAGTCAAACCCTAGTGCTTCAATCGTATCGATACATCTTTGTACCGCAGCATCCATACAATTATTGCTGATATCGCTCAAAATCTGAGTCATATAAACAGGAACTTTATCGACCAAGTTTGGTGTATTAGCAAGCAATAGGTGAGCTGTGCTACCTGCATCCTCATAGTGGGTCGACAAATATTGAGCTTGTAGGAGTGCTAAGTGAACATCGTAGGAAAGCTTTTGATCGGCTTTCCAGCAGTCATTCGGCAACAATGTTTGTGCAGCGAGTAACAACTCAAGAGCCGAACTGTAAGCCCCTGATTTTTTGGCTTGAATTCCTGCTCTGTAATTTATGAGTAGGTATTTGTGACGCTCATCATCTGTCAGCAAATGCAGGCCTAGGTTTATTTGCGAGCTTATTTCATAGAGCTGATCATCAGTATTATCAGTATCAAACTCTCTATATAGTGACCGCCCAATATTCACATGTAATTCAGGCCGAGCGGCTGATTCAATAAGTTCATATGCAGATTGTTGCACTTTGTCATGGGCAAACTTGAATTCCAGCAAAGGTATATCATCTTGTCCAAGAGCCATATAGTAATCGGCGTCTAGCGCTTTTTGATCACCAGTCAACAGTTGAATAAATCCTTCTTTTAAGCAGATATTGCATGCTTCAAGTAACTCACCGACAGTGTTGTTCATGATATTGACGATGGTACCGAACGAAAATCGGCTACCAACAGCAGAACAAGACAATAAAAATGAGGTAGCGTTCTCAGGCAGTAAGGCAATTTTTCGAGTGACCAGCTCAACAACATTATCAGTAATGTCTGCGCCTTTGATTTTTTCTATATCCCACTGCCAGCCGTTTTCATAACAAACCAGCAAATTTGTTCGCCATAGTGTGTCCATCAATTGAATCGTAAAAAAGGGATTCCCTTGGGCTTTGTCATAGACAACATCGGCAAATTGCTTAAGATTACTTATTGGTTGCTCCAGACTGTCACTTAGCAGGTTAAGTACCTCTTCTTTTGAAAGAGGATGTAACGCAATATGTGTTACATTCATAGGCCCCTGTTCTGCGCTTTCTATTACCCGTGTTAGGGGATGAAAGGCATCGACCTCATTGTCCCTGTATCCACAAACGATCTGGATATGAGTTAACAATGTGTCTTGGCATAGGTGTTCTAGCAAGGTTATTGATGCATTATCTGCCCACTGCATATCGTCTAAAAATATGACCGTCAATTCTTGACTGTCACAGCTAGCTTTAACAAAAGCCTTAAAAGTGGATATGAATCTATTCAGCTCATCATTCGGACTGATTGGTTCAGGGGACTCTGGATCACCAAGCACGTTTCTAAGTTCGGGCAAAACGTCACACAAAATACTCGCATTAGGGCCAACAGCACGAATAAGCTTACTTTGCCAAACTTTTCTGAGTTCCTCAGGTTCTGCCAGTCTTTGCTCAATCAACGCATGGAAAGCTTGAATGAAAGCGCCTAGAGGTGGCTTCAAACCAATCTGTTCAAATTTACCAGATAGAAAGTATCCGCGATGTGCACATACAGGCCGATGTAATTCTCTTATCAAAGCCGACTTTCCAACGCCGGAATACCCAGATACGAATACAAGTTGTGACGAACCTAAACTCGCCTTTTTTGCGGCATGAAGTAAGGTCGTAGTCTCCCTATCTCTGCCATAAAGCTTGCCTGAAAAGTCTAACCGCTTATCCCCAAAAACAATCTCTTCATCAACAACTACATCGGGTTGGAATTTAGCTTGCACTAAGTGTTTTCTCAATTGTTTGAGAGATTGATATCGGTTTCCTGGTGCTTTATCAAGCAGCTTTCCAATGATGCCCTTTAACGCAATGTGTTTTTTAAAAACGCTCAAGTTCGGCTTAATAGCCACATGCTCATAAACAAGGTCTTGCAGTTTCTTACCGTGAAAAACTGACTTATTAGTAAAGAGTTCGTATAGCAACAATCCTAGATTATAGTAGTCAGTGCGATGATCTAATGGCTGGTTTACCCTACCTGTTTGCTCAGGTGAAAAATAATGTCGATTGAAAATACCAAAGCGTTCGGAATACGATGAGGCATATTTCATTGTTTGTGTATGACGAATATCTATTAATATGGCACGCAAATGGTGGCTATCTGAGAAATCAAAGATAACAGAGTGAGGGTTTAGTTCTTGATGGACTAGCTTTTGTTCATGAAGAGCACTGATTGCATCAATTAATGCAATTGCAAGCTGATAACGAACATGATCCTCTAGTTCTGTCTGTTCAATGAGCTCTGCCAAACTAGTACCATCAACGAGCTCAAACAATAAAGAATTATATGAGTCGCCTTTAATCAGCTTTATAGGTTTTATGACAAACTGGCTGTCCATTTTGCTCAGAATTTTATATTCATAAGCTAATTCTGCGTTGGCTGTTGGTATACTGACCCCTGCACGTGGTATTTTGCGTAAATATTGATGCCCTTCTTCATCAATAACTTTTTCGAAAAGGTAGTCGTTATCCTCAGATAACCAAGCGGGTGCCGACAGTAATCTAAACTGCGGTGTGTCAGTCACTATACTCAACTCGCTATTCATTTCGATTAACCTTAACTCATCATTACTCTTTATCTAGATCTTTCCAAATTTTACGAATGCTATCTTGCCTATCAAAAAGCTCTCCCTCTGGCACAGGTTTGGAGAATAGGAAGCCTTGAATTTCGTTCTCTACATCAACAGGTGCAACAGATTTAACAAGCTGATACTGTTCTTCCGTTTCGACCCCTTCTGCGACAATAGTCATGTTTAAATTATGTGCCAGTTGCGCAATCGTCGTCACAATAGCTCTGTCTTGCTCTTTCGTAGGTGCGTCAATGATAAAAGAACGATCTATTTTTAACGTATTGAAAGGTAGTCGTTTTAGATAATTCATTGACGAATATCCCGTACCAAAATCATCAATAGCTAATCGAATACCCATAGCAGCAATAGATTCTAGAACAAGTCTAGTTTCCTTAAAATCACCAACCAATGAGCTTTCTGTCACTTCCAACTCCAATAGCTCAGGGGGGCATTGTGTCTCATACAAAATTGATTGTAGCTTCTCGATCAGGTTTTTCTGCTTGAGCTGAATTGACGATAAATTTACCGCAACTCGCAACGGAAACCGGCTTTTAGCAAACCTAACAGCAAATGAACAAGCTTCATTTATGACCCACTCACCAACATCGATAATAAGTCCTGTTTCCTCCATTAGTGGAATAAAGTCGCAAGGTGATATTAACCCTCGTTCAGGATGAGGCCACCTAACTAATGCTTCAACACTCGTAAATTCACCGCTGGAAAAACTGACTTTGGGCTGATAATTTAAAATTAATTGGTTTTTGCCATTACCCAGCATCTTACGCATATCTACTTCTAACGATAATTGTAAATTAGCCTTTGAGTCATCTTCTCTGGAATAGAATCGATAAGCATTTTTCCCTGACTTCTTCGCTTTGTACATAGCAACGTCAGCTTTCTTAAGCAATTCCTGCACATTTTCACCATCTATTGGACAGCGACTAATACCCATACTCGGCGTAACAACCAGCTCACGATTTTCAATAGTATAGCGCTCGCTTAGTAACCCCATGATTTTATCAGCAACTCTGATGATATCTTGTTTGCTATGTAAGTCTGTTAATAGAATGGCAAATTCATCTCCCCCCAATCGACAAACAGAATCCGCAGCACGAACAATCGACTTCAGCCGTAAAGCCACTTCAATCAATAGTTTGTCGCCAACATTGTGACCGAGAGAATCGTTGATCGTCTTAAATCTGTCTAAATCAAGGAACATGACAGAAATCGATGTATTGCAGCGCTCATTTCGTGAGATAGCTTGTGATACTCGGTCAATAAACAACGAACGATTGGGGAGATCCGTTAAAGCGTCATAGTGTGCTAAATGCAGAATTTCGTTTTGTGCCCGCAATCGCTCGGTAATATCCGTATTGATGCTACAAACTCTATTGATAACATTGTCTTCGTTATATAAAGGGAACTTAACCGTTAAATAAAAGTGCTCACCATCTATACTCGGTAGCAACTCTTCACACTGAATTGACTCTTTTGATTTAATAACTTCTTCATCATTCCTTCGTATTAGTAGTGCAGTTTCTTCTGGGAATAATTGCTCATCAGTTAAACCATCAACATAAGCTTGTTCAAAATCTAAAGAACTCTTAAACGCTTCATTAACCATCTCATATCGTCCATTAACGTCTTTTAGCGATATAAGTGAAGAAGAGTTATTGATAATGGACTCAAGCTTTTCGTTAGTCATTGCCAGTTGCTGCTCTATCGTCGCTCGCATCTGAATTTCATTGTTCAAAAGATGATTAGTTGTCTCCAATTCCTTATTGCGGACGACTATTTGCTGGCTTAATTTTTCTCTCGTTTGAGCAAGTTCCCTAATCGTATTCAAATCTTTGTAAGAACGTAATGCCATCGTCATACAGGAACGCATTTTCTCTGCGGTAAGCTCGGATTTCTCTTTGTAATCATTGATATCGTAGTCAACAATAACACTCAACTCCGGCGCTTGTCCTGGCTGACCGGTGCGCAATATGATGCGCAGGAACTGGTTTTTAATCACATTCCGAACATACTGCACTAAATCCAACCCAGCATGATCTGTCTCCATAACAACATCCAGTAACATGACATTAAACTGGTTGTCATTTTCAAGGATATCTCTAGCTTCTGCAGCAGAATATGCGTGAGAGAGGTGGATCGGCTTACCATCAAACAAAAAATTATTCAGCACGAGTCTGGTAACGTCATGAATAGATTGATCATCATCCACAACTAACACTCGCCAACTATCTTCGCGAGATAAGTTTGAATCTTCTTTTTGTTTTTTTGAATTTGAAGATTCCTTAGAAAACTTAAGCAAACCGTCAGCCATTTTAGCTCTCCCAGTCCCAATATGTATTTAAATTATTCTTTCCTTATAGTTTAAAATAGATGAGTAGTACCAGATTACAATTAGTCTTTGGTTTACTATCCTTTGGTTTATTAGTCTTTGGTTTACTATTCTTTGGTTTAATCGGTATGATTTGCATACCAATACGGATAAGTATCTTGCCTATATCGCTTTACTTCGGTATCACTGTTCCTAAAGATAAAACTGACTTGACCGTTTGCTGAGCTAGTAAACATTTCAACGTTGTGATCGTTATATCGCTCAATAACTTCTGAGCGTGGAAATTTCCAACGATTTAAGAAACCCTGACTAAAAACGGTATACCTAGGTGAAACGCTTCTTATAAAAGCTGAAGAACTTGAACTGTTGCTGCCATGATGAGGGGCAACCATTAACGTAGAATGCAACCGATCCTTGTGATGATTGATCAGCTTTCTCTCCACTCGCTTATCAATATCCCCTGTCAATAAAACACTATGATCGTCATCCGATATTTTAACCACACACGATGCTTCATTTTCATCCGCCGACATAGACTCCATTGGCCATAAAGCTTCTAGTTTCAACCCTAACCAAAGGCGATTCCAGCCATTAATACAATGATCTTCACTAGAGATGACCTGATTTACTTTAATACCTGACAAAAGCATATCAACGCCACCTGCATGGTCATTGTCATTATGGCTAATGATTAACAGATCTAAATGTTCAATCCCTCTACTCTGCAGTAAGGGAAGAATGACCGCTTCAGCAGTATTAAAACCACTTGGATATGAAGGCCCTGTATCATATAAAATAGCTTGATGATGACGTGTAATGAGTACAGACAATCCTTGTCCGACATCGAGTACATCTACCCGCCACTCATCGCTACTCGTTTTTGAGAATGACGAAGCTATGGGCAACAGCCATATGAGAGTTAAGTATTTAGGAAATGGTAATCTCGGGGAAAAAAACAATATCAAGCACAAAAATAAGCATATCAGCACATAAATGGATGGAGCGGTAATTTGACTATAGAGAACTGACAGTTCCCCAATATGACTAAGTGCGTCAATACAGTAGTGAATCAATTTATTGGCGACGATAAACCCATATTTTGCAATGGAAGGCTCAACTATAGCAATGAAGCAAGACACAACGCATATCGGAACCAATAGGATTGTCACAGCAGGTACCGCGATAAGATTGATAAACGGCGCACTGATAGAAAAAATAGAAAATTGCCATATTACCAGTGGCAGCATAAATAGGCTGAGAAGCAACTGCATTCGTACTGCACCCCACCATTTTTGACCGATATAAGTTTTTTGGCTTGTTATTGGAAAACGCCACAGTGACAACAAAATAACAGTCACCGCCAAAAAGCTTAGCCAAAGGCTTATACCGTATAGGCTTAGTGGAAAAAGTATAATCACAATCACCATGAGCAACAGAAGGCTTTGCACTTTAGACCAGGATTGATTCATTAACATCAATACGGAAACGACAAACATCATTGTCCAAGCACGTGCTGTGGGAATACTGAAGCCTGCCAAGTAGGCATAAAATAAACCAATATTTAACGCAATAATCAAAGCAGCTTGATGTATAGGAAAACTGAAATTAAGTAGGCGAAGCTGCATAAGGTAATTTAATAAGTTTACGAATATAACGTAACTCAAGGTGGCAACAACAGCCATATGCAAGCCCGATATAGCAACTAAATGAGATGTTCCGGTAACCTGTAACATATGCCAGTCACTCGTATCCAAGAGTCCCCTATAACCTAACGATAAAGCAACCAACCAGCGCGCTTCACTCAAATCAAACGACAAAATGGTTTCTAACAAATGTTGCCTGACAGAAAATGTAGGCGTTAAAATTTGATTAAGCTCACTTGGTTTTATGTAACCTGTTGCTTGGATTTTCTGACTGAACAACCACTGTTGATAATGAAATCCACCTTCATTTGCAAACCCGTGAGCTGGCTTTACTTTCACCATCAACCTAACTTTTTGTCCTTGTTTTAAAACCCATTCTGGCTTGTGCCATGACAATCGAAATATGTAAGGAGCCAAATATTTATACTCGCCGTTAATGGACTCAATACGCACGTTAAAGCGCTGATCTGTGCTATCAGAGTTATTAACACGTCCTTGAGTCGACAATAATGACTCAATTTGTCCCTCAATTAAGATAGTTTCGTTAAAATCACCAACTTGCAGTTGCCAATACTGATGCCAATGCCCTACACTCGAAATCCAGACTAGGCCAGCAAAAAAACCTGATGCCCATGTCGACAGTGAACAATTGGAAAATCGCATGAGAAGTGCTATGGAGCACATAAAATAGATGGTTATTGATAGTGGTGATGGCAGTACAGTCCAAAATAATGAGGACACACTCGCCAAGATAAAACTAAAAAGCCAACCATCCATAGTTGCTCCATTTGCTCAGTATTTAGAAGTTAATTATGCCCAAAAAGTTTATTAGGCGATTTTTACCAAATCACCAAACAATCAAGCAGAATAAAATGCTGTCTATCTTTGGTAGCATTTTGCACGATTCAAATTTATGGCATCTTAATCGTCGTTCAGCGAGTGGCGCATTCGGTATTGGCCTATTCTTCGCCTTTTGGCCTTTTCCATTTCAAATGATTCTGGTGGTCATGATGGCGATCCCGCTGCGCGTCAATATTCCTTTAGGTGTCGCTACTGTATGGATAACAAACCCACTAACCATGCCTCCAATATTCTATGGTGCCTACATGGTCGGCGCAACTGTACTTGGAGGCTCACAACATTCTTTTGAGTTTCAACTCAGTTGGGAATGGCTCGTCAATAGTATGGGAGCTATCGGTCCAGCCTTTCTATTAGGCTGTGCAATTTGTTCCGTCTTCTTTGGTGTATTGGGTTACATAGGATTAAATATATTTTGGCGATGGTCAGTGTCAAATCAATGGGAAAAACGCAAGCTCCGATAAACAAGTTAATAAGCTTTTTTCTATTCTTCATAACTGCCTCAATCACATCAAAACCTTAGTTGATAAATCAGGCTTATCTATTTAAAGCTTTTAACTCTCACTGAGTAAGTGATTAATCATCTATGCGACTTAGATGACAACACTAAAAACCCAGCATAGTGCTGGGTTTTAGATTTAACCTGCTTTAAGTTTTCGTGAGTTTAGAATGTATAACTCAAGCTAACCTGTGCGTTAAATGGTAAAATGAAACGACCGTTGGGCGCATTGACATTTCTAGGGTCACCTTCAGTTAAACCATCTTCATCAGTAATATTTTGTAGTGAAATTTGCAGCTGTAGCTGATCACTCAAATAGGTATTTAACCCAATATCAACCTGCTCATAACCATCAAGCACGACAGTATTTTCGTTATCACTAAACCTGTCATCAACAGCAAATATGTTGGCATACACAGTTGATGCTAATCCACCACCCCATTCAAAGTCATAAGCAGGCGACAAGCGCACTTGCCATCCAGGTTGGCGCTGTGCTTCATTGCCCTCGTTCGCCGGGCTTTCAGTGATATCCGTTTCTTGAAGTGTTGAGTTAAGCGTTATTGAGAGCCCATTGCTCGCATAGTAAGTAAAGTCAACTTCCAAACCGAATGATTCATTGGTAAATGTTTCTATAGGCCCACCCGGAATTCGGATGAAGGTCGCGCCTTCAACTTCAGTAAAGAAGCTCGTCGCATACAAACTGATGTTATTTCGAGCAAATTTATAGCCTAACTCAAATTGCGTAACATCTTGAATCAGATCCTCACCATTCTGGAAAGCGCCAAAGTTATCACGATAATCATCGAAAAAAGGTAATCGTTGCCCTTCACTTGCTCTAAAAAATACACCCGCGTTTTTCTCGTACTGCCAATTAACACCAGCAGTCCAAGCCAATTCATCTTCGTCAGATTCGACCAGCACATCAATGGTACCGTCTATCCCCAAATCCGCCGTATAATCAATTTGATGATTCGTTTGACGCAAACCTATATCAAATGAAAACTCTTCATTCAATTGATGATCAAAAGCCACATAGAAGGCATCTGTTGTACCATCACCTGTTGCATTTAAATCAAAGTTAAAACCACATCCGTTGACATCAGCGTTACACTCGATACCATCAAGAATTTCGCCTCCCTGCCTCGCGACATGGAAAGCTGTGTTACCTAGTGACCACCAGTCTGACGTTGAAAAAGATGTCGTAAAATAACCAAAGGTTAGTTCTGACTTCTCCAATGACTTTGTGATAGCTAAATCATTGGTTACAGCATCGATTTCTTTCAAAACAACCCATCGACCATAACGTTGAACAAATTGATCGTCATTAAACTGCTCACCCGTAACCGCACCGACAACAGGCCCAGTTGTTGCGAAACCGTTTTCTTCAAGCTGCGATATCTGTATGGCACCACCGTCAGGCACTAAACCAAAGGTATTCGCATCACCTTCAGTATAAGAAAAGCGATCAACAACAGTCCACCCATTGCCAACGTCCAGAGTTAGGCTTCCGCCGCTAACAGAGCCATCCCAGCCACGACCATCAGCAAGATCAACTTCTAATGTTTCGTTGTCAGGACCAAAATTGATAGTCGCTTGGCGATTAGCTGTACCAAGTTGAGAAAAGCTATTATCGACACCAGGCACATTCAATGGCACAGGCAAGTACCAAACACCGTGGTCATCAGTAACACGTGTGAAAAAGTTAAATTTACCTGCATCAAACTCTTTAGTCACATTGATCGTGAACTGATTGCCTTCTTCGCTATCAAAACCCGTATCTCTGATACCTTCCGACTGATTAAAATACCCACCAACTAGTACATATAAATCGTCCGCAACCTCACCACTAACAACGGCGTCAATTCGTCTTTGGCCAAAATTAGATCCCGTGTATTTAACAAGCCCCTCTGTTTCAGGACCCCCCTCTTTTAAAATAAAGTTAGTTGTTAAACCAGGTTGACCGTTAGATAAAACAGAGTTTGGCCCGCCTCGCAAACCATCGGCAAACTGAATTGTTTCGTCGAAGCGGAATAATGTAGAATTTTCTAAAAAAGACAGCGTCGGGGGAGAAAAAATGGGAGTTCCTTGCAGTTGCACTGTCACAAAAGGCGCATCTCCACCTCCAGGGAAACCTCGAACGAAAACATTTGCACCAGACACACCGCCAGAACTTTCTGACCAAACACCCGGTATCGCCTTAAATATGTCTGCTGTGCTTTTGGGACTTAAACGTTCTATGTCATCTGCTGACAAGTTAGTAATAGCAAAACTTGTATCTACTTTGCGTTCAGCTGTGCCACTTGCAGTACCCGTAATGATAATTTGCTCGACTTCGTTTTTTGACTCTTCTTCCGTATTTTCTTGCGCATAGGCCAAATTTGAGTTTAATGCACATCCAATAAGGCATGATAAAAGAGATAATTTTGTCTTCATGTCCCCGCTCCCGTGTCTGTCTAATTATTGTTGTTTATAGCGATTAATTAACCACCTGAATCGTTGTTATTAATTAAAATAGGGTATTTTGCAATCGATTGCAAAGCAAAAATGCAATCGATTGCAATCTTAATTTTTACAAAATGTGTAACTGTTGTTACAGTTCGCGCATGAATACAAAAAAATTAATGACTTTAAGCGATATTAGTAAGATTGCTGGAGTCTCTGAATCGACCGTATCTAGGGCACTTAATGGCAGTAAGCTTGTGAGTGCAAAAACACGAGCACGCGTCCAAGCGATTGCCGATGAAAACAATTTCAGAATTAACGCTGCCGCGCGCAATTTAAGGTTACAAAACACTAAGACAGTGGCTGTGATTATTCTGATTAGCTCTGGCAACGATCAATCAGTGTCCGACCCTTTCATGTTAAGCCTAGTAGGTTCTATAGCTGAGGCTTTGGGCAACAAAGGTTATGACATGCTATTATCGACGACCAGAACTGCACCGCAAGATTGGCAACGACATTACTTTGATACTCGAAAAGCTGATGGGCTGATCATTATCGGCCAAGGCGAAGAGGATTCACAACTCAATGTTTTAGTGGACTCAACCCATCCTTTTGTAACTTGGGGCTCGACATCGAAAAACTATACTGGTGTCGGTAGTGATAATCATAAAGGAGGATACCTAGCGACACGCCATCTCATAGAACAAGGATGCAAGCGTATTGGCTTTTTTGGTAAAGCACACCACATTGAAATTCATGAACGCTGGCAAGGTTACAAGCAAGCTCTAGAAGAAAACAGAGATACGCCACTGATAGACACGACATTGGACGTTCCGTTTACAGCACAAGCAGGTTACGACGTGACCAAACAACTCTTGAGTGACAACAGTTTCCCTTATGATGGCGCCGTTGCGGCATCGGACATGATCGCAATAGGCATTATCAAAGCCTTAAAAGAAAGCGCTATTAACGTTCCCAATGATGTTGCCGTCGTTGGTTTCGACGACATTACTCTAGCATCTATGTACCACCCTTCTCTGACAACAGTCAGGCAGGATACGGTTCATGGAGGTGAGATGTTAGTGGAGAAATTACTAGCAAAGCTCGAAGGGAAAGAAGTGCAATCAGAAATGTTGCCTACGCAGCTTGTTATTAGACAATCGACACAACGTACAACAAAATGAAGCCGATCTTTAATGAGATCGGCTTAAAATCTCATCCAAATTTAAGTGTTCGGTGTTGCCATAAACTAAAGGCGCATTAGAAAGCACATCACTGTCACCTATGCCAACGGCGAACATACCCGCTGAGTTAATAGCTTGCACTCCAGCATACGCATCTTCAATCCCTACACACTCACGACCACTTACTTGAAAATAATCGGCGACCATTTGAAAGACTTCGGGATCTGGCTTTGATCGTTTTACCTGATTGGCATCTGCGATAAATTCAAACTTATCACACAACCCTAAAGACGCCACAACGGCAGGCGCATTCTTGCTAGCTGATGCCATCCCAACTTTATACCCTTCCGCAAGGACAGTATCCAAAAATGGTTCAATACCTGGCAAAATATCCTTCGATGATAATGATTCTATCAGTGACTGGTAGTGCTTATTTTTCTGTGTCGCCAGAGCCAGTTTTTCATCTACCTCAAAATCACCTTTTCTATCACCCAAAATTAAATCGAGAGACCCCATGCGATCAACACCTTTTAGCGATTCATTCATTGCCTTATTGAAAGGAATGTCCAATTGTTCTGCTATTGTTTTCCAAGCTAAATAGTGCAATTCAGCCGTATCAGTAATGACACCATCAAGATCAAAAATGAATGCTTTAATCATGATTTCTTATCTCCATTTTATTTCTCAAAAACAGGGATTTATTCCTAATCAGATGCACCTTTTCACCATTATGTATAATGTCTAGTGTTTCTCCTTTAGCCAGCTTGTACTCCGCACCACTCGCAGTAACACTAACCGTTACCTGTGCGCCCTTAATAACAATAGAAAACTGATAATGACACCACTTGTCGGGGCAAACTGGGGAAAAAGCTAAAACACCGTCTCGCAACTTCATCCCAGCAAAACCATACACCAAAGTATTCCAAGATCCTGCCATACAAGCAGTATGTACTCCGTATTCGGTATTATAATGTAAGTTATCCAAATCCATTCGAGCAGCATCTTGCAGAAACTGCATTGCCTGTTCATATTGCCCAACATTGGCATTCACTATGCCGTAAATACATCCAGATAAAGTAGAGTCGTGAGTTGTGATGGGTTCGTAGTAAGCAAGGTTACTGCGTTTCAATTTATCGCTAAATTGATCTTGCAATAAAAACATAGCCAATATGACATCTGCTTGTTTAAGCACCTGATGCCTGTATATCACTAGAGGATGGAAATGTAACAGCAATGGGTACTTCTCTTTCGGCGTGTTCTCGAAATCCCATGATGCTTTGTCTAAAAATTGATCATCCTGCGGATTAATACTCAGCTCATCATCAAAAGGTAAATACATGTTCTCTGATATGTTGCGCCAGCTAATTACTTCTTCGTTAGCTAAAGCAAATCGTTTGTATTGTCCTGCATGGTTTTTCGCTAATCTATCAGCAACCTTAACGGCAAAACGCAAGTGCATTTGTGCCATAGCATTAGTATAGAAATTATTATTAACAACCGCGGTGTATTCGTCAGGCCCTGTCACACCATCGATACAAAACTGTCCATGTCTACGTCGATTAAAGTGCCCTAACTGAGGCCACAATCGTGCCGTCTCGAAAATAACTTCGGCACCACCATCTAAAATTAACGTCCAATCCCCAGTTGCATCAACATAAGTTTTAAAGGCGTAAGCGATAGCCGCATTAATATGATATTGAGCTGTACTTGCAGGATAATAAGCCGAACACTCCTCACCACCAATTGTTCTCCACGCATACAAAGCACCATGCTGCAGAGACATTTGCCTCGCTCTAGCTTTAGCCGACTCCAATGTGTTTATACGGTAGGCTAGTAAATCTCTGGCAAGCTTGGGCTGACTATAGATAAGTGATGGGATGATGTAGATTTCCGTATCCCAAAAGTAGTGTCCGTCATAGCCATGTCCTGTTAAACCTTTAGCCGCAATGGCGCTTTCACCACTTCTTCCGGTAGATTGAAATAAGTGAAACTGATTGAACCTTAAGCCTTGTTGAAGTTTGTCATCACCTGACAGTTCAATATCTGAAGACGCCCAAAACATGTTGTAACAATCTTGCTGCCATGTGACTAGATCAGTGTAGCTTAAGGAAGCATTGCTCTTATGTTGCGCCAGTGTTTCTGACTTTAAGTTATCTTTACTCGATGTTGAGTGTCCGTATGTCACTCTCTTTTCAAAACGTGCTTCTGACCTACCATCACAATCCGCTTCATAAGTTATACAAGTTCGTCCATTGATAGTACTGCCACCACAATAATCTAAACCCGATACCCTTGCATGAGCACAAACGCTAACAACCTGTGCATCAACGCCTTTAACTTGATGAAGCATCAAACATTGCCCCTCATCTGCATGAGCATCAAGTAAAGCAATTGACTCAGTGCTAGAGGATTCAGTTACACGCGGATCGTTAATACGAGCACTCTGTTCATAGTGGCTGTCTAAACCCGAAACAACCTTCAACTTTCCTCTAAATCCATCCACAGCCAACTGAACCTTAGTCACCATCAAAGATTTAATCTCAATCGACACAAAGCGCTCAATTTGAATCGTCACTTTGTATTTTTCATCAATTAAATACTCAGTTTCTCGCGTCAGAATGCCTGTTTTGAAATCAAGCTTCTGCTTATGGCTAACAACTTGTTTAGTACCAAACCTAACTTGTGTTTCGTCTAGAAAAATCTCAATAAATTTGCCGTTAGGCATTTGGATCATTTTTTGATTATGTGTAGCAAATCCGTGCGCCGACTCACCATAAGGTATAGGTTCTCTAGAATACACACCATTCAAATAAGTGCCTTCTGTTGATTTGACGCTGTCTTCATACCCTTCTTCAACGCAACCTCTAATGCCCACATAACCATTGGCTTGAGCAAACAGTGTTTGATGCAATTCTACTTGCTCTGTCTCTAACTTTTCTTCTTCTAAAGACCAAGGTGTTGCATTCAATATTGATGCTGGGATCACAAATTCTCTCTTCAGGGTTTGTTTATTTCCTTTTAACTATACCGCTTTTGCAATCGATTGCAAAAAACTAATTTCAATGACACAATCATTATAATTTACTGACTTGAGCGAGGTTACGTCGGCTAACGGGGTTTCTTTGTTCACTACTGTGGAAAGTATACTTTGAAAAATGTACCGTTGTTTTTGTCACTGATCTTTACTTACATTATCTTCGCCATATTATTGAACAGCGTCGGTACAGTTATTTTACAAGTCATTAATGAATATAACGTCAGTAAAACGCAAGCCAGCATTCTGGAAGGCTTCAAAGATTTACCTATAGCGATTGTCTCTTTTTTTGTTGCGTCTTACCTGCCTCGATTGGGCTTCATCAGAGCTATGCAAATTGGTTTAGTGGCTGTCGCATTAGCTTGCTTGGCAATGCCCTTCTTTCCTTCATTTGCGATGACAAAGATCTTATTTTTATTGGTCGGGGCCAGTTTTGCGTTGGTAAAAGTCTCAGTCTACTCACTCATAGGCTTGTTGACAGATGATGCCAAGCAACATGCTTCAATACTGAATACGGTAGAAGGTTGTTTTATGCTCGGGGTGTTAAGTGGCTTTTGGTTATTTGGCCTCTTTATTGATGGAAGTGAACAAGGGAATTGGCTAAAAGTTTACTGGTATATATCTGGCCTTGCGGTGATAAATATCGTCCTACTCCAACTCGCTAATATCGATGAAAATAAGCCCCCTCAAAGCAGCAATGAGTCAACCGTTACCGAGGATGGCATTAAACAAATGCTTAACTTAATTTGGTTTCCACTTGTCTTAAGTTTCATTCTTGCCGTCTTCTTGTATGTGCTGATAGAGCAAAGCTTAGGTACATGGTTACCTACATTCAATAATGAAATAATGAATTTGCCGTCCAATATTAGTGTCCAAATTACCAGTATATTCGCTTTAGCACTGGCGATTGGTCGCTTAAGTGCCGGCGGCGTATTGCGTTACATTAGCTGGTATCCGATACTAAACATCTGCATCATTGCTATGGCTGGTTTAATGTTACTTGTTTTACCACTGACCCAAGGACTAGAAAATACGGTAGTTAGTGGCTGGTCAGAAGTTCCGCTAGCTGCTTATTTGTTGCCGCTGATAGGGTTATTCATGGCACCAATCTACCCTGCTATTAACTCTGTTGTACTCAGTGCGCTCCCTAAACATAAACACGCCAGTATGACAGGCCTTATTGTTGTCTTTTCAGCTCTGGGTGGCACATCAGGTAGCTTTGTGACTGGCTGGACATTTGCTCATTTTACTGGACAAGTGGCTTTCTATCTATCACTTATTCCAATGGCGCTACTTATGGTTCTCTTGTTTATCTTCAAAAAACAATTAGAGTCCAATTAAAGCATATTGCTCTAATGCCCTAAAACTTTGGTCGGTTCAATTTTTGCTGCTTTCATGGCTGGATAGAACGTTGCAAGCAGACTCATTGCAATGGCGATAGCTGCCGTAACATAGACTTCATGCCACAATAGCTCAGATGGTAAGAAATCAATAAAATAGATATCACCCTCCAACAAAGCCTTGCCTGTCTGTTGTTCAAACCAATTAGCGACAGGTGTAATATTTTTAGCAAGAATCACTCCAAAAACAACACCAAAGAAAGTGCCAACAATACCATTAATCGCACCTTGTAAAACGAATACCTGAGTAATAAATCGGTTTGTTGCCCCCATCGTTTTTAGAACCGCTATTTCTGATTGTTTCTCGTTCACAGCCATAACAAGCGTTGAGATGATGTTAAAGCAAGCTACTGCTATCAACATCACCAAAGCGACATAAACTAATACACGAACAAGTTGAATATCGTTGTAAAGATGTCCTTGTGTGCGGGTCCAATCCGATATGTATAGCGCTTGGTCTTGCGCATACCCTATCCTTCGCGTTATTTGTGGTGCAACAAAAGGGTCGTAATAGTAAAGCTGTATTCCTTGTGCGCCCGTCTCAACATTTAATATGTCAGCCCCCAGCGACAAATGAAACATCCCAATCAATGAATCAACTTCCCCACCAATATTTATTTGACCTGCAACAGTTAACCATTGAGTAATCGGCGCTTTTAACTTTTCACTTTGTGTCAATTGAGGTAGGAGTATTTGTACTTTGTCACCAATATCAACAGACAGTTTTTCCATAATCCCCTTACCCAACAAAACGGACTGTGAGTCTTTAGCAAATGCTTCCCAAGCGTCTGGCTTTATTGCCTGTGAGTATAGTTGATATTGCGTGTCATTGACCTCTAAACCAGTTAATTCAACGGCCTTCATGGCGACACCTTTCTGAACCATGCCAACCGCCTTCACATAGGGTTGAACATGCTTAATGGTTTTGTCTTGCATCAATGACTGTGTGGTTGATTGCCAATCAATAATGCCAGAGTGATCAACCGCTGATAGCTCACCATGAGGGATTAGAGATAATAAACGGTTTTTTAACTGGGCTTCAAAGCCATTCATTACGGACAACAACAGAATAAGCACAGCACAACCAAGACCGATACCTATTGTCGAGGAAGCTGAAATAAATGAAATATAGCCATTTTGACGTTTACTTTGCCTAAAACGCCAAGCGACTTGCCAACTAAGAGGCATTAGCATCCCCAGACTCGGTTAGGTGCCCTTCGGTCAAGTGCAGTACTCTATCCAACCGATTCGCTAGCTCTATATCGTGCGTAACAATAATAAAGCTGGTATTTAATTGCTCTTTCAGTTGATTAATGAGCTCTAAAATTGCTTCTCCAGTTTTATGATCTAGGTTACCAGTGGGTTCATCAGCTAATACTAATTTAGGCTCAGCGACCAACGCTCTCGCAATAGCAACACGTTGTCTTTCTCCGCCAGACAGCGCCATGGGTTTATGAGTAAAACGATGTCCGAGCCCTACCATATTTAACAGCTCTTTGGCTTTGACTTCAGCGTTTCCCTTAGATTGTCCTGCTATCATCAAGGGCATAGCGACGTTTTCCAACGCATTGAACTCAGGTAATAGGTGATGAAATTGATACACAAAACCTAAAGAGGCATTTCTAAATGCAGCCTGCTTCTTCTCTGAGAAATTAAAAATATTATTGCCGTCAAAGAAAACTTCCCCTGACGTTGGCTTATCCAATGCACCTAACATATGCAACAGAGTACTTTTACCCGACCCAGAACTCCCAAGTAAAGCAACATGTTCGGCAACATCAACACTGAAGTTAACTTTCCTTAACACTTCAATAGTTTCAGCTTCACCCTGATAGTTTTTACATAAATCAACACAACGTATAAGTTCAGACATAGTTCTCGGGCTTTCTCTATTCGTAACGCAAAGCTTGCGCAGGTTCAATACGAGCGGCTTTATTAGCAGGGTACAAGGTTGCTAAAAAGCATAATAGTAAGCTTAACAACACCATGAATGTAATTTGTCCCACATGTAACTCAACGGGCAGACCTAGCCCCCCCGTCATCGCATCAGCGGGCACACCAATCAGTACTAACAAGTCGTTCAATTGCGTCGCCAAGATGATACCGGCAACAAGACCAATAAGCGTTCCTTTAAGTCCATTGTATAGCCCACTAAATAGGAAAATTAATGTAATTGAAGATTGATACATGCCTTGCGTACGTAAAATCGCTATATCACCATGTTTTTCGGTCACAATTAGTACAAGAGCCGAAACAATGTTGAAAGCCGCTACTGCAACAATAAGCATCAACATAAGAGAAATCATGTTCTTTTCCATAGCGACTGCAGAAAAGAGTGGCCCTTGATTTGTTCGCCAATCGCTCACGTCTAAGTTGTGTTCTTCAAGTTTTTCTTTAACAGACGCATATTCAAAAGCATCTTCTAAAAAGATCCGCTGCTGACTTAGCCTCTCCACCTTATTTCGCATGAGTCTAGCCAGATCTTGTCGATTAACAACAACAACTTTGTCATCTAACTCAGAGCCAACATCATATATACCACTAACGGTAAACTTTCTTTGGCTCGGCACTCGCCCTAATGGCCCGAAAACACTAGCCTGTGCAGAAATAATTCGCAACTCATCACCAATACCTATGTTCAATTGAAGCGACAATGGTCGCCCCACAATGACTTTGTATTCTCCGGCATTTAAATCATTGAAGCTGCCGCCTAATATATTGCGTGCAATAACATAATCATTGGAGATTTGTTCAGGCTCTACTCCTTGTAATCTGATCCCCCTCAAACCGTCATTGGATTGAAGTAAACCTTCAGATTCGATCATAGGTGATACACTTTTTACATTGTCATCCCCTTCAATCAACTGCAAAACCCTTTCAGTGTCTTGGCTTTTAACCATAAGGTGAGGTGCGATACCGAGAACACTATGTTTTAGTTGAGCTTCAAAGCCATTCATAACCGAAGAGACAACGATTAACGCCATCAAGCCTAATGCAATGCCAGCGACAGAAAATAGATTAATAAAGGCTATAAATTGATTGCTCTTGCGCGCTCTTGCATAGCGCAACCCGATCAAAGCGGACACTGAAAAATTCATACTATGAGATTCGGTAACGTGTGAAATTTGATAAAAAAAGCCTTACATCTGCCCTTTTAACAATGTCATGGTTTATGACTTGGGCTAGGTCCAGTATGATGGAAAATTAATAAGCGCAATAATACGTGTAAGATTGTCGCCGTACAACCTACAAAATAGTAAGCAAAAATAAATAGTAAAGAACAATAAGCCCTAGCAGTCGGCAGCAAACCGCGGCGAGAGAGGAAGTATGCAAAAATTAACGTTAGAACAAAAAC
This sequence comes from uncultured Pseudoalteromonadaceae bacterium, assembly GCA_964640795.1. Taxonomy (GTDB): domain Bacteria; phylum Pseudomonadota; class Gammaproteobacteria; order Enterobacterales; family Alteromonadaceae; genus M269. The sequence goes on along the minus strand of CAZXIN010000009.1, from coordinate 86,898 downwards.
GAGAGCAATTTCACGAGTTTTTTACCATTAAACATGCGATACAAGTCAACATGAAACCTATCGCAGACGGCTTTATTGTTCCTGAAGCAGAAGATCTGACCGACCATATGCCTCACCCTTTTGTTATTGCTAGCGAGATGTCAGAAATAGATAGCAAAGTTCTTCGTCCACTGCGAGTTCTGGGAGAGCATGCAGAACAACTTGCAGCCTTCTTAAATATGCAAAATCGAAAGATCGATTTAATTATGTCTTACGTATTGCAGCAACAGGATGATGAAAGACATCAATATCAGGGTATCGAATTTGGCGGCAGTGGACTCAAAGTCATCAGTGAAGAGCCGTTGGCTATAGAAAAAAAACTAGAAGTTAAAGTATTTTTGGTTGAAGAAGCAAGCGCAATATACGCCTATGCAGAAGTCATTGATTGTCAGCAAGTGGACGATAAATACCACATTTCTCTAACATTTGCGTCGATCCGAGAGCAAGATCAGGATATTCTTGTCAAAGCTAGCTTGCATCTACAAACACAACAATTAAAAAGGCGAGCTAAACCAAGAATTCAAGAACCCTAATACATTCCCAATGTAAACCTGTTTCAATGAATGAGCGACAGCAGATGTACTCAAATGCATCACTTAACGCTTCATTGGGGTTAGTTATAAATTTATATGGAAAATCAGCAGTCCCTTACTATGTCTCAAAGTATTTTTTCACCAACACTACCTAAAAGTAAAAGCGATCACATCCATTGGGGGAACCTTCAAGGTAGCAGCCTAGCAATGGCAGCCGCAAATGCAGCTATGTCTTTAAAAGGTGCCTTAGTTTTGGTGACAGCTGATACCCCTTCAGCGCTAAAACTCGAAAAAGAGTTAACATTCTTTTTGCAACGACCTCAGGCAAATCTGACGATTAATGTCTTACCCGATTGGGAGACATTGCCATACGATACGTTTTCGCCTCATCAAGATATCATTTCGCAGCGGTTGCAAACACTTTACCAACTAACCCAACCTACCCCGGCTATTTTCATTATTCCGGTCAATACGTTACTGCTACGTATCGCACCAACGGATTACCTTAGTCAATATTTATTGATGTTAGAGGTCGGACAGAAACTCGACATTGATCATTTTCGGCGAGGCTTGGAGCGCTCTGGATATCAACAAGTCAACCAAGTCATGCATCATGGTGAATGCAGCATAAGAGGCAGTATCATTGACTTGTACCCTATGGGTACTGAGTTTCCGTTTCGTATCGATCTATTTGATGATGAAATTGATAGTATCAGGCTTTTTGATCCTGACAATCAACGCTCCTCAGAAGCTGTTGAGCATATTCATATGCTACCCGCGCATGAATTCCCTACAGATAAGAAAGCATTAGAGCGATTCAAGCTAAACTATTTGGCAGAGTTCGATAACGGCAATGGTTTTGTTAACAGTAAAGACTCTATATACCAACAAGTGCAGAAAGGCATTATGCCAGGTGGTATTGAGTATTACTTACCTCTGTTTTTCGAAGAGACAGCAACATTATTTGATTATTTGCACCCAGACACACACTTGATGCTACATGGCGATTTACAAGGCTCAGTAGAGTTCTTCTGGAAAGATCTCGACAACCGTTATGAACAACGCCGCTATGACAATATGCGCCCTTTATTGCCGCCCGCAAAGCTCTTCTTGCGCTTCGAAGAATTTTTTGCGGATATCAAAAAATGGCCACGGATTAGTATTGAGCATGACAAGCTTGACGAAAAAGCAGGTATCACTAATTTCCTAACGGAACGCATGCAAGATATCGCCGTAAAGCCACAATCAAAAATGCCACTTGCATCTGTTGTTCAGCGATTAGCGGAGTGGCAACGTACTGGATACAAAGTACTTTTTAGTGCCGAATCTCAAGGACGCAGAGAAACCCTACTCGAACTCCTTGCTAAAGGGCAAATTAAACCCAAGACCTTCGAAACATTAAGTGATTTCATTAATTCGAGCGAAACTTTGGGTATTTGTATCGGTTTAGCTGAACATAGTTTCTTAATGTTTGATGAGAGCTGCAAACTCGCGTTTATTACAGAAACTGAGTTACTAGGCCACAAGATAAGCCAACGTCGGCTCAGAGAGAAGCGACAAGCCACCGATGAAAATGCGGTTATTCGCAACTTAGCAGAGCTCTCTATTGGGCAACCCGTTGTTCACCTTGATCATGGCGTCGGTCGATACCTAGGTTTACAAACGCTAGATGCTGGTGGAGTTACTACAGAATACCTCACCATTGAGTACGCCAAAGAAGCTAAACTCTATGTACCCGTTGCATCCTTGCACCTCATTAGTCGATACAGTGGTGGGGATTTAGACCATGCTCCCTTACATTCTCTCGGAAGCGATAGTTGGGCTAAGGCCAAAAAGAAGGCGGCCGAGAAGGTACGAGATGTAGCCGCACAATTACTTGATGTTTATGCTAAGCGTGCAGCCAAACCGGGTTACGCGTACTCAATTTCTTGGCAGGAATATCAGAGTTTTGGAGACAGCTTTCCCTTTGAAGAAACAGATGACCAAATAAAAGCAATTAATGCAGTTATCAATGACATGGGTAGCCCTAATGCTATGGATAGGCTGGTTTGTGGTGATGTCGGTTTCGGTAAAACTGAAGTCGCTATGCGTGCTGCATTCGTTGCTGCTAACCAAGGTCGTCAAGTTGCTATCCTTGTACCGACCACACTACTTGCGCAACAACATTTTGAAAACTTCAAAGATCGATTTGCCGATTGGCCCTTTAGAATTGAAGTACTTTCTCGCTTCCTTTCTGCTAAAGAGCAAAAGCAAACGATGCAAGACTTAGTAACGGGCAAAGTCGATATAGTGGTCGGCACACACAAACTTCTATCCGAAGATATTAAATTTGCTGACTTGGGTTTAGTTATCATCGATGAAGAACATCGGTTTGGTGTTCGTCAGAAAGATAAGTTTAAAGCGTTAAGAGCTGAAGTGGATATCCTAACACTGACAGCTACACCTATTCCGAGGACGCTTAATATGGCATTAAGTGGCATGCGTGATTTATCAATCATTGCCACTCCCCCAGCCAAACGTCTCGCAATAAAAACTTTCGTTCAGCAACGTGATAAAGAAGTCATACGCGAAGCCATTATGCGAGAAATCATGCGTGGTGGCCAAGTTTACTTCTTACATAACGAAGTGGACACCATAGAACGTACCGCTCAGGAGCTTGCTGAGTTTGTGCCAGAGGCGCGCATTAGTATTGGTCATGGGCAAATGCGAGAAAAGGAACTTGAGCAAGTCATGTCTGATTTTTATCATCAACGTTTTAATGTCTTGGTATGTACAACCATCATTGAAACAGGCATTGACGTACCTACAGCGAACACCATTATTATGGACCGAGCAGATCACCTTGGTCTAGCACAGTTACATCAACTTAGAGGGCGTGTAGGTCGTTCTCACCATCAAGCCTATGCCTATTTGCTTGCCCCTCACCCCAAGCGCATGACTAAGGATGCAAGAAAACGCCTAGAAGCCATATCTTCACTGGAAGATCTTGGAGCAGGCTTTGCACTAGCAACGCACGATCTGGAAATTCGTGGTGCAGGCGAATTATTGGGAGATGGACAATCTGGGCAAATTTCAACCGTCGGTTTTAGCCTGTACATGGAAATGCTCGACCAAGCAGTAGCGGCGCTTAAGGAAGGTAAAGAGCCGTCTTTGGAGGATGTATTAGCTAAACAAACAGAGATTGAGTTGAGAATCCCCGCTTTACTCCCTGAAGATTACATTCCCGATGTAAATACAAGATTGTCTTTATATAAGAAAGTTGCTAGCTGCAAGACGCCTACAGCCATTAAAGAAGTACAGATCGAACTTATTGATCGTTTTGGTTTACTGCCTATAGCTGCTAAAAACCTCTTGCAACTTGCTGAAATGAAGTTGATGTCATCAACACTTGGAATAGATAAAATAGAAATGAGCGCACAAGGCGGATTTGTTGAGTTTAGCGCTGACACCTCTATTGATCCAGGATTTATTATTAAATTGATTCAAACACAGCCCAATATTTATCGTTTTGATGGACCGCAACGCTTAAAGTTTGCAATAAAACAACCTGACAGTGAAGAGCGTGTTAAACTCGTCAGCAATATGTTGGAGCAATTTGCAGGACAGGTAAGCGCAGCTTAATGAAGTTAACTCTTTCAACATCAACATTGATAAAGGTTTTTGGTTTTATAGCAACTTCAACCTTTATATTACCTATACAGGCTCAGCAGCAATGGTGGTTCGATGTAGAAGTCATTGTTTTTAAGCAATTAACATCTGCACAAGAACTGGATGAGAATTTCGGCCCATGGAAACCTATTGATACCCAATCAAGTGTTGATTTGTTCACACCTTACATCTTCCCTGATATAGATTACGTCAAAAGCAGCCTACCACTTTGCTACCCTCAGGCTGAGCCACTACCATCACATGATAACCTGAAAAGAATCTTGTCCGACTTAGAAAGCGCTAAGGAAGTATTAGCTCAAGAAAATGAACATTCTAGTGATTTGCTAACGGAAGATGGCATTATTGCCAATGAAGACTTGACCGAAGCCAATACGACTGACGAATTGTTCTTGCAGTTTGAAAGAGAGGCGCAAGGTACAGCAGACGATTTATTAAGTTCTTCACAAAATACCGCGATAGACGAGCAAACATTAGGGGAAGCATTTAATAAATTACTCTTACCAGCTGATCACGACATTACTTGGTTAGATGTAGCACCATTAAACTCGACGGCTTGTCAATTTGAAAGGGAAACACGGTATCTACCAGATCTTCTGACACCTTTTAAGCTGTCTCCAAAAATCATAGAGCGAACGCCACATAGTATGGACCCGCCTTATAGAAATTATACGGGCAAGCCATACTTACTCCCTCAAGAAAGCTTTCAACTAAGAACCATGGCGAGGGATCTCAACCGTCAACGTGGCGTCAGAATCGTCTCTCATATGGCTTGGCGTCAGCAGGTATTGTTTGGTCGGAGTAAAGCAAAATCATTCAGGCTATTAGCTGGCAAAAACTATGGGAATGACTATCAGATTAATGGAGAAAAACACCCTCTTCATCATCTACAGTCAGACGATAAAAACGGAACAGATGTTGTGTCACTCAATGAAGAGAACAGTTTAATCGATCAAGTTTCGTCAATCATTCAAGGGGAATCATCGACAAGATCAATAGATCAGATTTTGTTTGAAAGTGAAATGGCGGTGATGAAAAACGGTTATGTCGCTGAACAAAATGACATTGCTCAAGAACAAACCTACTATCCTCCTGTTTGGGAAATTGATGGGTTGTTTAAGGTCTATCTTCAGTTGTTAGGTGGCGTTCCTTACCTACATGTGGACAGTGAACTCAACTACAGACAACCAGGAGATTTGCCTGTTGACAGTGAGTTGGCTGTATTTCAGGACTTCGGCTCATCATTAAATGAAGACCCTGAAGCTTTTTTGCATAGTTATCAGTTCAAACAATTGCGCCGAATAATTAGTAAACAAATTCATTATTTTGATCACCCTGCATTTGGTCTTATTGTGCAATTGAGGAGGTATCACCCTCCGAGAAATAGCGAAGAGTAATTTATGAAGATTTACACTAAAACAGGTGATAAAGGCGAAACACAGGTTTATGCCAAACAAACACTGCGACTGAAAAAAGATGATCCTATTTTAGAGAGTTACGGAACACTCGATGAATTGAACGCACATACTGGCATGCTCATCAGCTTAATCCCTAATCAAAAAGTTGAAAGCTTGCGAGTTCAGCTACACAAAATACAACACGCCTTATTTCAGATTGGCTTTGCTATTTCAGCAGATACAAAACTAGTGGAAGAAGATATTACTGCTTTAGAACAGCATATTGACGATATGACTGAAGCATTGCCGCCACAAACACACTTTATCCTACCTGGAGGGTGTCAAGCAGCTTCTCAAGCTCATATTTGCCGCACTGTAGCTAGAAGAGCTGAGCGTCAGCTAGTCCATTTACAAGAAGAACACCCTGTTCCTTCAATTTGTCTGCGCTACACCAATAGATTGTCTGATTATTTCTTCGTGACTGCACGCTGGCTTAACCAACAACAAGATATTGATGAAACCATAGTTCCTTAGAGCGGGTTAGTCTTTCGTGTTCCAGTTTTATTCTAAATAAACCCTTTTGGGCTTGCAGACCTATCGAGGATAACTCAAAAGGTATGAGTAAAGAGCAAAACGCTCTAGCCCATTGCCATCAGCCACTTATCTTGTGCTAGACCAAGGTTATCCAGGACACTAAAGTAACAATAATTGCGACGAAAATATTCAATACCACCCCTTCTCGCATCATTGTCTTCATGGCAATTTTTTCACTACCATACACAATTGCATTAGGCGCAGTAGCGACAGGTAACATAAAAGCACAGCTAGAGCTAATGACGGCTGGGATCATTAATAATTTAGGATCCACATTAACGGCAAGAGCCGCACTCGCCAATATTGGCATAAGCAATGTAGCCGTTGCTGTATTAGACATAATCTCAGTTAAGAATGTCACGAATAAACAAATAGACAGAATAAGTAAAACAACAGGCAACGTTGATAAGCCTCCTAAGGCCTCACCAAGTAAATCACTTAAGCCTGAACTTGCAAAAGCTTTGGCAATACAAATCCCCCCAGCAAACAATAGCAACATCCCCCAAGGAATTGAGTTCGCTGTAGGCCAATCCAATAAGTGTCCGGGTTTGTCATTCTCAACCTTGCCATTTCGAGTCATGAACATGGCGACAACGCCAGCTAACGCCACCGTACTGTCACCCACTGTTGTTAAACCTAGCCATCCCGTCCAAAAAGGTCGAAAAACCCAAGCGATTGCAACAGTGCCGAAAATGATAAGGATACGCTTCTCTGCAATACTCCAAGCACCCGATGCAGGAAGCTTAATTTCTCCGACACTACCTAAGTGACGTGTAAGCCAAATCGCCATCACCGGTATAGATAAAGCAACGATAGGTACACCTGTCTTCATCCAATCCAGAAAATTGATCTCTTTTCCGATTGTTTCTGCGTATACACTGACGAAGATAATATTGGGAGGCGTACCAATAGGCGTAGATACTCCACCTAAGCTAGCGGCATAAGCAATGCCTAGAAGTATAGCCACGACTAACCTTGGATTGTTAATAGCAGGCAATATCGCTAATGCTATAGGTAACAATACCAGCGTTGTTGCTGTATTAGAAATCCACATACTTAACAATGCAGCCGTCAACATAAACCCCATCACCAAACGTCTTGCACTGTGCGTTCCTGTTGCTTTAACCATATACAAAGCAAATCGCTTATGTATATCTGACTTCTCAAGCCCTTTGGAAAGCATGAAAGCGCCCATTAACAACAAAATCACATGACTACCTAATGAAGACGCAGCCTCTCGATGTGTAATCACACCAGCCATAGGGAAAGCAACAAAAGGAATCAATGACGTAGCAGGGATCGGTAAGGCTTCAGTTGCCCATAAGATGGCTGTAAAAAGGGTAATCGCTGCAGTCCAAGCAATAGCATCGGTCTGTCCAGCCCAATGAACCGCCATACCTAATAAGGCTGAGCTAATAACAGCAAAGGGGATAATAGAAATCTTTATCGGCATAGAAAATCCCCTTCGATTAAATAAGTGGGTAGTTTAAAAAGAAACTTCTCGTCCATCAAACCGCTCAGCCAAGCTGTCTAGCTCTGATGTTGTATTATCGAAATCTAGCGAACTCGTTCTGTAGGTCACTTTAACTGTATCACTTCCTTTAAATAACTGCGCATTAACATTGGCGACATAGCCAGATTTTAATGCATTCAGAAAGCGGTTAGCTGACTGGCCTGAACGAAAGGCATAAGCAATTTGAGTTTCCATCAACGAATTGACCTGACTTCAATAGATTAGGATTTATATAGGATGGGGATCATGTCAGATCTTTCAGTCGTTGTCGAAGCAACGACTGAAAAAACGTTCATATTATCGTGTAATTAGCGAAGCCACTTTCTACGCATAAAGGTTATGCCAGCTAGTAAGAATGCCCAAAGTCCGACGCTACCTCCGCCGCCACCGCCACCATTGCCATTATCGGGTGGTGTTGGGTTACCACCACCTCCTCCAGCATTCAACAAAGTATTTGGAACAGGCACTATGTCAGGGTTAGTGACCACCGCAGAATCAATAACAACGACATCCGTAATAATAACTAGATTATCTGCGCCAGGTAACCTACCAGCATCAACATCTTCTTGTGTAAAACTACGCACCGGCAACGTATTAAGAGCACCTCCAGCATTCAGGCGATCTAAAGCAACAATGGCATCAACAACCTCCATACCGTCACCAATTATCTGTCCAAACGCAGTAAATCCGCCATTGCTCACATCTAAGTTAGCGCTATTGTCTACCAAATTAATAAACCATTGCGATGTTGCACTATCGGGGTTGCCTGCTAATTTTGCCATCGCAATAGTGCCCTGTACATTGGACAATGTAGGCTCATTTACGACGGGAGGATCTGTTGGGATCGGGTCCGGTGGAAAGGCATCATCAAATCTAAAACCGCCAGCTTGTATAACGAAAGCTGGATCAGATCGATGAACAACGTTGTCCATATAAGCCCCGGAGTTAACATAACTCAGGAAGTTGCGCACTGTTTCTGGGGTAGCTTCGTCAAATAGGTTGATATCGATATTACCCAAGACTGTTTGAATTTGAACGACTGTAGCTTCTGTATTAGCAGAGAATAATAATGTTGCCGCTAGAGCTGCCGAGACAGATCGACGTTTAAAAAATTTTTTCATTGATGAGAACCTATTTATTTTTTTATTGATAATTTAAGCCAGAATCTGAAGGCCTTAACACACGAAACCTTATGGTTTCCGATGAATAGCTTTTGGTTTAACCAATACATACTCCTAGAAACTTAGTCGTCTAGAGTAAATCACATGAAACATAAAAAAAAGTGAAAAATGCTAACCAATCAAAAACCTTTACAGTAATAACCTCATGCTTAATTCAATAAACTTTAATCTCTGACAATCAATGCGTAAACTTGAGCAAATTGTTCTTCAAAACCGCTCCCATAATGAAACTTGCCCTTGTTCAGTCTGCCTTAGTTGAAGATATGCAGATCAATTTTAAAAACACATTAACAGCTATGGAAGAAGCCGCAGGTAACGGCGCAAACTTGATATGTTTTCCAGAAATCCAATTAAGCCCTTTTTTCCCACAGTATAAAGGGCAAGACGCCAAGCACTACGCGCTAACGCTTGAATCTGACATTGTGAAAAAGATGCAAGAGAAATGTGCTGAGCTCAACTTACACGCATTTCCCAATATTTATCTGCAACAAGAAGGTAAATATTATGACGCGACTCTAGTGATAGGACCGACAGGTGAATTAATGGGTGCAGCTAAGATGGTCCATATCGCCCAAGTACCCTGTTTCTATGAGCAAGATTATTACGAACCTTCTGACACGGGATTTCAAGTATTTCCTACCCCATATGGCAATATAGGCGTAGTAGTCTGTTTTGATCGTCACTACCCAGAAAGCATTCGCACCTGTGTTTTAAAAGGTGCCGACTTAATCATCATTCCTACGGCTAATACGACATCTGAACCAACCGAGTTGTTCGAGTGGGAGCTTAGAGTGCCAGCCATGCAAAACGGTGTTTTCATTGCTATGTGTAATAGAACAGGCCTCGAAGGCGAAATGGATTTCAGTGGCGAATCAATTGTCGTCAACCCAAATGGTGATGTCGTCACTAAAGCCAACGACCAAGCCCAAATTCTTTATGCTGATATTGATTTAAGTGAAACAAAAGAAGCAAGAGAAAACCGCCCTTATTTGCCTCTAAGACGACCTGACGCTTACCTTTAATAAAGAGCCCATAACCCATGCTTGAAATATTCAGCTATACGCTTAGCTACCAAACATTAGCCTTACTGTTTTTGGTCGCTTTCTTTGTTGGTATGGCAAAAACTGGGGTACATGGTATTTCCATGTTCACTGTCCCTTTGCTCGCTATTATCTTTGGCGGTAAAACATCGTCAGGGATAATGCTCCCACTACTCATCATGGCTGATATATTTGCCGTCAAGTACTATCACAGACACGCCAATTGGAACTACCTTATCAAGCTCTTCCCATCGGCAGCGGTTGGTGTTGTATTTGGTACTTGGCTTGGTAGTTTTATTGATGATCAAACATTTAGTTTACTCATGAGCATTTTTATCATTAGTAGCTTGGGCATTATGCTATGGATGGAAAAGTCGAATAAAGAAGCAATCCCAGATTACTTTTGGTTTGCATTGCTAATGGGATTTCTAGGCGGTATCACTACGATGATTGGCAATCTTGCAGGCACGGTGATGGCTCTGTACCTACTCAGTATGCGCCTTCCCAAAAACGCTTATATTGGCACTGCTGCATGGTTCTTCCTTGCTATTAACGTGTTCAAATTGCCATTTCATATCATCATCTGGGAAAGTATCAGTATCAACTCATTTTTACTCAACCTTATTTGTTTACCTTTTATTGGATTGGGTGCATGGCTTGGCATAGCAGTCGTGAAAAAAATCCCTGAGCAATACTACCGTTGGTTTGTGATATTGATGACAGCGATCGCTGCTGTTATGTTAGCTTTCTGACAAATTGCCATCTGGCTATAGATGATTCCATGCCTGATAAAGCTAAAGACATAGACCATTGGGTAAACGAACTGTTATCGGAAGTTCCTTTATTACTTAATAAAATACGCTTGAACACATCACTTGATACCGAAGCCAAAGCTGTTGAAGGTTTAAATGAAACATTGCGTTTCTTACACCTCTGTTCTGTAGCCGATTCAAGCCTAACGCCATCAGAGGTTGTCGACATGATATGGCACGAACTCATCTTGTTCACTCGCACTTATTATCTATTCTGCAACAGTAAATTCGGTGAATTTGTTCATCACCAACCATCAAATGATCATACCAATGTAATAAATCAGTATAAAAAGACACTAACGCTTTATAAGCTACATTTTGGCACACCAAATAACCACTATTGGCCTATACCAGAGAAAGAAATGGCGAAATGTGGCCCATGTGAAGCTTAGGGCTTGTTGATCTCATCTGTATATTTTTACAGCGAATTCTTGACTATTCATCAACCAAAGATCAACACCTACTATGGCTAAGCTGCAATAATCAACTTAAAAGGAGTTTGTTATGTATTTATCTCAATCTATAAACGTCAATCTTACCCAAGAAAACGCAGACATTTTAAAAAAGCCTTCTAAGGTATTTAATAAAATAAAAGCTCTTTTTAGTGGTGGCATGACGCCAACAGAACAACGTCAAGCTACTGTCATGTTATCCGTATTGCAACGACTCAATATAGCATTGAGAAAAGCCAAGTTTGATCAGCTTGTCAGTATCTCTGCCAACGACAAATTGTTATATGAAAGCAACAATAAAACCGATGCTGATCTCGATGAAGGCAATATGGCACTAACAAACAGTTTCGAAAGCGGTGATATTACACAAGTTAATAGCCTAGCCCTAACTGTCGATGCGGAGATAGGTCATTTGCGTTTTCTTATACGTGTAATGATTAACCGTAAGCCGAGATCTAATAGTAGCCCTATCGTTATTGATCTATATGGTTTTATTAACGAATTCAAGCGGCAACCTCATGAGTCTGAGCAAGCACTTGGCTTGAGGGTCAAACAGTTAATAGAACATGCATGGGGCGATAAGCAACAAAGAGATGCTAAATTATCCTTGTTAGAACTAGAATTTAGGGATCAAGTTAAAAAACTACAGTATGAAATAAACATGCTATTTCCAGCTCAATCTGACACCGACACTCTTCAGCGAAGAGTAAGAAAAGGTAAATTCATGAGTAAGCATGGTTACCACACTAATCGCTATGAAGACTGTTACGCTTATATCCCCTTTTATTATCTCTATGATACAAGTGATGCTATTGGAGATCCGGGTTTCATATTAGATGAGACAACGGTTTGGGATGACGATGTCATATACAATGATAATGACAATAAAAGCGACGCGTCAGCTGCTGGCTTTTGGAGTGGTGATGCTGATTCGTCGTCTTCCGATGGCGGCAGTAGCTGCGGTTCAAGTTGTGGAGGGGGCTGCGGAAGTTAGCAACCCTTTATATCAATGACTTGTTGAACAACTGGTTGTAGCTATACCCCAATGATTCGTAAGGTGTATTTGTATTGTCATGTTCAACAATAAAATGCTTCAGCCCAGCTAGCTCTGCATGCTCAAATATTGCATTAAAATCTATAGAGCCTTTTCCAACCGTTGTAATAGATCCATCAGCCGCTTTATCTTTAATATGACATAAATGAAAACGTCCGGGCGCTTTCTTGAAGAAATCAATAGGATCTTTATTTGCCTTAACAACCCAATACAAATCAAGCTGCATTTTGACTAGATCACTATCAGTTTCATCAAGCAGCAGGTCATACGGCAATTTGCCGTCAATTGGCATGAACTCAAAATCATGATTGTGATAAGCCATTTGGAAACCCGCTTTTTTTGCCGTCTCACCACGAATATTCAGAAGCTCAGCATGACGCTTATAATCATCCAATGTCTCCCTCTCTTTTGGCTCCATCCACGGAAAAACAATATATTTTTGCCCCATGATATGGGCCGTTTCCATAACGCGCTCAAAGTCATTTCTTAGTTGAGGTAATCGTACATGCGTAGAATTAGATTCCAAACCCAATTCATCCATATAACGCTTAAGGTCTTTAGGCTTATGATCAAAATAGCCAGCAAACTCCACATCTTTATAGCCAAGCAATGCAATGATCTTAAACGGCAAAAGGTAATCCTTTTCCAATCTATCTCTGATGCTATAAAGCTGAACACCTAACTGCTTGTAGGGTTTTTGGCTAGTTTGATGATTTGCTAATATTCCATCGACTTTCAACAGTGGTAAAGCGGCTAATGCCCGTGTGCTGTATCGAACGAAATCTCTTCTTTTCATCATAGGCCTCCTAAATCTTTCCTAGCTTGAACTGAGTAACAGCATAATCAACCGCTCTGGCTGTCAACGCCATATAAGTCAATGATGGATTCTGACAAGCACTTGATGCCATCGCTGCACCGTCGGTAACAAATACATTATCGACGTCATGACACTGATTAAACTTGTTTAATACTGATGTCTTTGGATCACGCCCCATTCTTGCGCCACCCATTTCATGAATGCCTAGACCTGGGGTGACTTTCTCATTGTAAGGTTGAACATCCACCAAGCCAGCTGTTCTCAATATTTCGGCTGCAGACTCCGCCATATCTTCTCGCATTTTCTTTTCATTCTCGAAAATCGTGCAATCAATATGTAACTGAGGTATTCCCCAGCGATCTGTTTTTGTTGGATGCAAACTCACTGCATTATCATAGTATGGGAGCGTTTCACCGAACCCAATGAGGTAGAACCCCCAGTCACCCGGCGTACGAATACTATTCTTAAAATCTGCACCAAAGCCCGGCTTACTAGCAGCACCCTGCCAATCGCCTCGAGAAGCATTACCTTGAAACCCATAACCCCGTGTAAAGTCCGTATCTTTGCCTTTTAGATTCCTAAACCGAGGCACATAAATACCTGTTGGTCTTCGGCCGTAATAGTAACGATCTTTAAAACCTGTATGGCGGCCTCTAGCACCGGCATTGTGGTGATGATCCATCAAATAATGACCTAATGTACCGCTGTCGTTAGCGAAGCCATTTTTAAATCGTTCTGATTTTGAGTTCAGCATGATTTGTAACGTTGCAAAGGTAGACGCACACAAGAATAAAACGCGCGCATAATACTCTTGCTTCTCGCCAGTAACGCGGTTTATTGTACGAACCCCTTGCGCTTTTTGGGTCTTCTCGTCATAAATAATGCTATGCACTATGGTGTCGGTAACCATGGTCATGTTACCCGTCCTTTTTGCCGCTGGTAACGTTGCACTAACACTAGAAAAATACGCACCAAACGAGCATCCACGCTGACACTGATTACGATACTGGCAATTCGCCCGCCCTAGCGCTAACTGCTCTTCTGTAGGCTTTGTTAAGTGAGCACACCGGCCGATAATCATCTTACGATTGTCGAATTTGGCTTCCATTTTCTGCTTAACATCTTTTTCAACGCAGTTCATTTCAATAGCGGGTAAGAAATGGCTGTCTGGTAGATGTGGGATCTGTTCATTAGAACCACTGATCCCCGCAAATTTCTCAACATAGGTATACCAATTCTCTACATCTTTGTAGCGAATTGGCCAATCGATACCATGACCATCTTTTTTATTGGCTTCGAAATCCAAGTCACTCCAGCGATAACTTTGCCTAGCCCACAGCAAAGACCGTCCCCCAACTTGATCACCACGTATCCAAGAATAAGGTTTGTCTTCAGGCACCGAATAAGGTTGTTCATTGTCATTAGTAAAGAAATTACGAGTGCCTTCTTTAAAGGCATAACACTGACTTTGTATTGGGTACTGTTCTTTGGCTAACTTAGGATCGACCCTGTCGCGAAATTTCGTTTCCCATGTTGGCCTATTTTCGCCGACATAATCAACACGATGCTCGGTGTTTCGCCCTCGTTCAATTACTAAGGTTTTAAGCCCTTTTTCAGACAACTCTTTAGCTGCCCAGCCTCCAGACATTCCGGAACCAACGACTATTGCGTCAAATTTGTTTTTTGTTGGCATACTTTTATCCATTCAACCCTACTAAATACCCGATTGTAACCAGGTACGTCCAACCTCTTTGAGGGGGACACAGGCTTTATAAGCCCCTGGTATTGGGCGATAATTCAATTCTTGAACCGCTATTTCTGACGTGTAGTAGCCAAATACGGTCAACTCTTTTATTTCATTGAAAACGTTGGGATTACTTTGCTGATCTAATTGTGCTAGAACGTTCGACTTCGCATCATCAGGTGCAGACACAAAGCTTCGATGCCCTTCTTTTATGACCATCGCGTCAAAAATCGATAATTGATTTAAAAAGCGTTGCCTTTCATTTGCGCCATACCATTCTGACAACATCAATTTAATGAACTCTGGAACACCCGCAGAAATGGCGCCAGGTGTATCTGTTGTGGGAATGATCATCTCAGCAACTACAGACAACAACTTGTCAAAAGGTGCAATGCTATCAAGTGCATCCTTAACACCTTTAGCTGAGTTAGTTGAGGATCCAGCGGCATATGACATCAAGGGTGCAGAAGCAATGCCTCCCATGATAAGGGACACATGTTTTAAAACCTGACGCCTAGATAGTTGATTATTATCTTTCATATGTTTGACTACGCTTTATTTTGTGACTTTTGACGATCACCGAACCAAAGAGCGGCAAACACCAAGAGTAGCACACAAGGGATAAGAGCAACTGTCGCGAAAGATTCCGACGCTGCCATGTTCTCAATTTCTATCAGCGCATCGGCCGATAAACGACTTAACTCAGAAGCACCACCTGCCAACTCAATTTTCGATTGATCATAAAGAGCACCGATACGTGGCAGAACAAAATAGATAGACAAAGCGCCTGCTGAACCTAATAGACCGATTAACCAAGCACCACCTCTAGGATAACGTTCAGCTACGGAGGCCAACATGGTAGGCCACATGAAACACACACCTATTCCCCAAACCGTGGCCGCGAGTAATGCACCAATAGGCCCATTGACAATAGACAATGAATACAAACCGATAGCAGCAAATAAGCTTGAGAACCACAATAACCCTGTATTCGAGATCCTATGTGCTATGGGGCCAGCGAAATGCCTCATGATAAACATTAACCCTGCAACATAGATGAGTAGCAAAATACCTCGGAACCCTACTTTCTGTGTCAACGCGAAGTCGATCCATTGGCCAGGAGCCAATTCAGATGCAGCCGTTAGGAACATCGCTCCAAACCAAACAAAGAAGCTTGGACGATTCAGTAACTCCTTAAACATGTCTTTCATGGAGATACCGTTGGCTTGCCTCTCTGTCTCAGGAAATTGGGTGTTAAAACAGAGAACCAATAATGTCACCGCAGGTATCAGTACCAATGCTAGACTTATTTTCCAATTAACCGCTAATTCTCCCGTTACAACACCAAGTAATCCGCCGATAATTAAGCCTGCAGGCCACCAAGCATGTAATACATTAAGCCTGTGAGTCTTATCTTCAGGATAAAGCGCGGTAGTCATGGGATTGATAGCAGCTTCAGTTGCTCCCCAACCAATTCCCTTAAGCAACATCCCTAACCATAAAAAGCGATATGCAGATTCTGCATCACCAAAAGCACTGGCAAAAATCACCAACAACGTTCCTACGATGAAAGAAAGGCCGGCACCTTTAACAACACGCCCAATACCAATGATATCCAGCAAAGGGCTAACAACAAATAACGTAATAGCAAAGCCTAAAAAAGCGACGCCTAAAGCTTCCGCCAAAAGCGTCGCTGAACGGGAAACATCTATTACATCAATCAATGATGTCTTAATATCTACTGCCACAGCTGCACGCATTGAAAAGCTCATGGCAGCTGTAAATAAGGCAATAACACCAATCCAAAAGAGTTTTTTTCTATTTAATACGACATCGGGTTGCATATCGGCCTCCTCGCAATTAATCGAGTTGAAGTATTCGGCGATTGGATGCGCTATCACTAGCGCTGCCCGCGAAATCATCAAACGCATACTCAGTCGGTCTAATGATATGATCAGCAATAAATTTTGCCCCTTCTCGTGCACCGTCTTCTGGGTGTTTAAGGCAACACTCCCACTCAAGAACAGCCCACCCGTCATATCCATATTGTGTCAACAGGCTAAATATACGTCTAAAATCTACTTGACCGTCTCCTAATGAGCGAAAGCGCCCTGCTCTTTCTTGCCAATTTTCATAGCCACCGTAAACACCAGTGCGACCATTAGGGTTAAACTCTGCATCCTTGACATGAAACATCTTAATACGGTCATGATAGCGTTCTATAAAATCGATATAGTCCAATTGTTGTAAAACGAAGTGGCTTGGGTCATAAAGAATATTGGCACGACTGTGATTGCCTGTTGCTTCAAGGAAACGCTCAAATGTCGCACCATCATGCAAATCTTCACCTGGGTGTATTTCATAACATACGTCGACCCCTTGCTCGTCAAATGCATTAAGTATGGGTAACCAACGTTTTGCCAATTCTTTAAAGCCTTCCTCAACTAAACCTTTGGGTCTTTGCGGCCAGGGGTAAACTAAGTGCCACATCAAAGCACCAGAAAAACTAGCACAAACATCAAGGCCAAGCCTACGACTAGCTTTTGCAGCCATCTTCATTTGGCCTATTGCCCATTCATTTCGTTGCTCAGGTTTACCACGAAGCTCTTCTGGAGCAAAGCCATCAAACAGCTCGTCATACGCCGGATGAACAGCCACTAATTGACCTTGTAAATGGGTAGAAAGCTCCGTGATGACTACGCCATGCTCAGCGCAAATTCCTTTCACTTCATCACAATAATCTTGACTTTCAGCAGCGGTTTCGAGGTCAAAACAGCGCTTGTCATTACTCGGTACTTGAATACCTTTATACCCTAAGGAAGCTGCCCATTTAACCGCATTCTCAAGTGAGTTAAATGGCGCTTTGTCTGACATAAACTGCGCTAAAAATATAGCAGGCCCTTTAATCTGTTTCATTTTATTATCCTAATTGGAAAAGGTGTTTGCACTTACAACGTCAACCCAGGCACCTTGTTGGTGATGGCTATCAATCAACGCTTGTAAGAAAACCATACCGGCGATGCCTTCGTTAATGCCGGGTACAGGTAAATCGGTCGTATTGTCAGAAGAAGGCTGACTTAGGCGAATATGGTTGGCAAAATCCCGGTAAAGATTAGCAAAAGCTTCCAAATAACCTTCAGGATGCCCCGAGGGCAATCGACAACGATCTAATGCCTCCTGACAAAGAGGCTTGTCCACACCAGCTCTATGCGTAAAGATACCGGCAGCGGTTTTCTCTAATAAGCTGTTCGGCTCCATTTGATGCCATTCAAGCCCGCCTTCAGTGCCGTATAAGCGAATTTTGAGTGAATTTTCTTCGCCACTACACACTTGACTAGCCATCAATGTCCCAGTAACCCCGTCTTCCATTTCAAATTGAATCGAGCCATCATCTTCTAACAAGCGGTTTTCGATGTGCGTATTTAGCTGAGCACGCAATTTAATCATGTGCTTTCCAGAGATAAATTCAGCTAAGTGATGAGCATGAGTTCCAATGTCACCCATACAGCCAGATATGCCGGCACGTTTAGGATCAGTTCGCCATTCAGCTTGCTTACTGCCACTAGACTCTGCGTCACTTGCCAACCAACCTTGAGGATATTCGACAAAGACCTTACGTAGCTTACCTATTCTACCTTCACGAACGAGATGGCGTGCCTGCCATACCATAGGATAACCAGCATAAGTATGCGTTAACGCAAATGAAGCATTGCTCGACATGATGACAGATTTAAGTGCGGCCACTTCTTCAACTGATATACCGGCGGGCTTGTCACATATCACATGAAATCCGTTGTTTAACGCCGCATTAGCAACAGGCATATGCAAGTGATTAGGCGTCACTATAGACACTAACTCCATCCTTTCTTCAGGAGGTAACTTAAGCTCTTGCTCAAACATCTCGGTATAATTGGCATATAAACGACTTGACTCAATCCCGAGCTCTGCACCGGTTATTTTGGTGTTTTCAAAATCTTGACTGAAAGCTCCACACACAAGCTCTATTCGGCTATCAAGTGCAGCAGCCATTCTATGCACAGCACCGATGAAAGCTCCTTGGCCTCCGCCAACCATTCCCATTCTAATTTTTTGGAATTGTTGCATTATTCACTTGCCTATAAACACTAAAAGAGTTCTAATTCAAACGAATGTAACCGGTTACATCCGTAAAGGTCAAGTAAACAATGCAATTAATTTGAAAATTAATTGTGTAGATATTGTAAAATCTCTAATTAACTTAGGGATATAGATAGTCACTTAATCATGCCAACCAGACTAGAGCACGAATTAGGCTGTCACAAAGGTAAACATCATGACGAATATTAGAACCGTTGCTAAGGTAGCCGGTGTATCAATTGCAACAGTGTCTCGTACACTGAGTTCGCCTGATGTCGTCTCAACAAAGACGAGAAATAAGGTGCAAGAGGCCATTAAAGAAGCAGGCTACAAACCTAACTTATTGGCTAGAAATTTTAGAGCAAAGAAGTCTTACGCGCTTCTGGTACTCGTGCCAGACATAGCTAACCCATTCTTCTCTAGAGTCATCAGTGGTATTCAAGAAACTGCTCAAACAAAGGGGTATTCTGTCTTACTCGGCAATACACGTGGTGATATTGAAAGAGAACGTGAATACGTACAAATGGTAGATTCTTTGCAGGCAGATGGCGTCATTCAGCTGAGTGCCCGTTATCCTTTGGAAACGGTTGTCCCTCTTGATGAGCTACCTATTGTTAATATCTGCGAATGCTTTGATTTGACCGACATTCCACAAATCGTACTCGATAATCAAGGCGCAGCAAAAGCTATGGTTAACCATTTAATTGAACGAGGCCACAGGCATATAGGTGTTATCAAGGGCCCAGATCAAAGCCCCTTAACCCAATCTCGACTTGATGGATATCGCGCAGCATTAAGTGAAGCAAACATAGACTATGATGAAATGATCATTGCTGACGGTGACTTCACTATGCGATCAGGGTTTGATGCTGTTGAAAAATTGTTAGCGAGGCGTAACCGCCCTTCCGCTTTATTTTGCTTTAATGATGAAATGGCAATAGGCGCAATAAAAGCCATCAAAGCATTAGGTTTCAAATCACCTGAAGATATTGCTGTAGCTGGTTTCGATGATATTGCCTACGCTAATTACTGCGATCCACCGTTAACTACTATAGCGCAACCAGCGGAACAGTTTGGGCAACAAGCCGTTGAGACACTTTGCGATATAATTGATGGCAAAGCGTGCTCCACAACAAAATCAATCTTACCTTTTGAGCTTATTATTAGAGACAGTACTGAGTAATAGCTTGATAAGTTCATACGAGCTTATCACCAAGCAATGTAACCGGTTACAACCATTAATTAACCTAAAGGAAAGCCTATAAAGGAATAATACCAATCTATTCAATAGTATCAGTGGCTATCTGGCCTAAATGCTTCAGCAATATTAAATACCATATCCCATAGCGCCTTCCTATTTTGCATATTGGCGTTAATCAACACCGAAACCACGAGTTTGTGCTCGGGAAATAAAACAAACAAAGAACTGCTTCCTTCCGCAGTTCCTGCATGGTGCACATATTTTATTCTTTCGGCACCACCTATCCCCTCTTCCAACCAACTACTGCGCCATCCAAGCGCATAATTTTGAGGGTTGAGTTCTCCACTTTTTAACTTCTGCGGTGTAAACAAATCGTTTAGGGTGTTAGCACTTATAAGATCATGGTTTAGTAATTTATTAGCAAAGCTCACTAAATCGGTGGGCGTTGAAACAAAGCCTCCTCCAGCCCACTTATTACTGTTATTCACAGGAAACCCTTCATAGTACCCTCCATCACTAAATACATAAAAAGTCGCTTTTTTACTATGTTGTATGCTATTCGATTCGATAGACGTTGATGTCATATTAGCCGGTTCAAACAGCCATTCGTTGGACATCTGAACAAAAGGAAGGCCCGCAGCTTTTTCTAGGACCGCGCTTAACAATGTGTAGTTATAACTGCTGTATGAAAACCCTTCATTAGGCAAAAACAATAATTCATCGTCAATAAATGTAACTAGTGCTTCAGTGACTGACGAGAATTCCCGTGTGTTATGAAACTCCCAAATTGGAAAACACAAACAAGTTCCGTAGTTTCGGATACCAGACTGATGACTTGCCAGCTGTCGAACGGTGATATCTTGCATATGCGGTGGCAAACTCGGCAGGTAAGTCATGATTTTATCGTCTAAATCAATTTTCCCCTGTTCAAGCAACTTCCCCAAAAGGATGGATGTAAGTGCTTTAGACGTGCTGCCAATCCTAAATTGGTGCCTTGTCGTCAGGGGGAGTTGCTCTTCTATATCGGCATAACCATAACTAGCACGCCAAAGAAGTTCCCCTTTTAAACCAACGGCAACTGATAGCCCAGGGATTTCATTCTCATCTAAGACAGAGATAATTTTACCTTTGATAATCTCTACATTTTCTAGATAACGCGTGTTATAGACAGTACTCTCGACTTCCTCATGTGATAACGGTGGGACCTCCTTAAAATTTAAAACCGCATGAAAAACAGGTTTAAATAGATGATAACTTCCTGTCAGGACAGGGACTAAGGTAAGTATTGTTAAAAATAGAATGTTCTTGAATTTCATCGTGTTAAGGCTCTCATCCAATATCTCCAAATGAATAGATTAAGGTTACATAGAAGCTAACTTGGGCGATTGAAATTCAAGTGAAATTTAAGTGAAAACTGATACAAACTCGGTAAAATACCCATTACTCAACTCATAACAATGACTTTTCTCTGTTGCAAATACATAAGAGCCTCCACGTTGGCAAATGGGCAGTGTCGCCGTCCGAAAACACATTGACGCATTTTGGCAAGGTGAAATCTATAGAACCCAAATGTATGCAACTACTTATGTATTTAGTGACTCATTCAGGTCGAGTGGTAAGCAGGGAAGAAATTATTGATGTTGTTTGGGGAAACACGGTAGTCACAGAAAATACATTAAGCAGAACAATGGCTATGCTAAGGAAAGCCCTTGGAGATGATAGTAAGAAGCCTGAATACATAGTCACTCGCTTGAAAAAAGGCTATCAACTCATCGCACCGGTTTCTGATGAGCCTCTATCATCTGTCACAGAAGAGGTTCAGGAGAAAAATTCGAATGAAAAATACAAATCTAAGCCCCTCTTTCTAAAAGCGACTTATACCATTGGGACATTGATGATTATTGTTGTCATAACTTATTGGCTAAAGAATTCAAAAGAGTCCGAGTTCTCACCTCAATTTACTAAGCTTTTGCCACTTTCACATGAGTCAGGCATAGAACATAGCCCCAGCTTTTCTCCTAATGGCAAGCTTATTGTGTACAGCAAAAAGAGGCCAAACGACGACAATTTCAATTTAGCAGTCTATGACCTAACGAACGAAACCCATCACACCATCACTGATTTTGAAGGTGACGAGGTTAGCGCTTCATGGTCCCCTAACTCAGGAAAGCTTGCATACTTCAGCAAATACAAAGATCAATGTTCTCTCTATGTCAGTAGCATCAACAGCACAAACAAGATCAGTCTACGTAAACGAATAACGGGCTGTGGTTATAACAATCAAGGTGATATCTATTGGTTGGACAACCGCAATATTATTTATTCAGACAGAAATATTGAAACATTGGGTGAGCACAAATTATATAAAATCAATATAGATGCCTTGCATGCCACCGAAATACCGTCAAATTACCCTTTCTCACTAGCTATAAACTCGCAAAAAAATGAATTGGCAACATTAATAAAGCGAGAAGGAAATCTACAGTTTGATATTCAACGCCTAAACTTATCGACCAATAAGATTAAGCCATGGGTATCAAATGTAAGCCCTTTTGTAGAGTTTGCATGGTTTCATAAAAACGATGCTCTATTCATCGCTGGAAGCTATCACGGCAAACTGCAGTTCATTAATGAGCATGGCGATATACGGCCAATTTTACAGACAAACGCCAGTTTTTTTCATCCCAGCGTCCATCCCTTTGACGACAAAGTCACACTTGCTCAAGGTACAATGGAATCACATATCGACCAATACACTGTTTCCCCAAATACTGCACTCAAGTCATTAGTCCTAGAGAAGGATAAAACCGAATTCGTTGTTTCCGAGTTTTTGGATTATTCATTCAAGTACTCAACAAACAGCGAAATTGGCGCATTTATTTCAAACCGCACAGGGCAACATCAAATATGGTTAAAAGAAGGTGGTACAGAGAAAGCTTTACAAATTGATCAGCTCCAAAAACAAGACATTACTAATGTACAATGGTCATTTGATAATCAAAAGTTACTCATAATAACCACCAGTGGAGAAGCATTCGTTTACCATATGACCAACAAACGCCTTCATCAGTTGAATATTGAGAAACCTGTATACTTGCATCATTGGCACTCCAATAGCCAAATTGTCTACTACTCTCAGATAAGCGAAAATGGACCACAGCTACTTCAATATAATATTGAGAGCAATACAGAAACAGAGACACGATTCAAAGGCGTTATTGACAGCGCTATAAGCCCTAACGGTCGATTCCATTTTATACTAAGGCTTCAATCAGGTATTTGGCTTTGGGATCAAAAAAGCCAACAGGAAATTAAGGTTGTAGAGGATGTTGATATATCTGCATTAGGAAAATTAAAAGCTTTTAATGATGGCGTCTATTGGCAACAACATGTGAATCAGAAATTTAGCATACACCATTACGACTTAACGACGGGCAAACAATCAACGCTATACTCAGGTGCTCAAGCGCTATCTTTACCTCTCAGTTATTACGATGTGGCTCCGGATCAAACGAAATTAAGTGTCCAATCCATCTCCGACTATCAAAGTAAAGTTATGATATTGGAATGAAAGAGTAAGCTGGCCTGAAAAATTAACTGGTTAAACTTTAAAAACTATAAGGCTCAATAACAGGCTCTTTTAGATGAAACAATTTAAGCTGTTGCCACCAATATTTAGCAGCTTCATAGTCTCCACTTTGTTCCAATGCCTGCCCCAAATTAACGTAAGCAGGGATTAAAGCGTCCTTCTCTGATAAACGTTCCTCCCATATCGCCAAATATAAAGGTGGAATATACTTCGTATCGTAATACTCCATGAAAGTCAGTCTACTTGATGCTTTAAACGCTTGATTCTCATGATTATTGCATGTCCTTGAACGCGTTAACTGGATGCTTTCGCCAAACTTTTCCCAATAACTTAAATCTAAAGGCGCCTGTTCTTCTGTTTCCAAAGGTACAGCCTGAGCACCAGTATCTCCATCGTCATTATCAATCGACACAACATCAAGCTCTACTATAGGCGCTTGTATTACGATATTAGGAGGTGGTGTATCGATATGACAGATACGTTCTGCAAGTGATTCACCTAAAGGGTATTCATCGGCAAACCCAACAAAATGCGCAAGTTCATGGACAAATACGTCGTAGCTATCGACTAAGTCTAGATAGAGCACACCATTATTGACATTCGCTTTTCCTTGCTCGCCAACAACTAGCAAATGCGTAAAGCTTGGTGCTTTAAGACGGGTAGCTAAATAGCTCAGGTCGCAACCTAGGCGGCCTTGAGAACGCCAATTTGCACTACAAGGCATCTGCTCTGGTTTAACCCATATAGGCTTATTAATACATATAGATAATGCACTCAGTCGCTTATCTTTTGCATATTGGCTTTTGATATCCAATACTTTACTCATACCATCCAAACTGTTCACAATCGGCTGGATTTGCATGTGGCATTGCTCAATGGGCACATTTCCAAAAGCAGCTGTATTAGAGGCAGCGCTAGCTCCCCACCAATAGTTGTCTATGGTCTTTAATAATTGTGAAGCTTTCCCATTTCCCAGATTTCGTGCTTGTGTAAAATACCCTTTAGCTTTCTCGAACGCTTTAGTATTCCAATGATATCTCCCTAGGATAAGGTTACTCTCGGCTTCAGACTTTGAAGTCCTCTCCAGCCAAGGCATAGCTTTTTCAAAATCACCGCGTAATATCCATAATTGATATAAAGCGATCTGAGCTGGTAGATATTGCTGTTCGGCAGCTTCTGTTAACCAGTGAATACGCTCTTCATCTTTTGCAGCATTTAACCCTAGCCAGAATTGAGATTTGATATGTTCTGCATTTGCAGCTTTAAGTAAGTAAGATTTGCGCTTGCTTTTATCAGAGCTGGTTAGCGCAAGCTGATAATAAGCGTCTTTATCACCCAATTCAGCTGCCCTACTCAACCAAAATACACTACGTTCAAGCGTGGCATAAGCGGTTAGTTTTAACAGTGATTCTTGGTGTCCCATGCTTGCTGCACGGTACCAACGTTGAGGGTTGTTATCCTCTTCAGACGCATTCCATAACCAATCTGAGGAGAAATTCGTATCGGAAAACATTAATAAGGAACCCAAAAAAGCCAGGCTCCACAATCTTAGACGCCTCCGATGAGATGTTGTCATAGGCGTTTTTTCAATCGACAGTTAATTATTAGCTTCATCAGCGTTTGCAAAGGCTTCCTCACGCATCAAATCTAACTCCAAACGTGCATAACGGTGTTCAACAAATTGATAAACATTCGTACTCAACGCTAACTTAAAATAATTAGATGCGACGGCGTTATTGTCTCTTGCGGCATGATACTTACCCAAATAAAAATAAGCTTCACATAACTTATCTGTCAATTGCTGCTGGCTACTAACGCCTTCAAGCAATTTACTCAACAATGTATTCTCGTTAATTCGTTCTAAATACAAATCAACGAGTAAAGTTGCCCAATTATCATTGCTCAACTTCTCTCGCGCTTGCACTAAATGCTCTAACGCAAGGGTCTCATCAATTTCTTTCTCAACAATATAAGCCCATAGCACTCTGTACGGGTCTGTATCATCTAGTTGATAAAACACACTTAAATCTTCAAACGCCAAGCTTGCCCTACCACCGTAGTAAAGTGCGATACCTCTATTTAAGAAAGCAAAATCATGGTCAGGGTTAATGTCTAGTGTTGAATCAAACGCCTCATAGGCCTGATCGAATTCCATCTCTTCCGTAAAATGAATACCCATATAGTTATAAGCTTCTGCCATATCTGGCTTAAACTTCAACGCAATGTTGAGATCATACTGTGCTAACCCTTTCAAACCCAAGCTATCATATAAAACAGCCCGCTCATAATAGAGTTGCGCTCGCTGAATATCGTTGAGGTTTCTCTCAACTTGAGCCAGTACTTGATTGATACGAGCTAAAGCAACTTGGCTTCGATAGTTCACAGGGGCTGGTTCAGCAAGTACTAAATTACCCATTTGTGACTGACTTGTACCGCTTGTAGGTACAGTTGCACAGCCTGCTAATAGTGAACTCACTATCAGTCCTAGCTGTATAATACGTTTATGCATAAAACTCTTCATCGCCTATATAGGTTTATTACCTAACGAATAAATAATAACTCAATGAACGTACTCTAGAGCCGTTAGTTCATATAATGCTATCGGGTTATTATCGATAGTAGCAAAATACTTCACTGGGATCTGCTTCTGTTTCAACGTTGTTCTTCCCAAGCGTTAACTAACAGAAACAGGCCTCTTAACAGCTCGACTTTTTAACTGCTTGTCTGGCTTCAAATGCAGCAAGTTGTTCGTCAGTAGCCGGTGTCTGAAATTGACTCTTCCAATCAGCAAAAGGCATACCGTAAACCACTTCTCTCGCTTCATCATAGTCAACTGCTAGCCCTTGTTCTTTTGCTGCTGCGGAATACCACTTAGCTAAACAGTTTCGACAGAAGTCTGCCAATATCATTAAATCAATATTCTGCACATCTTTATTAGCGTCTAGATGTGCCAAGAGCTGTCTAAATACACTCGCTTCTATCTCTGTTCTTTGTTCTTTGTTCACTATTTCTTTCTCCAAATAAAAAAGGGAGCGTTAAGCTCCCTCTCAAATCAATAAGTTAACTTGTTATTCTGCAGGAGCCTCTGGCGCTGCAGGCTTTTCAAGAAGCTCTTTGATACTTAGACGTACACGATTCTGTCTATCAATTTCCATGACTTTGACGTCAATTTCTTGACCTTCTTTAAGGTAATCGGCAACTTTATTAACACGTTCATGTGAAATTTGAGAGATATGAACAAGACCTTCTTTACCTGGCAAAATTTCAACAAACGCACCGAAGTCTACGATACGAGTCACTTTACCAGCGTAAACTTTCCCAGCTTCAACTTCAGCAGTCACTGCTTCGATTTTACCAATAGCAATCTCAGCTTTAGCTAGCTCTGTTGCGAAAATCTTAATAGTGCCATCATCTTCAATCTCGATGTTGGTGTCCGACTCTTCAGTAATAGCACGGATCATCGCGCCACCTTTACCAATAACATCACGAATCTTGTCTTGATCTATCTTCAAAGTATAGATTCGAGGTGCAAATTCAGACATTTCGTCACGGTGACCACTAATCGCTTGGTCCATCACACCTAAGATATGTAATCGCGCTTCTTTCGCTTGCTTAAGCGCAATCTGCATGATCTCTTTAGTTATACCTTCAATCTTAATATCCATCTGCAATGCAGTGATACCTTCAGTTGTACCGGCAACTTTAAAGTCCATGTCACCCAGGTGATCTTCGTCACCTAAGATGTCAGATAGAACGACAAAACGATCATCTTTCTTAACTAAGCCCATTGCAATACCAGCAACAGATGACTTAATTGGAACACCTGCATCCATCAATGCCAATGACGTACCACAAACCGATGCCATTGAAGAAGAACCATTAGATTCTGTGATTTCAGATACAACGCGAACAACATAAGGGAAATCTTGTTCAGAAGGCATAACCGCTTGTATACCGCGCTTAGCCAAACGACCATGACCAATTTCACGGCGCTTTGGAGAGCCAACAAAACCTGTTTCACCGACACAGTATGGAGGGAAGTTATAGTGAAGCATGAAACGACTATTCTTCACGCCGCCTAGTTCATCAATCATCTGTGCATCACGCTCTGTACCTAAAGTAACAGCAACGATTGCCTGTGTTTCACCACGCGTAAACAAAGAGGAACCGTGTGTTCTTGGTAACAGACCCGTCGCAACATCTAATGCACGAATCATTTCAGGATCACGACCATCAATACGCGGCTCACCATCTAGAATGCGGTTACGCACAACGTCACTTTCTAGATCATGCAGTAAGTCATGAACTTCTTTGCCATCCTGTTCAGGATCTGCTTCTAAGATTTGCTCAGCTGCTTTAGTCGTTGCTGCAACAACAGCGTCTTTTCTGACCATTTTGTCAGAGATTTGATAAGCCGCTGTCATTTCAGCTTCAGCGAGTTCTTTTACTTTCGCTTTAAGCTCAGTATTCTCTGCAGGTGCTTCCCAGTTCCAACTTTCAGTACCTACCGCAGCAGCAAACTCACTAACCGCATTGATGACTGTTTGCATTTGCTCATGGCCATACATAACAGCGCCTAACATTTGCTCTTCAGACAATACGTCTGCTTCTGACTCAACCATCAATACAGCTGATTCAGTACCAGCAACAACTAAGTCTAGTTGACTTGCATCTTGCTCAGAAGTACGTGTATTCAACAAATATTTACCGTCTTGGAAACCAACACGAGCAGCACCAACAGGACCACTGAAAGGCATACCAGAAATAGCTAGCGCTGCTGATGTGCCAATAAGTGAAATAATGTCTGTTGGAATTTCAGGGTTAGCTGAAACAACAGTAATAATGATTTGAACTTCATTGTTAAAACCATTAGGGAATAGTGGACGTATTGGACGGTCAATCAAACGAGCAATAAGCGTTTCGCTTTCAGAAGGTCTACCTTCACGTTTGAAGAAGCCACCAGGTATTTTACCTGCTGCGTATGCTTTTTCTTGATAGTTAACAGTAAGTGGGAAGAAATCTTGATCAGCTTTAGCGTCTTTCTTACCTACAACGCTAACAAGTACGGATGTATCATCCATGCTAGCCATAACGGCTGCAGTTGCCTGACGTGCTATTACGCCAGTCTCAAGTGTTACGGTGTGTTGACCGTATTCAAAAGTTTTAGTAATCGGAGTCACTTATTTATCCTTTAATGGGCACCCTACTTAGCTTTTTTGACTAAGCTCGTACCCTCTTATTTAATGTAATATTTCATAACGCTATTTAACGCGGCGCATAGTATAGCGGTAAGCAAGCAACAACGACAGGAAAACGAGCTAATTACAACAAATAAAGTTCAAAACAGTGAGAGGGTGCTGATTTTTCGTGTTCAAATGTTGTTCCAAATAAACGCTTTTTGATCACATCAACTCTTTTTAAGCCTGCCGAGGCAAATCAAAAGGTATTGGTAAAGAACAAGTAAATAAGCTTCTACTAAAACCCTACTGACATAATGCTGGCAACTAGGTTGGATTATCTTTCACTTTCCAAAACAAACTGAAGGAAATCGGTATGACTACAGCCATAGAAGTTGTCACGTTTAAATTAAAGAGTGACGTTAGCATAGAGCAATTTGAACAATCACAGGAAGGGGTTAATAGCTTCTGTAAAACACAGGCGGGATTTATCTATCGTTCTTTAAGTAAAGATGATCAAGGAACATGGTTTGATATTGTCTATTGGACGGATATCGACAGTGCCAAATCAGCCGGTGAAGCTTTTATGCGCGACGAAAAATGCCAAGAGCTCAGTAAACTTATTGACAATACATCTGTCGTAATGAGACATATGTCGGCAAGCACAGAAATGATGGGAGATAGCGCTAGCTAGCTCAAAAGTAATGAGAAAGGCAGAACGTTTATTTCAATTGTTAAACATCTTGCGTAGCCGCAGGTGTGTTGTGACCGGTCAGGAGTTAGCCGAGCAGTTAGGTGTATCTGCTCGCACCGTGTATCGTGATATGCAAGCCCTGTCTTTGTCTAATATTCCCATTGAATCCGAGGCGGGTGTAGGTTATCGACTCCGCCCCGGCTTTAATTTATCTCCCCTCATGTTCGAAGAGGATGAACTAGAAGCATTGATGCTTGGAGTCAAGATGGTGCAAGGTTGGAGTGACGAGCAATTAGGCAGCGCCGCCCTGCGAGCTTTCGATAAAATTAAGGCCATATTGCCTGAGCAACTTCACCACAAACATCACCAACATTCCAATTGGCTAGTCGTTCCTCAGTTTCAACCCCCTAAAAACAACGAAACAGGTGAATTACTTAAACAGGCTATTAAAACTAAACAACAAACAACTATGACCTATATAAGTTTGGAGAACAAAACAACTGAGCGCGAAGTTTGGCCTTTAGGCATGGTGTATTGGGGGAAAGTATGGACATTAGTCGCATGGTGTTTAAAGAGGCAGGATTATAGAGCGTTTAGAGTTGATCGGATAAACCAACTCAAACCTCAGAAACAAACATTTCAGACATCTAAAACGTTAAGTTTACAACACTACATTGCTCTACAAGAAGCACAACACTGTGCTAAATAACTTTTCTCATAGAGCAATAGTCCTTATTTAATCACGTGGATTGATCATCTGTGATAGCTTTTCAAATTCCATTTCCAAGTGTTTTACAGAGCGGATAACAGAGACACGATTCATCTCCATGAATGTCCACTGTTTAAGCATTGCTTGCCCTAGAATACTAGCCAAACAGACAAATCCCCAGAAAACTCTGTCGTCCACAGTTTCTGCCTGAAGAAACTCATACCCCGTCCAGAAAAGTATAATAGTGAACAGGAACGCAAAGACACTGACCAAGACCATCCACCACTTCATACTTCCCTGATAAGCATTTCCAACCATGTTAAACAATCCTTGATCTTCATTTATCAGCTGGCTCAGTTGTGCTTGCTCTTGCTCAAGTTCATTTTTAATATGTTGATCAATATTCATCATCATTCTCCTCAGATAAATTCTGCTTAATCTTGTTTCTGACTCTATAGAGTCGTGATTTTATGGTACCCGCAGGCACATCCAATACAGTTGCTACCTCTACAACCGTCATTTGCTCCAGATAAAATAAATGTAAACACTGCCTATCCAATTCCGTCAAACCTTGGTAAAGCAACCGGTTCGTATCAATTTCACTGTCTAGCTGACCCGCTGACTCGTCAACAATGAGCTCTTCATTTAATTCTTCTGTACTTTTTTGCTTGCGCTGGAGGTCAACTAAGCGCCAGCGTAACGATTTAAACAACCAGGTCTTAAATGCTTTAGGCTCCTTTAATTTAGGTAAGCTTTTAGCAATATGTAGCCATGTTTCCTGAGCCGCATCTTGAGCAACCTCAAGATCACTAGATAGCTTCATCGCAAACCCAAGTAAAGGCTTCTGGTACAAGTTGAATAAATGTTCAAAAGCCGCACGATTGCCTTTCTGGGCAGACAAAACGATTAAACTTTCCGTTGCCTTTAACTTAGCCATAAAATTCAA
This sequence comes from uncultured Pseudoalteromonadaceae bacterium, assembly GCA_964640795.1. Taxonomy (GTDB): domain Bacteria; phylum Pseudomonadota; class Gammaproteobacteria; order Enterobacterales; family Alteromonadaceae; genus M269. The sequence goes on along the minus strand of CAZXIN010000009.1, from coordinate 55,624 downwards.
TGAAGCCTTTTAGTTAATATTCATGCTTAAATCTTACTCATAAAGACGTGAGATAATAGAGGTAGGTTCGCCTTGGAATTTAAATTATTTTTATCGGCTGATTAAGAGTAAGAGGATAGCAAGTTAAATAATCGCATCCCTATGTCAAAGAGTGTTAAATATGCGGTTTGCTGGTTTTAAAATAGCTTCAATACATGATTTTTCGAACAGACATCTAGTCCAAGCAATTTGGATAACAAGACGTTTCAAGTACCCTCTGCTCCCGATGATGTTTGATTAAGGCTTGGCTTCGTGCACCATACTATGACTTCCCCACAACTCGCTTACTTTCGTTTTAACTTGAGAACAAACAGAGCTTGACCAAAACTCTTCACTACCGGCCTCACCTTCCTTGTTTTCGAGATTTAACTCTACTAACCGCCTTTTTAACTCCGTCGCAACAGGCATAGCTGTATCGACAATGTCTGCTTTGCCTTTTAAACATTCCTCAATAGCTTTTGTTAAAAAGGAGAAATGAGTACAACCAAGAATAACTTGATCAACCCCTTTACCAAGGAATGGCTTAATGTACCCTTCTGCAACCTTTATTGCCCTATCGCCTCTGTAATTCAAGCTTTCTACAAGATTAACAAACTCAGGGCAGGCTTGAGTTTCTATTTTTACTTTATTAGAAAACTTAGATTTAAGTGATTTAAACGAATCACTACTTAAAGTTCTCTCAGTTGCTAAAACACCTATTACACCACTATGGCTTTCCATCGCCGCAGGCTTTATACCGGGTTCAACACCAACAATAGGAATGGAGAACTTCGAACGAAGGCTTTTAATTGAGTTAACGGTAGCCGTATTACAAGCAACAACAATCGCCTTACAGCCTTTCTTAATTAAAAAGTCAGTAACATATTGTGCTCTTTCATCGATAACTTCTATTGGTTTAGTTCCATAGGGTGCATATTTTATATCTGCAAAATAGATGAAGCTTTCGTTAGGCAACTGCTCTCTCATAGCATGGCATATCGAAATACCCCCTACCCCGGAGTCAAACACGCCAATCGGTGAATTCTTCCGCACAGCTAACATTCCCTTAAATTCTGGGGCCGAGAACTGATATAAAAATATGTAACGTGAAAGGAACGAATAGGATTAATAGGCTCTTTATGTATTGGCAATGCGATTATGCTCTCCGTTATTTAACCTAATGTTCCGTTGCGCTTCAATATCATGAACAATGCACACCAGAATGCAGCAGATACATGAAGCAGCTAATAAACTTCAGCTTTTAATCAAGTACTTTTCTGACACTAGAAAGCCCCAAACTCATTGAGAAGAGCATTCACATGGCCTGCCTTCACAGCAGTATTATACCGACTCTTTTATACCAATCCATAGTGAGAGCTAATTACTATAGATTGGTATTATTCAGACCATATATGCATTCATTCGTGACCTCACAGCTCTCTATACAACTGCCTATGATCAATTAACCTTCTCATACCCACAGGCTGCTATAATACACACAGTATTTTAGTGTCCATATTCAGTATTAATTAACTCAAATTGTTTGCTGAGTTCATTAAATCTTTCATAAGCATCTTTACCAGGCTTTTGATCAGCCGTATTCAGCATATTATAGAGATAGCCTATCTGGCGCACCAACTTGGGTTGAGGGTAAATAACATCTGGCGATGTTTGCAAAACTGCCAGTGCAGTGTTTACCTTTTCAAATGCGGCATTGGCTTCTGAGCTGCGCTCCCCACTTGTCGCAACGCCATATTGCTTTTCAAGAGATTTGTAATCATCAATCACCTTTGCTTCCAGTATGCTAGCCTCGCTCAATAGGTCAGATACCTGTTGTATCAACGCCACTTGTTCAGCAATCACCTCTGACGTGACTCCCTGATCGGCCAACCGTGGGTCTATCATCAAATTGAATGATTCGCTCACCAACGGTGTACCTCCATCAAGTGACAACCGAACCTGATACTCACCCGGCATGGCCATGAAACCTCGGCTAAAACGCCGCGACTTGTTATTATTCCATGGTCCCAGATGAGTCATATCCCAATTAAAGCGATGGAAACCACTCTCTATTTTCAATCCTGTGTCGTGAATTGTATTGAACTCACCTGATTTTTTATCGCTTAATGTGTTTCCATCATTAGGCATCGCACCACCGGCAATCAACATTTCGAGAGATCTCTCATCGATATTAGATGCCTTACGCTTTATACCACCTGAGTTTCTATCGTCATTATAATAGCTAGCAATGACTGTCCCGTTGTTATTGATAATATCCAAACGAATGTTTTTATACTCACCAGCAGGTACGTAATAATCAATATTGACGCGCGGCTTGGGATAATCTGGCACACCAACACTGAACCCTGCAGCTCGGCTCACAATACGAGGCTGGCGATAACGGTAAGTATCTTTAGGTGTCATGATCGCTAACTGATCATCAAGCTCGTCAATAGCTGACTGTCCTAACGACGTTATATTATCCAATACCCAAAAGCCACGTCCCATAGTAGAGATCGCAATATCACCACGAATAAACTTCAGATCTGTCACCGGTGTAACAGGTAAATTTTGTTGAAATGTGTTCCAGCTTTCACCGTCATCCCTCGAAATAAACATGCCATATTCCGTACCAGCAAATAGTAACCCTTCGCTGGTTGGGCTCTCTCGCACAACCCTAACTGGATAGTCAGCAGGAATGCCACTTTTGCCGTCAGAAAGAAGCGCCCACGTTTTTCCGTAATTGGTGGTGCGGTATATATAAGGTTTTGGGTCACCAAGTTGGTTACGCATTACCGTTATAAACGCTTTTGCAGGATTATGAGATGATGGAGCCACACTATCCACGCGCCCTCCTTTCGGCAGGCGACGTGGCGTTACATTGCTCCAATTCGTACCGCCATCACGCGTCACATGGATAAGACCGTCATTTGAACCCACCCATATGATCCCCTGTTTAGCCGGTGACTCCTGAATCGAATAAATCGTACTGTAATATTCCTCCCCCGTAATATCGCGCGTAATCGGAGCACCAGAAATAACTTGCTTGTCCGGCTCGTTGGCTGTCAGGTCTGGTGATATGACTTCCCAAGTTACGCCGTCATCTCTTGTGCGATGCAGGTACTGTGAACCATGATAAACAGTGTTGTTATCATGAGGCGACACATGGATAGGTGCGACACGTTGAAACCTATATTTTAGGTCAGCCGGATTATGGCCATAAATATTAGCAGCACCAACATAGTACGACTGTTCAGTTCCTGTACGTTTGTCATAGACTCCAAACCGCCCCTTACAGTCAGCATAGACAATATTGTGATTACCAGGTTTAGGTACGGCAGGACCTGTCTCACATCCTCCAGTATTGACGATATAGCTGTTAGTATGCTGCGCTCCAAACGGCGCCATACTCGGAACAGCGATAGTCGTACTATTGTCTTGCATGCCTGAATAGAGCCAATAAGGATGTTGATCATCGACGTCAACGGTATAAAGCTCGGCGGTTGGCTGATTAAACTGAGTAGACCATGTCTTGCCACCGTTATGAGTAACGTTTGCGCCACCATCATTGGCTTGAATAAATAAGTTTGGATTATTCGGGTTAATCCACATGTCGTGATTATCACCGTGAGGGACAGAAACAGTTGTCCACGTTTTACCGCCATCAACCGACTTTCTCAGTGGATTAGCATTTGAATAAACAACTTGAGCATTAGTAGGGTCGATATCCAAATTAGTGTAGTAGAATGGGCGGTTTTGAATACCTTTATCGTTTGAAATATGTTTAAAGCTCTCTCCTCCATCTATTGACCAGTAGAGCCCGCCTTCTGGTGCAGGTGCCTCTACAAGTGCAGCAAGAACGCGTGAGTCTGCTGGTGTGGTTGCTAGATCTATTTTACCCACTAAGTCTGTAGGCAGGCCGTTATTGATTTTCTTCCAGCTTGCACCGGCATCGACAGATTTATAAATACCAGCTTCTTCTTTTTCAATCTTCCCACCGCTGATAACGGTCCAAGGTTTCCGTTCAGCTTTCCATGCACTGGCATAGAGTATATTAGAGTTGGATGGGTGAATTTCCACGTCGACTATGCCGACCCTGTCTGAAATAAACAGTATTTTTTCCCAACTTCGACCACCATCGACAGTTTTAAACAGGCCACGTTCTTCATTTGAATTAAAAGGTTGCCCAATCGCAGCGACATAAACAATATTGTGATTTGCTGGATCCAGTTCAACAGCACCAATCAAACCCGTTTTATCGAGACCAATATGTTTCCAATTGACGCCACCATCGATAGATTTATAAACCCCCTTACCTTCAATGATGTTACTGCGTAACCCATCAGACCCAGTACCAACATAAACAATATTTGCATCATTTTGTGCAACAGCAATATCACCAATCGACGGCGTGGCAAAGAAGCCATCGGATACGTTCCGCCAACTTGCGCCATAGTCATCCGTTTTCCAAACGCCACCGCCTGATGCCCCAAGATAAAATGTGGAAGGCGCAGCAACAGTTCCTGTAACAGACGTTACTCGACCACCGCGTGTTGGACCTATATTACGATACTGGAAAGCATCATAGACGCCATTTGATATGCTTTCTGTAGCAACAGCCTCTTCAATACCAGCCATTGGTAATACGAATGAACAAACTGTAGCTACCAGTAGACGTGAAATGTTCATGACAACCTTTTAAAAAATTTGCTATTCACACTAAACTAACACGAGTTTTAGCGCTGAACACTACCTGAGGTTGCGGTTAAATCTCAAAACGACTTTAAAAAGATAAAAGTAGCTCGCAAACCATTGTTTATTGAATGCAACACGGCCCCATGACTTTTAGATTAAGTGCGTGTGTAGATTGGATACAAAAAACCTGTTTAAGGTATCCACAAAAGATAAGCCAAATGGCCAACACAAAATCGCCACCACTGAGCACCATGATCGAAAAGCTAGAGTTTGCTATTTCCCAATACGAACAAAAGATAAATGATCTTAGTGGGCATCAAGAAAGCGATACCGATTTATGGAGCATGGCTGATATCGCTGGCTATCTTAAATTCAGCTACAAATACACCAACGAATATATCGTGACCCACCGAAGTTTTCCTAAACCACTAAGGTTTTCAACCAACAAAAGTAAACAGAAAAGCCGCCCAAGATGATATATAGGCGAAGTTAAAGATTGGGCTGCGAGGCATAAATCTGAGGTGTAATATTAGCTCTTGCACTTTGTTTAAGGGCCTTTAGCGAACTAAACAAGCCCCCCGCCCCAGACACTTGTTAGCTCTATTTCATAACCATTCGGATCGGATATATACAGCGACTTTGAATCAGGCCAGTTAATAACCCCACCATAACGAATCGGGATATCTAACTCATTGCAGAGCTGTATAGCTTGATCAAAATCAGGCACATGAAAACAAACGTGTGAGAAGCCTCTTTTTTCCACGTTATCCAAAGTGTTATTTTGGTAAAGCGCGAGCAATGCGGATTTATTGCCAATAATAGCGCCGTTCTCATCTGGAATGGCTTCTAACACTTCAAATCCAAAAAGAGCTTTCCAAAATGCGATAGATACGTTCAAGTCATTCACTTGCAGATTGATATGGTCAATACCATGGGTATTTAGTGTCATGATTTACTCCTTAATAGAATATTTTGATAATGCTTGTGTATTAATGAGATGGAGGAAAGGCGTTAACCTCATCAGGTGCAGCGCTTTTCTTGAGCTTCGCAGCCGCTATGTCGTAAACCCAGTTGAATACAATGGTGAAGATAAAGAAGAAAATCATAGCCCCAACATTGAGTGCAAACACCTTCCAGAATGCCATGTTGAGTACCACCATCATGACGGGTAGCGTCAGTGCCATCAGACCAACTTCAAAACAGCTACTATGAAATACACGAACTTTAAGCGTCCTTTTCAGGCGTTCAGTCCCATAGAAACGGTCGAAAATAATGTTAAATACATAATTCCAACACATGGCGATAGACGCCAAAGCAATGCTGAGCCCGGCGACGGTTATCGTCTCTTTACCTGTTACCAACGTGCCTAATACTGTCACGCAAATGATGGCGCTAACCTCGTAAAGTATCGCGTGAAAAAGTCGCTCTTTTTTTGTCATCATTTTTCCCTCTTAATCTGAATTCAAAATAAATGTTGGTTGGCGAAAGCTATTTAGCAGGTACGAATACCGTTGCCTCTAACTCGAATAACATGCCCGGTATCGCTAATGCTGGAACCGGTATTAATGTGCTGGCAGGCTGGTTTTCGCCAAATAACGCTTTCGAGGCTTTCACAACCAGATCAACATCACTATGAGAGAAGTCGTTGATTAACATCCTGATTTGCACCACATTCTCAACACGCCCCCCAGCACCTTCGATGACTGTTTTAATATTTTGGTAGGTCTGCCTTATCTGTTCCTCTTTAGTACTACCAACGATTTCTCCTTGTTCATTACCAGAAAATTGCCCTGAAACAAATATGTAGTGCCCTTCAGCAGGTGCGACGACAGCCTGAGAAAAACCCCATTGTGATGAGTTAACTACCCCTTTAGGATTCAACCTTTTTATCTCGGATGCTGAGCTATTTGACATGCTCATAACCACGGCAGTTGCTGTTAGAAACGCTGCAAATATTTTCATTTTTATACTCCTTAAATAGTCGTTTAAGTAGGCTCGATTGAGAGTTCGATTCGGAATATAAAAGTTAAACTTAAGTTTAAGTCAACATAATATTTAAAGTTTGATTTAAGTTTAAGTTTGTTCTTTAATTAAACAACTGAATAAGGAGACAACCTATGCCTAAAAACAATAAATTTTTCACAATAGGTGAAGCAGCAGAGCGCTGTGAGGTAAGCACATCAGCCCTTCGGTTTTACGAAAAACGAGGCTTTATTCGCTCTATTCGGACAGAAGGTAATCAACGCAGATATCATGCCTCTATGTTGCGACTCATTAGTGTTATTAAAGCCGCACAGACTTTAGGATTGACCCTAGAAGAAATAGAAACGGGCTTGGCTAGCTTGCCGGACAATCGCGTTCCAAATAAACGAGACTGGGAGCGCTTATCATCAAAGTGGCGAGAACAGTTAGACGATAAAATTCTGAATTTACAGCGATTGCGAGACAACTTAACCGGCTGTATAGGTTGCGGTTGTTTATCCCTAAGAGTTTGTTCTTTGTTTAACGCTAAGGACCATATTGCATCCCATGGCAATGGCCCCCGTTATCTTATTGAAGGGTATCCGGAAGAACATTAAGTACGAACATTTAAGCTCGTTAGGCGTTTCTCTATCTTTTCATTCGTTACGGCTTGGATTTGCTTCTTTTATTACTGCCCACAAATACTGCTCTGCTTTAATCCAACAGGACACTTCAATAAAGGAATATAATCCTACTATTGAGGTGTTAAATGACAAAACGAAAAAACAGAAGTTATACGAGTGAGTTTAAACAAGAAGCGGTTGCATTAGTATTGGAGCAAGGCAATGATGAAAGCTTATAATTTACGCCAACCACCCAAAGGTTTGGTATTTCACTCAGATAGAGGCTCACAATATACCAGTAAGCATTATCGTAAATTGCTGGAGAGCTATGGTATCAGAGCGAGCATGGGCGATGTAGGTGCGTGTTGGGATAATGCTGTTGTTAGAGATTCTTTGGCAGCCTGAAACATGATTGGCTGTGTAAAGTGCCACACCTACACGAGAACATATGAAAAATGATGTCACGGCTTATATGCGATATTACAATTTAGATCGGCTTCATACTACTAACAGTGATATGTCGCCAATCAACAATGAAAAGTCCTTTAGAAAAGTGTCCTGAAAAAGTCGCGCAGAACAATAGAAGGCGACTTCAATATCAATACAGATTGAAGTAAAGTATTGTATTGATATTGGAAGAAAGCCGTGCAATTTAGATTTTTCTGTTTTCTGTTTTCTTAAACTTCAATACCATGCGGTTTGTTATTATACCGCGAGGAGGTTCACTACCATCATCTTCGTCATTCGCCAAGAAATCAGCTTCTGCTTCCAATACAAAACCGCCTTTTGCTAACTCTGCTATAACTGCATCTTTTGCAATACGGTGAAGAGTATGTCCAACGGATAATGGTGCACCGTCCGCTGCCGCATGATCAACGATTGCAAGTGTACCGTCTACTTTTAATGCTTTATGGAACTGTGCCAAGGTGCGTTCCACATTAAATTTTGTCCCACCGTCTGCAACATCCCAAAAATCATGAAACCTTTCTACAAGATAGATGCTGTCATATTTACCTGCTTCTAACTCCATGTCATTGACTTCAGCTACAAGTTCGGTCACATTTTCCATGCGCCCATCGATAGCTAGTCGTTTTACTAATTTATCTTTAAGATATGCTTTATATTCCGCATTATTGTGTGCGTCGACCTTACCTTTAGAACCAACTGTCTTAGATAATATTTCCGCGTAATATCCACCTGCTGATAACATCTCTAAAACAACATCGCCTTCTGATGTACCCACAAATTTCAATAATTCAGCCGGTTTACGCACAGCGTCATGTTTCCTATCAGTCTCTGGTCTTGCGGGATTTTTAATAGCGTGCTGTATCGTTTCATGCGTAATACTTTTTGTGACGCTTTCCTCTGCATAACTACTAAAGCTCGTTAGTAGCGCTACAGTAAACAGATTTTTGATTGTAAAGTTGATGGTCATAGTTATCCTCTGGGCATTAAACAATTATATGCGCTTTTAATTAGCTTCTATTTCCAATGTAAGGCCACTAAGTAGCTTTCTCTTGCGCTAATATATATTCTTACTTAAACAACACACATACATAAAAAGTTATGGGAAAACTACTGCGGAGAGGGAGGGTAAACAACTTAAAACTTCTTAAATCTTCTTAAATCGCTGCCTAAACAAGAGTTGGTTACTGACGATTAAGTCGTATTATCATTGGTTAACGTATGTTTTGTTTTTACTTGTCTGGTAGAGATTTAAAGAACTATACTAATCGCCGATGATGTTTCGCTGATATCTGATCAGAGACTTTATGAGTATCGAAGCTTTTAAGAGTAAACGATACTTGATCTCCGTCACTCAAGACAGTTTGATCGACTCCAGTAGACGATGGCGTGCCATATACTGAAAACTCCCAATAAAATTAAGGTTTTGAGCTGGATTTGAAGGTTTCATAAGTTTCGTTAATCATTTGATCATATTGACGAGATAGCCAAGTCGAGCACCATAATATTCTATAGAATAAATAAAATCTTCTTAAAGCTCATCCTCTGTTAGCTCCAAGGCCTGTTAAACAGCCGCTCGCCAATCGTCGTTATTGGAAGTTAATACTGTGAAAGATGGTTTTACTCCATCGAACTAGGAATTGTACTTAACTTTCGGGTAACTTGTTCTCGCAATTCGTTTCGTTTTTCCTGGTGTTGTTTCAGCAATAATTTGAATTCAGGCTCTTCAGACAAAGGCCGTAAGAGATGATTGTTTTGCAATGTCCACCATTCTCTATCGTAAGTCTCAAGCCAGCCCATGTCTAATGCCACAGTCAAATGTCGTAATGCTTTTGGCGCGTTATTTAACTGAGCGTTGATTTCGGCCAAGCTAAATTCAGCCTGAATTTTATCAAATACCCTATCCTTTTTTAGGAATGTTTGTACCTTATGCAATAAAAGAGCTGCGGCGTCTTTTTCGTCTAATTTGGATAAAGTAGCAGCGTACAACACCAGTGCCAAATAGTTGTCTGCGGTGATATCATTTAGTTCAACGTCTGCTTTGTTGCGCCAATCTGGATACAGTTGCAACAAGCTGGTTTTGGCCAGACTAAACTTTTCTGCACGAAACTGTGCAACGGCTAATTCGAACAAAACTCTTAGGCTGTTAGGTTGATGTAATGCTAAACGCTCTTTGTTTGACAATATTTTTTGCTTCTCTCTTTTTAAACCGAAATTAATCAAGTTCAAAGAGTTAAAAAAATGACGGTGTTTTGGCCCCATTATAGTTAAAACGTTATTGGCGGCATCAACTGCGCCAATGCTTAAATAGGCTAAAACAACCTGTTCACAATACTCAACACTAGAACAGCTGGTAAAAAGTTCAGCATTTGCCGATTGCCATTCAGCCAAAGCAATAATCGATTTTTGGGTATGTCTGAAAACATGCGTTGATTCAATCACATGTGAGAAATGATCCGGTTCAAGAATTAATGCACGTTGATACATTCTTTGTGCTGAATCTGGTTTCCCTATTGATAGCAGATACTTACTGAGGGAACGTTTTAGGGACGCTGACAATGGATTAAGCCCAATCGCTTGAGTCATCTGCTCAATGACTTGAGACTCTTCACCTAATTTTTTTAACAATAAGCTATACCATCGGTGAGTAGTGGCATTATCATCTAATTCCAATGACCTTAAGAATGCATGTTTTGCTTGTTGAATGAGTGTTGAGTTGACATTAACAAAGCCGGACTCATAACCCTCTTTAAGGGTCAGGATCATTCCTTTAGCAGCTAGCGCTGTCGGCGAGCTAGGTTTCAATAACAATGCTTTCTCGATTTGCGGCAATGCTTTGTCTGCCGCCTTCCTTTCGCTCCAATTGGCATAGTGATGAAGATTGGCATAGGTAATAGCTAACCCAATATGCGCCTCAGCGTAATCTGGCTCTAGTTCTAGACTGTGTTTAAAATAAGTCACTGCTTTGTTGAGAGACTTTGGGTTTCTTTGGCGCCAGTGATATTGTCCCATCAAATACCATTCGTAGGCCTGAGCATTAATTGTTTTAACAGGCGTTGAACTGGGAAGATAGTCTGGCTGGATTATTTCTTGTATAGCAGTACTGATATTATCTTGTAGTTTAAAACTATCTTCAGCGTTACTATCAAAAGTTCTGGACCAGAGTTGTTGACCATTTTTTGTGCTGAATATTCTGACATTGATACGAACCTGATCCCCCAATGTTTGCACACTACCATCAAGCAAAGTATCTACCTGAAGCGCCTGACCGATTTCTGTCGCACTATATTTTCCTCGGTAGGTGAAGGAAGAATAGCGAGAGATAACTTTCAACTGCCTGATTTGGGAAAGTTGGTTGATGATGGCATCAGACAATCCATCGGTAAAATGCTGATTATCTTGCTTGTTGCTCAGGTCATCAAAAGGCAATACTGCAATGGAGTTGATATTAATTAGATTGGTCGATAAGCCTTCATCAGCGTCGAAGAAAAACATGGCCAAAGATGTGACCATGAGTAATAAGGTTGTGATGCCTGCATAAAAACTTGTTTTAGATTTATATATACCAGAGGATGCCGTTTTCTCGCTTTGCTTTTGTTCAGGGGGTTCGATTGCTTCAACATTAGCAATTAAACAATAACCGATACCGGGCAGGGTTTTTATAAACGTTGGGCTGCGAGCATTATCGCCCAAGACTTTTCGAATTTTACTCACCGAGACAGATAATATATCGTCTGCCACAAAACTCCCTTTCCAGACGTGTTCAAAAATCTGGCTTTTAGTGACCTGCTCTCCACAATGAAGAATTAAAAACAGCAGCACTTGCATGCTTTTATTGTCGATAGAGTGGGTGTCAGATTTATTCGTTAAGGTATTGGTCTGGGGGCAAACTATCCACGAATCCAGTTGATATTGCTGACCATGTTCCAAAAATGTATCCAAAAGTGAAAGATGATTTTATTGTAGAGAGAGTCTACCTTCATCTATAAATGTATTCTGTGTTTTTAACGTAGCTCATCTGCCGTTAATCGTATTTTATCAACATTAGCTCAAACAGTTTTGCCCAAAATGGGCTTTCATTCTAGTCAAAACCATGAGCCCCAATTATGCTAGCTGAACCTTATACTTCCTTAATTGTCCACAAGGCATGTAAAACCAATAAGGTAAGCTAACCGTTCAATAATACTAGTTAATTGCGGGTGTACATCTATTTCTTAAGTTATCCAATAGCCGCGATTTAAGAAGATTTAAGGAGATTTAAGTTGTTTCCCCCTCCTCCCTCTCCATCATAGTTTTTTGTACTCTGGTCATTCCTATGGTGATTGGCTAGAGCTAAAAGTGTCGACAAATACGACACGTTTGTAATTAAGTGTGATGAAGGTAGGCGGTTGTTTGCTTATCTCGAATAAGGAAGAAGTCATGAAGTCTATTTTACCCTCAATGTTGTTGCTAATGTCTGTATCGATGATGAATAGCGTAATCCATGCCCAAGATGCTATTCCCATCCCAGATGGTCCCTATCTCGGCCAAACACCGCCCGGCTTAACACCAGAGGTTTTTGCGCCCGGCATTGTGAATAAAGAAAATTCTATTGATCTTGAAGGCATGTTTGGATCGGATATGAATAGTTTTTACTTCACTAGAGAGGGTGAAGAATATGCTGGCGTCGTTAATGGAGATGAAGTTTCTTACGGTCTGGCAGTCATTGAATATAAAAACAACCGGTGGCAGCAGTCCGTTGTCACGAAGGCAGCCAGCGAACCCTCTATTTCTCCCGACGGCGATATCATTTTGTTCAAAAATGGATATATTGAACGCACAGCCGACGGTTGGTCAGAGATGAAAAGCCTTGGTGAACCTTTTGCAAGTATCGAGATTATGCGGTCTGCAATTTCATCCAACGGAACCCTTTATTTTGATACCTATACCGAAAAACTGGATACGCCTCTGCGTTATTCACGTTTGATAAACGGCAAATATGAGACGCCCAAATCACTGGGCTCTCAGTTTGGCATCGGCAGGTATAATGCCCACCCCTATATTGCGCCGGATGAAAGCTACATTGTCTTTGATAGCATAAGAGACGCTGGACAGGGCTCATCTGATCTCTACATCAGCTTTCGAGCGGCAGATGGCTCATGGGGCCCTGCCATCAACTTGGGCGACGAGATAAATACTGGCTTCTCGGAAAAAAATGCAAGCGTGTCACCTGACGGCAAATTTCTCTTCTTCGATCGTCGGACAAAACGCGGAAACACAGATGTGACTATCTACTGGGTCAATGCAAAAATTATTGAGACGCTCAGGTCCAATTAACAAATTGAGCATATGTCACCACCAAAGCTAGTTGGACATATAACCGCCAAGATCCGAAGCGGGTATTGGGAATAATTTGACCAAATTCTAAGCGGATGAGCTGGACGCAGCAGTTAAAGTGGTTTGTCGGCTATTATGAAATGCGTCAATGAAGCCCTGTATTACGAAATGGATAGGTTAGAAACGAATCATAAAAAGCCCGAAGAAACGGTTATTTTTGAAGCATAAAAGTGTTGGAACAGAGGTAACGCATTCTCTCAGGCCACCTATTACAGTAGCACCCACCCCAGTCTTTGCAATGGTAAACCAAGGCCAGACAAGTTAGCCATTGCAAAGACTGGGATCGGCGCTAAGTTGTTTGGTATGGCCGGAGAGGATAAACATTATCGTTATAGGCTCGTAAACAATCGATCATGTCTGAGATCGGCCAATAGCAGACATTAGGTATGTCGGCTGTAAAGGATATACTTCCCTTGATTTTAAATGAACTAAAGGTAAGCTATTTACTCATCAGTAATTTAGAGAAGGTCTAATGGATTGGGAAGTCATTAATGGTATTACAGGTATTGTAAGCGCAATATCTGGATTCATGGGAATTAAACATTTATCAACCACCCCATCAAATAAGCAAACGGCGTCTATCGTTTCGACAGAAAATATCTCGAAACTTGCAGTTATTAGTGCAGGGTGGGCCTTATGCTGCCTTTGTTTCCTATTAATCTTTGAACCGTTCGGTCCATATATGAGGGACAGGGATTATTTAGAGTTCTACGGGTATGTACTAGCTTGCCCTGCCTTAATCATTTTCTTTTCTGGTTACAATTTACTCTTTAGTGATAAACCTTCTTCTGAAAGCCACAAGTGAGTTATAGACCAGAAGCAGGTTTCGGCTTAGCACTTCCTAGGCTTTAGCTGTACCAATTTTATATAGAGTTCTTATATGCTTGAAAACATGATTTAAAGATTGAGCCATCATAGTCGTCAAGATTCGATTTATGTTCTATTTCTAAGCTATCATGATTTATAGGTAAAGATGAAATTAACTCAAGCAAACCTTGAATAGCTTCTTTATTCCAATCTGGCCCCATACGATAATCGAGGCTTAAACCATCTTTAAAAATATACAAACCCAATTCGGGTATTCGTTTCCCACTTGGGCTTGTTATTCCATCAAAACACAGGTGAATCGGATCAGCAGTTCCTGACACAACCAAGGCGGCTATATTATCTGAGTAGGAAAATTGTACGTCACAATTTTCAAGCGTTGACCAATAACTTGGCTCTTTTGAGGATATATAGGAAGCATGATCCCTTATAAATTCATAGCCAAGAATAACGTCACCCTTAACTAAATTGTTCAATTCTATATCAGGTAGAGAACCATCGTCTGTCCCAAATATTCCTAACAGTTCGTCCCAGTTATCAATCATCACTCAACCAGCTTTTCAAATCATGCATCAATACTTTCCGATACCTCAAGCGCATCGTCAACCTCAATGCCTAAATATCGAACTGTACTCTCAAGTTTTCGGTGCCCAAGTAGTAACTGACAAGCTCTTAAGTTTTTAGTCTTTTTATATATCAAAGACGGCTTTGTTCTCCTCATAGAGTGAGTCCCATATTGAGTTTTATCTAATCCTATTGATTCAATCCAACAATCTACAATCCTGCTATATTGCCTTGTAGATATATGATTTGATGGCTTAATCCTTGATTTGAATAAGTAATCATTCGGATTTAGGTTTTGTGTTGAAATCAGCTCTGCTACAGACTTCCTAGTGTTTTCGGTTAGTTCAAATTGGACCGGCAATTGGGTTTTCTGTTGTATAACAATTGCTCTAGATTGAATTGTGTTGCCTTGACAAATATCTCTGACTTTCAGCGCTACTAAATCACAGCCTCGTAATTTACTATCTATTGCAAGGTTGAATAGCGCTAAATCTCTAACCTTTTTGGATAACTCCAATCGTATCCGAATAGACCATATTTGTTGAAGCTTGAGCGGAAGCTTTTGCCCGATAAGCTTATTTTTATTCCAAGGTTCTTTGGGCGAATAGACGGTTAAAGCATACATAGTTTCTCTCCATTACTGATAGAGATATAACTATGGTAGATGAAAACAACAACTAGAAGCGGACATAATCAGCTTCTAAAAACAAGGCTCCTCTTACACATCCGATGCTGTAGATGCTAAATTAATTACTATGTGTTTTTCACCATCCTCTTATTGAACGCAGTTTCGCTTGCAATGCAATTGTTAAATTAACAAGCCCTTCGTTATTTGGCAGGTATCGGATATAACGTAAATGACGGAGATCAAAAGGTATATCGTATTCGGACTGCGTAATTAGAATAACCTCCTTACCTATAGTATGAGCAATACCAGCTTCATAGAAGACGTTGGGATTTTTTCCAGAGCAGTCACAAATTACAACCTTAGCTCTAGCTATAATATTTACGACATCTTGAATTATTGCATGGTGCTCCCATATGTCGTCTGCTCTCACACACGAAAGCCCGATAGAAGTGGTTGCCTCTCGAAGAGTTGAGTATACAGAGTTAAATTCGGCACTAAATGGCATCATTACAGAGACAAGGTTCTCGTCTTGGGCATATGCTGCTTCTAACGAAAACACCTTAGGACTAACGGCTCTTTTTTGTTGGTTCTGTAATAAGAGCTTATATAGGTCAACATCACATATGCTCCAACAGGTGTGTGATAAACCAAAACGTCCAAGATTTAATTCAACAGCGTGTCCTTCAAGTTCCGCGTTAGATATTGGTAAAGTACTGTTGTCAATTGCGTACTGAATCGATACATCAGTGTGACCAAAAGTGACGTTTGTAATATATGCCACCTTCGCAAATTGTGGGCCGTCTCCCCCCGTTTCAGTCACTAAAAGTGCCGGATGCTCTTTCAACTTTGTAACATCGAGCTGACCATTCGAGAAAAATCTACTACTAATGGGATCGCTTTCTCTTATGTAAATACGATTTTTTGATAAGGTTCCACCAGAGTCAGGCCAACCTTGATACGAAACCAGCAAATTAAACATACTTTTATTAAATATCCTTTATTTTGATAATACAGCTCGGCTTGGTTAGAAGCAGATACTGGATTTTAGTCAGGGTTAGGATGTATTAGCCCACGTGTTCTCCACCTATTACCATTAACCAATGATTCAAACGAAACTTCATCAGCCAAAGTAAGATCATCCGCGTGGTCTGTAACAATTATTTGCGGACTAAAACCGATGGTTGCTTCAAGTTCGTTACAATAAGCCGATAGACGACTAAATATGTTTTCTACGGCCTTGATATCTTCATCAATATTTTTTTGAACATTAGACTGTTTTCGCTGTTCAGCTTCTTGATCTTTTTGTTCATTGAAAGTTTCTGAGTTGTCTCTACTGAAATTTGGGAAATAAACTTGAGTTGGTTGATCGAAGAATATTACTGAAGGTATTGCGCATTGATCACGCAGCTCTGCAAAATATTTATGCAGTGCCAAAAAAAGTGTTAAATGGCTATAAAGCCAATTTGCACCACTACCCATCGATCTGAGATAGATTTTTTCATCACCTTGCAAATGATAAAGATCGAATGTTTCAAAAGAGAAGTTAAGGTTAATGGGTTGATAACTAGTTTCAAATTCAAAATGCCTACCAATTTCAGCCATATATTGATTGACTTTTTGTGAGGCATTTTTCAACCCATTCTGAACATCATATTCTTTTAGATCTTTGGCAATATCCTTGATTTCTTTGTGTAAATTATTAATTCGTAGATCAAGCTCATTATCATCAGCAATATTTAAAGTGTCGAGAAGCATAAAAAGCCTAGCTTTTTGCATCAAAATGCTTTCGTATAGACTCTTCTTTTCCTCCAATTGCTTTTCTGTTTTTTCAATCTCTGCAATTTGTTGATTTAAGGCTGTTATTTCATTATCAATTCCCTCGATGTTCCGCTTCACATCAATCAACGATGACTCAAACTTAGCCTTCATAGGGCGAGCTTGTGCAAGGTTTCCCGATACTTTAGTGATGGCCTCTTCTAATTTTAAAGCGCTTTTGCGCAAGGTATCCTTCTCTGTATGGCAAAAAGGGCAAACTGAAGAAGAAATATGTACACTCTGCGGAGAACTAATTCCACTAATATTGTCTACGAACCTCTCCTCTTCCTTTATGTGTTTACTTATCGAAGTAGCTTGCCTTTGAAGTTTTCTTAGTTCTGATGTTTTCAGAGTGCGTTCTAGCTTTAGATTGTTGTACCTTTCAGTTATTGAATCAGAATTATGATTGATCATTTCCGGTACAATAATATTATCGAGTTGATCTTTCGCATCTTGCGGATTGCGTATCACCACTTGCAAGGATAGTGGTTCATCCTTAAATCCCATCATGGCGTAAAGCTGGATTAATACCGGCCCAATGTTTTGTTTATAGGAATCCGAAGCTCGATTATTGGAGTCTTTTTGCCGCTTCAATCGATTCATTTCACCAGTAAGACGCTCATGCTCCTGAGAAAGGTGGAAATATCTTTGATCAACCAACCCTAAAAAAATCTTTGTATGGTCAATAGCCTGATCACGCTTCTCTTTTTCATCAAATCGGTAAAATAAAGCATGTTTATTGGCCACAAGATTTTGATGTTGAAGGATGAAAGATGTAAAGCTTCTTATTGAAGGCGTTGGCGACTTTGCTTTATTTTTCCTGTTTTCCTTAGCGACCAATGAATCATCAACATCATCAATATCGATAAAAAAATCTCTAAGATGTTTTCTAAATGCTTTTATCGCAATAAAGTAGTTACTTTCAAAGTAATCTCTCTTAATGATTTCTGAATCAAACTTCTCAGTACGACGAAAAAAAGCTTTTGTAGCTAGTTTAGGATCACGCGCAATCACTATATCTTGCTCATTGACCGAAAGTGCAACGTAATAAATGGCGGCACTATTTGTAATAACTCCCTTTGGAATAGTGTTTTCACCACTGCCGAAGCAATAGTCGAATATTTCAATCAAGGCACTTTTTCCAGTGGATGACTTACCTGTTACTACATTCAGCCCTTTTTTGAAATTCACTGGATGTTTATTTCCTTGTTCATCTATTACGCCAATTTCATGAATTAATGTTTTCATCGCGGCTTCACTCCTAAAAACGCATAAATCTCGACCACTGAGTGACCACTGAATAGTCGCCCCAACTTTTCTGCACTTTTATTACTGGTAAAGACTGATTCTGAGTCATCACATGCACAAAGAGTTAAATTAGCTTCATTCACAGATAACCAATCGTTGACCAAGCAGTATTGAATACAATGCCCAGTCAGATCTTGAAATCCGTTTATCCGCTCCTGAAGATCATAGAGTTTGGTGCGATCATTGAATATTGACCATATTGTACTTTTAACATTCGAATTGAGTAATTTTCCACCAAAAACAGGATGGCTACACAGAGGAATCACCAAGGGTGCGAGCAATAGATTATTATCTGATTCACTTGTCGAAGAATAAAATGAAGCAATGTATGTTCCGTACTCAAAAGGGTTGTATTTCAGTTCATAAAGAGCTTCTACAACGCTGCTCATGACTCAACTCTCCACTTTAAATCACGTTCTTCATCATCCATAGCATCATGAATAAGCCCATTCTTGTATTCTATGGGGGGAGTATCGTTGCCTAACTGAAGCGGTAAATCTGAAATAGTTTTATTGTATAATATCTTTGAGTCTTTCAATTCATCTTTCAATTCCAGCTGTGCAGTTGAGTAGTTCAATTTAAAACGCTTTATAATTCTTTCCTGATAAGACTTTGTTTTTTCTGCATATAACGGATATTCATCCAGCTCTTCAAACAGTGAATTTTGAAGTTCAATCCAATTTCCTATTGCGTCAGGTATTACAGGATGGTGCTCAATATCATTAATTTTTTTAACAAATAGTTTTTCTTGATGTTGCTCTACTTCCACACTGGACGCTTCATATCCAGAGAAAGGAGGAAATGTGAATTCCTTTTTGCAGAAAATGGCAGTTAACTCTTCGCATTTTGCTACGAATTCAGCTTGCTTAATTTCCCAAGATTTCTTATTCGATTGATCATAAACAAATCCGACTAAGCCTTGAAAATAGCGCTCATGATTGTTTCTAGGTATGCCTACAGGCTTAGTTAGGGTTTTCTTTCTTAGCGTGTCAACATCGTCAGCTTCAGTAAAAAGAGTTATTTTAGTAACAACTTCTAAAAGCTTATCAGGATCAGAATCCATAACTTGTTTCTGCAGTTTAACTATCTTTTTGGGGTTTTCATCTTCTATCTCATCGGATGTACGTTCGCCGTATATATCGTTAAGAATCATCATACGGTTCTGAGGTGTTTCAGTGTTCCAGATTTTCAATCGAGTTTTTTCCCCGAAAGGCTGAGTAGTGTGCAAAACCAAAGAGCTATATTTTTCATGCTTAAACTCTGAATCAAGCCAGTTTTTCAAAGTGTTCCAAAGGTTTTCATGATGGTCGGTCAATGAGCTAGCATAGTTTTTCACTTCGATCTGAGATGTACTGTCATCATCGCCAACCAAACTAACATCACCGTCTTTTTCAAACCAAATAGATTGCCCCTCTTGCATGGAGAAACATTTATCCAGCCCAATTAGAGCCTGATAATGGAATGCCAATGCTGTTGTTAGTGCTGCACTCTTGGTTTGATCGCTACTCATTCCTTCTCCTTAAAACTAACCTTCTGAGATCAACAAACAATTATCGAAATCAGTGCTTTTGATCTTTTAACTTTTTCTAACGTCCGCTTTGGGTCGATTTCGGCCCATAGCGAAACTATTATTTTTCTCTCAAATATAATCCCATAGAAATAAAGTTACCGATAGAAAAATTTATTCCCTTAAACCCCAACCTTCCCTCGATGTTGGCATTTACCTAACAACAAAGCATTTTCAATACGAGTGAACATTTAATCTTTATGTAGTGCTGTTAGCTCCTGCCATATAGACTTGAAAAGCCTTCACATCCTTGTTGAAGGTTTCTTAACAGACTCTAACTCCCCTTTTTCTTAGTAGAATTACCAATATCCACTTCTATTTTATCGCCGTTACTGGACTGCATGGCTGTTAGCAGGGTAGCGGCTAGCGTGGGTAGTTGATCTTTATCCACTTGAATAGAGTGACCACTGGTTTGTGGTTGGCCCATTGCTTGTTTATCTGGCATTTCCTTGGCGATATCGCTGGCGGTTCGATTGTAGTAGGTCATCAATTGTTTGATATCCCTGTGGCCTACAATTCTCGCCAGGTTTAACACTGAGTAGTGTTTTGCTAAGCGTGTGATCGCTTCGTGGCGTGTATGGTGGAATGTGAGAGCAGCAATAGCTGTTTTCATTCGATGTTTTCTAAACAACGTACTGAGTGAACCCGCTGTCTTGTGTTCAAGCTCACTACATGTAAATAATCCACCTGCATAGCAGGTGGCTTTGCTTTATCGGCACCCTAGAAGGGTGCTACCTATCAATCTAATGATAGCAATTGTTGTCGCTCTTATTCCTCTTTAGCTTGCTTATCTTGATACTTCACATAGCGACGAATGATTTCTTCATTAGCACCAACTGAATCCACAAAATAACCTCTCTGCCAAAAACGATTGCCCCACAGTTTCTTCTTGCGAAGATAAGGGAATTTATTGAACAGCCTTATTGCTGTTCTTCCCTTCAATGTACCCATCAACTCTGAAACACTTATACTTGGTGGGGTTCTTACCACTAAATGCACATGATCTATTTGGACATTTAACTCAACTGTAGGGACCCTCTTAGATTGACAGAACCGAGAACAAGTAAAAAAATGTGGGAAAATTCAGGAAAGCCTTATAAATAAGGGGATAGAAAAATTTGCGTTCGAAATAGTGGTTTTTCAAGTGGACATGTAGTTTGGCAGAATTAAAGAGAAATGCATTGAGATGGAATAGTAGTTTGGCGTACCCATTTCCTGCGCTCTACTGACCCATTCAGGAGCTTTGATGCCAGTTTAAATAAGGCGTAGTAGACAATGGCGTCTTATGAGTATTCTAGATATATCTCCATTTATTGATCCGACTTCCTTAATGGAAGTCGGATCTTTGGATCCGACTTAGAGAAACTAGATCCGACTTCGACAAAAACTACGTAATACATAGATTGAGCTAATAAAATCATAAATAAAAGATAGTTGCTAAGTCGGATCCAAAGTTGTCGTTTAAAGTGTGTTTAAAGTGGTTTTAATCACACCTATTATTTTTAGTTTTTTGTATTCTTCAAAACTGACTAATGTGTGGCTGTAATTTGTGTTGTCGCAACTTAAGCGTACTTGATTGCCTAGGTCATACTGAATTCTTCGTGCAGTTAAACTGTTTTGTACTTCTATAAGAACGATATCACCCTCTTCTGCATCTCTCTCTCTATCGACAGTCACTTTCGCTCCATTGCTGATTGTCGGAGCCATACAGTCATTGTTAACAATATATGTAAGGGAGGTGTCTTGTTGATAAACACCCTTTAGCAGTTCATCAGTGCTTATATTATGAGTAGCCAGAACAGGGCTGCATGATAATAGAAGTTTTACAAGCTCTAAGAAGTCACAACCCACTTCCGCAGATAGAGCGGCCAAGTAATCCATCGGTGGCGAACGCCCTTCTTTCTCATAACTCTTAATTGAATTTAAGTGAAACCCCCATTTCTTTTGAAAATCGCCTCTGGAAATGCCCGATTTTTGGCGAAGGGTAAATATGTGTATTCCAAACTCTTCAATATTCATTGCAATATCCAAATTAAATAACTTTTGCTTTCAAACACTTAATAAATAAACACAATAATAGCCACACAATAAGCTTGATAGCCACCTTAATAGCCATTATGGTATCTACACCTAGACACAAAAGCATCTAATGATATGGAAACCACACAAAACTGGCATAAAGCAGACATTATTGCAGCTATTCGTAAAACAGGAACATCGCTTCGTAAACTCTCATTAGAGCACGGCTTAGGCGAAGGAACCTTACAACAAGCTTTGCATCGTCCATATCCACACGCTGAACGACTCATAGCACAAGCGATTAATGAAGCACCTGAGAAAATCTGGCCGTCAAGATACACGAAAAAACAAAAATTCGATAAAGCTAGCACAGCCAGCACCATGAGCGCAAATAAGAGAGCTGATGTATGAATGTTACGGCCAAAATGATTTCACAAGCATTAAACGTAGCAGACAGAACAATTAGAACTAGAGCTGCAAATGAAAAATGGGACTATGAATTAGTCACCGGCCGTGGCGGTAAAATCAAGGAGTACACGCTCGCGGGCTTACCCTCAGATATACGTCACCAAGTCGTTGTTCATTTTCATTTAAACGATGATGAAGAGGAATCTGGCACCGCCAAGGGGAAGTATTTAGCAGCAAAAGTATCAGCAAGTTTAGAGTCAAAAAAAGCAGCAAAAGTACAGAGTATTACCAAGTTTGAAGCGCTTTCCGATTCAGCTAAAAATCGAGCATACACCTTGTACAACATATTATTTGCAGCTAATGAATTTGTTGCGAAAACCAAACAGTCAAGGAATGTTGGATATAAAAAATTCGTTGATATTTACAACGCTGGACATGTCATTCTACAAAGCCCCGGCAAGTCAAAAACTTCAGTTTCTGAAAGAGCTCTTTGGCGTTGGAACTCGGCATACAACAAGCTTGGATTACTTGGTTTGGCAGGCAATTATGGGAAAACAAAAGGGACAGGAATTATCGACTCTACGCCTGAGCTGTACAACTTCTCTCTTGCATTAATAAAAGAATTTCCACACATCAACGGCCAGCAAATGTTTGAATCCTTATCTGCTCGTTTCGATAATAAATGCTCAATTCCGGGACCGAAAGCATGCGGCAAATGGCTAAAGAATTGGCAAGAAGAAAACAAAGCCCTTTTTGAGTCATTTAAAAACCCGGATGGCTGGAAAAACAGCTATATGGCAGCCTTTGGCAACATGTCGGAAGAAGTTAGGCGAATAAACCAGCTCTGGGAATTCGATTCAACACCCGCTGACGTCATGCTTACAGACGGTCGCCATGCCATTGTTGGCGTCATTGACGTATTCACTCGCCGCGTTAAATGTGTACTCAGACCCACATCAAACTCCGAAGCGATTTCACTATTGCTCAGAGAAACAATCATAGATTGGGGCTTGCCTGAAGTTGGCCGAACTGACAACGGTGCTGATTACACATCTAATCACATACAACAAGTTTTCAATGCACTAGAGATCACTCAAGAACGCACGAACCCATACTCAGGTTGGGAAAAGCCCTATATAGAGCGATTTTTTAGAACATTCAGCCACGGCATAGCTGAACTGATACAAGGATTTGTTGGCCATAACGTTGCTGAACGCCAAGAAATCAACGCCCGTTTAACCTTTGCAGAACGTTTAATTGAGAAAAGAAAGAAAGGCGAAAAGAAAGTTGCAATTGACGTTAATTTAACTGCTGAACAATTCAGCCAGTACATGAATGACTGGATTGAATACCATTATCATCACACAAAGCACAGCAGCATAAACTGCTCACCTTTTGAAAAGTTCACACAACAACAGCAGCAAATATCAAGGCTTAATGATGAACGCACATTAGACATACTTCTGGCACCAATACCTAACAACAAAGGCATGCGAACAGTCACGAAGGACAAAGGTATTGAGATAGAGACCAACTCGTTTATCCATGCCGAATTAAGTTTATATATTGGCGAAAAAGTCTTCTGTCGTTACAACCCCAAAGACGTCGGTAAAATTTACGTATTTAACAGATTAACCAGCGAGTTTATCTGCGAAGCCGTATGTCCAGAAATTGCCGGCAATGGGATCACACGTCAAGAGATTGCAATTGCAGCTAAACAAAAACAACGAAAGGCACTAAGCAGCGACCGTAAAGAAATATCAAAGGCTGCAAGGCAATATAACGTCAGAGAGATTGCACACGAAATCATAGCGAGAAAAAAACAAAAAAATGGCAGTGTAGCGGCATTCCCTAAGCCTTCTGAAGAAATTGAAAACGCATCAACTAAAGCAGCTAAAAAAGCCACTGAAGATCCCAAAAACAACGAATATTCTGAAGAAGAAAAACAAAAGTTTGAAATACGCCGAAAAGCCTTAATAGCGTCTGAAAAAAATCACCACACGCGCGAATTCCAAAGCCCATTTTCCAAAGCTCAATATTTGACAAAAAGCTCACTTGAGCGAGAACTAACGCCAACTGAAAAATCGTGGTTGCACGATTATCGCCGTAAAAACCGTGCAGCCTTACCTGTACTTAACAGAATTTTAAATACAAAAAAAATATCAGGAGATAACAAATGAAGTTCGACACAGCTCATACAAAAAATATACTCGCTGCATTAGATGCATACGAATACATAGAGCAAGCAGCACAAGACAGATCACCCGCAATAGCCATGTTTACCGGTAAAGCCGGTCTTGGGAAATCACATACAGGCGAATACCTGTTCATACATGGTGGCGGTTTATTAGTACGTTGTTCACGCTCAGACACTCATCGTACGTTCTTACAGCAACTCGCTAAAGAAGTCGGTCTATCTTCCAAACGAGGTGCTAAAGAAATGGAGGACTACATCGTAGAACAACTGTTGGAAGATCCACGCCCTATTTTTGTCGATGAGTGTGATTACCTAGCGGACAAACCCGCAGTGCTAGAAGGCATTCGCGACATATATGACAGATCCCATGTACCGGTGATTTTAATCGGTTATGAGCACTTGCCGGCAAAAATCAAAGGACTACCCCAGCTACAAACCCGCATTGCGAAACACGTTGAATTTAAGCCTGCTGATTTCGAAGATACTGAACTAATGGCGGAAGCGCTTCTAGATGAGTTAATTATCAGTAGAGAGATGCTAGAAGACTTAAAAACACAAAGTAAAGGCAACTATCGTGATATGCATACAGGTCTATCGACAATAGAACGCTGGGCAAAGTCAAACGGACTTAGCAGCGTCAACCTTGATCAATGGGCCGACCAACAGTATTTCCCCAAAAAGTTTTAAAAAACGGTTGTAATAATGAGCGAAATTATTAGTCAAACAGCATGGGAATGGTTGAAGGAGCAAGAAAATTTCCAAACAGCAGACTTAGCAATACACCTAGGCCTGACAAAAGAAAAAACTAAAACGATACTCCAACACCTGAATAGAAAAGGCTTGATAGAAACGCTTAATACAAGCATGAAGCCTTACTTGTACGCCCCAGTAAAAAGTGCTGTGCCTAATTTCTCAAGAGGGAATTCGCTTCCACCAATTAAAAATGGGCGTCTACTCATCTGGCGTGCAATGCGTTGGCAATGCGAATTCAGTAACGCTTCAATTGCTGCAAGCACTAGGCAAAAATCAAGCAGCATCAATCTCTACATTCGCATTTTAGTCGCGCATGATTACGTAAGGGTTACACGGAAACCCGGTGCCTGCAAAAAAGGACTATATCGCTTAGTCACCTACACTGGTCCAAAAAACCCACAAATGAAAAAGGGCGGACTATACGACCAAAACCTTAGCAAGTTCATACCAAAAATTAAGGATAAATCATGACTTGGCAAGAACTACTCCATCAAAAAGTACAAGAACTCGGACGTCGCAACGTTGAAGCAGAGCTAGGTATATCAAGAACAACGTTATCACTTGTATTAAACAACAAATACAAAGAGACAAAACACATTGAAGCTTTAGTTATGGAAGCCTACGGCACCTTAAAAGTCGTATGCCCGGTGATGGGTGAAATATCGAAAAAGCGCTGTACACGTGAGTCTAAGATGCCCAACACCCTTTCAAACCCAATACGCGCAAGGATTTACAGAGCATGTAGAACTTGCCCAAACAATAAGGCGAACAAATGAACAATTCCAATACAGAGCTTTCGACAAAGAAAGTCGTCGAGCAAGTCCAATACATTATCGACGAAAGAAAATCAGCACCTAACGGATGCATATTAGATGACTCAGGAAACTTCATTAAGTTGATTAATGTAAAAGAGACCGAGCTTTCCAAAGACGGACTGGTTACTGACCTAGTTCGAGACTGCGCCGTCATAGCTGATGAACTCCAAGCACTTAAGCATTCGTTAAAAACAAAGATAGCGAATTATGTCGATAGCATGTTTAAAGAATACGACAAAAAACTTGGTGGGAAAAAAGGCAACATAACGCTCTTTTCTTACGATAAAAAGCTGAAAGTAGAACGCTCCCTTCAAGACCGTGAAACAACCAATGAGAACATCATATTCGCTAAAGCGCTGGTTGATGACTGTTTAAAAAAATGGTCAAAAGGCGCAAACAGGAACCTTCAAGTTGTTGTTCAGCGTTACTTCAAGACCGATGGAAAAGGCTCTTATAACGTTCAGTTACTGAAAAGCCTCATAAAACACCCAATGCCCAATGCCGACGCTGACTGGGAAAAAGCAATGTTGGAGTTAGGTAAAAGCATTGAGTTCGACTCAACCGCTACCTATTACCGAGCCTACTACCGCGCCGAAGACGGCACCTACAACAACATCCCTCTTGATATAGCTAACATTCGCTAGGAGAAAACTATGATTAAAACAAAGAACTACCCTGTTAATTCTGTCGCAGGCTTGAAAATAATACTCGATGCAATACCCAATGACGTCGACGACTTAGACGAACCATTAGAGCTGAAGCACCTAGTTGATACTGAAACGGGGGAAACGTGGCTAGAGATAGTGCCCTCTACTTAATCTGCAAGCCCTTAAGGGCTGTTTAAAGAGCTTTTAAGCAATGACTAGTAGCTTTTTAAACAGTGTTTAACGGAGTGTATTAATGCAACCCAATGAAAAATCAAATAGGCAAAAAGTGATTGCTCAGATACATATAGCAAAGAAACAGCTCGGCTTAGACAACGATGTCTATAGTTGTTTGCTTGATCACGAAACAAGCAAAGCAAGTTGCTCAGATATGAGCCTTGCAGAACTTTATCGCGTGCTACATGTAATGAAGCAAAAAGGATTTAAGCCAAAGCGTAAAAGCAGCTCTAAAAGTCGCCGCTTATCGCCGCCTTCGGGTACAACCAAGGTTGAAGAAATAGATAAGATCCGCGCGATATGGATAACCATGTTTAATCAAAATTTTGTACGTGATGGTTCAGAAGCTGCACTCGATGCCTATGTAAAGCGTATGACAGCCAAACATAATAAGGGTTTAGGTGTTGAGTCTGTTGCTTGGCTTGAAGGAAAGATTGTTATTGTAGTTATCGAATCACTGAAGAACTGGCATAAACGCGAACTAATAGGTGCACTAAAGAATGCTGGGGTAGTTGTTGCCAAAACCAGTGCTTACGATTTTGTTTGTGAGTACTACAAAGAAAAAGTAGCAGAGGGCATTCTATGAAAATCTCACGTTGCCCTACTTGCCACGCGAGCATTCATATTGATCAGATCGCACAAGACGCCGCTGCATCTGAGCTACTGGCTATCTTTGCAAAGCAACCAACTCCACTGGCAACCGCAGTCATTAGCTACATTGCCCTGTTTCGCCCTGCCAAGTCAGACTTAAATAATGGTCGTGCTTTGCGCCTTGTTAATGACGTTATGGATTTAACACCTAACACTACAGTTTTACAGCGTTCGCTTGAACAAACAGCAACGCAACTCAGTAACGCACGTATCAATGGTGATAGTCGGCCTTTGAATAACCACAATTACTTAATCAAAGTATTACATGCACAACCCTGTTGGGATCACGCAGAATCAGACAACCAGCCCTCACCAATTGAGCAAAAAGCACAACCAAAAATGGGCAACAGCAAAACAGCACAAGCCCTCGCCTCACTAAACAATATGTTGGTAGATGAAGATGAATAACGCACCAGCTTGGCTAAACAACGCCATTGTAAAAGGTCTACAAGACTTATTTTTATTACAACTTGATAGAGCGCCTGCCGCAGACAATCTAGAACTCGTTGTAGAGCGTTGGGTCTTTATTCTATGGCAAAACAACAAAGGCATGGAAAAGACCGACAAAGCCCGAATAGAGCGAGCTTTCATTAAGCTATCAGCAAACATAGACCGTTGGCCAACACCTCACCAACTTATGCAATACATGCCCCGTAAAAAACAGCCGGAGTATGACGACAGTGTCATGAATAAGGCCGATGCCAGAAAAGCATTCGCACAACTTAGAAAAGAGATGAACCTATGAGTAATGAGTCACAGCAAGACATGTTCGGCGATGCTGGCTTTGACCAGCTTTTAGAACATATGCCTGCAATTAACTTAACTGACGAACAACAAGCCATTGCCGCTTTTAAAGAGCATTTATGGGCGCTCGTGCTGATAGTCGAAAACCGCTTAGATAAGCATTTTGTTGATGCAAAGACGCGTCAAATTAGTGCAGAAATAATCGCTGAAATTGCACATTATCAAGGTGGACGTTGTCGTTATTTGCCCTCGGGCGAAAAGCTAAAGCAAGAGCTTAGAGATATCCACATATTCGATTTGTGGCGTAACAAAAACTGGACTCCAAAGCAGATACAGAGAGATTTTTGTCCTTCTCTAACAGATATCACCATTTACGACATCATTAAACGAAAGCGTAAAGAATACGTTAGCACTATTCAGCCAAGTTTATTCGGAAAAACTAAGGACTAATCATGGCTCGTTTTAACAAAATTACATTCACTATAGACACTTACCAAGAGTATCAGCGCTTCGTAAAAGCGCTGGCCGTTGCCAGCGGCAATCCAAAATACACGATCAGTGACGACGATAAGCTATTCGCTCAAAAGTTATATCAGGCAACAGTGAAAGCGCACAAAAATCACGGCCAATCACAATTTATTTAAAGAAAGGGTTCTCATGTTTGATTTTTTAAACACATCGGCATTAACAACAGACGACTTCAACGAAAAGACTGAGTTTGTTATGCCCAACTTTATTGCTAAACGCATGATCACACTCGTCTATGCAGATGGGGGTAACGGCAAGAGCTGGCTAGGTCTAGCATTAGCAAAGCTCTGTGCTGATGCTGATTACAAAGTAATTTACCTAGACTTCGACAACCCTTTGTCTGTGCTGCGTGAACGAAACGTAGACACGTTACTTGTTGGGCAGTTTTCAAATCTTCATTACGTGCAACTTAGAAAGTGCGAATTAAACGCAAAAGAGATGTTACAGCGCTTGTCAGACAGCGCAAAAGCAAACGTATTTAAAAACGCCATCATTGTCATAGACAGCTTGCGAAACTTTGGTGATATGGGAAACGACACAGTCGCAATGAAAGTCATGGATCAAATCATGAACCTGCGCGAATCTGGCGCGACAATACTCGTGTTACATCACGCCAACAAAGACGGGCGAAATTACCAAGGCAGCAATAACATACGCAACAGCGTAGACAACATGTACCAGCTTAAAAAGCTTGAAGTAGCAGACGGCATAGGCATGTACTTAAGCGTTGAAAAAGAGCGCGCAAGCATTACAGATAAAGCGTTCGACATCTGTCCTAACTCATTTTCATTAACTGAGCGAGACTTAACAGAAGCAAAATGCAGCCAAGCCGATCTTGAATTTATTAACGATGTAAAAGACGTCCTCACCCAATCGTCTGGCATTAATAAAACCACGCTATTTAAAGCGCTTGATATACGTAAAGACAACAATCAAGCCCGTGCCAGACTGGACAAATATCAAGGTGTTTACTGGAATGCCAAAAAAGTAGGCCGAGAGTATACCTACGAAAAAATATAATAGTTGTCACAGTTGTCTTAGTTGCCAACCCTAAAATAACTCTGAATAGCTTAGTAAATAACGTATAAGAATATTAAATTTACAAAAACAACGGTCAAAGCTATTGCTATGCCCCCTTGTAATGCGGTAAATTTGCTTCACTGTATGAATGGGAAGTAGTAATGACAGCATCAAAACGAATTGATGGCCAAGTCCTTAAAGAACAGCGAGAAGAGGCCAGGCTAACGCAAGCTCAACTAGCTGGTTTTATAGGTATTAGTAGAGAAACTGTTATCGCAATTGAAAAAGGTCACCCCGGTACAATAAAAAAACTATCATTTGAGGTTGTGCAGAGCTGGTCAAAAGCTTGTGGAAGAAGGGTTACACGGGAGAAGAAAGCCAGTTTCTATGAGTATTTGACTAACTTATTAAAATGATTTTAAAACCTTACCTTCATCAGATTAGCAATATTATATTAATTGCTTTTATCGCAATGTTGGGGGTTTTTACATTTAATGAAGAGCTGATATTTGATCTTATCTATACTTTTTTAATCGCTTTCTGCCTTGTATTAGTTTTTGAAAATAATGATTTGAGGGGCACGGTCATCATACTATTTGTCAGTGATCTCGTCCTTGAAGCTGTATTTTGGCTAACTGATTTTATTCCTCTTTTACCGTTTAAAATTGCATTGTATTTGGCGTTGCTTATTGCATTTGTCAAATTCAAGCAAGACTCCCTACGTATCCCTATTCTTATTGTCACTGCTTTAGGTATTAGCGCAGAAACCTATTGGTTTTTAATCTCGTATGACTCACCAGCCATCTATTGGCCTCTGTCAACAATACTGATTGCACAGCTGACTCAAACAGCAATCAGTCTTAGGCCATTTGTACGCATTACCTTTTTTAGTAAAAAAATAGAAATAGGAACAAAACATTCCTCATTTGATTGGGAAATTATTAAGCTGTTGAATGTATCTATCATATTAGAATCACTACAGGTTATAGAATACTTAATGCGCCACGTAGCTAATTTAAACATCCTTTTTATGTACCACTCTCATCCTTACCTTATTCGTATTTTTAATTTGGCCATTCTTTATTTTATTATGTCGCATTCAGCAAAATTGGTTCTTTCAAAAAAGCTTGTCGCCTGAATAAGCCGCCACAATCACACCAATGACTTCAATCAGTTATACTCTTACATGTGGAACTGAATCCACTTATAAATGTGAGAAAAGTCATGAAAAACAAAAGATTAGTAATATTATTATCATTAACTATTTTATTAAGCCCTGTAGCTTTTGCCTCAAAAACAAAGCAAAAGGAGCCTTTAGTTGCACAATCTGTAGAAGAACAGTCATTCATGAGGTGGTTGGGATCACTATTAAACTAAACCCACTTATAACTACACACCGCAAAAAAATGCGGTGTGTATAACAACAAACTCTAAAAAAAATTATACGTGTGCAGCACATTCCACATTTTATGCGCTAAGCGGTGTTAAATTAACTTCTCTAAAATGAAATAGATATAGAGTCTTAGCATGACACCAGAAATAACTGATCAAATTAAAATAGAATCTGCACAGCTCGATGTGCTCAGTATGCTTATAGCAGAATCACAAGACAAAAGTGCTTTCAATAATCATTTAGCGATTACATTAAAAGCAATAAGTACCCGATTAAATCATTGTGCCCAAAGTATCAGCGAGTAAAACACGACTCAGTTGTCTTTTTTCTATAGACAACTATGACAACCAAGACAACTATCATCGCTGCCTAACCTCTTAGAGCTCTCTTCAAAGTATCCAAATGTATCGTTGTTTTAAACAGCGATCCATTTATTCTTATATCCTGCTAAAATACTATCCCCATGTATTAATGAAATTTTTCTTAAAAAATAGTAGCTTCGCCCAAATGTAGCTTAGTCCCAATGATTAGGTCAGCCGCTTAATAATAGCGGTATGCAAGAGAATAAAACGACTTACTACTACGGCCTAAAATCTGCCGACCAAGCAAAAGAAATCGCTAAGACTGTATGCGAGGTTTTGGGGCATGGCAAGAACCTTTGTGCCTACAATAAGCTCTTAGAAGATGCATGTGTCGAAACGAACCTTGGCACGTACAAAGACCCAACGCCCATGAGTGCTGGCTACGGATTAACTCAGGGCGACCCTATTGCTGTATTTGACGTTGCAAAGCGCACAAAGCAACGACATAGACTGAATATTCTAAATGCTTTTGGTTTCGATATTAGAGATTTGGTTCCTCAAGATTTGGAAAACGATGCTGAAAAAGCCTTTGTCTTTACACGCTGCTTCTACTTACTAATACCTGCCCCCATCCCATCAAATCTTGAAGGGAGAGCACACTACTGGAAGAAATACTACAACACATACATGGGTAAAGGCACAGAACAAAAGTACATCGAAAAATCGAACCTGTATTTATACGGTGATTGTCAGTGAGCAAGTTTAACCAGCAGTTCTTTGATGATGGTTTTAAAGCCCGTTTAAACTCCGAGCTAATCGCGTTTAAAAACAAACACCCTTTGCAAGTGCCCGTTGGCTCTTATCACGCGACAGCTCAAGCCAATTGGCTCAAGGGTTTTAACAGTCCAACGGCTCATGACATCGACAAACATATCAATACACAGAACCACAGTAGATCACAGAGACTGCCCAAAAATCATATTGAGCACCTGCGTTCATGTCTAAAACACAAGGGAAATTAGCATGTTACCAATCGTAAAATTGTTACTCAATGTCGGGCCAACCATATTCAAGATGGTTGGTAAGAGCAAAGGCGGCGAGTATGAAAAAATTACAGAAAATCTAGTTAGCGTTTTCGAAAAAACTAAAAAGCTAAGCTCTAACAACCAAATTCAGGAGCTGGATTTATTTGCTGAACGACTTGACCCTAACGCTGTAGACCAATTAACCATTGAAGTTGTTAAGCTTGAGAACGACTTGAAAAAGTCACTTTTGCATCACGATCAAGCGATGCACACCGAGCAACAAAAAACAATTCGTAGCAGTGTCGACAAGGCAGGGATTCGGCCAATGGTTGCCAATCGCCATAGCTGGTTTACCGCAGCCTACGTACTTATTTTTGAGGTTGCAGAGGCCTTTGGATATGGGACAGGCGCTAATTGGGAAATATTGACTTTAATCGCTTCTCCAACTCTCGCTTGGTTTGGATTCCGCACTTGGGACAAGTTTTCTAAGCAAGGGGGTAGCTGATGGATGCGGCAGATATGGCACAGCTCAATATTGAGCGAACACAGTCACTCAACCAAAAAAAGTACTTTGATTTAGCCCCCGTACCACCTGCAAAGCATGATTGTTGGGGCAAAGCAGTATGTGTTGACTGTGATGTGAACATTGTCGCAAGACGAAGAGTGGTGCCCAATGCACAACGCTGCGTTGAGTGTCAAAGTGATCATGAAAAGCGGAGGCGCTAGCAATGGAGTCGTTAATAAATCATTTAAACGAAAATGCCAAGTTTTACGGCTTCTTAATGACTGTTGCTGGTTTTGCAATCCTTTATGTTCTTGGACAACGCTTTACTACAAAAAAAGAGTTCTCTGACTTTAAAACCGAGTTTTCAGGTTACAAGAAAACAACAGATTTAAAGCTGGACGAGCACGATAACAGCTACAACAGCTTAAGCGAAGCGGTAACAAGATTAGATACGCTCATCGAGCATCTACCAACTCACAAAGAAGCTAGCGAATTGAAAGTCCAAATGTCAAAGCTAGAGGGTCAGCTAGAAGGTCTTCAGCCACTTATTAA
The DNA here is from genome assembly GCA_964640795.1 of uncultured Pseudoalteromonadaceae bacterium. Classification (GTDB taxonomy): domain Bacteria; phylum Pseudomonadota; class Gammaproteobacteria; order Enterobacterales; family Alteromonadaceae; genus M269. The sequence continues at coordinate 21,985 of CAZXIN010000009.1, read as the reverse complement.
AACTCTGCTTAATCACAATGCCATGTTAATGGAAAACGAAATAACAGGAGGCAAAAAGTAATGGCTTTACAACGAATTCTCAATGAAAACGAGCGCTTATCAATATTGCATTGCTTAGCTGCAATGGATGATTACGCAGCTAACAATTCAATTATTACCGATGTTTGTGCCAGTTATGGCAACAACTTCACCAGCGACAAACTCCTGACACACCTTTTTTGGCTTAAGGAGCAAGGGCTTGTCACACTGGAAGACATTGGAAATTACACGGTGGCTACCATCACAACACGCGGCCTTGACTGTGAACGCGGTATAGCAAGAGTGCCTGGAGTGAAGCGCCCAGGACCGGGAGCTTAACATGTTTGAAGACGATATCATTCAGCTCATTGCTCACGCCATAGTATTTGATGAAATTGCGGATAAAGTCTTTGCTAAAACGTGTGAAGAAACGGCCCAACACTTTAAAGAAACTATGCGCAAAGCGCGCCCGGAGGCATTCGCACTAAAAGAACGTTTTGAGCTAGAAAAATCTGAGCTCAAGAAGCGCATAGCGGCGCACCTGGAATCGCAAGGGCTCGTCGAATGAGGTATGTCTTTCCAGAGGTATTTTGCCTAGTACTGGCCATCTGTTTAATTGTGCTGACATCAGGCTGTGCCTATCAATTGGGACGCCTAGCTATCAGAAAAGTCATTAAACACTTTGTACTAAAAGGTGATGACGATGAGTGACAAGCAAACACGCGGCAAGCCGAGCAAAGTCGACCTTTTGCCTAACGACATTCAAAAGACACTAATCCAAGGCCTTCGCGATAAATCTATTACGCAGACAGACTTACTAGAGTCTATCAACAACATGATTGACGGAGCAGGCCTACCTGAAGACATGCAACTTTCTCGCTCCGGACTAAATCGCTACAGCACAAAGATGGAGGAGCGCGGCGCTAGGATGCGCCAAGCTCGTGAAGTCTCCAAACAGTGGACTGAACAATTCGGCGAGATGCCCGAATCTGACATAGGCAAAATTACCCGTGAAATCGTCAAAACGTTAGGGTTTGAAGTGGGTGCGGCCATGATAGATGGCGACCCCGAGAAGATTAACCCCAAAACACTAAACCAACTTGCTTTGTTATCCAAACGCTTAGAAGAGGCTGAATCACAGAGTCTTAAGCGTGAAAAAGAAATCCGTAAAATCATAGCCGAGGAAGCGGCAGAGAAAGCCGAAGGCGTGGCGCGCTCTGCAGGTATGTCTGAGGACAAAGTCGACGAAATCAAAGCGCAGATACTGGGGCTTAAATAATGAACACAAAAGGACCCGTTAAGCACGAACAGTTAGACTATGAAAAAATCATCAACCAGTGCGATGACATTGAGAAGCGCTTTGGTTTACCCGTTTTTATTCCGTTCAATCCCAATGAGTTATTACTTGGATACCAGAAGCGCTGGATTGCTGATGATTCCCCCTTAAAGATTGCACCAAAGTCTCGACGAACTGGGCTGACTTGGGCCGAGGCTGCCGACGGTGTGCTATGTGCGGCAAAATCAAGAGAAGCACAAGGAACTAATCATTTCTATGTGGGCAGTAACAAAGAAATGGCGCGTGAGTTCATTGATGCTGCAGCGATGTGGGCTATATCTTTCGATAAAGCATGCTCTGAGGTTGAAGAGGAGGTGTTTATTGATGAGGGTAAAGAAGGCAAGGAAATACTGACCTTTGTTATTCATTTCTCTAGTGGTTTTAAAATTCAAGCGCTCAGCTCGAAGCCCAGTAATTTACGAGGAATGCAAGGTAACGTTACCATCGACGAGGCGGCGTTTCATGAGCAGCTTGCAGAAGTCCTTAAAGCAGCACTGGCACTCACAATGTGGGGCGCTAAGGTACGTCTTATCAGTACACACAACGGTGATGGTAATCTGTTTAATCAGCTGATTGAAGACAGCCTAGCAGGTAAAAAACGCTATTCCATTCATCGCATAACACTTGATGACGCTTGTGCTGAGGGGCTTTATCAACGTATTTGTCAGGTCCGTAAAATTACATGGTCCCAAGAAAAAGAGGACCAATGGAAAGCCGACTTACTCAGAGACACTGCCAGCGAAGAGGATGCGTTAGAGGAGTACTACTGTGTTCCTAAATCAGGTGGCGGCGCGTATTTGAGTCGAGTGAGCATTGAAAAAGCGATGAGTGATAAGCCCGTTGTTATTCGGCTTAAAAAGGATAATGCATGGAATGCGATGCCCGAGCATTTGCGCGCTGCTGATATCCGTGACTGGTGTAATGATATTCTCTTGCCGCAACTTGAAAAGCTCAGTCCTGAGCAGCGCCATGCACTCGGTGAAGATTTCGCTCGTAAGGGTGATTTAACTTGCCTATGGGTTGGTGCCGTCAATCAAGACCTCAGTATCACAGTTCCTTTTGTTGTTGAACTTAAGAACATCCCTTACCGCCAACAAGAGCAAATTCTATTTTACTTGATAGACCGGTTACCACGCTTTATTGGTGCGCAAATGGATGCCACAGGCAATGGTGATTACTTGGCGGAGCAGGCAGTAGAGCGCTACGGCAGCGGCTTGATTGAAGCGGTCAAAATCACCGAAACGTGGTATCGCGAAAACATGCCACGTATGAAAGCACATTTTGAAGACATGACTATCACCATCGTAAAAGATGCTGATGTAATGGATGACTTGCGAGCATTACAAATCAACAGCCGTGGTGTGCCGTGTATCCCGCAAGGCAAGACCGACCAAGGAAAAGCGCGCCATGGTGATAGTGCGGTAGCGTGCTGCATGCTCATTGCAGCGACGCAAATGGAAGGCGGCGAGATTGACTTTACCCCCTTGCCTTCAAAGTCTGACCGCTGGCAAGAGCATGATGACAAAGACGACGAAATCACTTTTGAAAAAGGCTGTTTCTAATGGAAATACTTGAAACAAACGGCGTGCGTTTTCGCGTCAAAGAAAAAGATTTAAAACAAAAGCAAACCGACGATAGCCCACGTGTAGCCTACCTCAAACGAGAATACGCAGAACACCCAAGCAGTGGATTAACGCCGAATAAGCTGGCGAACATCTTAAAAGAGGCCGAGCACGGCCATATTATGGACCAGTGCTACTTGGCCGAGGATATCGAAGAAAAAGACGGCCATATCTTCGCTGAGCTTTTCAAGCGCAAGATGTGTTTAAGTAATACCGATTTTGAAGTACGCCCGCCTAACAATGCCAGTGCGCGCGAGAAAAAAGACGCCAACGATATAGAGCAGATGCTCAGAGATATTGAGGATTGGAACGACATTATCTTTAATATGTCAGATGCCATTTTAAAAGGGTTCAGTAATACCGAATATGAATGGACGAACTACAACGGCTGGCGAATACCACACAAGTTTGAGTATCGCCCGGCAACTTGGTTTCAACTGCATCAAGATGACCAAAGCGCGGTTGTCCTTCGTGACCATACCGGCAAAGGCGAATACTTAAGGCCTTTTAATTGGATACAACATAAACATGCTGCAAAATCTGGCTACCCTGCCCGTCAGGGTCTTGTGCGTCAATTAGCTTGGCCTTTTATCTTCAAGAACTATTCAGTACGTGACCTAGCCGAGTTCCTAGAAATCTATGGCATTCCCATTCGAATTGGGAAATACCCTAACGGCGCCACAGACGATGAAAAATCAAGGTTGTTGCATGCGGTGATGAGTGTCGGGCATAACGCTGGCGGCATTATTCCGAAGGGCATGGAGCTGGATTTTCATGACGCCGCTAAAGGTGGAGGCTCTGATCCATTTTTAACCATGATGCAATGGTGCGAGAAAACGCAATCTAAGGCCATACTCGGCCAAACGCTGACCGCCGACGCCGGAAATGTAGGCTCTCAAGCATTGGGTAACGTTCATAACGACGTGCGAAAAGAAATCTCAGTTCATGATTTGGGCCAGTTGTCTGGCACACTAAACCGCGATTTAATCATGCCAATCTACATGCTAAACGGGAAGGGCTACACCGGCGACCCACGCCGCAAGCCTCGGCTTGTATTTGACACACAAGAGGCTGGCGATATCGAACTGTGGAGCAAAGCAGTCGGGCCACTGGTCGATAATGGCGTGATAATACCCGTGTCTCATATACAAAATGAGCTAAAAATACCTGAAAGAAAAGGTGATGAGCCTATTTTAACAAAACAGGAACTCCTTGAAGGGGCAAAACTAAGAACGGGCGAAATACCACAAGCCAATATTGCTGCGCTTGCACAACTTAGTACAGATTTCGCGTCGCTGAGAAACAGACAAGAGCCACCAACTGATGGCGCTGATGTATTCACAAGGCAATTACAAAACGGCGCTGGTGAAGTGTTTAACCCGCTATTAGTGCCTATCGAAGAGCTTGTAAACAACGCAGAAAGCTTACCTGATTTGTTAGACAAATTGCTTGAGCTTGAAGGTCAGTTGCCTCTTGAACAGTACACCGATTATTTAGCCAGAGCATTCGCAGCATCCGAGCTTGCCGGGCGTTTTGATGTAAACGAAGGGGAATAGCAATGACCATGGATACTTGCCCAAATTGTGGCATCCAAACATCGGGTGCCAAAAGTAAAGAATACTGGGAGCTTATCAGAAGTTATGAGCGTCTTGCTAAGCGTGTCGGAAGTGAAAAAGACCTCGTCATATTGGCGCAAAACCGTTTAAATAAAGTGTGCACAACAATTACAAAGGGTGGACTAGATAACCAACTACCTTATGAAGAGCATGTAGACCATGTCTTTTCAGCCTTCCATATTTTAGACAGCTTTAAAGAAGCAATCCGTAAACGCCAGCAAGAAGAAGCAGAGGCGTCAGGCGCATGACTGTTGCTCAATATGGCTCGCTGTCGTTTCAAGAGGCAATAGATTTTTTTCTCGCAAAGCTAAGCATTCCTACTGAGCGCTGGAACGATATTTGGCAAGAGCAACACGATGTCGCTTTTGTTGTTGCGGGCGCGACAGAAACTGATTTGCTGGCCGATATGCGAGAGCTGGTGAGCGAGTCGATTACCGAGGGCCGCAGCCTCTCCTGGTTCCAAAGTAATTTTAAAGCCTTGGTTAAGCGAAAAGGCTGGCAGCATACCGGCTCAACCGCTTGGCGCGCGAATATCATCTACAGCACCAACGTACGCCAAAGCTATAACGCGGGCCGTTACTCTCAACTTCAAACGTTCGAGTTTTGGCGTTACAAGCACGGTGATAGCTTATCCCCTCGCCCAGCACACCAAGCCAGAGACGGTTTAATACTCCCCAAAGACAGCCCCTTTTGGCGCGTATGGTTTCCACAAAACGGTTGGGGCTGCAAGTGCAAAGTATTCGGAGAATCACGCCGCAGCCTTGAGCGTAAAGGTCTGCGCGTTAGTAACGAGCCTGTCATTGAGACGCGTGAATGGACGGATAAAGTCACGGGTGAAGTACACCACGTACCCGTGGGCATAGACCCCGGCTTTGACTATGCACCCGGTGCGACAAGTCAGGCAGAGCGTGCAAGACAGCAAGCAGACGCTAAACCCGCACTTGCGGATAGAATCGTTAATAATATTTAACCGAGGAATAGATTATGAGGGGTTTAAAGGAGTTTTCAGTTTTTGATTCATTCTACGAGCGAGCTTTACAAAGTTTGAATCAGCTTGAGTTAAAACAAGAAACACAACGAATGGATTTAGCTGTTGAGCGTGATGCAGCAAAAATAGCTGGTGAGCTAACAGAGTTGTTTTATCGTCGAATTAGTGAATCAGTGTAAGAGGAATAGAAATGTTAGGTAGAAGAGTTGATTTAAGAGCAGAAATTAATGTTGTTTTTGTTGATCCGTCTCTTGCTTACGAATTTTTTATTGATGGTGACTGGAAGGAGGGTTTTTGGACATTCGAAGATCTAGACGAATTGGCAGAGCATTTGGCTTATGCGTTCCACATGACAAGTGGAGAATATAAAGAAATTGATGGTGAACATCAGCACATTAGAGACTTGGAAGGTTTCCCTTATTTTGTTCGTCATAAAGGCTACTTCATTGGTGACAGTAAAGTAACTGGTCCAATTGTAATTAGCTATGAGCAAGAGCTTGAATCTGATGGTTGTGCATATGAAATGAAGCTGTCAGAAGTGGAAACTCATCATCCAGATCGAGTTAAACAGTAATAGAGGAAACGATGAGGATGAAAGAACTTATAAATATTGCTGTTAAATCATGCCATTTAGCTGCATCGAATGCAGGTTGGTGGAACGGGAAAAAGTACTAACTCGAATTGGGTGGCTATAGATGAACATTGAAACCATTACTGGGACATTTGTTTTGACCACAGAAATCGAACAGAATGTTTACGATGACGAAAACAGGCTTTGCACAAATGCAGATGGCACTGCACAAACGAAACATGTTGAAATTTACTTCTGTGAAGACTTAGGAGAAGGCAAAGCGCAGTATTGGACTACAAGCATTGAAGAAGCTCAATCATTTAATTCAATTGACCAGACGCTTAAAACTCTATTAAAGCAACATCGACCTGAAGAAATTGCTATTCGAGCAATGACGACAGGGAGCTAGGCGCTATGGCCGGTGAATTCATCAGTGTTAAAGTCAGTGGCGAAAAGGAAATCGCCAAGCTCCTGCGTAAGCTTATTGACCGTGGTCAATCGCTGGAGCCTGCTTTTGCAGAGATTGGTGAGTACTTGATTGAGTCGCACCAAGAGCGTTTTAAATTAGAAGTAGCACCGGATGGCACTCCGTGGGAGCCTCTATCGCCCAGAACTATTAGCGCTAAAGACGGCGATGACAGGATATTGCAGCAAAGCGGTATCTTACGCGATACCCTAACTTATCAAATTCTAGGTGATGAGCTGCAGTTCGGTACCGACAAAGAATATTCAGCCACGCACCATTTTGGCCGTGAAGCTGACGGCATACCCGCCCGCCCTCACATCGGCCTCGCGACAGGACAGTGGGATGATTTGGACGAAATCACAGAAATACTCCAATCTCACTTACTTGATAATATTTAGCGCACACGCGCTGTAGTCCATTCTAAGCGCATAAGTGTAACAGTGCGCATATTTCCTTATCTCAAAATCCTTTAAACACTTTTGAGCGTTTTTAAACAGGGTTTAGCGTAACGCACACATGCAATAAAACCCTTTCCCCGTTTGCTACCTGAAAACCTCGATGGATATTCCCAAATGGGCATTAGTCCCAATGATTTTTTGAGTTCGTCAAAATAGCCCCATGAAACGAAAAACTCCCATAACAGGTTTGGCCGCATTAACTGCGTCGCTTGATGAGCAATCCTACTTAGCAGCATGTTCAGTAGAGTTGTCTTTGAATGAAACAGGTACCCAGCAATTAATGCCAGCGGGTCGATTCACGACTATCGATGGACAGTCCGACAAACCTCAATCTGGCTACTTTTATATAGATGAAGCAATTGCTAAAAATGTTATCGAAGAGCGCCAATCATTAAAGCGTGATTTGCTGTTTGATTACGAACACCAGACGCTCTATACAAAAGATAACGGCAAAGAGGCACCCGCCGCAGGCTGGGCGAAAAGTGCTCACCTATCTTATGATCATGTTAATGGACTCCTTGTGTCAGGCATCGACTGGACACCTAAAGCTCGTCAAATGATTAAGGATAAAGAATACCGTTATCTTTCGCCTGTTTTTTCATACAACAAGATGACTGGCGAAGTTATCAGCTTAAAACACCTTGCTATCACTAACGAGCCGGCTGTAGACGGCATGCAAGATCTTGTCGCACTCAAACAATCAAAATCCGAAACAACTAAGACAACTCAAACAACTCAACCGGAGAATGCTATGCATCCGTTACTTATTCAGCTGCTCGCAAAAATTGGCATCAAAGCCGATGCAAATATGGATATGGCAGCGCTTAAAGCTCAACTCGATAAAAAAGAGGCAGAAACAGGCCTCGCAGCGCTCACAGCATGTCTTGAATCGGCAAAAAATAAAGATACCGAAATTGCCGCGTTAAAAGCGCAAAACGAGAGGCAAGGCAATGAGGTCGATATTTCGCAATTTGTGCCTATTGAAACCTACAACGGTGTTATCACAGAAATGGCCGCACTTAAGGCCGGTCACGACAAAGTGACTGTAGACAGCTTGATAGACAAAGCCAAAGACGATGGCCGCTTTATTAATGAAGCCGAGGTCGGGTACTTAAAAAAATTGGGCAATTCAAATATCGCAGCCCTTAAAGCGACCCTTAATGCCCGCCCAGTTGTTGAAGCACTTAATGGTAAGCAAACAGCGCACTCCACACCGCCTGATGCTGAAGACAATGTGGGCAAAGCGGCACTAACGGTAGAGCAAAAGAAATTTGCTGACCAGTGCGGTATCTCACACGAAAAGTTCGCTCAGCAGCTCAAGATAGATACAGCCGGCGATTAACTTGCCCAATTACTTAATTTAAGACGGAGACGCCATTATGGCTATTATTGAATCAGCAACGCTTAATACGCTGCGTACCACTTTTAAAATGAACTTTGAGGAAGGAAAAACCAAAGGCATGCCCGAATGGGACAAAGTTGCCACTATGGTCGCATCAACATCAAAGTCCAACACTTATGGCTGGCTAGGCCAATGGCCGCAGTTTAGAGAGTGGCTAGGCGAAAGACAGCACAAGTCTATTAAAGAGTACAGTTACGTTATCCAGAACCGACCTTTCGAAAGCTCTGTTGAAGTTGACAGGGACGACATAGAAGACGAAGAAATTGGTAATTGGTCGATGATGATGACTGAAATGGGACATGCCGCCGAGGTCTTCCCTGATCAACTGGTATTTCCATTGCTACCCGATGGTTTTTCAAATCTGTGTTATGACGGTCAGTTCTTCTTTGACAGCGACCATCCAGTAAATGCAGAGGTAGACGGCAGTGGTGTGGATGAAAGTGTATCAAACGTCATAGTCGACCCGCTGTATACCGGTGCACCTTGGTACATCCTTGACACCAGTCGCGCCCTTAAGCCGCTGATATATCAAAATCGCCGCAACATGAATTTTGTCGCTATGGATAACCCAAACGATGAGCGTGTTTACACCAATAAAGAATTCCGTTATGGCGTGGATTGTAGAGCCAATGCCGGTTATGGGTTCTGGCAGATGGCCATTGGCGTCAAGGCCGAACTCAACTATGAAAACGTATGGCTAGCTCGTGAACGCCTAAGAGCGATGAAAGCTGACGGAGGGCGCTCATTGGGCTTAGGCAAGAACAAACTGATGTTGGTTGTTACTCACAGTAACTGGCGCCGCGCCGAGCAAATCAATAACCGCGAAGATATCAGCGACGGAACAACAACTGTCAGTAACGAGCTCAAAGACAAATTCGAGGTATTGAACCCGGATTTCTTAGACGAGTAGCTGAAAAGCCCCCCATTAACCATTTGTCCTTGCTTATAAAAGCAGGGACATAGGAGAACCCAATGTTAAAGAAAGTATTGATTGTAGTCGGCACCTTGTTATCAATGACTGTTGCAAAGTCATTAGACGCTGCAGGTTTCGAAGTCAACTTTATGTCAGAGAAAACCGACACACTGACAAGCGAGCTGCACGATATCGTTACCGGTGCAACGTTTCAGTGCATGCGCCCTACCTCTAAAAGTTTGACGAACTCAACTGATGTCATGGTGTGCTATGCAGCGCACCGAAAAGCTTTTTATCGCGAATACAGTCCAAAGCCAGATAAGGCGCAAAAGATTAAGTCGATGTTCTTGAGTCAGCACGACCCAACTGTGCTGCAAACTCGATACTGATTTTAATACTTATTTCATTTTTAACTTATTGATGACGGAGCAAGACAATGTCAAAAGCCATTGTGATCTATTCAAGTAAACCAACATTTCGCCGCGCAGGTTTAGGCTTTACAGAAAACGGTACCGCCTTCGCTGAAGGCCAGTTAAGTGCTGAGCAAATCAAAGCGATCAAAGCAGAGAAGTACCTCTCTTACACTGAAATCGACAGAGAGTCGGTTGCGGAAGGCATAGATACATCACCCTATGATGAATTTACGGGTGATGGTGATGGTGATGGTGCTGGTGCTGGTGCTGGTGCTAAGCAAAACGCACCTGCCGAAAAAAAGCCAGCGGCAAAAACAACTACCAAAGCAGCCGGTAAATAAACATGTACTGCTCGCTTGACGAATTTATCGCTCGCTTTGACCTTGATGAGCTTGTGCAACTGACAGACCCAAACGGTACAGGGTCCATCGGTAGACAAGTGGCAGAGGCGGCCATTGTCGATGCGAGCAGTTTGATTGATGGGTATTTAGGGGGGCGTTACGCCCTGCCCTTAACGACTGTGCCAACCGTTCTTATTCGTTTATGCGCTGATATCGCCCGCTACAACCTTTATGACAATGCTGTCACAGATGTTGTTGAAAAGAACTATAAACACGCCGTTGATTTTCTGATGAATGTCAGTACCGGCAAAGTGCGACTCGGTTTAAGCGGGACCAATGAAAAGGCTGAGTCAGACGCGGTTATTAGTATCGAGTCCGGCGTAAAAGTGTTTAGCCGTGACAATGCCAAAGGGTTTATTTAAATGCTGTTTAAACAGGTGTTAACCCGGATTAAACCGCTTTATCGCCAAGCGGAATCCCTCGCTAGTTTACAAGCATTATCAAAACAGCCTTTGAGGCACGCCAATATGGCTTACGTGGTGCCAGTAGGTGAAAAGCCTGAAGGCAATAGCCGCCAAGAGAATGTCGGTAAAGCCCTGCAAAAAGTTATTGTCACCTTTGGTGTTATTACGGGTGTAAGAAGCTTTAACGACTTAAGTGGTGAGAAAGGCTTGGAGCTTTTAGAAACCAAGCGAGACGAGCTGAGGGGTTCACTACACGGGCATGTGTTTGAAGGCTATGAACAAACTTTGTTAGCACCGAGCAATATCGTCGCTTATGTGAATAACGGGCTTTACTGGATTGACCGCTTCACTGTGATTGTTTACCGAAACTAAAAGGTTATTGAGATGAAAACCGAAAACAGCGCAAATAAAAACGTCATTGTCACCAATAGCACTGACAAAACGGTGACCTGCGCGGCTATCGAATTTAAGCCAGGCGAAAATCAATTTCAGTACAGCGAGATTGGCTTTTTTAAGCTCGCTCAACTGAAGCATCACCCAAAACTCAATTATCAAATATTCGTACTCAAGCCCGGTGAGAAAATGCTTGAACCGCGCGCTAAATCAGCCAAAAAAGTGGAGGCTAAATAATGTCTATTACACCGGGCTTTAGAGCAAACCGAAAATTCATTCTCATCGCGCTAAGACGAGACGAAGATGAACCAAGTGCGGATTATATTGCCAATGGCGCAACGCCGCTCGCTATGCAAACAAAGGGGCTGACCGTTGAGCCACTTATTACTGAACAAATCACCCGTGATATCGATGATGGTCAAACCGGTGGTGAGCACGTTATAAACGTCGGCGCGATGATAAAAATTGGCGGCATGATTGAGCTTGCGGGCAGTGGCGCAGCTGGAACGCCTGTACCCTATCATCCGGTGATTGAAATGGCTGGTTTTTCCAATGACACGGCAACCGCCGGTGAAGTCAATCACACCCGTATTTTAGAGGCGCTCGAAGAGCAAGACGGCTGTGTTTATTTTCATTGGCAAGGTGAATACCACATTTTACTCGGTGGTAAATCCACTTTAACGATAAAAGGCAAAGTCAACGAATTGCCCTATGTCGAATATGAGTTAATGGGCATATACGGCGGCACCATTGAAGGTGCTGCGCCCCAAGCGGACTTCGGCCTTTTTCAATTGCCGGCCGAATTCGGTCAGGCCCGCACTACTGTCATGATTGGCGGTCAGAAACTCAATGCGATCAGCTTTGAAAGCTCGTTAAACAATACGATTGAATACACGCGTGGCACTGAGCTTGAAGAGATGTATATCGATAAATGGGATGAGAAAGGCAAGATTGAGATTGAAAAGCCGGCGTTATCGACGTTCGACCCTTTCGCGCTGAAACTCGAAAACGTGCTGACATCCTACAACTTTACTCACGGTACCGAGGCCGGTTCGATCATTGAGATGACATCGTCGAGCGGCTTCCAAATTTTAGATGTTGCACATGGTAGTTATAAAGGCAAATCAACTTACATTTTGGATTTCGGTGTAATTAAAGGTCACGACAGCCGAATACGCACGGCCTAACGAATACCTCTAGGCCAATTAGCCAATGGCCAACCCAAAAGCGCAGGAGAGCGCGATTTTGACAAGGACGTTTCTCCCTTTTGGGACACCGTTAAACAGTTAAGAAGGTAAAGATATGGCATTTGTACTGACAAAAAAAAGAACCGTTTTATGGCCTGTAAAAATCGATATTCCAACCGATGGCGGCAATACCATTGAGGGCGAATTCTCAGTCGTTTTCGAGATATTACAACAACACGAATACGACGCGCTTTTTAACAGCGATATCAAATTTCTCATGCGTGTAGTTGTCGGTTTTGGCGATGACTTGCAAGGCGAAGACGGTCAGCCGCTTGAATTTAACGAGTACAACAAAGCCATGCTCATTAAAAGCGAGCCATTTATTCGCGTCGGCCTAATAAACGCTTATCACGCAGCTGCTGCGGGGATAGCGTCAAAAAACTCGAAAGGGTCGGCGCCTTCTGGGCAACCGGCCCGCAAACAACGCAAAAAGAGACGGAGGAACTAGCAGCGCAAATGCGCGAGCTGGGAGCCACTGATGAGCAAATTGATAAGCAAATGTCGCAACTTAGGCCAGATGACGACTGTGAAGTTCTTGATGAAAATTGGCCCGTCGTTGAGTGGTTTTTATCCGTTGATGATTTGTTTCGCTTTGACGGCCCGGTGTGCTTAGGGCTTGACGTGAACGCCATATATGCAGACGCAAGCATGGCCGGGCGAAAGATTAAAAAACAACATTACAAAGGCCTAAGAATTATTGGCCGTGCTGCAGCAAACGCACTCAACAAACGATTAGAAAAAGGTTAAACAGGGTTTAAACGTGAATAACGTAGTTGGCATTCAATTAAAAGCGGATAGTCGCGGCCTCATCGGTGAGTTAAAAACAACCGAAGGTCAAGTTATTCGCTTTGCCAGCTCAACCGAAAAAGCTGGGAGAGCGGCTCAAGGCACCAGCAGAAACATGGCAGCGATGTCGGCGGCAAGTGGCAACCTCACTGCTCGTCTTCGTTCGACGTTATCTGTTCAGCGACTGGTGTCTGGCGGGTTCTCAGCAATTATTGCAGCCCTTGGAATTAAGCAGCTCATCCGTTACAGCGATGAGATGACAAACTTACGCAATCAATTGAAGCTTGTCACAAATAACACAGAAGAACTCAATAAAACGCAGACTCGATTACTTGCGCTAGCCAACAACACTCGCGCTGACTTAACAGCCACTGGTGAACTTTACGCAAGATTATCACGTGCAACTAAAGAGCTGAGCATTAGTCAAGGTCAGTTGCTTGGTGTTACCCGTGCTATCAATCAATCCTATGTGATATCAGGTGCCTCGGCACAAGAAGCGGCAGGCTCAACAAGACAGCTCTCACAAGCATTAGCATCAGGCACATTTAGAGGCGATGAATTCAACTCCGTTGCAGAGCAATCTCCAAGATTAATGCAAGCGCTTGCTGATGAAACGGGCAAAACAACGGGAGAGCTTCGCGAAATGGCCGCTCAGGGCCAGCTCACATCAGAATTGCTTGTTCGTGCGCTAGTTAATCAATCAAGCGTGATTGATGCAGAGTTTGCAAAGACATCGGCAACTATCGGACAAGCAAGCACAGTGCTTGAGAACAATGTCAAATCAATGATAGGTAGTTTTAACGAAGCAACAGGCGCTAGTGCTGCGCTGGCCCACGGTTTGCTGAATGTTGCCGATAATTTTGGAACGCTTAATGATTTCATTGCCAGTGGACAGATGGTGGCTTATCTGGAAGCGACAAAAATCGCATGGCAAGCATGGGGCGATGATATCGTCACAGCGATTAATCGCGTCACTGTAGCCATTCGTGACAACTTCGGTAATGAGATAAGCGCGACACTTGATTTTCTCAAAAACGCGTTAATTAATTTCCCACAAAATGTGCGCGCAATGATCCAAATTTTGGTCGTTGAATTTGCATCATTAATTGATGTGGGGCGTGAGTACGGCACCGCTTTTGCGCAAGTTGTCGTTGTCGAGCTTGAAAAGATGGTGCAAAAAGCCGGTATTTACGGAAAAGAGCTGGCCGACATTATGGCTTTTTGGGACGGTGATACATTTGATGCTGCCAGCGCCATAGCCAAAGCCGATGAAATAGCCACTGGCATGACTGACAGCTTCTTAGTCAATGCTCAGAAACAAGTTGAAATCTCACGAAACGCCCGCCTATCAAGTATTGAAGATATTCTTAAAGAGCGTGACACAGCGCTAGAGAGTTTCAACAAACAAATCGCTGCGGCACAAGCGTTGGCCACGGTCAAAGGCCAAGGGAAAAACGCAGCAAATGACGATAATTTTAATGTTGTGCCTATTGCCGCGCCGACAGATGAGGGGCAAAGCACGGGTAACGATGTCAGTGACTCACAGCTGCAGAAGCTACGTGATTCATTACTCAGTCGTGAAGAGCTATTACAAACGCATTTATTAAGACGCCAAGAGCTTATCAATAATGCACTCATTCAAGAGAAAGTCACAGAAGATGAAGCGATTGCATTATCCGAAGCTTCAAACCAGCAGTATTTAGACAGACTCGCCGCTTTTAATGCTGCGCGCACTAACTTAATAGTTAATAGCTCAAGTCAAATCTTCGGTGCACTCGCTGGACTTGCAAGAACATTTGGCGGTGAGCAATCAAAAGCCTTTAAAGTCATGTTCGCGGTACAAAAAGGCTTTGCGATTGCACAGGGTGTACTTAACTTATCGACAGCTATCAGTAATGCGTTTGCCTTGCCTTTCCCTGCCAATATACCCGCCATCGCCACAGCAACAACCACAGGCACAAGCCTTCTTGCGAATATCAAAGGTGTCCAATACCAAGGCCAAGCCCACGATGGTCTGAGGCGCGTTGAAGCAGCTAATGAAGGAACTTATACGCTGCGTAAAGATGAAATGGTGCTCAATCCCAAGCAACGCGAAAACTTTGAAAAAGTGGTCGAAAACACGACAGAGAGAAACGGCAGCGGCGCGAGCGGTGCTCGCCCTGTCATTATTAATATGACGACAAACATTGAAGCACCTAACGCAACGCCTGGCGTCGAAAAAATGATAGAGGAGCGCGTCATGATGTCGCAAAGAGAGCAGCGTCAACAGCTGATGCAAGACTTTGCCAATAACGGCCCCATTGCTCGAAACTTTGGCGGGAGGGCTGCGTAATGGCGCAAGTGTTCGACTTTCCAGTATTTAACAGAGCGTTTTCACCAACACGCTGCCGCTTTACGATTATGCCGAACTCAGAAATGAATATTAGCCGGCTAAACAACACACAAACAATCACAGAAAATCCGGGCGAATACTGGCGCGTACAATATGAGTTCCGCAAGCTTGATAGAGCCTCTGCACTCACACTTCGTGCCTTCTTGCATCGCTTGCGCGGGCACATGAATAAAACGCGTCTTAGCGATACAACTTATAAATCACCGCGAGGTACGTTATCTGGACTGGCTCAGGTCGACGGTAACAATCAATACGGGTTAGAGCTAAACATTGTTGCGAACTCTCCGGGCGAAACATTTCTGGCGGGCGACAGGTTTGTGTGCGGCGATCAACTGTTTGAACTCGTCGCAGATGCACAAACAAACACTGCAAAAAAAGCCACGCTGCAGCTGGCAAACGAAATTCGCCAGCCACTTAACAATGGCCAACCTATTGTTGTAGACCCCGCAGGATTGCATGCAATCTGCCGCTGGGCCGAGCCTTCTCAAATCGAACAACTGTCAGGTGATAGACGCCTTTATCGTGATGTCACTCTTGATTTTATGGAGGCTATCCCATGATAGATAGAGGTATAAGCGCCGGCGCTTCAGATATTTTATTACGTGATGAAACAGCGGTTATTGCTTTTATCGACTTAGACTGGCCATCGGGCCGTGTGCTTGCCCACTCAGGATTAGGTGACAGAGTTTTTCAAGGTCAAACGTATTTGGGTGTGGGTGAGTTTGGCGGTATCAGCGAAATAGATGAAGCGTCCGGAAACAGTCCTAATCAATTGAGTTTATCAATACGATTTACTGACCCGACATTAGTCAACACAATACTGAATGAAAGTCCGGAAGGCCGTGAGGTGTCCGTACACCTTGCCGCGCTTAACGATAAGCGCATCATTGTTGAAGAAATACCTTACATTTTCGACGGCAATGTCGCAAAAGGCTCACTGCGCCGTGGCGATATCGCTAAGAACATTCCATATCAAATCAATATCACTTGTAGCGACTGGTTCGAGCGTTGGTCACAACCACCGAACAACGCGCGAACCACAGATAACGCGCAGCAACACTTGCATCCAGGAGACCGCATTTTTGATTTGACAGAAGTCATTGCAGGCAGTCCGTTACATACCCTGCCCTCAAAAAACAATCGCGCAGCCATCGGCGGCGCAGGACGTGGCCGAGGCAGGCGCAATGAGCCTTCGGTGGAGCCATAAATAATGATGACAATAGATGCCACGAAAAAGTTGGCCACATTTATTACAGAGAATATGCACAAGCCCTTTGACTGGGGGCGATGGGATTGCTGCCTTTTTGCCTGCGACTGTGTCAAGGCGATGACTGGTGTCGACCCAGGCTTTGCGTTTCGTGAACGATATTCAACAGCCAAAGGCGCACAAAAAGCCTTAAAAAAGGTCGGTCACGGTGATATTGAGTCGACCTTTAGCCATTATTTCGGACCGGTTAAACCGCGTTTAAACGCCAGTCAAACAGACCTTGTTTTATTGGACACAACCCTTGGTGATGCCGTCGGTGTTGTCACCGGTGCTGGCGTATTTTGTACTGGCGAAAACGGTCTAGTCCGCATGCCATTATCAGCAATCAAGGGTTGCTGGAAAGTGCGCGACTATATTGAATCCAAGGAGCAAATCTAATGCCGCCGGTCGTTGTCGCTGTCGCTGCTGGCGCTGCAGCCGTTGCGGCGGGCGCAAGTGTTTTGGCTGCTGTCGCGATTGGCGTGGGTACGATTGCCCTAACTAAAGCACTCACACCCGATTTTGATTTAGACAGTGTCGACCCCGTTGCTGAGCAGAACTTCACGACATCATCAAACCAGCCTCGCCGCATTATCTACGGTGAGAATGTGGTCGGCGGGCAATTGATTGGTTATAGCAACCCAGATATAAACGGCGACCCGCATCATGTTATGGCTATACATATTGCCGGGCATCCGTGTGAGTCCGTCGAGCTTTATGAAATCGAAGGTCGGACACCGCAAGAGCTCGGTGACGCCGTGACCTTAGAACCTCACCTTGGTGAGCAAACCACGGGTAACGAAACTGCACAGCGGTATATCGAAGGCTGGACAGCTCAGCATGTCGGTTTTGGTTTAACAAACGTTTACTTGCAAGTTCGCATCGACGAAGAGCTATTCCCGAATGGCGTCAATGAGATTAAATTCAGGGTCAAGGGTAAACGCGTTTACGACCCCCGTCTTGATAGCACTATTGGTGGCAGTGGCTCACATCGAGCAGATGATGAAAGCACATGGACGTACAGCAATAATCCGCAGCTATGCACATACGATTACATTAGATATCACGGCTACATGCCAATACCTCATCGCCGTATACCGTGGGACTTTGTCGCGCTTACGGCCAATTACTGTGATGAGCAAGCAGAATATGAAGACACGAACGGCAGCACACAAACAGAAACCCGATTTACCTGTAATGGTGTCTTAAACAATGCACTGAGAATTGGTGAGGGACTTCGGACACTGATGTCCTCGATGGGCGCTAAAATCTATCGGCCAAATGGGCGTATTTTTGTTAAGCCTGCAATGTACTTAGGCCCTGCTGTTGTCACTGTAACGCCAGCCGATTTTGCCGAGCAGCCCGAATACCAGCCGCATCGCCCGGAGCGAGAACGGTGCAATACTGTGCGCTGTCAGTATGTCGAGCCGAATTTGAAATACCAAGTCACTGATGCGCCTGTTGTTGCTAGCCAACGATTACTTGATAAAGACGGCGTGCCACTTGAGCATCCGCTTCGTTTGCCGATGACACAATCAAGTACAACGGCGCAGCGCCTCGGCAATTTATATTTAGAGCGAAACGCCGCAGGCTTTGTGACAAGCGCCATGCTTCGACACATTCGTTTAGATATCACGCCCGGCAGCGTTATTCGTTATGTCGATGCTGAAAGCAATATTACGCGTGAGTTCATCGTTGATGACTATCGCGTGAATGTCAGAAGCCGCATGACAGAAGTGACACTCGAAGAAGACAGTCCCCTGCTTTATCCTGATGACTTTCGGCCCAGCGAAACCGATTTAACACCGAATACCACCTTGCGTGATATCGGTATCGTGGAAGCCGTGGAAAACTTAGCTTATTTTGAAACACCAAATGATAGTTTCAGGCAAGGCGTTATCACATGGAGCCATCCTGTCCCTGCGTCAGTATTTCGTTATCAGATTGATATCAGGTTAGCTAACAATAGTTTGTTTCGTTCATTCAGCGCCAGTTTAACGCGTGCTGATATCAGCCACTTACCTATCGATAACTACACAATTTGTGTAAGAGCCGTAGGCCGCATTCAATTGAGCGAAGAGCGCTGTATCAACACAGATATCACGCAAGAGCAAACGCCAACAGCTAACGCATCAATTATTATTGAGCCAGGCATTGTTATTGTGACGCCACCGGCACCGCCTGCAATCAATCAAGAATATGAGTTGGTGTACACAGACAACCCAGCGCTTAACCCAGACGCAGATAGCTTAAACCTGTTTATCGCAAAACTTATTGGAAAATCGTTTAACTTAACAGGTCTTAAAGACGGTGTGCCTTATTTCATTTTCTATCGACTTGTAACAGAGTCCGGCAGCGCTCAGTGGGTTAGAGTGACAGCGGTAGCAAAGGGCATTGCAGCCGAACAAATAGACGCTGACGTTTTGTTTGGTGATGTGATAGCAGAGATTGATACAACGGATATTCGCGACGACATCGATGCGTTATTTACCGATGTCATTAGAGATTCGATAGCGCGCACGAATGCACGAGTTGAACAAGCGCGGCAAGTTGCACGTAACGAGCGCACACAAGAGTCTATCGATGCGCTTGAGCTTAGCGTTAATGACGAAGAGCAAGGTTTATTTGCTTCTTTTACGCGTATCAACGAAGCGTTCACGACTATTGAAGGTCAAGCAGTGGCGCTTGAGCAAGTTAACTTAAATGCAAGGAATGAGACTGAACGTCTAGACGCATCTATTGAGCGAATAAGCCTTGTTGAATCAAACACGAATGGCAACGCTCAAGCGCTTCAATTAGTGACTGTGCAAGTCAATAATCAAGCTAATGATATCAGTGCATCAGTTGATAGAATTACGCTCGTTGAAACAGATGCGAATAATAACGCCAGTGCGTTAGATGCGGTTGTTGCAGAAATTCAAGACCCCTCGCGCGGCCTTGAAGCATCATTTAGACTTGCTCAACAAGCTGATATCGCGACGGGGCTTAATCAAAGCTCATTAACATTCATCAGAAATGATGTTAGAAATCTGGAAGCAGGCTTGAGTGCGACAACAGCAATTGCTCAAGAAGCCAGAACTACAGGCAACGGCAATGCAAGTGCATTAATCAGCTTGCAATCAAGAGTGTCAGACACTGAGCAAGAAGCGAGCGCGAGCTTGTCATTAGCTACTGATTTAGATACTGAGCTTAATCAGCTAAGAGCGTTGGCAATACTCTCTGTTCAAGCAAACGGCAATGCAGCGGCGATTCGATTGGGTGCGACGCCGACACAAAGCCAAATTATATTTGATGCGGAGCAATTCTTATTTGTTCATAACAATATTCAGCTTTTTGCCATTGATTCTCAGACAAATAAAGTAACTGTTAATGCGACGCTTCAGGCGAATAACATAGAAGGTGATGTTATCGATGCGCGTATCAAGCGAACAACAGCGCAATCTTGGAGAGCTGAAAGTGATGCGAGAGAATTAGTCTCATTTACAGTGACTGCAGCGCCGTTCACTCGCGTAGTGACTGTTCCGAATATTTTTATTGAAATTGGTACTGGCGGGCTAATGTCGTTCAGGTTATCAATGCGCTCTGGCAGTTTTATACACGATGGCTTTATTGAAAACTCTTATCAAGAGACTTCTCAGCTTGTTACACGTCCACTTCATGACACGTTAGCTGCTAACACTGAACGAACTTACTTTGTTCTTGCGGAGCCAGTCGAGGCTGGAAACGCAATTTGTCATGCTCAAAATCTTGAAATAAAAGTCTACAAACAAGGTGCATCGATACTATGAGCCAACTCACAGCAGTTATTCTAAACGTCAGCGCAACGAGCAACATCGCCACTGTTACTAACGGTGTCGATGTCAGCCGTTTTGTTGTAGGTGATTACGTATTCTTTGATACTGTTTCGCGACCTTTTGCGATACAAGCGATAAATGATAATCAAATTACATTGAATGAAAATGCCCCCATAACATCTTCATCAGTTGAAGCGAGGGTAGCCCCCAGTGTAGTTGAGTTACGAGCACTTGCTGATGACATCAGAGACTCAAACGTGTTTGCTAGCAACATATTTGGACAACTTGATTTCTTTTTAACACAGCTCGGCGCTGTCGATATAGAAAGTGCATCGGGTACAACAAGAGTTAACACGCTTCCGCAAATTTTGTTTGATGTCAGCCAAGCATCTAACGAGATTAGCGATAACTTAGCCCTCATTAATAATGCACCGCTCATTGCACAGCAATCGGCCGACTCTGCTAGTCAATCTGCGGCGTCAGCATTAACGGCTTCTCAGCAAGCTGTGCTAGCGGGTCAACAAGCAAGCAAAGCTACTGAGGAAAGACAAGCAACTATATCAGTTCGAGAAGAAACAGACGCCATACGATTACAAACGCAAGGGCTAGTCGATGATGCTGACACAGCAGCCTTTAATGCGGCACAATCTGTTTTAGAAGCAGTAGAAGAGGTTGTTTTAGCGCAACAACAAGTGGCGCTTGCAGTTGCACAAAGAAATGCCACAGCAGTGCTTAGAAACGACACACAGGGCTTTAGGGATGCGACTCAGCAATTTGCGATAGCTGCTCAACAGGCGGTACAAGCGGTATCTGGCGGGATGTTTTTTGCTGGCGAGTTTGATGCAAGTTTGGGTATTAATCCCCCCAACCCCTCTGATGGCACGGCATTTTATAAAATTACAACAGCGGGTGTCATAGATGGCATTGACTATGGCGTTAATGACAATATCGTTTTTAATAATATCGATAACACATGGTTTAAAGTCGATAACACGGAGAGTGTGAGTAGCGTCAATGGCATGCAAGGAGCCGTATCGCTTAACGCAGCAGATGTTGGCGCACTGCCGACTACATTTCGACCTACATTTAACAGTACTGATATCGTCGGTCTACCTTCAGAATTTAATCCCGCCCCACACTCAGCTAGTTTGGTTACGAGTGGCGTATTAGCTGTTTTAAGAGGCGGCACAGGCCGAAATGATGGTAAAGCGCCATCTTTAGTAACCGCTAGAACGATAACCGCTACTTTATCAGGTGATGTAACTGGAACCGCTGGGACTAGCTTCGATGGCTCTGCTAATCGAACAATATCAATCAATGCAAATATCAATAAAAGTACGGCAAGTACTGCAAATACTGTTGCTCAGCGTGATAGCTCTGGAGATTTGTCAGCACGTCTTTTTAGAAGTGAGTACGATGTAACAAATCCGGCCATCAATTTCATTATGACGCAAGTCGATACGGGTGCATATTTTCATGCATCTCGATCGCTCAATAACATTGATGCCGATCAAGCAAT
>CAZXIN010000008.1:90732-152253 GCA_964640795.1 uncultured Pseudoalteromonadaceae bacterium | reverse complement strand
CATCCAATTGATGCGGTCCATTTCCCTCGTTGTTGGCTCTTTATCTTTTGCTAAAGCCCCGAAAGATTGTGTAATGAGAAGCATAAAAACAACTAAAAACTGTTTCATAAGTATCCATTGTGATGTCTAGGGCCCGCTTATCTCAGATAAAGACCAGAAATATTTGGGCCGAAAGATAATTGATAGGAAAGTATAATTACCTATCGGCATAGGTATCGCAACACTTATAGCAATCTATCTAATGAAGTGATCACTTCATTAGAGCGTGTTGATCTCTACTGTACAGTTTTGTAGCGAGCTGTTCATTATCTAGCGAAAAATAAGCTCTGTAGTTCATTGATATAAACGAATAGACTCTGATGCAGTATCAATAAAAAACACTACCCAAAGGGTTTGCCATAAGTAAAAAAACCGCATATAGAATGCGGTTTTTCAAAACACCTGAACTTAGTTTTATAACGATTCTATCGTTTGCTTTTGCTCAAGTAACTTGTCAGTTTGCAGTTGATAATCAGCCAGTTTGGCTTTCTCCTTATCAATAACAGCCGCTGGAGCTTTGCTCACAAAGTTCTCATTTTTCAATTTCCCGTCGGTACGAGCAAAGTCTTTGTTAATTTTATCAAGCGCCTTATTAATACGGGCCAGCTCCGCATCTTTATCAATCAAACCTGCCATTGGGATCATGACTTCCATTTCTCCCACTAAAGCGGTTGCAGATGCAGGCCCTTTATCGGCGATATCTAAGTGTTGAATGTCTTCAAGCTTGGCCATTTTCGACAAGAAGTCACGGGTCATCTCCAGTCGGCGTTTATCTTCGTCATTTGCATTCTTCAATAAAACCGACAACGGCTTATTGGGCGAAATATCCATCTCACCACGAATGTTACGAATACCTACAATGAACGTTTTAAGCCATTCGATATCAGCAACAACTTGCTCGTCAGCTGTGTCACCAAACTGAGGGAAGCTTTGCGTCATAATGCTATCCGCATCAATACCTGCTAACGGTCCCACTCGTTGCCAAATTTCTTCAGTGATAAACGGCATAATGGGATGCAACAAGCGCAATAAACTCTCAAGTACATTAACTAACGTATGCCGCGTGCCACGCTTCTCAGCATCAGTGCTCGCGTCATTGTTGAGCACAGGCTTAGAAAGCTCAAGATACCAGTCACAAAATTGGTTCCAAGTAAACTCATAAACTGCCTGCGCTGCCAAATCGAAACGATAGTCTTCAAGCGCTGTTTCAAATGTGTGTAGGGTTTGTTGGAATCTCGCCCATATCCATTTGTCAGCAAGGCTTAGTTGTAACTCACCACCCTCTTTACCTGTATCGAATTCTTCGGTGTTCATCAATACAAAACGCGATGCATTCCAAAGCTTGTTACAGAAATTGCGATAACCTTCCACTCGACCTAAGTCAAAATTGATATCACGGCTAGTTGACGCCATAGCAGCAAAGGTAAAACGTAACGCGTCTGTACCATAGCTCTCGATACCATCAGGAAATTGCTGGCGTGTACGCTTTTCAATCTTTGCAGCTTCTTTAGGTTGCATCATGCCACTTGTGCGCTTAGAAACCAGTGACTCTAAATCAATGCCGTCTATCAAATCGATGGGATCCAACACATTGCCTTTCGATTTAGACATCTTATTACCTTGCTCATCTCGAATAAGGCCTGTGATATAGATATCTTTAAACGGAATTTTACCTGTAAACTTTTTGGTCATCATAATCATTCTGGCAACCCAGAAGAAAATAATGTCAAAGCCTGTAACGAGCACCGAACTTGGTACGAAGGTTTCTAGTTCAGGTGTGTTTTCTGGCCATCCCATAGTCGCAAAAGGCCATAACGCAGATGAGAACCAAGTATCTAATACATCTTCGTCTTGCCTCAAAACAATGTCATCACCTAAGCCATGTTTAGTACGAACCTCAGCTTCGTTACGACCTACGTAAACATTCTCTTGTTCATCAAACCAAGCAGGAATACGGTGCCCCCACCATAACTGGCGAGAGATACACCAGTCTTGGATGTTGTACATCCACTGGTAATAGGTTTTGTTCCAGTTTTCGGGTACAAAGCGTATCTCTCCGCTTTCAACAGCATCGATAGCAGGTTTAGCCAGAGATTCAACTGCCACATACCATTGATTCGTCAGGTAAGGTTCGATAACAGCACCTGTACGATCGCCGCGAGGTACTTTTAGTTTATGCTCATCAATCTTAACTAAAGTGCCTTGTGCTTCGAGGTCTTCAACGATCTTTTTACGTGCATCAAAACGATCTAACCCACGATAAGCCTCGGGAGCTTCATGATTCATCTTTGCATCAAGTGTAAAGACGTTAATCATAGGAAGGTTGTGCCGCTTACCTAAATCATAGTCATTAAAATCATGGGCAGGCGTTATTTTCACACACCCAGTACCAAACTCCATATCAACATAGTCATCAGCAACGATGGGAATAAGGCGACCCGTTAGTGGTAATTTGATTTTCTTGCCGACGAAACGTTTAAAGCGTTCATCATCTGGATGCACAGCAACGGCTGTATCTCCCAACATTGTTTCTGGGCGAGTTGTTGCGACAACAAGCGAACCACTACCATCTTCCAACGGATAGCGCATGTGCCACATATGGCCATTTTCTTCTTCGTTGAGCACTTCGAGATCAGAAACCGCCGTCTGTAGAACAGGATCCCAATTAACTAATCGCTTACCACGGTAAATAAGACCTTCTTCATGCAGCTTGACGAATACTTCTTGAACCGCTTCTGACAAGTTCGGATCCATAGTAAATGCTTCACGGCTCCAATCAGTCGATGTCCCCATGCGACGCATTTGACTAGTGATCGTGCCACCAGATTGCTCTTTCCATTCCCAAATTTTATCAACGAATGCTTCTCGCCCTATATCATGACGCGTCTTATCTTCAGCATTCAATTGGCGCTCAACCACCATTTGAGTTGCAATACCCGCATGGTCAGTTCCGCATTGCCATAACGTGTTGTCACCTTTCATTCTGCGATAACGGATTAATGCATCCATTACTGTGTGCTGGAAAGCATGCCCCATGTGCAAGCTTCCAGTGACATTGGGTGGTGGCAATAAAATACAATAAGGATCATTGTCAGGGTGGGAATCTTTACTGCCTAATGGCTTAAAATACCCTTTATCTTCCCAAGCTTTATAAAGCGCTCGTTCTATTGCGTGTGGATTAAATGTTTTATCCATTTTTCATCATACTCATTAAGTCGTTTCCCCTTACAGGGTAACTACAGGGTTAAAAGGCTTTGTATCTAATGCGATACCGTTAACCCGATAGGATTTATATCTATTTCTAGCTTGCTGTTTTAAATTTTCTTCTACAGGAACAAAGTCGAATATCTGTCTAAATTGCCCACCAAAGCTCGGGGCTTCCGCAGCTAAGTTTATTAAAACTGTACGATTCGAACGCGAAGGCAGTTCCCAGGTTATTTCAACTGTAGCGCCACCTTTCGGACCATCACCTAATAAGTTGTGAGGTACAAATTGTTCTGTTGGTAATTGCCATAGCCGTTCATCTATCTGTTCAGCATCATTCTGATTATCGCACCATATCAAACAGCGTTGTTTATTGCTGCTGCACTGGGCTGCAACATAGCACGCCGCATCAAAATGCGACTGAGTAGCAGCCTCACTAGGCTGCTCTAGTAGATAAAAAAGAGCTTGCGACATTAATTGAACCTTCGTTTAAGACCAGTGAGCTAGACTTCCGCCTCAATACCAGCACGGTTCATCAAAAATTGCGTAAGCATAGGTACGGGACGGCCTGTCGCGCCTTTGTTTTTACCACCACTGTTCCAAGCAGTTCCGGCAACATCCATATGTGCCCAATGATACTTTTTAGTAAAACGCGATAAGAAACAGGCTGCAGTAATAGTTCCTGCGGCGCGACCACCGATGTTTGCCATGTCAGCGAAAGGGCTTTCGATTTGCTCTTGGTATTCATCCCACAAAGGTAAGCGCCAAGCTTTGTCAGCACTTTGCTCTGAGGCGTTCAGCAGTTCATGCGCTAATGGGTTGTGATTACTCATCAAGCCAGTGGCATATTTACCAAGCGCAACAATACATGCGCCGGTTAATGTTGCTACATCAATAACCGTATCTGGTTCAAAACATTCTACATATGTGAGTGCGTCACATAACACTAATCGCCCTTCAGCATCTGTATTAAGTACTTCAACAGTCTGTCCAGACATAGTGGTTAGAACATCACCCGGACGATAAGCATTAGCGTCTGGCATATTTTCGCAACCCGCTAACACGCCAATAATATTAATAGGTAGATTAAGTTCAGCGACAGCATGCATGGTGCCAAGAACGCCTGCCGCGCCTCCCATGTCATATTTCATTTCATCCATCGCTTCGCTCGGTTTGATAGAGATACCGCCCGAGTCAAAGGTCAATCCTTTACCCACCAGTACGATAGGAGCATCACCTTCTTTCCCACCGTTATGATGAATAATACTCATAATGGACTCATTCTCAGAGCCACGACCGACAGCTAGGTATGACCCCATACCAAGCTCTTCCATTTTCTCTTCACCAACAGACTCAACTCGAATTGAGTCGTACTCTGCTTCTATTTTTTTGGCTTGTTCAAGTAAGTAAGCTGCATTACAGATATTGGGTGGCATATTCGCAACATCTTTACAGACACTCATACCTGCGGCTATAGACACACCGTGATGAATAGCTTGTTCACCAACAGGTAGCTCTCTGCGAGTAGGCACGTTATAAACAATTTTACGCAATGGTCTGCGAGGCTCACCTTTCTTCGTTTTTAATTGTGTGAAGGTATAGAGTGTGTCTTGGCTTGTTTCTACAGCTTGACGAACCTTCCAATAGATATCACGGCCTTTAACGTGCAGCTCTGTAAGGAAACATACCGCTTCCATTGAGCCTGTTTCGTTTAATGTACTAATAGTTTTAGCAATAATTTGTTTATATTGCCTTTCATCTAGTTCACGTTCCTTACCACAACCTACCAGCAACACGCGCTCGCTTAATATATTAGGTACATGATGAAGCAATAACATTTGCCCAGCTTTACCTTCAAGATCACCTCTACGCAATAAAGTGCTGATATAGCCACCACTTATTTCGTCCAGTTGCTCCGCAACAGGTGTTAAGCGCCGAGGTTCAAAAACACCAACAACAATACACGCACTGCGCTGTTTTTCTGGGCTTCCGCTTTTAACGCTAAATTCCATCGTAAATCCTCTATCTAGTTAGACATATGCAGTCTTCTTCAGATAGACAGACTACAATGATTCAATTTGTATATGAAATATGACCTCGCTGCGCTACTGGAACATTACTGTTACAATTTTTTGCGACAGATTCTCATACGAGTGATAATCTATATTAAGTAGGGCGATTAAATAGCCTTACATTGAACAAATACAGCTAGGTGAAATAAATTAAACTTGTGAAAACGTTAAGTTTACTTAAAATTCTGCATCATTCCACTAAAAACACAACTTTTCGTTTAGGTAGGCCGTGTTAATACTGCGTTATTTAGTCAAAGAAACCATCAAATCTCAGTTAGCTGTTTTTTTGATCCTGATGGCTATTTTTATTACTCAGAAATTCGTCAAAGTATTAGAAGAGGCATCTAATGGCGAAGTGCCAGCAGGCCTTGTGCTCGGCTTTCTGGCATTAAATGTACCCATATTAGGCTCGTTCATCCTGCCATTAAGCCTCTTTTTAGGCATTATGCTTGCCCACGGTAGACTTTATGTCGACAGCGAGATGGTTGTCATGCGCGCGTGTGGTATTAGTGAATGGTACATCACGCGGGTAATGCTAATGTTAGCAACTATGGTTGCTGTTATTTGCGCTTCCTTGACACTTTATTTAGCCCCCCTTGCAGTTGAAACAGAATACCTACTGGAAGAACAAGTCGGCGCAGAATCTGGCCTTACAACACTCATCCCTGGGCGTTTCCAACAAACAGCCAATAGAAAGGCCGTTATGTTCGTACACGAAATAGATTCAGATACCAATAGTTTAAAGCGTGTCTTTTTAGCTCAACACGATAAACCTGATGAAGCAGAGTCTGATGCTAATGAAAAAGTGCACATTGTCTACGCCCAAACCGGTAATGTTGTTGACGATGAAGATGGCTCACAAAAACTCATTCTTACACAAGGGCAGCAATACGAAGGTAAGCATGCACAACCTGATTTTCATGTTATCGAATTCGATGAATACGATATTCAAATAGCAGAGCAACAAGCCGAGCAAAAACGCAGGAAATTAACAGCTTACCCCACGCAACAACTTATAGGTGATCAATCACCTGACGCTATAGCAGAGCTTCAGTGGCGAATCGCTATTCCTCTTTCGTTACCCTTTTTAGTACTTATTGCGGTGCCTCTAAGTGCAGTAGACCCGCGACAAGGTCGATTTGGCAAAATGTTTCCTGCACTACTTTTATATATTGGTTATTTCCTCATGCTTATGGCGGGAAGAAAAATCTTAGAAGATGGGAAAATTCCACCCGCTTTGGGACTTTGGTGGATTCATGGCGTCATGTTACTTATCGGCGGGATCTTGATCATGAAGAATCGAGCTGTGGGTGCAAAGCTACATGCAAAAGTTAAGGGACGCGCCTAATGTTCAAAATACTCGACTGGTACGTTGGACGCACACTGTTAAGTACCACCTTTATCACTTTATTTATACTCATTGGGTTAAGTTCCTTAATCAGCTTTGTTGATCAATTAAGGCGTGTCGGCCAAGGTGACTACGATATGGTAGTTGCTGGTATTTACGTCATGATGAGTATCCCTAGAGAAGTAGAACAATTCTTCCCTATGGCTACATTAATTGGGGGATTAGTCGGTATGGGGATATTGGCCAGCAACAGTGAACTGGTCATTATGCAATCTGCTGGGCAAAGTCGCTGGAATATTATCGCATCGGCTATGAAATCAGCCATCATCATGGTTATGTTCGTTATGGCTTTGGGTGAATGGGTAACCCCTGTTGCAGAGTCTAGAGCTAAAGAGCTACGCACCCAAGCCATATCTGGCGGCCGGTTGTATTCATCAGACAAACTTGATTGGGCAAAAGATGGTCAAAACTTTGTGAGTATTGGCGAGGTTATTAGTAGCAGTCAGTTACTCGATATCACTATTTACGAATTTGACAACGATTTACAATTACGAAAAATAACAACAGCAGACTCAGGCAAGTTTGTTCAAGACAACTGGCAACTCACCAACGTTAACAATACATACTTAAGCGACGAACAAATACTTGTGCGAGACAGCAAGGAGCAAAATTGGCTATCAAGCCTAACGCCAGATAAGCTGAGTGTTGTTACAGTCAAACCAGAAGCCTTATCCATTAGAGGACTCGCTGAATACATTCTTTACCTAGAAAATAGTAGCCAAGATCCTAGCCGCTACAAGTTAGCTTTATGGCGCAAAATCTTACAGCCAATTTCTGTCACTGTTATGCTATTGATGGCCCTTTCGTTTATCTTTGGGCCATTACGCAGCGTAACAATGGGGGCACGTGTCATTATGGGTGTTTTAACTGGATTTAGCTTTTTTATTGCTAATGAAGTATTTGGACCATTAAGCCTTGTGTACAACTTACCTCCAATAGTCGGTGCTTTGTTACCGAGTATGATATTCGCTGGCGTAGCAAGTTATTTGCTCAGAAAATAGTTGTTCAACTTAACATTTCAAAAGCTCTAGTTTTGTATTTCTTTCCAAGCTCGGTGGTGATTGGCGTCTTTCGTAAGCACAAGCACTTCCGTTTTCGCTATTCGGTCTTGCAAAGCTAGCTTATTACGAAAATCTACCAGTACCAATAAAGTGCCCAAACCACACAAAGAAACAATAATCCGCATAAATACCCTTGGGTAGCTCAAGCTCTTTTCATTCGTACTAAATAACCTCAATCGCCACGCACGCATACCTATTGTTTGACCACCATTTTTCCAAAACCAAGCGAAAAAACCTACAACCCAAATAGCAACCCAACACTGAATAACCCCTTTATACAAAACAGATTGCTGAATGACATCGCTAACATGCTCAGCTCCCTTCATATCAAGCACATCGTTCTCTAATAAAATAACCAATACCAGTAGCATTACCATAGCCGCTACCATGCCAACCGCTACAGAAACCAAGACGTCATAAATCATAGCGGCTAAGCGACGAAAAAAGCTCGCTCGTGGATAATTATTAGAAGGTGATTGCATAGAGTTAAAAACGAAAGTACGAATGCCACTAGTGTACCAGCTAATACCTTGATAAAAATAGACAGCAGCTTATGTCATCCACTTTATTCGGTTAATTTACAAACTAACCGATAGATGAAACACACAAAACACTTGCACAGCGCGAATCCCTCGCTATAATGCAGCCCTCTTGATAGCACTGCTATTAAGCAAACATCAAAATTTGATGCCAGAGTGATGAAATTGGTAGACATGACGGATTCAAAATCCGTTGCTAGAAATAGCGTGCCGGTTCAAGTCCGGCCTCTGGTACCATCAACTAAAAATACGGCAATTAGCGAATCATCCTTTTTAGCCCATCTAAGTCCTAATTTATTGAATTTATTACATAAATTAGGGTTGCATGGTAAAATCCGATTTTCCTTTTTATACATTAAAAACCATCCGAATACATGTGGTATGTCCCATACATGTCCCATTAATGTCCCTTGTTTTTTACCCCTTACTTTTAAGCACTTATTAGACCTTCCTGGCGGATGGTCAATTCTCGCTAGAACCTTCACACTTATTGACGGCTGCTTATTTCAGGAGGTTAAATATTATGGCTAGTTTCGAAAAAGTTAATCGTGGTGTTCGAGCGGTAGTGTCTAACGGCACTGGTAAAAATCGTGTCAAAAAGAGTAGAACCTTCCAAACTATGAAACAAGCAAAAAGCTGGGCGCGCGAGGTAGAAATCCAAAATGAAATAAACCAGCAAGATGGAGTCATAGGTGATTTTAATTTTGGTCAACTATTTGATGAGTACGCGTTAAAGGTTTCTCCCCAGAAAAAAGGAGTTAGGTGGGAACTATTACGACTTGGCTTACTTAAGCGTTTTCCACTAAGTGATGTGAGCTTAAAGGACGCTTGCTTATTTGATATTGAGCAATACATTGAAGAACGGTTACGCACTGTGAAAAGCTCAACCGTTAATAGAGAGTTAAATCTAATAAGCCACTGCATTACAAAAGCGCAGCATTGGCGGTGGATTCCCAAGCACCACAACCCAATGGAAGGATTACAGCGGCCGAAAAACCCACCTCATCGAGATAGGCTTATCAGCCCTTTAGAGAAAGAAATGATGTGCTTAGTGCTAGGGTATAGTGAGGAATCATGTATCACGACTATGTCGCAGGAAGTTGCCGTGGCATGGCTATATTCAATTGATACGGCTATGAGAGCTGGCGAAGTCACAGATATCTGTACCACATGCTGTGATATGAAAGCTAATGTTGTAGAGCTTGTAAAAACTAAAAACGGCTCGAAGCGGGTTGTACCTATGTCACCACGAGGGAATGAGTTACTAAGTAAGATGTATGCTAAAAGTAAGCATGCCCCCTGCCCTTACTCATTACCAATAGAAAAAAGACCAAAACGTTACCAACCACTTCCGGGTGAAACGCCTATATTCCACAATCATGATTGCAAAAGGCTTTTTAAAGTCTCTGCTGGCTCACTAAGCTCATTATTTAGAAAATATAGGAAGAAGACAAACATAGTCGATTTAACGTTTCATGACGCAAGACACGAAGCGATAACCAATCTTGCTAAATTATACACACCCTATGATCTTGCTCGAATTGTAGGCCATAAGGATATCAAGCAGTTAATGACATACTACAATCGTTCACCAGAGGATATAGCGCGAGAGATGGCAGAGAATCATTCTAAAGGCATTAGTGGTGACGTGGTGAAAGAATTCGTTACAACTCTAGGCGCTGATCAATCTCAAATTATAAATTTATTGGTTTCTTTGTTACAGAAACAGAACATCAAAGTGAGTCTGCCTTGATGAGTCAACTTAAGCAGCTGCTTTTCTAGCTAACTAGAGAAGCAGATAAGTAACCTCACACTATTAGGCATTATATAAACTTTGAGGCAATGTCGAATAATCAACCGTGACTTTTAAGTTACACACCACAGCTAAACTAGCCAAAGCGACTGAATTGTCACAAAACACTAGTACATCTGAAAGTTAGTTTTCTTCAAGCCAATAGCTGTATGCTTTTTCTAAGAATGTCGCTGGATGAACATCCAGCGCTTTGGCCAACTTAAACATAGACTCTTGTTTAGGTAAGTCGATGCCATACTCAAAACGCTGCACAGAACGCCAATCTACATCTATGGCAACACCCAATTGTTCTTGTGTTAAATTTGAATTTTGTCTCGCTTTTTTTATTTCGATTCCTATTAGCTTTTTGACATTATCCCAGTTGCTCAAATTCGTACCGCTTTCTTATTCTTATATTAGAAAGCGTTTTAAACGTTATAAGAGGATTAAAATACTGTGTTTTACGTGGTGCTATGCTAGACTCTTCATTATAGGCATATTTTTTTATACAAATGCTGAGGAACTTAAACGCTTGTTTGATCGGTAGAGTGTCACTGAGAAGGGTTAAAGATGCTTTCTTTGGTTAATTATTTGGACAAACCATGAAAAATATTTTACGTTGGATAAATCTCTTCATTAGCTAGGTGAGGATGATGTTTAATTTAAAAAAGTAAAGGATGGAATAAGATGCTAATTTTAACTCGTCGTGTAGGTGAAACCCTGATGGTTGGGGACGATGTAACAGTTACAGTATTAGGCGTGAAGGGAAACCAAGTAAGGGTTGGCATAAACGCTCCGAAAGATGTAGATGTGCATCGGGAAGAGATTTATATGAAAATTCAGGCTGAAAAAAGCATTCAGTTAGCAGCCTATCAAAACCAAAGTAGTAGCTGATTTACATGTTCTTTTTAGCAATCGTTTCGACACGTTAGTGTTAAACCTAGAATACGTTAAAACTTAGCTCGTATTTTTTAGAGCTAAGTTTCGAGGTGTTGAAGGAGAAGTTAGTTATTTGCACTTTAAAGCTTACCCAATTGAGCTAAGCTTGTTGTATCAGTGGTTGTCACAATTATGTGATCCAGCACCGATACATCTATGATTTCAAGTATGCCTTTGAGCTTTTTTGTCAGTGCAACATCCGAAATTGATGGTGTCGCAATACCGGATGGGTGGTTGTGATAAAAAATGACAGCACCAGCATTGTGTTTTAACGCAGCTTTAACACATTCTCGTGGCGAAACAGCAGCAGAATCTATTGTGCCGAAAAATAGTAATTCATTATCAATATATTGATGTTGTGATGTTAAGAAAATAACACCGAACACTTCACGCTCGTAGTGTGCGATCCTAAGTTGACAAAAATCTTTTGCCGCATCTACACTATCGAGAAAAGCACCGTCATTTTTGAATGATGACTGAATAATGGACAATGCTTGTCTAACAATTTTCTCTTGTGTTTTTGTCATCACAGGCTTTGCTATTGCCCTTGCTCTCCTCTGATTTTTTTCGGACATCGCAGGGGAAGATTGAGTAGTCGCGCTGTTTGTATCAATTTGATTTGTCATAGTGTTTCCTCTTTTATTCATCGCTGGGGTTAGTCTCGTGAGCCGCAGCCACGGGATTTAGCGCGAACAACGCACACTGCAATGACTGATGAGCGCTTTTAGCTCAACAGCCCGATAGGGTTTATCGTTGCCGTGTGTGGGGGTAGTGCTACCGTCAATGGCGGTCTCGCAGACACAACCTCGCGAATGAAGGTGAGACTGGACAAGCAAATTAGCAGTACACAGTAAGGCTATTCATAGCTGACCGTGTACGTTAAAAAAGGCGCTTTGCGCCAGCATATTCGGGGCGTTGCGGGGTATCCCCGCTAGAATGGGGTAGCCAAAACGCTATAGCGGTTTGGCGAGGGGAAAAGCTTTTCCCCCAAAAATGCCTAATTGTCGGAGTTTATGATTTTCCGAATGTCACTTGTACTAGCCCTTAAATAGCTCAGAGAAATACTTACGTATACTATCTAAAGTACTGATTTCTTGCAGGCGAGGCGGTGGACGTTTATCAGAAAGTGTTGCTAGTAAAAGTGCCGGTGGACGCCTTTCATGAATAGTTGATAACTCAACATTTTTATCTTTAACTAGAAGTACATCTTGTTGTTCTTTGCTATTGACTGTTGATGATGCCGCACTTTCAATGGCAGAAGTGTTGGTACTCGCAAGTGTTAAAATGCTCAAAACAATCAGTGAGTTTGTATTTAGTTTCATTTGTGTTTACTCCAAAAGGTTAAAAGTGGAATTGGTTCCACATTTGGCATTATGGAGATAATTGATTTTAAAACTAGGGGAAGAATAGTATACGTAGGTATACCTGCGCTGCTCATGTACCGCCATTTGTATACACATATATGGGGGACGCACACTACATAAATAACAAACTTCCGAGGTGAAAAAGTTTAGCTAGGCGTAGCGCTTATATATGTTTTCTGCTGAAAAATTGATGATGTGGAATAGGAGAAGCGCAGACAGAAAACGAATGATATAAGGATGTAAGTCATAAGCGAACTGAATTTGAAAACCGATTGCATTGCGAATTGTGTATTCAATAACTATCACTCCATTTAAAATTATCCCCCAGCTAAAAATTCGATAGAGGTTGAAGTCAAGCTGCGTATCAGCAAGACTCTTAGATAGAAATGATAAGTACACGTCTCTCATAAAAAACAATCGACGACATATAAGACTCAAGCAGCAAGCCATTAAAAACCAATCCGAGCTAGGAATGGTAGGGCGTTGAGAGGCAACATAATAAATGTAAGAGCCAAATTCGCATATAAAAACCATCATAACGAATTTTGCTAGTGAATTATGCCTAAGCCAGTAGCAAACGGAAATAGCCATTGTATATGTCAACCAACGAAAAACTGGATGCTGGCTGATCATCCACAATAGCTCCACACTCACGGACAAAACGATCAAGATAAAGCATACGCTCAGTATATCTTTGTTGCGATAGAAGCATAAGCCGGTGAGAACTAAGATACCTAAAAAGAATCTATCAAATATGCCATCTTTACCAAATGTAAGAATGCTTACCACTGTAATCAAAATTGCGAAAAAGATGTTTATCAGTCGTAATGTTAGGTATGGTTTCAGTGGTGTGAGCAATGCGTTACTTTTTATATTTGTTTTTAAGTACTTCCTCTATATTAAAATAATCTATCAATGTTTGGACAAATTCAAGCCTTGAATTTTCAGAAACTTTTAATCGACATACACTCCACCATTTGTTCACCAATGGAATTTCAAGCTTTTTTATGGTCCCTTGCTTACGATTTTCAATGTAATTAACGGTCTCTCTGGAACAACCTAGCCGTGAAGCAAGCTCTTCTTGAGTAAAGCCCGCTTCTTCTCTCATTTTTATCAGGTTTTCGGGGTCAAATATCTTACGAGACATCAAATTATCCAGCCATTAAAAAAGCCACTACGTTTGCGAGTATAAAACATACCCTTTCCAGTGCATTTTTCCTACCCCTAATTTCAGAAAAACATAATAAAGTGATAATTTTTCAGAGTGCATTAAGCCGTTAACTTACAATAAAATTTGTGAGAGTATTATTACTGTATAAATAAACAAGGCTGTATATGGTTGTTAGCATTGTCAGGTCACGTATCAATATCTTAGGTCGGTTTATCAAGATGGTAGTTAAACTTGATTCATTGGAAATACATAGCAAATCAGAAGTAAGAAAAATCCCACACCATGACTTGATCAGTTTTTGCACTATGTCACGTAAGTTATGGGGTCATAGTGTAATTATTCAGACAAAAACAGGGCAGTTAGTCGTTAGCGGCCTCAGTCATTTTAGTGCTAAGTCACAATTTGATGAACTCAACAATCGTATTGTAAACGTAATTGAGAAACGCATTGATAATATCACGACAACATTCCTCAATGAGGTGACGGATTCCTATTTAAGAGAATCTAATATCGAAAAATCAGAAGATATCATACGAGAAATAGTGAGTGATTTTAAGCCTCATCAAGCTCTATGGAAGCAACATATTTCACCTTCTCATGCTAAGCGAATAGAGCGTTTGGCTCGATGGTATCCGGTTAGTGCGTCAAAAAGAATTTTCAGGAAATCTCATGAACGCAAAACACTGGCAGATAGAAAAGTATTTTACGATTCTGTTGAGAGTAATCCACTAACAGATGAACAACGGTTGGCTGTCATCAGAAATAATGATTTCAATATGGTATTGGCAGCTGCAGGGACAGGGAAAACCTCAGTTATTGTGGCTAAGGCCGCTGATTTAATAGAAAGAAAGTTGGCCTTACAGTCTAATGATGTGATGGTACTCGCTTATGGAAAGAAAGCAGCAAAGGAGTTAAGAGGACGAGCTAAGGCTAGCTTGAAACGAGCTGGCTTAAACTACAATTTGGATAAGCAAATATCGACTTTCCATAGCAGAGGCTATCAAATAGCAGCTTCTGTTGAAAAAATGAGCGTAGAGGATTTTGAGTCATTAAGAATGAGTCCTCTGACAGACAAAGGGGTAAGAAAAGAATTTATCAATAATTGGTTGGTTCGCTTCATTGAGAAAAATGAAGTCAATCGCCGCGCGTTTATTTTATCGCTTTACTATGCCTTTGATCCGTTTTCCGTCAGCTCAGAAGAAGAATATCAAAAAACGCTTAAGGATAATAAATATAGGACATTGAATAGCGTAAAGGTCAAAGGCTACCAAGAAGTGTTGATTGGCAATTGGCTATTTATGAACGGCATTGAATATGAGTACGAGCCAAATTACGGTAGTAAGATAGATAAGAACATAGGCTTTGCCTATCACCCTGATTTCTACTTGAAAGAACCAGACATTTACCTAGAACATTTTGGCCTTGATAAGGACGGCAAAACACGGGCTGATATTGATGCAGAAAAATATAAGAGACAGCGCCAAAGTAAGATTGACTTACATGAACGTTATGGCACGACGTTAAAGGAAACTTTTCATTATGAATGGGTAGATGGGGAACTAGAAAAGAAATTAGCTAAAATACTTAAAGATGCAAAAGTGACGTTAAAGCCGATTTCTCCAGAGCAGCTTGTTGAGGCACTTAAAAATGACAAAATAATTAATCAAAGTGTTAAGCGATTGGATAATGCCTTAACTGCCGTTCGCTCGGAATCAATAGAAGGTAACAAGATACTTGAGTACCTGAACAAGGCTAAAATCAGAAATGCTGATAGCCATGCTTTTATCATAGAAAACCTTCGTCGAGATTATGTTGAAGAATTGCGTACAAGTAAAAAAATAGACTTTGATGATATGATTTTGCGGGCTACTAAGTATCTTCGAGAAGGTAAATTCAAACCTCATTGGACATATATTCTGGTTGATGAATTTCAAGACATCTCGACATCTCGATGGTTGTTTTTAAAAGAACTGTATAAGCCAGACGATTGCAGTTTGACCGTTGTTGGTGACGATTGGCAATCCATTTACGCCTTTAGCGGTGGGAAACTAAAGTACACCACTAATTTTAAAGAACATATCAAAGAGCACGTTAAAGATCATGCCATAACGAGATTGCAGACAACCTTTCGTTACAACAAAGGTATTGCCAACGTAGCCGGACCGTTTGTGATGGAAAACGAAGAACAGTATAAGAAGTACATTGATACAAAGGATAAAACCGCGCTAAGTGTTTTCATCATGGACAATCAATTAGATGGGAAAACCAATCAAATTAAAGCCATCGAACCTCACATAAAAAACATTATTGGACATAAACCATCTGCCAGTATTGCTATCTTATGCCGATACAATGATACCGAAAAGTCCGCTAGGGCCTATTATGAAGGTCAACTGAAATTACAGAATATGTATTTTTGGACTCTACATGGCTCAAAGGGGTTAGAGGCTGATTACTGTTTTATTTTGGATCTTAACAGTGGTTACTGGGGCTTCCCAACTGAGCGTAAGGACGACGAAGTTGTTAAAGGATTAATGCCAACGAACGAAATATACCCTCATGCTGAGGAACGTCGGTTATTTTATGTCGCTATTACTCGCGCAAAACATGCTAGCGTTATGGTGGCCGATCCTAATGAACCTTCTGAGTTTGTCATGGAGCTTATTCAAGGTGATTATAAGATTAAGGTTCTTACTGAGTCTTTTAGTAAACAGGCTCTAGCTCAAAGGCAATGTCCTAAATGTAAGATTGGCTTTTTTAAACTAAAAGATAAGTGGAAGAAGATTTATCAATGTACCACGGGACTGGGATGTAAAACGGAAGCAGTGCAATGTCTGGCTTGTGGTGGGTTAGCTGCTAAATATAAAGGCGTAGGGAAATGTTTAACCTGTAAAACAACATTCCAGTTATGCCCTCGGTGCCAAAGCCCGAAAGTGGTTAGGCAAAACAAAAAGCAAGCATTATTCATCGGTTGTGACTCTTTACCCGATGAGCAAAAGAACTACTGCAAATACGCCGAAAGCCTTTCAGCTAGACAGCTCAAAACACTCAAGAAAGATGAAAGAGTACCTATAGGAAGTTTCGTTTACTAATTGACTGGAACTATTCGCAAACAAAGAGTGGATTTGTGTCATGTCGCCTAACATTTACTTGAAAGATTGATGTACTGTCTCGTATAGGTTGAGTAAGAAGGATTAACTTTTGATAGAAAATATATACTACCCTCAAGCTATTAAAACTGTAGCTAAGTTTAGTCAGTAGTGTATCAATCAGTTTAAAGCAGGGTTCATAAATCTTTCCGGTGCTCTCAGAAACTAATTTAATAGATCTTTGGTTACACTTAGTAGGTAGAACTTCGACCAAGGAGACTGTGATAACTAAAGCACCTGCTTTTTAATAACATTCTTGTCCGCTCCAAAATGTTAAGTAGCTCTGATTGACCTAGGCTTTGTAGTACTAAGAACAATTCGTTACTTTACCTCTCGGTTTTTCTGTACCGCGCATATGTATCACTCAATATGGAAGAACGGATCAGAAGTATACAAGAAAGTTCAATGCCTCGGGGGACAGTGCCTATGATGCATATAAAATCACGCTTGATTTAAATGGCTTTATGGGTTAATTTAATATACATTATTTTTTCAGGTTAGAAGTTTTTTTGTAAGTATGACTTTTATGGTAAATGATTTTATTGACCATCATATAAAAATAAATGGCCCATTGTTTTGTCTATTTATCCACCAATAATTACTTATGCAACCTTTTATTATGTGTTGAAGGAGTGCGGCCATATTTGTTGTATCCAGTGAATGCTTGTAGGCCTAAACCTTTATAAAGGCATCACTATTGCGACAACTGTCGGTGAAGCAATCCAGCGAGATCAATTATTCAAAAAGTTCATGATGCAAGGCATTAAATTTACTGTGTACAGTGAATAGCCTGATATTACTGATTGTTGAAAATAGTGTCTGGTTCAGGAGTAGTTAAAACTGGATTGGCAAGCCGTTTGATTAAGCGATTTATGCTCCTCTAATAGTAGATAATGTCCATGATTTATGTATGTATAGGTTGGTGATGCTGTATTTTGTTACCTATCAAGGTTTAGTAAAGGAGAAACATCATATGGACTTAAAGCTAACTGTAACCGCTTTAGTTATTAATGCCCTGAGTGTATTTACTGGCTCCAAGTTCGGCAGAAAATCTTCAAGAAATGCAAACATTCTCTCAAGCCTTAAAAAAAGCTATCTGATGTACACATAACGAATTAAATCAGCTTTTGAGGAAACAGGTTTTGACTAGTTTGAAAAATATCCAGAACGAAGGGTGAACATGGCGAATGCAATACGTCAAGTTCTTATGATGTTAAAAATTAATGAGTAGTAAATTGGCATTAAGTAAGGGAAGTGGATTTTTAAATAATTTCTTTTTTCGATATTTAGCAGGTGGTTCGACATTGAATGAATCCAGAAGAATATCAAGAAGAAACTTGGCATTGGTTAACGTTATAGAGGTGCCTGAATATGCCCATGCTGTGATGCTTAAAAGGCAAATCGAAAACTTTGAAAAAGCGGTACAGTTAGTCCAAGAAAGTGAAATGCTCTCAATTGAGCTACTTTGCCAAATTAATAAGGCTCTTACGCCTGAACATGAAAGTAGTGGCATTATTAGGCCTGTACAAAACTGGATTGGTAAATCGCTTGAAAAACCAGATTATTTACCACCACCTCCCTCAATGTTGGGTTCACTACTCACTCGATATATTGAGGTATTGAATCACAGCGAGTTGTCTTGCGAAGACAAAGCCGTTGCAGCTTATGTGAACCTACTACGAATACACCCTTTCGCCGACGGCAACGGGCGAACATCAAGGGCGTTATATTCAGGCCTTTTAAGCAAAAGCTCTGATATCCATACTCCGCTGTCATTGTATAGACTAAAGGCATCACCAAAATACTATACGGATTTTTTAATAAGTCCAAAGATTAATAGTGAACTGCCAATAACGCATAGCTATTTAGACGAAGCTTATCAATGGATTAATAACTATGAAGCAGAGGCCTACCGACATTTAACTAAAACTCAGCACATCATTTCAAAAAAAATTGGCTTTGCTTACATGACTAAAGAGGAAATAGCTATCATCACTTTACTGTGGCGATACCCCATATTGACTCACTCAAAAATCAGAAGTCACCTCAATACTGATATTAAGAAAACCAATGATGTTATCTCAAAGCTCATCAATTGCTCTCTCATTACTGCGAGAAAAATTCGTCATAAATCCACTACGATTTATGTGGCTGATGATGTGCTTACTTGCTGGGATGAATTAGATAACTCAATTAACACAACCAAGTAAATGAAAGGAAAGATAATGGAAGGAAAGATAATGAAATCCTCTTTAAGTAAAGTTGCTGTAGCTGTCGCATGTTTCAGTGGCAGTATGACCATTGATCATGCGGCTCATGGTGTTTATTTCGATGAAGAGGGGGCATTTGTAAAAACTAGTGCACCGCTCTTGAGAGGAATAAGATGGACAACGAACAGAGCACACGCTGATGATTGTTTTGGCGGTTCATTATGTGTTAGGTTCCCCGGCTTTCCGCCTAGGAGTCCATTCGAACCATTCGATCCCCGGGAAAACTTCGATCCAGACGCGGATCCGGGAGGAAGTAACAGTGGCGGTAGTGGTAGTTCATCTCAAAATGACCAAGATAATCAGTTCGAACAGCTACTCAATGATCCGGACACCAGAGCTGATTTAGGAGTATTCGTTACTGAATTGCTTTCTGAGTATGTTAAGCAGTTAGAGGAGTTTCGGGAATTCCTAACACCCGCAGAGCTTGCTCGGGCAAATAACATAATAGATGGTTTAGGAAGATGGGCAGGATTTCTAAATTCCGGTCAGCAATTAACACGGCAACTTTTGAATGGTCAGAATGATGCTGCTTTTGCGGAAGCCACTGGTATCATTGCGGGAATATTAACTGGTGCTTTTGGTGCAGCAGTTTTGGGTACTAGTACCCCAGCAGTAATTATTGGTATTACGGCAAGCATAATAGTTAGTACAGGCGTTGAATTTTTTGTTAATGAAGCTCAGATTGTTACAAGAGTAGAAATATTTTTTACTAGCTTCAGAGATAATAATGGTGAAACCTTTCCTGAAGCTATGGAGCGGTTCATTTGCACAGTGGGGGGTAGTCCAAGCCTATGCGAATTCATGCCTCCTATTATATTGGATCTAAATGGTGACGGGTTACATATAGATAGTTATGTTGAGTCTCAGAACTACATTGATTTTGATAATGATGGTTACATGGAGAAGGTATCTTGGATAAAAGGAAATGATGGTATTTTATTTATCGATAAGAATCGAAATGGAAAATTAGATGATTACTATGAATTCTCATTAGCTCACTTAGCAGGACAGGGTAAAACAGATCTAGATGGGTTGATGACTCTAGATATTAATGGTGATGGGCAATTTGATCATACTGATGATAGTTATCAGTATGCTGGTATATGGATTGATAGCAACAAAAATGCAATGGTAGATGAAGGAGAAACACACACACTATCTAATTTTGGAATAGTTTCAATTAACTTTGACGAAGTCAAAGGCAGTTATGGGATGAATGGCTCTGGTGTTATGAGCACTTTTACATATACATTCAGCAATAATCAAGGAAGCGAAATTGTTAACGAAGCATATGATGTAATGCTTCTTGCATCTTCTGATGGTGGGAAATCTATTACAATTGATGATAACACTAAAATAGTAATGCGAGAGCTATCTAATAATGCTATCGATATGAAAAAATCATCCGAAGATGTCGAATTTAAGCTAGGCGCATCGAAACTCAATGGTACATCAGATTTCGGTGCAATCAGAACT
The DNA here is from genome assembly GCA_964640795.1 of uncultured Pseudoalteromonadaceae bacterium. Taxonomy (GTDB): domain Bacteria; phylum Pseudomonadota; class Gammaproteobacteria; order Enterobacterales; family Alteromonadaceae; genus M269. The sequence continues at coordinate 131,769 of CAZXIN010000008.1, read as the reverse complement.
GGGCGTGGACATGACCATATTGAAATCGTTCGAGAGGATTCGTCACATGTTGAAACTGGTAGGGGCAGAGATACTGTAATTGGCGGGAAATCAGATGATTTCATAAATGGACAGAGGGGCGATGATTTACTCAGAGGAAGAGGTGGCGAAGATACAATACACGGTGGTCGAGGTGACGATAGATTATTTGGAGGTGAAGGAAGAGATATACTGAGAGGTGGTAAAGGCCAAGATACCTTGAATGGCGGAGGTGGGAATGATCTTATCATTGGTGGTCAAGGACAAGACATTTTTATTGTCAGCCAAGGTTCTGATGTATACTCGGACTTCCAGCTCGGGGTTGATAAGGTAAAAGTCAAAGGTGCTACCTTAACTGATGTATCTCGGTCACTTGAAAATGCGACACAATACGAAAGGGGAACAATGTTAGTGTTTAGTAATGAAGCAGTAATATTCTTAAAAAATATTAAGAAAGAAGATATTACAGAAGATGACTTTACGTTTTAATATTAAGTTAATGTATCTCGCCAAGTAATGGCGAGATACATAGGAATTATTAAAAATGGAAAAACAATGTGAGTATAAAAGAAGTAAAGCATTATTGGTCATAGTCATTACGACAATGACTATCCTCTCAATTTATTCAGCAGTATCAGTATACAATATTGCTATTTTAAGGGAGCTTCCTCATAGCTTAAAAAGTTACGTGGCTTTTTTCGGGGTTTTACTATTTCCGAGTGTTATTATATGGCATTTTATAAATAGAGAGGCTCTATTAGAAGATAAGTTACAGGTAAGCGATAGTCATATAGAGTTCGGTATATTAAAGCATAAAAAGCGCATAAAATGGACACATGTGGAACGAGTTTCTATAAACAGTTTAAGAACACTAATGTATATATATGTTAATAGCAATAATGCCCCTTACCGCAATGAAATTCCTCTCTTAAAATATAATATCGACAGGCAAGAGTTTGTTGATATGATTATTAAGAAAGGGACAGAATTTAGCTTCTCTGTTGATTAAAGGTGGACTATAAATTGAAATGTCCAAATTGTAACTCCAAATATAACCCTTTAACAAAAACTCAGTTTGGTCGTATACATGAATGTAAGGTTTGCAAAGGAAAGTTTGAGGCTCGGCTAAACGTCGATAAACTGGTCATTATCATTTTGATTGTATTAGCCGTACATTTTTATGCTGTAAAGCCCTTACTTCTATACTTTGGCTTTCCTCATTTTCCGATGGAAATAATTTACACTCTAGTAGCCATTGTATTCGGCTTCACGCCCAAAGCAGTTCATTGATGTAGTATCTTATATGCACATGGTTTGGTTGTTTCTTAATATAAAATAGAAATTACTTCATCAGAGTATTTTTCATATATAGCCACGGTGGCTCACTGCTTTTGAATAGCTTCATCTACTGAACAACGTTTTATGACTGTCAAAGGTTTTAGTGGAAAAGACAATGAAAAATATAGAAAAAGCAAGGCTTTATGTAAAAGAGAAAAAAGCGCCTAGATAAAAGGCGCTGTAAAGGGTGATTAAGTTGGCACGTCGTTGTGCTTTTGCTCCAGCTCAGTTAAAAATACATCGTATGATGTTACGATTAACTTACACGCTGAGTAGTACTTGTCTCCATACTTAGCGACGTACATCGCTACGTTATAGGTGACGGGTTCCAGAAAACGAAAGATACCCTGCGATTCATTCATCACCGGAAACATATGATATAGCTCGTTGTACCTTTCCAAGCTTATTTCTGACCAATCCGTTACATACACGACTGCTTCATATTGACGTTGCAATTCAAGTGCGTATTTTTCACTTACTAACACTAAATTATCAGAAGCGTTACATTGCTTGGGCTTATCAAACTTAGTCCGAAGCTCTTTACCTTCTATCGTAATATAGCGTTGAATGTAGCCGCCTTTAGTGTCATAGAGAACATATTGCTTTTCTTTAATTTCAGTTTCGCTATCTACCGAGGATATTGAAGTTTCAGTATTCATTGCTGGCATCCTATTTATTCGGACTACCACCCAATGGAAGTAGTCCCATTGGGTTAATCAAAAACTCATCAGTGACGATGAATCATTTAAGAGCCAGCAGATTAAGAAAAAGCAGAGACGAAAAACAGCGATAACCTTTCACTGCTAAAAGAACGATATTCTTCACATGGTCTGGACAGCCGCACAAGACAATCGTTTCCCTTCTGAGCAAGGGAAACGATTGTCAAAAGCCACGCCAATAAAGACGTGCAAGCAATTACCTTGGAAATCGCTAGGAAAAATTAACACTTCACAGCATATGAAACGCATTGATCTCTTTAGATAGGTACGATACGTTTGAGAGGCTGAAATTCGTAGGGAATCACCTAACTAGGCTACGATTAAGTGATGATTCATTCTGCAATACCAAACAAAGCTACGCTCGTTTCGAGCAATCTAAGCTTTATCCATTATCCAACCGGGTACTAAGCCCATACTCAGGCATTTGTCTGATGTTCCTTAATTCATTTCGAAAGTCGCAATGATATTTTAAAAATCCAGAGGCCAACTGGTTTATCAAAGTGGGAAAATCAAACTTAGAAATAAACGACTCAAACTTTAACAAAGGTAAAAAATCGATCATGAAAAACCAAGCACTATACGACTAGAACCAACCCTATGACTATCTACTTATATTCATAAAACTAGGTTATTTACATTAAGCACAGGAGAAAAAAGAGACATATAAAGCATCGTCATAAGTACATTGTTTATTATTTGTTTCAAAAGACATTTAACGGAATTACAACAGCATAATTGTTTTAAAATCGTTTTAAAACGCTCTTATTTTGCCGTTTGTCGATGGTTTTAATGGATGCCGCGTTTTATGCCACCATTAAGATGCTAACCAGCCTTGCTAGGCTGCTCGGGGTTAATACACCTCACGATCATGGACCTGTAAAAAAGGGTATTACTTGTACGCATGTAATATGATCATTAGAACTAACCAAACACTGTATTTAGAACATCTCGTCAGGCAACTAGCAGACAAACGTTGATTCCATCATTTGAGACATAATTGAAACGAAAATAACATTTTTGCATTGTGCAAAAACGTTCATAAACGACGTGTTAACACATCGGTACTAATGGCACCTAATAACCTTCTTATAGGAGTGAAACGTTAACTAGTGAATAGAACGAAATAGCCGTTTATTGTTTTTAGCTATGAAGACACTTATTTATCAACTGAAAGAATTGTGTAAGAACAAGCGGGAAGATTCGTTTGCTACACGAAAAAAAAGGAGCCAAGTACTAAAATTGGCTGCTGAACAGCTATCAAAGGAGTTGGGTTATCCGCATATGGAGGCGCAGTCTTTGAAACCGAAACACGTAAATGCGCTGGTAGAGCATTGGAAATCGCAATCGTTATCAGCGGCAACCATCAAGTCTCGTATGGCGCATCTACGATGGTGGGCGAGAAAAATCAATAAACCGAATGTTATTGCCAGAAGCAATGATCATTACGGAATTGAGCGAAGAGTATACAAGCCTACAGAGTCGAAAGCCTGTGATGTTACGAAAGAACAACTCAGTCTTATCAAAGATGATTTAGTTAAATCTAGCGTAAGGCTGTCGAAAGCCTTTGGTTTAAGAAAAGAAGAGTCAATTAAGTTTAACCCTACCTTTGCTGACAAAGGCGATCATATAGAACTTAAAGCCACTTGGTGCAAGGGAGGTAAAAAACGCACTGTTCCCATCATTACAAAAGAGCAAAGGGAACTACTAGATGAGGTTAAAGCGTTGGTTAAAAATGCCTCTCTTATACCGCCTAACTTACAGTATTTTCAACAACGAAATCGGCATGAAAAGGCTACTGCTAAAGCGGGACTCAGTAACTTACATGGTTTACGGCACCGTTATGCTCAACAACGTTATAAGGTACTGACCGGGTTCAATTGTCCTCTTCACGGTGGCCCAAACAACAGACAAATGACCCATGAGCAGATGCGATTAGATAAAGAAGCTCGATTGATTGTTTCACAAGAATTAGGCCATCAGAGAATATCAATAGTAACAAACTACATCGGCTAAAAATTGCCGAAACGTTTTGTCGTTTACATATAAAAATGGCAGATAACGGAATATCAATCAATACGAGAACCCACTTAAAAGTTCGTAACAGCTCACTAGCTGTATAGGGTTACACAATTTAAAGCTGATTACACAATCGGTATTGCCATACCGCATGTAGCCAGATGCTCAATATATATTATTTGGCTGAAAGCCTCCTGTTTTGCAGGGGGCTTTTTTATGTTTTTTTAACAACGAAAGGTAACTGTGATGGAATGTTTAATAATAGTTGGAAACGTGCGGTTAAAGGATGGTCCTGCCGTTAAGAAAAAAAGTGATTCAATATTAACTCGTTTAAAAGGCATGTCGTTTAGGGATAAAGAGGGAAAAATTGAGGGCCGTAGGCTAGACAATATTTTCTCACTTGAAGGCATGGGAACACTCGATGGGTCAGACGGTCATGAAGTCATAAAGCTACTGGGTGAGCTTAAACCTATTCTCCACGATGATTCTTGTGTTTATTATGAGCGTGTTCGCTGGGAACTTAATGTTTATTTGAGCGATCATGCCGTGCATTGAATGACTACGTACTATTTTGAACCCTCTTTTAGAGGTTTTTTTTCGCTTCGCTCATGGGTATTTAAAAACAGTAATAAGTGTAAGGTTCTCCTATGTCTGAAAGCTTTCGGATTGTATCAAATATTGTGATACATAAAACTACTATGGCGGTACAGGCTGGGGAGCCGATGACCGTAACAGTAATAAGGGGCGGCTTCGGCCGCTTTCTTATTGACCATTCTAAAAGCAATGAAACGTTATCTGTAGAGGTGAAAGTTAAGGTTCTGCATCATTCCCGCTGAGAGTTTAATTTAACGGTGAAAATGATGAGAACAGTAGTGAAACTAAGTCATAGCTTATTAATCATAATGCCCCTTGTCAGCTTATCAAGCAACGCTCAAATATCGGATGATAGGTTTACTAACATAAGTCGATACTTGAGCGTTTCAACGGAGCCAACAAAAAGCCAACGAAACCTGTTGGCAACTTTAGTTGATGTAACATTCCCAAGCTCGGTATCTACAGTTGGGCAAGCTTTGATATTTATCTTAAAAGGCAACGGTTATCACCTAGACCCTAGAGCTTATAAAACTAACGAACACTATTACCTGTATCAATTACCTCTTCCTTCTTCCCATCGAAACCTAGGACCAATGACTTTGCTAGATGCTTTGCAGGTATTAGGTGGTGTTGGCTTTGAACCAATAAATGATCCTGTAAGACGTAGCATACATTTTAAATTAAAAAACGAATACGTTGACAACATACAATCCATTGATGCTGACATGGCTAAACTGGCTTGGTATAGCGCATTAACCTGTCATCAAGTTAATAAGCCTTTATCAATCGAAAGTGACATTTATGTTGTTCAATTAAATGACTCACTACTAGATATCGTTATACAAAAAAAAACCGAAACCACAACGATAAACCAAGCGTTAGTCTCTTTCTATGAGCACAACTTAACATCATTTAAAAACAGCAATATGAACCTGCTACTTGCTGAATCAATTCTTAAAATCCCTACTGAGAATATGATGCTGTCACGCTCGAATGAAGAAGCAAAGTCAATTGTTTGGGAGCATCACAACAATTGGTTGAATGGAGCTAAGGTCAATCAGATATCAGGGGAAGATGATGAATAAGTTGGTATTGATTTGCACTGTTTTTATACTCTGGAGTACTTCGGCTTTCTCACAAACAATGACTCGTGATGACTACGAAAGGTATAAAAAGGATAAAGCTGAAGCAGAAGAAGTGATGATAGCACAAAGCAATATTGAAACTAATCATTTAGCAAAGCTTTGGAACCTAAAACCAAAAGACTATATTCGATATACCGAGATAATGAAGGGGCCGCTTGGCAAGTGGAACCCTAATATTGATCCTCTTCTTGCACTAGGCATTTTCGCCAACAGCGATATTGAGAAAAGACGATATGCCGAACTGTATGCAACGCAAGAGCACACTATCGTATCCAAGTTATTAGCATTCGAAAGACTATACCATGATGCTTTTAACCGCCTATTCCCCGGTGAGGAAGTGATAGACAGTGAACTTTTAGGACAAAATTACAGGTTCAAAAGCGAACTTAATCAAACGCCATTTTTTGACAATGAAGATGTTGGCCCCTTTGTCATAGGCGACAGAATTTTATATTTTGCTGACAGCAAATGTACAAGCTGCGTCAGAGATTTACCTAAGCTCTATAAATTATTAGATAGATTCAAAGAAGTATCCGTTGATATTTATTTGACTAATGTTTCTGGTGAAAACGAAGCGAGAGAATGGGCGAAGAAACACAACATACAGCCGTTTTTCGTATCAAAAAACCTGATAACAATAAACTTAGATGACGGGCTACAGGCTCGCTTGAGACTCAGAGCAGAAGACCAAAATGCGTCACTATTTCTTAGTCGTGGAGGCTCAGTATTTAAAATTAAAGAATCACAATTTAGGTTTTAATCATCATGAAATCGTTAATTGTGTTCTTACCTTTATTTCTAAGCTTCTCAAGCAGTAGCTTAGCAAAGGAAGTCCCCAACGCTTATCGCACAATCGCCAAACAATATCATGTACCCGCTGACATTCTATACGCCATAGCATTGGCTGAAAGCGGCTACAGGCATAAAAAGATATTCAATCCTTGGCCTTGGACATTAAACATCAAAGGTGCGGGGAAGCGTTACAGAAACCATCATCAGGCAAAAACCGCCTTACTTAATGCACGCAAGACAAAGCAACACGTCGATGTTGGCTTGATGCAGATTAATACTAAATGGCATGGGCATCGAGTCTTTCAGGCAGAACAGTTGCTTGATCCTTTCACCAACCTAAAAGTTGGCGCAACTATCTTAAAAGAATTTCACAAAAAACACGGTGACTGGTGGGTAGCCGTAGGTCTCTATCACTCGCCTAGCAATCCAACAAGAGCCGAAAGCTATACCAAGCGCGTTAGAGCACGACACCGAAAAATTAGAGGCACGTTATGACTGACACAACGTTTACAGATGAAGATTTACAAGAAGGCACGCTCTATGTGTTTAAGAATGGTGTTTTGCAGGAAATCGAAATTGATCAGGATGACCAGACAAAAAAAATAAAAATAACACGGGAGGCGCACGTCAAGGCGGCAGAGTTGCAAAGCAAATTAAGAAAGGCGTTAGGTGGCTATCGCCCTGACTTAACGACAATATGTTCAGCATTAATTTTCGAGTTTTCAAACCACGAAAATGTTATCTCAGTTGTTAAAAATTTCACGTTGAACTTATATCGTTCAATTGAAAATGATGGAGTGCAGAAATGAAGATAATATTGTTCTTTGTTCTCATGTTCGTACACCAGTCACTACTGTCTAAGGAATTGGTTACTATTTACAATTCAGGTAAAACGAAGTCCATAACAACCTACCTCGAACGGCACAAAATGGAAGTTGAAAATAGCGCTACTTCCAATGCTAAAAAACAATCACCCATTAGTTTTCCTGTTAAAACAGACAACCTGACATCTGGAAAAATAGAGAGTTCGTATAAACCTCTGCCGCAAGTTCAAATGCCCGTATTTCTCATTGGTGATGATAGTTATTCGAGGTGTTGGTTAAAACAGCATAGGAACGAGCTACTTAAACTCAACGCTCTAGGACTCCTAGTTGATGTTGAAACCGAAGAAAACTACAGGGTCATAGTGGGCATCGGTCAAGGTTTACCGATTGTTCCCATGTCTGGAGCGGACATCGCTAGTAATCTGGGTATTAAACATTATCCGGTACTTATCAGTCAGCAAGGCATAGAGCAGTAGTTTACTGAATCACTATGACTGATAAATACGAAATTGAGGTGCTACTAAGGCCACCTGTTGAGCTTCATTCGAGCATCGTATCAGGCTTGAGTGCTTACGTTATGTTGTCATTGCCAGAGCAGCTTATGATGACACAAAGTACGGCCTATACATCAGCAGCATTACTAACTTGGTTTTCCGTTTATCGAGCAAAACAAGCTTTATCAATTATTCGTTATCATAACAACCTAAAACGAACGCCTAGATACTATCTCTCATCAAATCAAATCCCAATAAGTAACCAAGGACTATTTGTAGGACGAGGCTTTTTGTGGACGCAAAAACATACCGAACGAATTTATGCAGCCAGGGACCGAAACGCCGAAAAATACACGAGACCGAATGCGACCATTCAATGGTTGAGGCGAAAAGAGATTGAATGGGAACGAACATATTTAAGGCATATCACAAAGTTAACAGCAGCAGATAACGTTTTAAACCTCGTGAGACCACCACCTAAAACAGGTGGCGACCCGATAATACATGGCGTTGGCTATGGCGACGAACAAGACGTTTATTTACCACTGTCTGAACGACCCGGACATACCGCTGTTGTAGCACGAACACGACATGGCAAGACGCGGCTAGCTGAAACACTCATAACGCAAGATATACACAGGGAGGAAAAAAACTGCGTTGTGGTCTTTGATCCAAAAGGTGATGCAGATCTCTTAAAGAGAACCTATGTAGAAGCAAAAAAAGCCAAACGGAAAATGATTATTGTTCACTTAGGCCACCCTGAAATGAGCGCTCGGTACAATGCTATCGGCTCGTTCTCTCGGATTACTGAGCCTGCTAGCAGACTTGCAAACGGCATCCCCGGTGAAGGCGATGGTAGAGCATTCAAGGACTTTGCATGGCAATTCGTGAACACCATCAACGTAGCTTTGTTTAAACTTGGCGAGCAACCAGACTATCTAAAAATTCGTCGCTACATTTCAGATATCGACCCTTTATTTGTTAGGTATTCATTGTATTGGTTAGAGAAAAACGGTCCGGCAGATTGGGAAAAGCAACTAGGATTAGCAGAAAGCCACATCAATTCAAACAAGCTCAGTCGAGCGGAGCAAGGGCGTGAAATTAAGGCAGTGGCTTTGGCACGTTATATCAGACAAATTGATGTATTTGACCCGGTAATTGAAGGTTTGATATCTGCTTTTCGCTTTGAACGTGAGTACTTTCAAAAAATCACAGGTGCTGTTAAGCCGTTACTCGAAAAGTTAACAACCGGAAAAATTGCAGAAGTTCTTAGCCCGAATCTAACCGATATTGATGACAATAGACCTGTGCTTGACTGGCTTGAAGCAATAAGAACAAATGCGGTTGTTTTTGTAGCACTTGATGCTCTTACAGACCCGGAAGTTGCCGAAGTTTTTGGGCAGTCAGCGTTTAGTGATTTGACGAGCTTGGCAGGCCATATCTACAAGCATGGTGTATATGACGGATTGCCAGAATTGGGCGGTAATAACGAAAAAACAAAAGTGATCATCCATGGAGATGAATTTTCAGATTTATTGGGGCCTCAGTTTAAAACGTTGATCAATAAATCGGGCGGTGCAGGTTATATCTTAAATCTGTACACACAAACTTGGTCAGACGTTATCGCTGAACTTGGGGACGTGGCAAAAGCGGGTCAAGTCGCTGGCAATATTGGCACAGTGATCATGATGGGCGTTAAAGAAATATCTACCTGTGAAATGCTGACGAAACAGCTACCCGAGGTAAATGTCAGTGAAGTCACAGCAGTCTCAAGTGTTACGGATGCAAGTAGCTTGAGCGAAGGCGTTACTTTCGTGTCACAAAATCAGGACCGTATCAGTGTGAGTCGAGTACCCATGATTGGACCTGCTGATATCGTAGCGCTGCCAAAAGGACAGGCTTTCATGCTTATTAACGGCTCTGAGTTGTGGAAAATAAGAATACCTTTGCCAACCAAAGCTGATGATAAAGAGTTGCCTGACGACCTAACAAGTATGCTGAACGAGATGCAGCAAAGCTATCGTTCAAACCAAGACTACAGTTTTACTGACTCAATAGACTTTTCGGTGTTTCATTAAATCATGAGAAAGGAACGAGAAGCACCAAGGCAGCGCAAGGAACCGGGCCTAATTACAAGGGCCTTCGGTGGCGTATTCACTGTGTTTTTTTGGGTTATCATTTCTTTAATGATGTCAGTTATTATTGAATGGATTGGCATGACGTGGTTTTGGGAGGATGAGAAACATACTCATGCTCATGATATGGTTGTTTATGAGCAACGATTCATCGACCATCGTATGTTGAATGCTAAAGATAAAGCGAGCCTTTTCATTTATGAAAAGACAACTAAAATTAATGATTGGATTGTTAGAAAATCCAATAGCAATAAATGGCTCGTACAGTTAAACCAAAGTAAACATCGTTCAAATACTCGACAATCACTATTCAAGATTTATACACAGCATAGGCATTATATCGATGCAATATTCCCGATTACCCAAGTGTTTTTTATACGAGTCGCTATCATTATATTCTCACTCCCCACGTTCTTTATTGCTGGGTTAGTGGGCTTTGTTGATGGGCTAGTTGAACGACATCTAAGAAGGTGGGGTGGCGGTAGAGAAAGTAGCAATATTTACAACATAGCTCGTCGTTCTGTATGGCCGCTGTTTTTTACATCATGCGTTATTTATATCAGTTGCCCTATTACCATTCACCCCGCCTTTATCGTGATGCCTTCGGCCATACTTTACGGTTTATCCGTTCGAGTGACATTCGAACGCCTCAAGAAATATTTTTAAAAAACGTCTTGGTTACGTTTATCTATGTGTGAAACATAATTTATAGAATCGAATGTTTATTTAAACAATAGTCGTAGGGCATCTACCACAATACTTTTATCGGTATTGTTAAAACCCTGATGGGTTGCCACCCATTAGGGTGGTAATCCCTTTTTTGAGGAAATTGCCATGTTTAGATTAGCTTTAACTGAAAACCAACTTGTAGAAGTTGACTTATTAGCGACTGATACCAATGATAGTTGTGATGATGACCTTATTGGTTTTTCTTACGACGGAGAAGTCATATGTGTTACGGGTAACAGTGTGTTAGTAAAAAATATTGATAGCTCTACCGATGAGGTTGAGCATCAACAATAGATTAATGTACATACAGGAAAAAATTCGGTTTAGGTTCGACCTGCATTTGACCTCCCACCGAATCAAAGCCCATGTAAATGGGCTTTTTCACACATCCCCATAGACAAATTCCCTCACATTAAAAACTCAGTGTTTTTTAAGCGATTTTCACCCCATTTAAGTTCTTCTAACTGTGAAACGTTTAGGGTGGATTAGAACCTTTCCAGTAAACATTATGAAGCCTCACACGCGGAGCAAGTAATGTTTAAAAAATCACTTTTAATGCCAATCGCTTTATTTTTTTTGTCTTTCAATGCGAGTGCAATTACCGATGCAGAACGTGATGAGCTAAGCCGTTTACATAACGAATTAGTTCAATTGCAACGGATAATTAAATTGGCAAAGAAAGCGTCTGATAAGAGCGATACACACCAGTTTAATTACCTTGTTCTTGAAAAAGAACTGAATGCAATTAAGCAAGGTGTTGAAGATAGCTTAAATATGATTCGTCGTGAGCCAAAAGTTCAAACGAACGTTACGGGCGAATATTAATCTATGAATGTTACAGCAGAACAAGAAGCGGCATTCACTAACTCGACATTGGGTGTACCCATGGATTCATTTGAGTTAGTGATCTTGCTTGTTCTATTCGGCCTCTTATATCTGTGGGCTGGTTGGGTGCTTTTTACTCAGTGGAAAGCTTTTGACCGTAGAAAAATATCACTCCATGACTTAATTGTTCGAACTGTGCGGGTCGCACTTATAACAATACTCGTTTCGTTTTTGTTGCGTTAATTGAGGGCTGCATAAAATGAAACTTACCAAACACACACTGTTCAACAGAACAAAGAAAGCCATTTCTTGGGCTTTAACACTACCACTTCTGTTACATGCAAAAGCTCATGCACAAGGTTTACCCACACCCGTTGAACCAAGTACGGGCGCTTCTGGCGGCACTAACGGAAACTACCTGTCATTCATGCAAGGTTGGACGGGAGATGCTATTGCTTACATTGCGCTTGCTATATCGGGTGCAGGGTTCTTATGGGTTGCTTGGATCTTACTGTCGAAATTCAATGAAGCGCGTGCGAGTAACGACCCAGATTGGGGTTCAGTCGGTCTTACGGCGGTCATCGCTGGCGTCTTACTTGTCATTGTGTCGTTCTTTTTGAATCAGGCAACTGGCATCTTTGGCACGGCGACTCCCTAGTGAGTAATGAGCTTTTACCCACTCGTTTGAATGCTGAACCTTCTATTTTTAGAGGCTGTTCGCTTTCTGAATTGATGTCACTGACCATTACGGGCGCACTTGTTTGCGTTCCATTTTGGCTCATTGTCTGCGCTTTGTTCAAAATGGTGATGGTCGGTGTAGGGATCGGTGTATTGAGCATTCTTGGGTGGGTATTCGTCGGGGCAACAATTTTGCAGAAGATGAAAAGAGGAAGGCCAATAGGCTTTTACCAACTCAAAATCCGCTTGTTGCTAGAAGATAAGGGGCTTAGGAAAACGCCCTTCATTCGTAAATCCCAGAGCTGGGGAATCGGTCGATCACTATGAGTAATAGCAACGCACGTAATTCGCTAATTGCCAAAAATGACCATATTAAAACGTTAAGGCTAGTCATTGGTTTTCTAGTCTTGGCGCTTATCGCATTTTGGCTGTTCATCAATAAAATTTCAGAAGAAAGAAAAATTTACATCCCACCTGATTTATCAAACGGGTATATCACGAACTTTGAAGTCGTACCTAAACACGTCATTTATAGTTTTACTTACTATGTTTTCCAGCAATTAAACCGATGGAAAGAAAATGGCGAGGAAGACTACCCGGCGAATATCTATCGTTTACAGGCATTCGTTACACCTTCTTGCTTAAGTGCATTGCATGAAGATATGAATAACAAAATGCGTTTAGGTGAATTGAATGAACGCACACGTTATATCCAAGAGCTAGAAGGAAAAGGATACGAAGCAAGCAACATTAATGCGGTAACTAAAACACGCTGGATTGTCTCTCTATACCTTAATTTAAAGGAAGAAATTAATAGGCATCCTGTCAAAGATATTAACGTTAGATATGACGTACCTATCGTTAAATTCGATGTTGACCGAACAGCTAATCCATGGGGGTTAGCAATCTCATGTGACAACACCACTCACCCTATTCTGTTGGATAAGCCTTCAACTTAAATATAAATACATTGGAGTCAATGTTATGAAGAAATACGCCTATTTTGCGTCTTTATGTGCATTTGTTATGGCGCTATGTGTTAGCAATGTTGTTTATGCACAACAACATGATTTACCAGACCGGGTACTTTGGGACAATCGACCAATCACTGTTGAATTGTCGCCCAATCACGAAAAAATCATCCATTTTCCAGAAGCTATTAAGTACTGGATACCATTAAATCTTAACGCTTCAGTTAGTGCGCTGTCAGCGAATGGCGTGTTGTATCTTCGAGCCTATAAGACGTTTGATAAAACGCGCATTAGAGTACAGATCCTGAGCACGCAAAAGACGTACTTACTCGACATTATCAGTACAGATAATGTACCTGCTAGTGATGAACTTATCGTACTTGATAAGGATTACATAAAGAGTAAGGCAACTGAAAAGCTAGAGTCGGAATATGATTGGTTTACAAAGCTTACCCGGTTTGCCTCTCAAAGTTTATTCGCGCCAGAAAGGTTAAAGCCATCAGATAAAAATATAACCCCAATAAAGTTACTTGATACACAGCCAATTCCGTTAATTCGTGGTGGTGATATAGAGGCTATACCTATCGAGAGCTGGCAAGGCGGTAGGTTAACCGTCACTTCTGTACAAATCAGAAATACTTTAGACAGGCGTGTCTTTATTGCCCTTGATGAGCCAAAAAAAAATGAGAGGACACTGGTACTTAAATCCGATCTCAGAGGTAACTGGCTAACTGTAACACCTCAGCATTCATATATTGGTAAGGCTACGGGCGATGAAGCTATAAGCGTTTTATATCTTGTCTCTAAACGTAGCTTTAGGGAGTCACTATAATGTCTGAGAAGAAAACAATTAATCCAATTCTATATGCGGCAGTTGGTGCGGTCATTCTCATAGTTATCATTATCTTTTCGTCTGGTAACGATGAAAAATATAAACCAATCAGTACGTTACCAACCTATAAAGATGAAAAGCCGCAAGACGGTGATACCCAAGCAGATACCATTAAAGCGCTACAAGCCTATGCGAAAGAAGCTGTACAAAAAGCGGAAAACTTAAATAGTAGAACAAGAGGACAAGCAACGGCCGTTCATGAAAACTCTAGTAATGTTAAACGATTAAGTGACGAGAATGAGGCTACGAAAGACGCCTTAGATAAAACAAAAGCATACACCAATGTACTCGAAAGCAAATTAAGCTTATTAGAAGAAAAGCTCGCCTTCTTAGCAGAGGAACAAGCCAAATCGAATGTTCCTCGTGACGAAACGGGAATTCCAATTGGTTTAGGTTTCGATGAACTAAATCATCGACGAAGTGCGAACGAAGGCGCATGGCATAATCCCATTGATTTGGTGATTGAAGATGAACAAGGTGGCAATGGATTTTCGGGGTTGTTAGAGCCGCCCGGTGCTAACCTTCCTCCTGAATCTATACAACCTCAAACACTTGAGATTACCAATGAAATAACGCCTTTTTATACTATACCCAAAGATAGTGTTTTAGCTGACTCTACAGCATTAACCGCTATGATTGGTCGCATACCTGTCAACGGTACAACGCCTGACCCTTATCCTCTAAAAATAATTTTAGGTAGAGAAAGTCTACTCGCAAACGGCCATGATTTACCGGAAATTGAGGGCATGATTTTTTCTGGGGTTGCCATTGGTGATAAGACCTTTTCTTGTGTCCGCGCTAGGCTTTTTTCAGCGACATACATCTTTAACGATGGTTCGATTGTTAATCACACAAGTGATGAGTCTTTAGGTTATATCTCTGACCCTTACGGTCAGCCTTGCATAACCGGCATATTTAAAACTAATGCTCCTAGCTTTCTCAGTAAGCGAATTGGCCTTGCTGCCATTGGTGCTGCGGGATCTGCATTTGCAGACGCACAAAGAACAACAGATCGCAGTAGTTTAACCGGATCTGTTTCTACGAGCTTGAGTGGTCAAGTCGGAAAGCTTGCACTTGGCACGTCTGTTCAGTCTGCAACAGACGAAGTGACACAATGGTTATTGGCAAGAGAAGGCCAATCGTTTGACGCTGTTTTTGTCGAACCGGGTGCCAGTGTCTCTATTCACCTTGATATCCCTTTAAACATCGACCACGAAAGCCTTGGCCGTAAAGTTCGTTTCCTATCAAACACAAGAGAGTTTAAAAATGTACTCGATTAACTTATCAGAAAAGAAATGCTTTAAGCATTTTCAATTACTCTGCTTATTACCTTTTTTCTTAATGGGATGTGCTTCAAACAAAGATCTATTAGTTAAAGAAGACACACCGACAATAAAGGAGATATATGGCTCAAAATTCGGTATTAATAAAGAGGGATCAACTCACATAAATTTCCAAAACCGTCCTGTAAGCAGTGAAGGTAATGGCGTACTAGTTGACAGTAAATTAGCGGATTTGAAAACCGAATTTCAATTCCTCCCAAACCCAACGCTTGTCATGTATATCTACTCTCATTTAACCGATGCAGGTAGGCCCGTACCCGGCTATGCGACGTTTTTCACGTTTTATGAGAAAGCGCATTTTGCTTTGAGTAGTGAATCTGATCACAAGGATAGGTGAATACTATGTTTAGTTATTTTTTTAAAAGAGACAATAGAGTCGTTACACAGGGTAATGTCAATGAGTTATACAAGCGCCCTCCGTCAATAACAGATTTTTTGCCATGGCTGGATTTTTCGGAAGATACGCAAACATTTACATTAGAAGACGCTAATAGCGCGGCTGCCATGTTTGAAATTATCGGTGTGCCTACAGAGGCTAGGCCAGATAAATTTATGCAAGATGTCCAAGCTAATATTCAAACTTGCATCAATCACACGATACCGCAAAAAGATAATCCTTTCGTTTTGCAAGTCTATGTACAAGATGAGGAATCGCTGACTGATTTTGCAGATAAATTTGAGGAGTATATAGAGAAAGAGAATAGAGATGACCCGTTAACTCAACATTTCCTAAATGAATTTAAAGAGCATATCGAACGTATATCAAATCCCAGTGGTTATTTTACGGATAACGCTGTTACAGGTGGCACATGGTCCGGTAAGCAGCGTATTGCAAGGGTGTTCTTATATCGACGTTTTGAAAAAAATGTCGGTAAAAACCATGAAGATTACGGTGTTGATCCTGAATCAGAAATCAATGAGGTTGCCGCTAAATTTATGGCTCAGATGCAATCAACAGGTATCAAAGCCAAAAGATGCAAAAGCCACGATTTAAAAAAGTGGCTAACAAGGTGGTTTAACCCTAAAGCCGATATTATAAATGGTGATGTTGATGCCTTGATTAGTTTGTTTAGTAATGAAGCTGGCGACAGTGGGGAGCTGCCATTTGGTGTCGATTTATCATCCCAAGTCATGTTTACTCAACCTGAATCCGATGCAGAAAGCGGTACGTGGTTATTTGATAACATGCCACATCGCACAATCACCATTGATGCTGTTAGAAGAAAACCTGATATAGGGCATCTAACAGGCGAAAGAAAGATAGGTGAAAACCTCTATGCCGTCTTTGATAAGTTCCCAACGGGCAGCATTCTTTCATTTACTGTTGTTATTCAACCTCAAGATCTAGTCGAAAATAAGGTCATTCAAGTACTCAATGCAAGCAAAGGTGAAACAGCCGAGGCCATGTCTACAGAACGGGATGCGTCACGCGCTTTAGAGCTTATGTCGAGCGGTGACTATTTGTACCCAACAATCATTACTGTTTTTCTTCGTGGTGATGATTTAACCGATTTGCAGTTTAAAACCAATGAAGTCAATGCCTTGTTGTTATCGAGCGGATTACACCCAATCAGAGAGAAAGACGATTTATTGCCAATCAACACGTACATTAAAATGTTGCCAATGAATTACGAGCCTGCCAAAGATAACCTAGAGAAAAAAAGCCGATTAATCTTTTCCAGCGACTTAGCGAAGCTCTTACCTTTTTACGGTCGGTCACGGGGAACCGGAAACCCCGGAATGATCTTTTATAATCGCGGTGCTGAGCCGCTAGTATTTGACCCATTAAATAAAAAGGATCGTTCTAAAAATGCTTTTGGCCTTGTACTTGGCCCTCCCGGCTCTGGTAAATCTTCGTTAATGGTTTATCTTCTTTTGCTCATTATCTCTATACATAAAGCGCGTATATTCATCATTGAAAAAGGCGGTTCGTTCAAACTGCTAGGTGACTATTGCAGACACTTTGGGTTAACAGTCAATCAAGTTACCTTGCATCCAAAGCATGATATTAGCCTACCACCGTTTAGTGATGCGTTTCTAATGCTTGATAAGGAAGAAGCAAAAGAAAACTTATCGAAAACTTATGATGACGAAGAGTCATTAAACGCATCAGACGAAAGTGACGACAACGATGAAGAGAGGGATTTATTAGGCGAAATGGAATTAAAAGCGCGAGTCATGATTACCGGGGGCGACCCTAAAGAAGAAGATCAAATGACTCGGGCTGACAGATTAACTATACGTAGGTCGATAATCCATGCAGCAATAGCAAAGAGAGCCTTGATTGAGAAAGCTGAGCTTGCTAATAAACCTTTATCTGATAGAGAAAAACAGGTTTTGACTGAGGATGTAGTAGCGGCTTTGAATGTTTTAGCAAATGACGAAACTATGACGCTTAAACGTCGAGAGAGAGCGAGGGATATGGCCGATGCCATGGAGTTGTATTGCAGCGGCACTGCTGGACATTTTTTCAATAGGCCCGGTAAAGCTTGGCCCGAAGCAGATATAACAATACTGGAAATGGGTATTTTAGGAAATGAAGGTTATGAAGATCAGCTCGCGCTGGCATTCATGGGATTAGTCAATCAAATCAATGCAATTGCTGAGCGCGACCAGTATCAGAATAGACCTATTTTCACGCTGGGGGACGAAGCCCATTTAATTACAACGAATATGTTGTTAGCTATTTACCTCGTGAAAATTGTAAAAATGTGGCGTAAGTTAGGTGCTTGGTTATGGCTAGCAACTCAGAATATGGAAGATTTTCCAGACGCAGCTAAAAAGCTATTGTCCATGTTTGAATGGTGGTTTGCCATGGTTTGTCCGAAAGAACAAATTGAGCAGATAGCCCGTTTTAAAGATCTAACTGACGAACAAAAAACGATGCTTTTAGCAGCACATAAAGAACCCGGATCTTATACTGAGGGAGTTGTTATTGCTGACAAAATACAAGCACTTTTTCGTAATGTACCTCCACCACTAGCGTTGGCTTTAGCCATGACTGAAAAGCATGAAAAGCAAGAGCGTTACAAAATAATGCAACAAAACAATTGTTCAGAGCTAGAGGCTGTTTTTGAAGTCGCTAAAAACTTGGTTGCTTAAAATTGGCTGATCATTGTTTATACTGGGATAACTCATTAGTACCCAAATCTTGGTTATTTAGATTAGTGCCCCAAATTTCTAGGAGTTTAGCTTTGTTAGTTTTTTATTTAGCCGTTCAAGTGTTTTTTCAAAAGCCTTAAGTTCACTGAATATTCTTATTTTGTGAATGCAAACTAAGTAAGCCAATGTTGACAAAAGGCTAATAAAAATAGAAGAAATGGGTTGTCCGTCTGGTGTAAACGCCACTCCTTCAAACATAAAAGCGACTGATAATATTGCTAATATAATGACTATTGATTCAGTAGCCCAGCGATTATAGTAAAAGTTATCTTGGTGTAGGGACGTTAAATGATGAATCTGCTTTTTAAGAGTTTGAATTCGCCAAGCTTTGTTTTTCTTAATAGCTTCTATGAACCAGCCCTTGTAGACAGGTATTGTTGCAACAATGCCTATCATTGCTATCCAGTTATCTAAGTGCATTGATTTATCCTAAGTATTTGGTGTTCAGTATATAAATAAGCGGTCAAGATCACGAGCAATATATTATCCATTTTATATGCCGTCAAATTAAGACATTGTTACTAAATTTAGGACATATAGTTGGTCTCGTGCAGGTAACTTTTCTACTTTTAAAAACATTCTGCAAACAGTGAAACGTTTAGAGCTGAATAGAACAATTTAATTATCAATACTGCTTGCATGAAAAATATTGTAAGCAAACTCATTCTTTGTACGCTTTGCAGCGTAATCAACACTAAGGCAATTGCTGCGCCTAGAGCATTACCTGACTCTATTATTGTTATCACTGCCGATGATGTACCAGTCCGAAATTTGAAGTTGGTGTCTTCTACGCTATCCCTTCATCGAACGTCTATCTCTATATTTAACCTGGATGACTTGAGCCGTTTTGAACATTCATTAAACGAAGGAATACCAGCTAATGAAGAAGAAGCTAAAACGCTATTCCAAAGTAGGTTAAAAAATGTAGGAAAAGAAGCTTTCGACAAGCAATTAATGGAAGCGCATAGCGCCATTGTTCAATCTATTAAGTACGAAATAAATCAATACCCCGTTGTTATTTTTAATGAGGCAGCGGCTGTTTACGGCGTTACTGATCTTAACTCTGCTCTGAAAATCTACCTCCAACATTCACAAAAAAACATTCAAAGTAAAGGAAACAGCCAATGATATTTCGCGCATTCTTTATCATATTAATTATGTTTAGCTGCAATAGTTTCGCTTTCAATGCTAAATCAACAAAGGTGAATATTGCGGATATATTGGCTTCCTCAATAGCTGATAATTCATGTCATAACTATTGTATTACTGGCGCTTGCGTGTCTATCAAGTGTTCGATCTTTGGTTGTGATTTAACAACGTCTGTCCGTGTGAAACATCATAACCCCGATTTAGTCATTAGTGTTTATGATGAATCAGGTGATAACCCTTTTGTGGAAGCCGGGCTTATTTATGACAGCATAGAAGAAAATGGGCTATCGCTTTTGATAAAATCGATAACCAATATTGGGGCTGGTGGCAATGGTCATAGAACAGAGGGAGGCAATGTTTATGCTGATCAAAGTTTGCGCTACAAAGAAGCTACAGCCGTTGGCAACCCTCTAGCAACATTCTCCGAAATATTCTCAGCGGCAGATTTGTTCTGCCCATCAGAAGCTACACCACTCGTACCCTATTTTTCATCGAGTCTTGACGCTATAACTTGGCGCTTGGGTATTCCTGAATACCTTTATCTGGCGAATCTATTACCGGGCGCACGTGTGGTCGGTAATGGATTTACTCAACAGTGGGGACCCGTTTGGCCTCGGACTGGGTTTATCGTACAAAAAGATGATGTGAAAGCATCAGCCGTTGTTGCTCAAAGGGTTGCCAACATTGTCACCCGTTCTGGACAGCCTCATGTATATGTCGGTCTGAACGGCAATGGTTATAACCGAACTTGGCTACCCGGTGAAGCGAAAGAGAATAGCAAGTCAGCGCTTTGGCAAATGTTAGCGCCTAAATCAGATAACCAGTGTTATTCCTTTGGTAGGAATGACGTATTTTCTACTCCATGGTCGCAAGGCCGAACCAGTGAAGATAACTCATATGCTTATTCGCTCTGGCGTCCTTACGAGTGTTGTCGTGTGAAAGGTTCACTCCTCTACACCACCAATGCAGTCAACATCTGTTTGTAACCGTTAGGAGCCGACCATGAAACTTAACATTAAGAAAGTCAACCCTCTTGTCCCACTCGTTTTACTAATGTCTATGCACACCAATGCAGCCATAGAGTCACCAAAGAGTGATGGGCTTTTTTATTACAAAATTGGTGGAGCAAGGCATATCAGTATTCCACCATCACTAACGATAACAACAATCAACCTATCCTTAAATGTTAATGCCAGCGCTCTAAATTGCGGAGCATTTGATCCTGCATTATCTATAAAAAATTCGCTAGAGAACTTAAAAAATGGCGCTGACAATGCACTTAATGCCATACAGCTAGCAGCAGGAGCCGCCATATCGAATTTACCGGGATATCTATTACAAAAGGCTAATCCGGGGCTATACGATTTGTTTCAAAATGGGTTGCTAAGAGCGCAAGAAAGTTTCTCATTGGCGACTAAAAGCTGTGAAAGAATGTCGTATGAAATCTCGCAAAACATAAACCCTTATGCGGAATGGATAACATTAAGTCGTGGCGATAGCTGGAAGAAAAGTGTTGGCTTTGGTGAGCGTGATATTCATGAAGCTTTAGACGATGCTAGAAGCGGTCATAACGAGGGTATAACTTGGGTTGGTGGTATAGAGCGGGGGGGAGATGGGCAAACACCCATTAGAATACTATCCGATGTTGCTAGCGCAGGTTTAAATATACTGTCTAACTTACAACCTGAACGTAGCGCAAATTTGCCGTCTAGTGCGCCATTACGAGGCCATTTTTCCGGCCCTAGTGATGTGTCTATATGGGTAAACGAAGTATTAGGTGAATTTCAAATAGGCGTGTGTGATGACTGCGACAAAGGCGCACAACCGGGGCGGGGTTTAATTCCTTATATTGAAGACAAAGCAAACGCAATCGCTGCTGATCTAGTTGATATCGTTCAAAAAAATGTAGATCCGAACCCACAAAATCTAGACAGGATATCTGCACCAGGTATTGCTATAACTCTCCAAGTAATCAACGCGATACAAAACCAACCAGCCGACGAGCGTGGAATAATCGTCAACAAACTCAGTCAAGAAATAGCCGAAGCGCGTGTGATGGAAGAAGCAATGATTGTACGGCGATTTTTACTTACTGGCGTTAAAGAATCGCATGTTGCAGAAATCAAAATGGCCGTTGATGAAGTGCATAGAGCTCTTAATGAGTTAGACAGTGAAATCGAAAACGTTATTTTTGAGAAAGACATCCGTACTAAGTTGGTAACAAGTACAGTTATTGACGTTTTAATCAAAGACTCTGCAATGAGAAGTTCATCAATCACTACGCCAGCGCTTGCACCAGAAGATACAACGCGTTTGAAGCAAGGAGCGATTAGACAATGATTACTCTCACTTCGATGAAAAGAAACATCACTTTAGTCTCGTATAGCGTTTTGGTGTTAATTGCGTTTATGTGTGCCGGGCTACTTGTAGTTAATTTTTATGGCTCATCTGAATATGTCGTAAGTCTTCCCGACAAGAATTATGTTTCACTGTTGGTGTGGCGAGTCATTCTGTATACATCAATCTACTGTGGGTGGAGACCTCTCGTTAACTTCAAGTTAAAGAAACAAAATACCCCAAGTGACGAAATTAAACGGTATGCGATTAATAGCCGCCATAAAGTCGTTTTACTAGCCATTTTTTATGAGCTGATTTTTGTACAGAACATTTTTCAAATCTTGTTTTCGGGGTTTAACTAATGGCTGTTGACAGTACACTAGAGTTGTTCACTACGCTTTATGGTTGGTTATTCTATAACTCCATATTTGAAGTGCTTGCAGCTACGGGCATTATTTATTTGCCCTTTATCGGCATTCTTATTG
This sequence comes from uncultured Pseudoalteromonadaceae bacterium, assembly GCA_964640795.1. GTDB lineage: Bacteria > Pseudomonadota > Gammaproteobacteria > Enterobacterales > Alteromonadaceae > M269. The sequence continues at coordinate 109,123 of CAZXIN010000008.1, read as the reverse complement.
ATACGGTTATTCGTTCATATGCAAGCGAAGACGCAGAAGATGCAGGTAATACGACTTTACGCATCATTGAAGTAGAGTTCTTTATGGCATTCTTTGTAGCAATGATTGCCATTGTTCCAGCTATCCCGTTGGCAGCGGCAAATTTATCATTCACGCCACAAGCCTTAATAGGAACACCTGCACAGCCTAACGCTACGGCTGCAAACTCACAAAGCACATACGGCGGTACAATATCATTTGTGGATTACCCCAACTCTGTTGATTTGCCTGTTTGGTGGTTTTTGGTTCTAAGTTTTAATTCAGGCTTTAACCGAGCTGTGATGGAAGATGTGCCACCGGCTCTAAATCTACGAGAGTACACAAGCGATTTGAGGGAGCTAAAAATTAGTGACCCAGAAGTACAAAACGAGCTTAACGATTTTTTCAGAGATTGCTTTGTTGAAGCGCGTTCAAAGTTCTTATCTGATAGACCAGACACAATACAGGTAAGAGATTTACTAGATGAATATGGTGAAACGGATACCGATTGGATTGGCTCCCATGTTTATCTAGAGACATCGGGGTATTACGATACATTACGGTCGGATGTGATTAGAAACGGCTTCCCATACTCCCAACTGCGTGATACTGAATGGGATGTTACTAACGCGCCCCTCTTCGGAAAACCATTTTGTAACGAGTGGTGGACGGACTCAACATCTGGACTTGCTCAAAAGATATTAGATGAGACAGACGGAATAGAGTTAGTTGCAGCATCGGTTGAATTAAGTTGGAGTGCTGATGAGCGCAAAGACGCTATTATACAAGCCGCTATGCTCAATTCGCCGCCGCGCTGGACGACTCGCGGATATGATTTTGCTTACGGTAATTTAACATCATTTGCGGGTGAAGCAGATAAAGGGGTTTGGGCATCTGTACAGAACTATGCTCAACAAGGTATTGCAGCCTATGGGTTGTCAAAAGAAAGCCTGTCATTTGCGGCTTTTCTAAGAATATTCTTAGAAGCTGCTCCGATGCTTCAATCATTGATTTTGATGGGGCTTTACTCTCTGCTTTCATTTTTTGTATTGATGAGTCGCTATAAGTTTTCAACGCTTATGACTGGAACAATGGTCTTTTTCATCGTTAAGTTTTGGACAGTGCTGTGGTTCTTCTCGTACTGGGTTGATCAAAATTTAATCTTAGCCTTCTACCCAAACCCCGGCGACATCACAACTTTATTCAATATTGATTTAACCGTTAAACGGATCATTTTAAATTTCTTAACCGGCATGATGTATATCGTGTTTCCTATGCTGTTTTCGATTTACTTAACTCTGGCGGGTGTCGCTGCTGGTCGCGCATTAGACGGCTCATCAACTGCACTTGCGGGTAATCTGGCAAGAGCCTCAAGGATTAACCCGAAAATTCCAAAGGCTCCTAAACTTCCTAAGAAAACAAATAAGTGAAGAGTACCAAGTGTTGCTATTGCACTTTCAATAGTAATACGTCTAGACCAAGCCACGAGCTGACGTACAACATGAAAATGTTGAATGGCCTACACCCCTTGGGGAGATCTTATCCCCATGAGGGTAGATGATCTCTCCATTATTAACTTAAATTTTTGGAGAATATTATGAATAATGCCACGACTAACAATGCCGCAACAAGCAATGGTAACAGTAATGGTTATAGCCGAGGTTCGAATACTGAGTTTGCACAGTATCTTGGTTTCGATAAAAAATTTGGTCATCTCAATTCAGTTCGAGTAATACCAAATAGCAATCCAATGGCCTATGGCGTGAGAGTTGGTGTACCAGTTGGCAAAGGTCAATTCACACGTTATTTAGACTTTGAGTTGAGTGTAGCTTCTGCTGAAGCTTTTTCATTATTTACGCAGTATTTTGATGCTATAAACGATGAAAAAACAAAAGCCACATTAAGATTTAGTTGCAGTTCTGTTTTTCCAGACGGATATATAGCAACAAGTGGTGATAGAAAAGGAGAAGTGATTTCTTTATTGCGTGGGAGATTGACAAATATTCTAAATCTGAAGATAAACGGAAACATGGTTTATTCATTCGGTAATCAGAATAGTCAAGAGTCTACAAACGATAGCGATAGCTCACCTAAGAAACAAGCTACTCCTAGCAGTAAGAGTTCAGCTAAAAAGCAAAGCAGTGGTAAAGAAACTGTAGGTGCAACTAGGTAATGGACACTATGCGGATAACTTTTTTAAAGTATTTTGCGTTGCCTATTACTGTTGTTGTGTTGGTTTCGCTTGCTTTGTTAGGTGTGTTTGTATCGATTAGTACATTTATATTTGTGCTGCTTGGTGTTTTGATCGCCTCAAAGATATACGAGTACATTCATGTTGAGAGAAGTAAATCACCTCCGCTGTTAACGACAGAACGTGAAGACATACCTATAAACATTATGCCGACTGCTAAAGAAGGCGTGAAAATGACAGTGAGGAATGGTGATAATGCTATTGAGATAGTAGTTAACCGCTAGACCAACCTGTATACAACTCCCCCTCGATTTAATTATTGAGGGGGACACTTTTTTATATCCGAAGGGTAAAACCTTCGGGTTTTGCCCTTTTTTTGAGGGCAAAACATGAAAAAGTATATTCTCAACTACGTTAAAGACAAGGAACATGAGTTTTTAGGGTTGATGATTGAAAACGTTACCCATCACAAAGTAACGGCTGCTAATGAAGGTATGACTGTAGCGCATGATTTAATTGAGCATAATGGTCTAGATTCAATCGGTGGTGTGTTTAATGAGATAGAAGCACTGGGTGCTCTTTGGTATGTCAGAGGGTATTTTAATGACATTAACCGAATAAACTCAGGTCCATATTCGCCTTATGAGGTGGTGACAAGTGAGTTATTTATGTGCTTTGAACACTATCTATATAACGGTGATAGTGATGATAAGCCGAATATTGCTAGGACTAGGTGTTGTGAATACGATGAAGATTTTGAGTTAATTACTTCGATGCTAAAGAAACAGATTAACAAAAATGATTTTGATCGAGAACAACGTATAGCAGGGCAATACTTTTTAACAACAGTCTTGCCTCACTTACGCAAAGGATATCGTCAGTGTAAAAGGCGATTTAGACACCTGAGTCAATGCCGTGTAAACACGTTGTTTTGGAATATTGCGAAAGCAATGGACGAAGTATTACCTTTGCTTGAATACGAAGGACAACAGGTGATATTAAGATATTGTTTAACTACGACAGAAGCGAATGCTGAAATCATTGAACCGAATTGGTGGTAAAGACAAGCCCTTCACTTTGTGAAGGGCTTTTTAATGTTAAAACCTATTATCACCCCTTCCAGACAAGTCCGAACTATAAATACCATCAAGGCGTTTAATCGAATCATTGTCACCCGACAAATGATTATAGTGATTGCCAAGAAAATCATCCGATTCGTCAGAGCCACCACCGTCAATCAACTCGATTAAGAAGACGAAGACACTGTAAATAAATAGCAATGCATATTTGAAAAATAAGAAAACGAATTTTGATAAAGCTGTAATTAATTGCATGGTTTACACCTAAGTAGAATTTTTGAGATTGCTTTTTGAGCATCAAAAACGAGTTGTGCAATGACCGCGCAGCGGATGTATTTTGCATTGCATAACTTGTTTTTGTAGCTAAGCTCATGGCAATAAAAATTCTTCTTTGTGAAGCATAGTAGCTATTAATCTTAACAATACTTCTAATTTCATAGCTAAGCAGATATTGGTTATTGTTTAGGGCGCTTAAAGATACACAATAGTTTACTACCATGGGTTTCGCAATTGACGAGTTCCCAGTCTTCCAACTTATTCAAGTCTTTAGTCAATTGTGCGCTACTAAGGACAGTATATTGTTTAGTAAGGTATTCCCATTTCGGCTTAGTCTCGCCAGCGTTGACAGGTAAAACGATAGATAACATAAAAGCGGTAATTGCTGTAAGAGGTAAGTTTTTCATAGAGAGTCCATCTTCTTCTGGTGACGAATACTTATTTTACCGCATCGTGTATAATTTATACAGTGCTTTTCGCTCTTTGAATAGGCTCAGGGCCATGCTCTGACTGCATTGTGTAGTTTAAAATTTCGACACTAATCATACCGTGCGTTACTGCTGCTTCTTTGGCTTTCGATACCTGCTTAAGCACATCAGATCTCGTTATATCTATGTGTTTATAACTATTGGGGCTATCCAGAACGCCTCGTGCGATTGTAGTAGAGCGCCTAAGTATACTCTTCGAGCGCTGCCTGTTGATTAAACCAAAGTCTTTGCATGTTTTTAACTTACATAATAAGAGGTCGAAATACGCAATAATTCGGATTGCAAGTTTTGTGTGCGTTAGAAAAAAGACAGGCTGAGACAGTTCAATTTTGATTGTCTCATGAGCCTCATGCATAGACAGTTGGACGCCTTTTAAAGATTTGTCTTTTTCTGCAAGTATCAACTGCTCTAGTTGGTATTCTATTCTGCGTAAGGCTTTAAAAGCCTTCTCAATTCTGGTTTCTATTCTTATGAGTGCCAATTCTGCGTATGGATTATCATTTCTGACGTCTTGCCATATTTGCTGTAACTTGATGCAAAATTGGTATAGGCCAGCGATTGTATTCTTATTGTTACCAGACGTAGACACTCTTACATAGTTAATTAGGTCGGTTGCTTGTTGTGTATGTAATTCTAGAACGGAAGAATTATAAAGCGTTTGATTAGCATTTTTCATAATCGTTAATCACTGGCGGTTATTTGTCTATATAACGGATGATGGCTCGCCAAATAATATTTAAAGGCAGTCCCGTTTGTTCAGCAATTTCCAGATATCGATCTCTTTCTTCCATTTCTGCCGTCGATGCCCATAAATTCCAAATAGAGACCTCCGTTTCTTCATCGCAATATGTAGGTCTATGTTGACCTTGACCATCAAGGCCCAATAAGCGTCTACGGGCACAAAAATCTGTTGTATGCATTCCAAATAAATGTCTCATCATTTTTGATGTAGCATGCAATGATAGATAACGATCCTCTATGTCGTGCTCTTCCCTATTTTTAAGCGCTCGATCAAGAAGCTCTTCCAGTTTTTTCTCATCTATAGTGAACGATAAGTATTGGGAAGCATACTTAGCTAAATAATGTTGTCCGATTAAATCCAGCCCCATTATTTTTGCCGCTAGAGCTTGATCCATCCCAAGGCTGTCATTTGGTTCTAGCTTTACATCAATTAATGCATGTATGACTGAGATTGCTATTATCGAGTGTAAATTATCCATAAACGATCCTTATTTTAGCCAGTATTGCTCTACTTCGGCTTAAGTATTCTTAATCAGCGTATTAAAATCAAACGATAACCTTTCAGTGATTTGTAAATGTTTTTAATTTCCACAGGCGTTTTCTTGGACCCACAGTTTTATTTCTGACTAGTCCTCTAAGAGTATGTTTCAACCTATGTCGCAATAGTTCATATTTAACATTAAAAAAACATTGAAATGTTATCTATATCTATATTTTGCTTCACTGTTATATCCTTTCATTCTTATTTTCATCTCTCTAGGACATAAAGTGCAACGGCCAGTAGTTTTCTTAACACAGTATGTTATGTGTGGTGCTAGCATGGTCTTGACGGGTATGTTTTCACTATCATTTGCAATTCATCATAGTGATGAATTGACTTTTTTTACTATATTTTCAGCAGCATTAATGTTGATGATAGGTATTTGTATTGATTTAAGTAAATACATTTTTTGGATTCATAGAAGCAGCCCTATTTACCTTATATTAAGTGTTCTTTTAGGTTTTTTTTCTCTATCTGCTAGCGTTGCTTTTTTCATTAATCAAGAAGAGCGTGACATTGAAGAAAAACGAATAGAAACAATGACTTATCAATCTTATTCTAAGAAAATAGCAACCCTGATATCTTTAATACAAACTAAACAAGAAGCCGCAGAAAAAAGGTTAAATAGCCGTTATCACGAACAATGGAACAAAGCCGATAAAACTATAGAGGAAATAGAGCAGCTTAGTGAGAAGCTAAATTTACTTGAATCGGGCAGAAGTAGTGTCGGAATAACTGACGCCCGAAAAAATAGCGCTGTTTCCTCGTTCTTTGTTTCAATATCAGAAGTTTTCGACATACCTGTTAAAACAGTGACAGTGGCTGCATTTTCTTTATTAAGTGTACTGATAGAAGTTTGCTCAATGGGGATCATTGGGATTAATCATAAAACACAGGCGAGTAAGAGCGCTGAAATCGTTGCCATTAACGGACGTGAAATTGCATTAAGTGATGTATCTATGAAAAAAATAGCTACTTTAAAAACCTCCATAACTGATAAATCTGAGAAATCCTTATCAATTAGGGTACTAGTAAAAAAATATAGTCTCAGTTATCAAAATACAAAATATGCCTTAGATGATCTTGTGCGCGATGGCACTGTAATAAAGATAGGCAACAAATATCGATATTCAAAAAGTGTGGTGCCTACTCAATCTTAGACTTGAGTATCTCTGGGTCAACAATAAGTGCTTTCTTTGATATTGCACCAAAGAAAACCATTTGTTCTGTGTGAATATTCAATCTTAAGAATCGCTCTTTCAATAACGGCCATTTCTCTTTATCACCAGATGAAAAATTTTTAAACACTTCGGGGGTAGCTAAAGCATATCCCTCTGTCGTTTTGCACATATACGAGCAAGAGATATCTAACGCCATATCACCAATAAGCCAGGTCAAAAACTTATTAAGTGATCCATCATTATTTTTTAATGCACTCGTACTCGCGAAAACTGAGGTATTTTCGTCTTGATCTTCCAGCGAAAATAAAGATTGCAGTTCTTTATTTTTTGTATGGACACCTGCCAATAATTCTATTAACGCATCAAATACAAAGATATCTTTGATCAGCCAAGACAAGCATTTCTGGTCAAATAATACTGGTAATAGCATAACATTGACATTACGAGACAAAGTAACGCGATCAAGTTGACTTTCAGATGATGTTTTGTAGTCCTTCTCGTCGATGATTTTTTTAAGGCTCACTAATTTATTGGCTTCTAGCAAAAGAGAAGATATAAAAACAACATAGGTCCAAGTATCCCTATTACTTTTTATTTTTTCTGCATCGGTTTCTGGCGGCAGAATCATTGCTCTACGTAATTTCAAATTTTTGATTACTGTAGTTAAAATCTTTCCATGGTATTTTTGAGGTGTCGCACTCAGGTAGCGGTGAATTGGTCTTTCGTATAGTGTTCTAAAATGCTTGATTGGTAAGGAGACTAAGGTATCTATTTCATTAATTAGAGTGCTAGTCCTTTCGTTTCTTAGACTCGTGTTAAGTTCGAGAGATACATGCTTATTTCTCGTTAAGCGAGTAGTTAGAATTGATAAAAGTTTATTGAAAGTCATTAATACAAAGGTCAATTATCATTTAGTCAAATGATATTAATACATGACCCTGTGTATCTTCTTCACTTCGTGTTTCATTGCAGGTGAAACGCTAAGTAGAATGGCCGAATAGTTGTAAAAACAACCTCTAACTTGCTATTTAGTAGACATACCTATGGTCAATACTGTGAGTTGATAGTATCAAAGGCTTATATTACATCATGTTTTTCAAGTTCAGAGAGTGTTTCTTCAGAAAGATATAATTCCGGGTGCTTTATCATATCTTCTTTTAATTGAGGTATTACATCACCTGAATTATCAGTAATACTTTCTTCTATCAATTCATTCAGCTCAGTGCATACCTTTTCACTAGTACAGCCAAACTTAGTGAACTCATCTGCACTAAATAATAGAGCGTTTCTTATCATTATTGTCACCTTATATAAGTGTTTCTTATCATTATTGTCACCCTATATATGTAAACAGGTGGGAGTAGCTAATTATCGACTATTCAAGTAACTAGTGATTATAACATTAAAACAATTAGGTCAGATTATCTGACTAGCAATTATTTTTTTCTGTGTGTATTTATCTATTGCTGATTAAGCTTCTTGAACGGTATTACTTCTTAATTTTACTATATGACTTTTTGTTTTGACAAGTAGCAAGTACTACAATGAAAAAATGTTGATGAGTGTTTGTCACTTACCCATCTATAGGATTTCCTGATTACCCATTTAGCTCAGCCTCACTGTAGAGAAGCCTTTTAAAATGCGGGCTTAGCGAGCTTTTCAACGGTTTGGTGACATCCATAACTTATTACGCCTGCCCGCAGCCCCGTAAAGTAAAGGGTTTCAAAGTGCCCTCAAGACTGACTGATTGAAATGGGTAATCAGGTAGGATTTTGAGGTTGTTTTTCACTCTATAGGAAGCATTATCAGAGGACCATGCTAATTGATATATGAATTAAATATCAATGTTTGGATTTATGTTTGGCGACCCATACCTTAACATCTTTCACATACCAGCGTGGACGACATTTTTTATCACTTTTAGTCGTAGATACTCTTATGGCATTTGGAAAACTTGGGTGAGAAATAATGAACTCAGTTGTGTATTTATAACTGAACTTTAGGTATTCGGCTATATCATTTGCACACCAAAGCTCGTTGCTATGAAGCTCCTTATTAGCTTCAATTTCATGCTCGTATTTTTTGATAGTGGATTCGAGCTTGCTGATTACTTCATTCACAATGATAGATATCTTATTGTCCATTAGTCTGTTCTTTGCTTTCAAAAAGGGACAGGCTAATACCTCAAAACATTCTAAGACACTTGAAATGTTACACACTCTTAAGATTGATACATTACAAGCCCTTTTTACTGGCAAAGTGTAGTGTGATTTGTATATGGGATGATTTCATAACAACTTGCTAAGAATCTAAAAAAGCCAACTATAACACGGCGCAGAAAACAACATTAAACAATTGTTTTATATAGATTTTCCTGCTTAGCAAGGACTTGAACTCTTGAGTTGAAATAGTATAATGAAACCTCATTTATTAATATTGGAGAAAAACCAAAATGAATGTCCCTAAAATGTCCCCAAACTCTTTGCAAGCCTTTATTTTCAGTACGGTTCAAGTCCGGCCTCTGGTACCATTCTTTTTATGGATTGAACCAAAAAATATTTGGTTATAGCGTTTATATGGATATTGAACTGCAGCTACGCAATTGAGTTATCGATATCCTTATAAATAATTAATACATTTGAATATATTAATAAGTATGTGGTATCAAAGATGAAAAAATTTTTTCTCCTATTTGGAATACTGTTTTCAGGCTTTTCAAACGCTTCCATAATGTTTTTACAACCTGATGTTGTATTTACTACACGCATTGATGAAGTTCCTCCTATTATCGTGGATGACACGAATGATTTAAATGGATTCTTAGGCCTTCTCTCTAATTTCCCTCCTCCTTTTCCATTCATAGACAGAACGTTCATTGATTTCGATTTGTCGTCGCTGTCAGCAGTTTCAGAGGCAAATATAGCCTTTGAATTATCCAATCTGGAAGCGAATGACGTGGTTACTCTATCGATCTACCAAGGAGCAAACGGAATAGCCGAAGCTGCTGACTTTGATGCGCAACTAACCACATTATTTGACTTAAGCAATAATGGTTTCTTCTTACTTGATATTACAGATGTATTTAACAATGCATTAGGTGGCTTCTTAGGCTTTGCTTTCACTGTAGGTGAGAACCAACAGGCAAGTTTAGGCAGTAATTTTGGTGACGGTGCAGGTTTTATAGACATAGACTTTACACCTGTAACGAATGTGCCTGAACCTACTCCACTAATCCTCCTGCTAACTGGCGTCTTAGGTGTATCCATAGTAAGACGTCGCTCACAAAACTGCTAGTCGCTGATTATAAATAGAGAGTTTTGTACTCAATTAGCCTTTGAGTCATTAAAAAAACCGACATTTGTCGGTTTTTTTGTGCCTAGTGTGCGAATGACTCCCTAACTCTCCCTTCAGTATAATCTCTAGAATCGAGCGGCCACACCAACACTGACAAAGTGACTCGTTTCATCATTCAAGCCTACCCCTGCGCTAAAGTCTATCTGGATATCATCGCTGTAGAGATAAGTTACTCCAGCGTCAACAATATGCTGCTCGTCCTGTTCCGAAGGCTGAGGAATGGCAGTGAAATACTCGAGAAAGCTCGATAACTTATCTGTATGGCCATAGCTAACACCAAGGCCTAGTTGATTTTCTACAAAGCTATTTTCTCCCTCGTCTTCTAAACGCGTAGATTGAAGCACACCGAAAAGCCCTGTTTTATCTGACAAACTATAATCCCAAAGCAAACCGATTAGTGGGTCGGTATTATCAGACGTTGAAGGTGATGAACCGACGGGAGCTGTTAACAACCCTAACAACGTTAAGTTAAAACTTTCAGATTCAACTAACCGATATTTCCCTCCAATAATAAGGTCTCCTGTCGAAGTTTCATTGGGTATGCCTTGTACATTATCTCGATTCCATCCATCCCATACGATATCGAGTTCTAGTTTGTCAGTAATGCCTGTTCTCAAGACCAATTGAGGGAAAGTACTGGTAGCAGTGTCCGTTCCACTGCGATTAAACTCGTACTGGTAACCGGCTTCTATGTATAAAGTACCCGGTGCTACAGTGTATGTGCCTGTACTAAGGCCTGGCCTATCCGGGGCAATTGGGCCATCTTCAACTGCTCTTGCTATTGACGTTATACAACTTCCTAACAAGCACAAGGCTACAGCAGTTTTTTTAAGTACTTTCATTCTTTATTCCTAAGCGTTTTTTATAATAATAGCTGAAGAAGAAGCAGGCGCTCACTTTATATATTGCAACTATACTTTTTTACTAAATAACTTCTTAAAAGGAGCCCTCAGAAATTTCCTATATTGAAGAAGCGAGCAAGCTTTAGAATTACTCGACAGAGCAAACTTGTATAGTTACAGAAATATCCACGTAAAAAACATTTAAATAACCACTAATCTAAAAAAGCTAAAACTGATTCCCACAGCTAAAAAGTAAAAATAAAATATGTCTGCCACTAGCATTCAAAAACTCTCTCATTAAAAATAAAAGCAACCCTACAAGATAAAATATAAAATAATATTAAAGCCATAATGAAAAAATTTTCTAACTATCGTTAATCAAAATCGAAAAGCGTTGGGTCAAGAGGTTAGCTTCATCTCAAAATATGCAACTCTCGTCAGTACCTGCATAGACTAAACTTGTTACTAAATAATGATTCCAAATCACCTAAGTAACCGCCATCATAGTAAGGTATTTCAAAAAAATACTTTTATGTCATGGCTCATTCGTTTATAACAGTGCCTGATAAGGTTTTCATCAGTGTCACAAGAGAGATGAATATCAAATCCCAGCAAAGAAAGAAGTAAGAGCAGTTGTATGGACTTTGTAAACGAAAATGAAGTTGGTTTTACCAAAAAAGTAAAGGAGGTTGTGTTCGGACATTGGACTTTATCGCCTAAATACCACACCATCACTGATGGTAGTATTCAAAGAGAATTAGAACCTTTACTTTTCAGTCTTTTAACCTATTTCATCAAACACAACGACAGAATAGTATCCAGACAAGAGCTTGTAGATGAGGTCTGGAAGCAAGCTTATGTCGATGACAATGCAATCAATAGAGCAATGTCAGAGTTACGCAAAGTTCTAAAATCGGAAAAACAACGGGCTCAAGTTGTCAAAACTCACTATAGAAAAGGTTATAGCTTTACGCTTGAAATCGAAGTTATCTATTACGAACAAAAGCAGAAGAGTGTAACCAAAGCTGAGGTAATTGAAGAAACTACCGAAGTTACACAAGCTCAGGTATTACCACTAAAGAATGATCCCAAAGCAATTAAGCCAAAGATGGGCATTCCGCCCATTTACCTTAAGGGCATTATAAGCCTACTTTTTATTATTCCAATAATATCTTTCTTTTACTTCAATGACTTCAACTCAGTAAAGACTGAAGAACCCTTAGCTTCGGTAGAAGCATCAAGCGTATTACTCTCTTGGCAAAAAGGAACGTCTTTATTACCTCTATTATCTAAAGACTCCAAGTATGTTGCATACTCCTTTCGAGAATCTGGTACTAATGGGTTCAACCTAAATATAAAAGAGATGGATTCTTTAAAAGAATTTAAAATAGCAGACAATGATGCAGACATTTTCCCTATAGGGTGGTCTAGGAAAAGAGAACTTTTCTATCAGATTATCCGAAATCAAGAAATAGTCGAATGTGAAATATGGAAAGCCAATCTTGCCGAGGACATAACTAACACAAGGCATGAGAAGCTATTTAATTGTCAGTCAGGTCATATAATGAGTGCTGATGCAACTGATGATGGCAACACCTTACTTTATACTAAATTCAACTATAGAGAGCACCCAAACCTTTCCGCGATAGTTGCAAGAGACCTTAAATCGGGAAGCGAATATCAAGTTTCTTCCCCTAATCTCGCAATCTTTGGGGATTATTATGTCAAGATATCTAATAATGGAGATAAAGTTATTTTCCTCAGGCAGATTGAATCTGGCACCGGTATATTCGTAGCTAATATTGATGGAAATAATCAACGGAAATTAATTGAGGTAGATTATTACGTTACTTCTATTAGCTGGAATGCTTTAGATGAATCCATCTCCTGGATGAATGTCATAAATGATCAAATCAATACATTTCATTTCGATACTGACAGTATCAGCAAATATAAAGTCGATATTGAATATTCTATGAGGAGCACTTTTGGATTTAAGTTAGCCTCAAGTAATCGTGCACTTTTAGCAACAGACTACTTCGACAGGAACATCTCAAAAATTCATTTGAAGGACTCAGAGCTTACAGTCTCTGACTTTTCCAACACTGATGTATATGAAAGTATGGTTTCTCCATTCCACTCAAAGAATGGTGGAATATATCTAGTTAGGGAGGGTTCTAGAAGTATATGGAGCTTGATTGACAATAACCGGAAAAAATTGGTTGATGTAGATTTATCAGAGGTTGCAGATATACTTGTATCACCTGATGATAAAAAGTTTTTGATAGCCGGAAAAAATGAGATTCTTATATATCAACTGGACAGTTTGAAATTACTAAACCAGATTCCATTTGACGGCTCCATAGAAGAAGTATCATGGGTTTTACCCACAAGATTATTACTTACTTATAAAAATGGAAGTTCGACCAGTCTTTGGTTTTATGACTTAGATAGAGGACAGCTTGTCCAAATAAGCAAGTCAGTTGTAGAAAGAGCAATAATGCTCGATGAGGAAAGAATTCTATCCACTACTAGAAAAGGAGAAATATTCATACTAGATGTTAATTCTGGAGAAAGCAGCGCCCTTGATATTAATCTACCTGCATCTAATATAGTGGCATGGACGGCCGACAAAAACTATTTTTACTATTCCATTGATGGTATTACTATTTATAAAAAGTCACTAGTCAAAAAGGATGCCGCCGAAAAGCTAACGAAGCTTAAGCAAGGCGGTTTGCTCGAACTAACTATTTCTCCTCTAACAGAGGATCCAACCTTATATTTGACCTTATTTGATACTAGAGACAACTTGTTACTGGATTTAACCTTTTGAAAAAACTGTGTGATATTTCCATTTGGAACAAGCATAAATAATCAACCACCAATGAAGCATTATTTAATTGAGGTTTAAGCGGTTACTATGAAAGAGAGGATACAGTTCAGAAGTAGAGATCGTCAGATTGAAAAGACGATCTCTAAGAATCACATAATTAATGCGGGTAGTTAGGGCATGCCTCGCCCTCAAACCAATCTATGAAACGATCAACAAAGCCGATACCTGTCGAGTGGCCACCATTAATTTTATTCTGTTCATTTATACTTAGCTCTTTCATCATTTTTCCTTGAGTAGCTAATAAATATACCTATCATCAACAATATAGATAGATCCCTTCAGTCTAAAAGCTACCCAGAGCTGTCTCTATATCGAGCTCACTATCCACAATTAGCATAATGAACTACTTTATTGTCAAGTGATTAGGCTTGTCATACCTCAACATGATCACCCTACCACAGAGTGGTCATGTTAATAGTTAAGCAGCATTAAAATCCGATTTTAAGCTCTGAACCATGTTCGTTACTTGGGCAACCTTCCCCTGTAACACACACTATTTCGCCACCGGATACTGCCATTACATCCAAGTTGTTAAGTTCAACCATTGTGTCATCGCTTTCGTGTACTAAATTACTCATTGCATATTCCTTTTATTGGACGGTTTTAGTTAGCTTAGCTTTATTCGATTTATGAATTAAAATCTGATTTCAGGCAAAGGGTTAAATGGACCGGGTGTCCCATCAGGCAAACATACAACATCCCCTGAACCACCTGTTATCTCTCTGATTTCTGTATTATCTAAATGTTTCATATTCACTCCTAAGTAAGTTTTATATTCAAATAGCGTTTTATATCGCTGTAACTTGTCTACTGAATTAGTGTTCAGCTGACAAAGATTAATTACCTTTCAATATGTTTTTAAGCGTTGGATTAAACGGAGGTGGGCCTTCAGCACCACTAGTTGATCCTGAACCACCAGTTACGTTTTTAATTTGACTGTCAGTTAAGTTAGTCATTTTTAACTCCTTATTGTTTTTAATGCCATAGAGCTTTGCTATTCATGAATTTCTCAATCATAAGCAATACCCTCTCAAAGCAACCCTATGACGTTGTTGCTCAAAGTACGTATTATTAAAGGCAGCTGTTATCTCGCAAATACACCCTGTAACGTCTTATTAGCTGCAAGATAACAATACCTTCCTAATGGAGGGTGGAAACGCCTTACGTACTTTCCCGAGAAGTCATTAGCGTTATATCATTAGGCTGCAATAGCTTATGCACTAATACTCCTGCTGTGTACTCGGCAAATAAGTCTCCGTGACGACTTAAATCAGAATGCCGCATTTCCACCCTCCCTTGCATGGGGTTAGTAAATTGAATCACTATTAATGTAATTCAGATCACTATTATTTTGATCTGCTAAACCTTGAAACATATCTACGTCAGCAAACTCACTAATGGGATCGGCAATAGAATCAATAAAATCCATTGCAATGTTTTCTTTTAAAAAAGTATCTAGGTTTTCTTGTGTATAAACTCTTTTAGCCATAACGGTTATCCTTCTTGAAAGTAGCGATTCTTGTATCTACTCGTCTCACATAATTTAGACACCGCGAATCAATACGTTGAACTCTATTAACTATTTATCTTTGTCGAAATAAGCGATATTGCTCGTTAGGACGGGAATCATCATTCATCAAAAAAAACGAAAAATCAAAAAGATGAAAAAATGAAAATAACACATTAAAAACAATCAATTACACTTAATAGTTACTAAAAGATAATGAACTAATAGGGGTTAAATATGATTTCATAACACAACAGGTAAAGAGATTAAGGACAGTACTCACCGCAATATATTATGGCCGTGAGCTAAAACAAGATAACGAATGATACCCTCAGTGACCTTCCATCTGAGTTAGTGCCAATCTCTTGATGAGACTTTTCATATTATACATCTTACTTTGAACTGGTTTAATTAAACGGGACACTTTTAATTCGAGATAATAACTATCAACAAGTTGAAGGTGTGAAGATGAGTTTGACCTGCTTTAATCAAACAGGACACTTCAATAAAGGAATATAATCTCCGTATTGAGGTGTTAAATGACAAAATGAAAAATAGAAGTTATACAAATGAGTTTAAGCAAGAAGCTTTGGTGTTAGGGCAAGGTTATACAGTGCCTACCTAAGTGACCTTTCCCCCCAATTTAAGACCATGACATTGATGAGATTCCCAATAAACTAGAGACAATGGACATCTCTGAATGAAAAAGCGTTACACCGAAGAACAAATTATCCGAGTTATCAAACAACATGAAGCCGGCGCCAAGGTAGACGGTATTTGTCGTGAAATGGGCATATCACAAGGTACATTTTACAACTGGCGTAGTAAGTGTGCGGGTCTTGAAGTCAACGAGGCCAAACGACTCAAAGAGCTAGAATCCGAGAACAACAAGTTGAAGCAATGAAGGATGTTGTCTCAAAAAAGTGGTAAAGCCTGCTGACAGAAAACGTATCGCGACTCACTTGATTGAGCAGTTTAAGCTTAGCGAACGAAATGCCTGTAGGCTAGCTGGAGTAAGCAGGACTGCATTAAGATATGTCATGGAGTCCAAAGCTGATGGCGCATTGAGAGCACGCCTAAATGCACTAGCCACGCGATATTCCGGTTATGGTTATTTGATGTTGCATGGTTTGCTCAAAGGCGACGGACTGGTTCAAAACAAAAAGCATACCTATCGACTTTACATGGAAGAAGGGCTTCAAGTTCGCACCAAGAAACGTAGGAAGCTCCAGCGCCCACGTATACCGATGGAAGTACCAACCGCAGCTAACCATCGATGGTCCATGGACTTTGTTGCTGACCAGCTAAGTAGTGGCCGTCGATTCAGAGTGTTGAATGTTGTTGATGACTTTACACGAGAGATGGTCGGGCAATTAGTGTCTGTTTCTATCAGCGGAAGAATGGTTGCCCTTTTTTTAACTGACTTGATTGATGCCAGAAGCAAACCTGATTCTATTGTTTGTGACAATGGGACAGAATTTACTAGTAAGGCGATGTTCTTCTGGAGCAAAGAAAGTCACGTTAAGCTCGGCTTCATTCAACCCGACAAACCAACACAGACCGCATTTGTCGAAAGCCTCAATGGCAAATTCAGAAACGAATGTCTTAACCAACATTGGTTTAGGTGTAGAAGTCGGCATCTGATCTGACGGTTACCAGTTTTTAGTTGGGTGCCTCGTCAGATTAGTTTGAACTCAGATTCTTCTCTGTCCAAACCTGTTTACCATCAATGAGTGTTTCCATGGGTGTTTTGCCACTGCATATTTTACCCTGATGGGTGCGCTCATTGTTGTAGTAATTGAGCCAATCGTCCAGATCTTTTTGAAGCTCCTCAATGCTCGTGTAGAGCTTTTTACGGAAGGTTACCTGATAAAACTCCTGTAATATCGTTTTGTGGAATCGCTCACAGATACCGTTAGTTTGAGGTGATTTCACTTTGGTTTTAGTGTGGTCGATGTCATTAACGGCCAGATACATCTGGTAATCATGATTCTCGACCTTGCCACAATACTCTGTACCTCGATCTGCCAGAATACGTAACATAGGCAGTTGATGATGCTCGAAGAAAGGCAATACCCTATCATTGAGCTTATCAGCAGCTGTGATAGGCGCTTTCATGGTGTAAAGCTTGGCGAATGCAATCTTAGAGTATGTATCGACAAAGGTTTGTTGATAAACACGCCCAACGCCTTTTAGAGTGCCGACATAAAATGTATCTTGAGAGCCAAGGTAACCGGGATGAGAGGTATCAATTTCACCACAAGCTTCATCATCGAGTTTTTTACGTTCCAGTGCCTGTACTTGAGATTCAGTCAGGATGATATTGTTATCAGACGCCATCTTCGCTTCTAAAGCAGCCAAACGGCCTTTGAAGTTCGCTAAACCATGGCGTAACCAAACAGAGCGAACACCGCTTGGCGAGACAAACACGCCTTTTTTCCTTAACTCGTTACTGGTTCTTGATTGACCATGATCTGGATATTCGATTGCGTAATCAACGACAGCCAGCTCAATCGCTTCATCGACCCTATTCTTAACATTAGGAACACGACGGTTTTGATTAAGCAGTGCTTCGACACCACCTTCTTCAGACGCTTCTTTATATCGATAAAACGTATCGCGAGATATGCCCATCACTTTGTAGGCTTGTGTGGTATTGCCTAATTCTTCGGCCAAATTAAGCAAACCGACTTTGTGTTTAATAACGGGATTGTTAGTATGCAACATGAGAGTTACCTTTTTGTTTAAGTTGGATTCGACACCCATACCTTAAACTGGTAACTCTCTCTTTTAAAAGAGAAATATCATATTAGATTAGAACGATCTCTATGAATCACATAGCTAATGCCTCTTACTTCCTGCCAATCTCTGATTCGCTAGATTTCTTCAGCCATAACATAAACAACCTTTAAAACAAGATACCCTCAGTAACCGATAAAGCCCTGAAAGACACCTATTAGGAAATCCAATATAAATATTGAAAGTGCAATATTAATGATAATCGCCATTTTGTATCTCTTCATCATATTAGTTTCTACTTTAAAGTTCCCAATTAAATTGTTTTAAACTATTAGCTAATTTAGTTATTCATATTGGGAGTTATTAAAACAAGCTAGGATTAAGCAGTAAAACCTTCGTACACACCTACTGCAAAATCACCGATAACAATCAACGCTGCTAGTGCTGGCAAAAAACCGCCATTAACTTCTTCGATTTCTACTTGATTTAATGTTTTCATCTTATTTTCCTTATTAACTTTAATATTCTATGTCTTAGTGGT
>CAZXIN010000008.1:63101-90632 GCA_964640795.1 uncultured Pseudoalteromonadaceae bacterium | reverse complement strand
TTAATGTTTTCATCTTATTTTCCTTATTAACTTTAATATTCTATGTCTTAGTGGTTGTCACAGACCGAATCGTAAATACCTTTCAGGAAGGCACCAACTTCACGACCAAATTCACGTGGACCAGCGCCATCAACTGCTTGAGTTTCAATTACACTGAGTTCTCTCATTTTCATTCTCCTAAATTATTTGTTTATATTGGTTTAGCGATTGATGTCAAAAGCACCTTCTAGCTGCCCCTGACATCTATACTTTGCTTATGCAGTAAAACCTTCGTACACACCTACTGCAAAATCACCGATAACAATCAACGCTGCTAGCGCTGGCAAAAAACCGCCATTAACTTCTTCGATTTCTACTTGGTTTAATGTTTTCATACTTATCTCACTCTTATTTTAAGATGAGATGAAGAAAGGGCTTCATCTCGCACAACCCTTATCACATTATCTTTATTCGTCAGTTACAACACCCGCCAGAGAGGTAACTAACGCGACTAAATTATCAGCCGGTACCTAAAATAAAACGCTTAAAGGTCAAAAATTTCCTGAATGTGTTCCCACAAATCACATATAGCTCGTACTATAGGGCTTTCACCACCACTAACTTCTTCTGCTTGCGCTTTATTTAGCTCTTTCATGTTGCTTTTCCTCGTTTATGCTCATAAATAAATAGATTTATTAATCTTAACCCCGTGCTCAACCGCACTTGCGTTACTTAAATTACCTAGATAACTTCCAGCATTGGAAGACAAATAATAGGGGGGGATTGGAACGGCGACTTAAACAGATTGTTAATCAAGCCTTCGCTGCAGCCACCTGTCACATTTTGGATCTGTTTTGTATTTAATATTTTCATATTTATCTCACTCTTATTTTCAAGATGAGATGAAGAAAGGACTTCATCTCGCACAACCCTTATCACATTATCTTTATTCGTCAGTTACAACACCCGCCAGAGAGGTAACTAACGCGACTAAATTATCAGCCGGCACCTAAAATTAAACATTTACAGGTCAAAAATTTCCTGAATGTGCTCCCATAAATCACATATAGCTCGTACTATAGGGCTTTCACCACCACTAACTTCTTTTGCTTGCGCTTTGTTTAACTCTTTCATGTTTACTTTCTCCTCGTTTATGTTCATAAATATATATTTATTAGTCTTAACTGAATTTTCAGCCAGAGTATCGCTACTTAAAACACCTAGATAACTTCCAACATTGGAAGGCAAATAATAGGTGGAGACTGGAATGGTGATCTAAAAGGATTATCAATCAACCCTTCACTACAACCACCGACGACATTTTTAATCTGTTTTGTATTTAATTTTTTCATGTTTATCTCACTCTTATTTTCAAGATGAGATGAAGAAAGGACTTCACCTCGCACAACCCTTATTACATATTCTGGTTAGTCAATTACACCACCCGCCAGAGGGGTAAATGACTTTATTTTTTTAGACCAAACCCGCCAGTTCGATCTTATATTAAACTGTTGCTAATAAAGTTTATGAAGCTAATAAATAAACTTTATTTCTCAAATAATAGCAACGGCCTATGACAAATAAACTACTTGTCAACTTTCTTACAAAAGCTTTCTTTACATTCTTAGTAGCATATTCACTAAGATTGATATTAAGCTGAGCTTTTATAATTCATCCCTGACTGCTAACCTTCGTTAGCTATTGAAGCTTATTCATGAGCTCCAAGATATTCCTTTGCCGATATTCAACTGCTAATAATCCTTATCTGCCAGTTAAATGCTTTTTTGTAAACCGCAATCGCTATACTCAATTAACGATTTAAATATTTCCCAATTAAATAGCTCTTTAAATCAAAAGCTAGAGCCAAAACCTTGCTCACGCTATAACTATTGCCACCATTGGCTCGTTGTTTTTCAATACAACCAACCATTAAGTTTTGCGTTCGCTTTACATTTAATTAGGCAAAATACCAATATTTTCCAAAGACTTACAAATATAGTCGGCCAGTGGATTAGAAGGAATGGAGCAAAGTCCACCTGTGACGCTTTTGTTCTGTTTTGTATTTAATGTTTTCATATTTGTCTCACCCTTATTGTTAAGATGAGATGAAGAAAAGACTTCATCTCGCACAAACCTTATTACATATTTTGATCACGTCAGTTACACCACCTACCAAAGAGATGACAGACATTGAAATCTAGATTGAGTTAATTGACTCAACCTTATTACAAGCTTTACATAGGCTAAAAACTTAAAATTAATTAAACCTATAAAGCCTGAGCCACTCCCCTAAGAAACGAACTCTTTAAGGAAGTACGAAGCAAGCAACAGGTATTAATATTACGCCGTCTCCGAAAGGGTTTTCGATAACACCAACACTGTTACCACCTGTTACGCTTTGAATCTGGTTTTGACTTAATGTTTTCATTTTGAATCTCACTTTTGTTAAATGAGACGAAGAAAAGACTTCATCTCGCACTGACCTTATTACATTGTTTGGTTAGTCAATTACACCACCCGCCAGAGGGGTAAATGACTTTATATTAAGACCGAATCCGCCAACTCAATCTTGTTGTAAACTTTATCTAATTGTTATCGAAAAGTCAAGAAAAAACATCATATTTACTATACTTTTCAACAAGTTAAATAGAGTCACCGTAACAAATAGCAACGTTAAACGCTTTGCTATTTTGTAAAGCATCTATGTCTATCTGCTATAAAGACACTTCTAATTTCCATGGTTCATAGCAACCAATACATCTCACTTACCTAACAAATTTGATGAAGCTAACTGGCCCATTCAAGATGAACACATCAATTGCTAGATAAAAAACAATTTTTCCATCGCTTACTTCTTGTCATTTCATTTAGCGATGTATGACCTATTTTCTTTATTTAGAAAAAAGACCTGATTGTTTCTATTGTGTCACTGATCCAGTCTGCTAATGGCTGATCAGGGTGATCCGCTACGCCACCAAAAACACCTGTGGTTTCTAATTTATTTAATGTATTCATTTTGAGTCTCACTTTCATTTTTAATAATAAGACAAAGAAAAGACCTCATCTTACACTGACCTTATAAGTTTGTTTGGTTAGTCAACTACACCACCTACCAAAGAGATAACTGACTTAATCCTACTCCAAACTTTACGTAGACTAAAAATTTGAAAATCAATTACATTTATAAAGCCTGAACTACTCCCTAAGAAACGAATTCTTTAGGGAAGTACGAAGCAAGCAACAGGTATTAATATTACGCCGTCTCCGAAAGGGTTTTCGATAACACCAACACTGTTACCACCTGTTACGCTTTGAATCTGGTTTTGACTTAATGTTTTCATTTTGAATCTCACTTTTGTTAAATGAGACGAAGAAAAGACTTCATCTCGCACTGACCTTATTACATTGTTTGGTTAGTCAATTACACCACCCGCCAGAGGGGTAAATGACTTTATATTAAGACCGAATCCGCCAACTCAATCTTGTTGTAAACTTTATCTAATTGTTATCGAAAAGTCAAGAAAAAACATCATATTTACTATATTTTTCAACAAGTTAAATAGAATCGCCGTAACAAATAGCAACGTTAAACACTTTGCTATTTCGTAGACAATCCGTGTCCATCTGCTATAAAGACACCTCTGATTTCCATGGTTCATAGCAACCAATACGTCTTACTTACTCTATCCACACATTCAAGATGAACGTGTCAACTCCTAGCAAAAACAGTTGCCCCATCGCTTACTTCTTGCCATTTCACTTAGTGATGTATGACCTATTTTCTTTATTTAGAAAAAAGACTTCATTGTTTCTATTGTGCCATTAATCCAATCAGTCGGAGACTGATCAGGGGGCCTCATAACCCTACCTGAGATACTTCTTAGTTTTTGAGCTTTCTAGTACTTTCATTTCTTACACCTTATTACATTGTTTAGACTATCTAGCTACACCATCCGCCAGAGGAGTAACTATTTAAATATAATATCAAGTACACCTATTTAATATTATATTTAGTGTCTTCAGCATCCTTTCTTATATTCATTTTCCTATCCATTAGTAGATATTGAATTAGCCGTTTAAACTGACAATAAGCTCTATTCGATTCTTGATACCTAACTTTCTATATATATTAGAACAATGGAATTTGACTGTGCTCTCGGTAATAAATAAAGATTCAGCTATTTGACTATTGACGGCCCCAGCCACAATATATTCTTTAATCTGAGTTTCCCGCTTTGATAGCTTTAATAGTCTCGTAAGAATCGTGCCCTGCTGTATACAATCTTCTTTGCTACTTATTGCTGAATCATGAGCATTTACTGGATCTATCTGCTGTGTCATGCCACGACGAGTTCTTTTGACTTCAAGGACTTCTAATCTGTTCATAATGATCTCACTTTTTATTTTGAAATGAGACAAAGAAAACTTCATCTCGCACATACCTTATTACATCGCTTTAATTTGTGAGTTCTCTCCCGCCAGAGGAATAACTCATTTTTCAATCCATTATTAACAACTAAAAAAATCAAACAAAAGCTTAGTTAAGTTAACACTAGGCAGAGCAAAACATTGCTTTTCCGATACACTCGGACGCATATTAGTTCAGCTCAAATTCACAACTTAATGGCTCATTCATGCCTGTCGGTACTTCACCGGAAATATCTAAGCTTACAGTGTTAGAAACATCTCGATTTACATCGATATCAGGTTTTTCAACTTCCACCACCTTGCCATACCTAAGCTCAAGCACTCTATCTGCGCTGGCTATCGTTTCAGGTCTATGGGCAATGATAATTCGAGTAATGTCTAACCCTTTGACAGCGTCATTTACCGAGGCTTCTAATCTGGTATCCAAATTACTTGTCGCTTCGTCCATAAACAAAATCTTGGGCATTCTATACAGCGCTCTAGCGAGCAATAGCCGTTGTATTTGTCCTCCAGAAAAAGCAGCCCCCATATCTCCAACAAGTGTGTTGTAGCCCATTGTCATTTTCACAATATCAGTGTCTATTGCTGCGACTTTGGCAGCCCACTCAACCCTTTGCATATTCTGATCGGGGTCAAAGAAAGCAATATTGTCAGCGACTGAACCAGAGAGGAGTTGATCATCCTGCATAACAGCGGCCACCTGCTTTCTATAATCACCTAAACCAAGTTGTTTAATATCGGTGCCATCAACTTCTACTTTGCCTGCCTCTGGTTCAAATAAGCCCAACATGATTTTCGCAAGCGTTGTTTTACCGCAACCTGACGGGCCGATTAAGGCAACAGATTCACCCGCTTCAATTTTCAGGTTAAGCCCAGAAAATACAGGCTCCTCTTTCTCATTGTATCGATACTTAACATTCTTGACTTCAATGCTACCTGTCATCTCTTCAGAAGAGCCGTTTCCTTGTAAGTCCTGTTCTTTATCCGTTAACGTAATATCAGCTAATCGATTGAAATGTAAATTAAGCATTTTAAATTCAATAAACTTCTCGATTAGGTTTGCTGTTTTTTCTGTAAACTGACGCTTATAAGACATAAATGCGAATAACATACCGACGGTGAGGTCGCCGTCCATAACCAGTAATGCAGCAAAATAAACAACCAGCACATTTTCAACACCGAAAATAAACTTGTTAAACGCTTCATAGCCAATATTTAGGTGCCCTACTTTTATCCCTGCATTTAAACTGTCTGCGAATTTGTTATGCCAAACACCTTGTCTTTGTACTTCTCGACCAAACAGTTTTATCGTTTGGATACCTCGGACGGTTTCCATAAAATTAGTCTGTTCTTTCGCCTGAGTAATAATCATTTCTTCTGACATTTGTCTTAGAGGGCGATACATGGCAACTCTAAAAGCAGCATAAATCACCAGCGCAATGAGAACCACAAGGCTAAGTTTTGGGCTATACAAAAAAATCATTACGAGAGTAGCGATAGCCATTATTCCGTCAATAACGGCCTCGATTACTCCTTTGGTGAGTAGCTCTTTTACCTGCTGTAACGAACCAAAACGAGACACGACATCACCGATATGTCTTTTTTCAAAATACTGCAGGGGTAGGCGAATCAGATGATGAAATAAGTTCGCTCCTAGCTGAATACTCATCAAGTTACCAAAATGCAATAGCAGTGTGCTTCTTACAGCACCTGTCGCCATTTCAATGAACATCAGCAGCCCGAATCCAATCGCCAGCACGACGAGTAAATTCTTGTCATAACTTAATACAACTTCATCAACAACCAGTTGCATATAATAAGGGCTTGATAGAGCAAAGACTTGTAGTAGTAGAGACAGTATGAACACTTTTGACAGGGTCGACTTTAACCCTGATATCGTCCCCCAAAAGTCAGAGAGTTTCATATTGACTCGCGTATCTTCTGACTTAAACTCCTTTGTCGGTGCTAATTCAAGCGCCACACCTGTAAAATGTTTAGAGAACTCTTCTAATGTATAACGACGCTCTCCCAAGCCTGGATCATGAATCTCAACACTCGTTTTGTTAACCTTTTTCAGAACCACAAAATGATTCATATCCCAATGCAGAATACAAGGCGTTTTCAACTGCGGAAGATGTTCCAGTTCTAACCTAAGTGCACGGGTGCTCATGTGCATTTTGTCAGAGATTTCCATCAACTCATCTAAGCTAGCGCCCTTGAGAGAAATAGAATAGGTTTGGCGTAGATGAGTTAAATCCGTTTTATATCCATGATATCCAGCGACCATTGCTAAACAAGCTAAGCCACATTCAGCCGCTTCTGTTTGCACAATCATTGGCAAACGTTTTGCGCCACTAAATTTTAATAAATGCCTTGGACTTTCCACTACACAGTCCCTCTAATGCTGTAAATTGATTCAAATAACCACTCAAATAATGAACGACTATCAACTACGATATCTGCTTCTAACAGCATACCCGCTTGCAATGGCACTGATACGCCATAAGCGATGGCACCTTGTTCATCCAGTTTTACTACAACGCGATATACAGGCTCTTGGAAAGAGACAGGCAACAGGGTCTCATTGGGCAAGATCACTGATTTTGCCACCTCAATAATTTCTCCTGTGTAAATACCAAACCGCTGATAAGGGAATGCTTGATAGCGAATGCGCGTTTGTTGCTTTTCCTTTACAAATCCATAGGCACGAGTTGGAACAAATAGTACCGCTTCTAATGATGCTTCAACCGGCAAGATAGTCATCAAGGGTTGGTTGGTGTTAGCTACCATACCGTCTTTAACTAAAAGGCTCGTTACTACGCCATCCCTGCTACTCAACACATCAAAACTACGTTGTGAATCTGCTTGAGTAATTTGCTGATTGATGCCTGCCAATTGAGATTTCAATTCTCCCATTTGTTCTTCATGTTGAATGGGCAATTGATTATATTGGTAGCGTAGTTGACTTAATTGGTCTTGCGTCGAAAGTATATTGGTTTGTGTGTCTTCAAGCTGCTGTTTGAGTGACAGCAAACTATCTCGCTGGTCAGCATACTCCCTTTGAGAAGCAAACCCTTTGCTTATTAGTGACTCTATATCTTCAAGCTTCTTCTCGCTTAACGCGAACCTTTCCTTTAGTAAGGTATTTTGAGTACTTGCTTGCTGCATTTGGGCTTCTGCATTTCTTATCTGTAAAGCGAGCTGCTCAGTATTAGCGGTAAATAACTGCTTCTGATTTAACATATTGGTCGACAGCAAATTCTTTTGAATGACAAGCTCTTGAATAATCACATCATTTGCTCTTATGCCAGAACTCAATTGCCTATCCAACCGGATGCGTGCAAGAGGTTGATCCTTTTTGACAACATCCCCCTCTTTCACATAAACCTCATCCACTAAACCAGCTGCAACAGAGTAGACTTTACTGAGTCCCGTTGTTGGTCTGAGATAGCCAGAAACAACCTCTTTCCGTTGATACTCTCCCCAAAACAGGTAAGCAAATCCTGTGATCACAATAGCAACAATAAGAAACACAATGATATTGAACGACATATGTGTTGCGATAGTCACTTCACCGTCTAGCTTATGGCCTTGATGTTCAATTGCTTCTTTTCTAAATAAATCAGACATAGAAGATTAAGCTCCTGACATAGAGAGGCCAATAGTAGAGTGAATTTTCCACTCTCCTTCTTCTTTTCTCGTCAAGACATGTAAATTCCCGGTGCGGCTTTTCTTAGAGTTACCTTCTCTCACGCCCTCAAATAAAATATTGTCTCTAACAACAAGAAGATCATCTTGTTTTGCGACAAGTTCGATAGATTCAATATCGATGCTCATTTCAAGCTGCTTACGCATTGACTCATATTGGCTTTTAATACCAGGTAAAAAGGGCGAGTCAATATGAAAAAGCTGATCAAGCTTCTCCAGATTATCGTTACATAACACGCTGTAGTAGTATTTAAAAAATTCATTAATCGTCACGTTTTATTCCTCAAGAAGCGAACTCAAGCCAATCCATCAGCGTTGGTAACTTCAACAATTGATTTGGTTTTTGCGGCAAGGCCACTTTTTTAAACTGTAGTCATCATGTTTATATTTAACATCAATGTCAAATCACAACCCTTTAAAAAATAACTCTTACTATTCAAAAACTTATACTTATTTATTATCTTAAAATAAGAATTAAAAACATCTTTATATGTCTTGCTAAGAGCTGTTATTTTGTTCTAATGTTAATGGGTATTCTGAATTTGTTTAATGAATCTTAGTAGGTATTTTGAGATTAACGAAGCCTAACAATAATAGCCTATAAATAAGTACAATAATGAAGCCTGTTTTAAAAGATACAGGTGCCGTCCTCATATTAATATTCATAGCCAGTAACCGGTTAGGGTTTACTGGCTATGAAATGTATAGTAAGCATAATTCATTATGCAGAAAAGCATATGGTAGAGAGAAAACATCCTGAGTGAACAGTGTACAATTCATAGTTAATAACATATGAATCCTATGCCTAGGGGTTTATATTGTTGAATGATTGTTCCGCAATTGAAGGTTTAATCTATTTGAAACAAACTTCTGATAGTTTCAGAATGAGTAATCAAAAATTATCCTTAAATAACCTTAAAGACATCATTATGTGCTATCCCTATTAGCCGATAGACGTGCCTTATTATCTGTAAAGCTAACATACGCCATTTAAGCTACTTCAAACGACAAACCTTAAGGTAAAGATTCCAAAACTAGGAACTTTGAATACCTCGCCTTAACACACAATCGGAGGCTTATAGTACATAAGCGAAAGGAGTTGTTGAAACCTGTTGTTCACATGAAAAAAAGTTGCTTAACAACACATTGTAGATGAGCGGTTATTTAAGTTGTTTCAAACAAAGGAGCTTATTCTTGTAGGTATGTAGCGGAAATTATGAGAAGCAACCTAAACCTGCACTAGTGTTTTCAAAATAATAGTGACTTAGTCAGAATTCTCAAAGAAAATCCGTTCAACATGGCTAGTGCAAAGTTTCAATTGCATCAGTAGTAGGCAACAAGGTATTTTCTTGTTTAGAGTTTATTTCAAATGAGATATTTAATTCCTGTTTGGCATCCTCTTTACTTTGCAACAACCTTGTCAATGAAGGTGTATTTTCAACAGCAAAATAGTAAACCATTTGATGATTAATCTGGGTAATGCTCTGAATATCTATATCAAATTCATTATGTTCAATATTCAAGCAGCAATATATATCACCAACTTTTAATGTGGAAGGCAACGCCTCTTCATTTTGAGGTATTAATACGCCTTTGGTTTTTTCACTCACTAGTATAGCAACAATGTCCCCTTCCTGAATGATATTACCTTCTTGTACTGAGTCAGCATACTCCCTTAATACACCATTTGAAGTTGCAACAACACTGTTGTGCTTTTCCTCAGTGTATAAAGTGAGAATTTCGTCACCGTTATCAACATGTTGTTCAGGGGTTATTAGCTTTTCCTGAACAATACCGGAGCTTCGGGAAATAACAAGTATAGTTGTCGGCTCAAACAGATTAATGTCTATCTCTCCATATGCTTGACCTGAAACCACAATAGACAATATTAATCCAAACTTTCTAACTGGCATAGAAGCGCCTTATTTAATTTAGGGATATTTTAAAGCTAATCTTGATATTGTAAAAAGAGGAGCTATAAAGCTTCCCTTTCAGCAACCTGAATTGGCAATTGTTAAGAATGCGCCACAATATTAGCTACTAAACACTGAGGCGACATTCTTTTATAGCTACATGCATCATTTACATTTAGCCAAAAACTTGAGTTTGCTACCCTTGTGGTGGTTCATTTTGACCTTCATGGCCAAGAGAAGTAGTGACAATAAGTTCAGGGCCAGCACTCGCGCCATGAACACTATTAGTCATGTGCCTTGGAATAACATTATCATCTAGAGTCAAGTTTTTAAGATTCTTTTTGTTTAATTTCAATTCAACTTTATCTTTCATGTTCATCATGATACTTCCTATACGTCTACGTCGTTGTTAAATGTCATTAATTTATAGTTTTGTCTTCGTTTTTATTTTTTGCTCAATTGCTTGAAGCACATTCACCATACCCCAAAAATAAAAAAAATCACTTACTAACACGTTAGGAATTCCCCATAACGTTTCGAATTAACTAACTGTTTTAATTAAACTTAATAAAAAAAATAAGAAACGATAAGGTTTTTTTATTAGTATTTTCTAGAAATATTTTCGAAATAAAACATTGATCCAAAAGCCATAGTCCAGTAGATTGCAGTTTCCTTATTACATCTGCATTTTCTCGCACATGTAACTCAAAGCCCCTGCACCGCCATGCTAGGGGCTTTATCAATTTAGCGTTACTATAACCTTTGAATATTTCGGTAAAAGTAACTCCCATTTCTCATTTAACACAATGATTTTGTTGATATTTTAATAAGCTTAGGACAAGGGAAAGCTCAATATTCAAGTAGTGTTACATCGAAAAAAATTATCAGAGTAGTCAAACAATATGAAGCTGATTCTATGGTTGATGAAGCACGCCAAGGTATGAGCATATTGCAAAACACATTTTACAATTGGCGTTGCAGACACACTCACTTTCAAGCTTCTGAGGAGGCACGCTATATCATCACAAACATAGATACGGCCTAGCCAAAAGCTGACCTAAAATCTAAACAGAGAAACCTTGATTTATTAGGTTAGACAAAATATATTTTCAAGCCAATGTTGCAGCTAATAATGTAAAAGAGTTGCTTTCCGATCACGGCTAAATTGGTAATCAATCCCAGTTCACCTTTCTATTTTTAGGCTACTGGCACCTGAGATATAGAAACAGTGCCTCAAAAAAGGACAATGAATGCCTTCCCAATATCCAAATGAAAGTTTTTTTGTTATACGAACCCCTAAATTACCTTTTAATAGATTGTACAAACAAGATGCAAATAAGCTAAACATCAAAGAGCGGCTTTTAACATGGCTCTCCGATGACTACGTGACCGAAAGCCTCTATATCGCCAGCCCTTCACTATTGGAACGTATTAACACATGGAAAAAATCACCTGATTCGAAACAAGGAAAAAAAATTGAAGCTGCACTACTCAAGTATTTCATTCGCATGTGTTCAAGACCCACACCATTTGGCCTTTTTTCCGGTGTCCATCTAGGGGCATTTTCTCAGGTTACTAACCTTTCTCCCTCTCCCCATAAAATCAGAAGTAGAAAAACGCGCCTGGACATGTTCTTGCTATCATCCCTAAAAGAACATGTCCAACATGCCAACAATGAGAATCTCAGATATTACCCTAATGACTCTCTTTATTTCATCGCCAATCATTGCCGCTATATCGAAGCTTATCACTCCAATAAAACTAGACAATTCCGCTTGAGTGAAATTGAATCAAACGAATACTTTAATTATATCGTAGCGTCTGCTTCTCAAGGCCGAACTATAGAAGAACTTACCGAACAATTCGTCACTCAATACCCTGATGCAGAGAAAGGTGATGTCAGAGATTTTATCAAAGCTTTGATAAGCGAATCGGCTTTGGTTGCAGATATACCTTTATTACTAACAGGTAGTGCACCAGATACATCATTCGTCAAATCAGTCTCTCACATTGCCGAAAGTGATACGGCTTCTCACCTCAACAATGCTCTCAACGATATCATGAAATTGGATACGCAAGGCTATGCGTGTGTGGATGATTATAAAAGAATAAAGAGCGGCTTGGACAATCTGCCAATTGATGTAGACGAGAACAAGTTGTTTCAAGTTGATATTAGCCAAGACTTCGAACATTGTGAAATTGACCAGAACTTAATGACATCGTTATACGATAAATTATTGTTAATCAACCAGCTATCTAATGACCACAAGAACCCACTCAACAACTTTATAATGCAATTTAATCAAAGGTTCGAGGGGCAACTTGTTCCTCTGAGTATCGCGCTTGATGATGAATCCGGTATTGGTTTCTCTAACGAAACGGGCTATGAATCATCGATTATTGCGGGACTTCGTTTAAATAAAAGTGAGACTGGGGTAAATCGAGCAATTTGGCCATCTCCTCTGGAACTAGCGATAATACGAGCTCTTTCATTACCAGAAAATCGTGAAAAACCCGTTATCACACTAAAAAGTAGAGAGTTAAAACAACTAATAGATAAGACCAAGAAGAAGACAAACCTCCCAGCATCTTTTGGCGCGTTCGTTTCTCTATTCCAAGACAAAAACGACAACCCAATTATAAAGTTTAAAGGTTGTCATGGGCCTTCTGCGGCAAATTTACTAGGTCGTTTTTGCCATTTAGATGAAGGGTTAAATAACAAAGTCATTGCTCACCTTAAAAAGGAAGAAGAGCTATCACCAGAAGTGATTTTTGCTGAAATAGTGCACCTACCTGATGGGCGCCCAGGGAATGTCATAGCTCGGCCGAGACTCAGGCAATATGAAATTGTATTTATGGCTGATACAGATACGGAAGATCACTATAAAATCAGTATCAATGATCTCTATATCTGGGTTGAAGAAGGTCAAGTCAAGCTCTGGTCAAAGCGATTACAAAAACAGATCATTCCAAGGCTCTCGTCAGCGCACAACTATTCTCACCGAAGCCTAAGCATCTATAAGTTTTTGTGCACTATGCAATATCAAACGGTGTCTGCTCCTCGATGTACACTTCCCGCTAGCTTCAATCATGCTCATTTCACCCCTCGAATATTGATTGATAATATGATTATTCATGAGAAAACTTGGCAGATACCGAGAAAGGAAATTGTCGAGCTTCTGGATGCTGACAAAGGAGAAGAGAAGCTCGAAAACTTAAAACAAAAGTACCAACTCGACAACCTTGTTTGTTTTCACCATGCTGACAATGTTTTGCATTTAGATCTGCGCAATCAGCATATGCTAGAAATATTAAGTTCAGAAACCAAGAATAGAGACTACGTGGAACTTAAGGAAGCATTAATAACTCAATATAAATCGGCAGTTAAAACACCCGATGAAGAGTATTTTTGTAACGAAGTCATTATCCCTTTTTGGAATGCTTCAGCAACGCCATACAGAACACTTAACAAAAACCTCAATAGCTATTTAGAAACGAAACCCATTAGTCGTAAGTTTTCTCCGGGTTCAGAGTGGATGAGCCTTAAAATATATTCAGGTAACACATCGGTAGAAAACTTTTTAGTAGAACAGCTTTCTCCCTTACTAGAGAAACATAATGATTTATACGAAAAGTGGTTTTTCATCAGATATTCTGATCCTGAGTGGCATATACGCGTGCGCTTTAACGGCGATCCAAAAACACTTTATGGCGAACTTCTTCCAAAGTTGAACGCATCTTTTGCTCCTATGATAGAGAACGAAGAACTTCACACGGTTCAACTGTTCACCTATGAACGAGAAGTTGAGCGTTATGGCGGGCCGTTAATCATAAATGCTGTAGAGCAATTATTCACCGCAGAGAGCAACCTTATTACCAACGGGCTTTACTATATTCATGAATATGGTGAAGAGATAAGATGGCGACTATTAATTTTGATCACAGATCAATTACTAGAACTGTTTGGCTATTCAGTAGACGATAAATTAGACCTTATCTCGCGTCTAAGGCATGGTTTTGGGCAGGAATTCAAAGAGACCGGTGAGTTACGCAAGCAAATGGGTAATAAATACCATCCCCTCAAACAAACACTTATTAACGATATCGAATCCTTTAGTGCCTCTCAAACTTTGTCTCAAGATAAAACTCATCAGGTTATTTTTCCACTAATGAATAAATGGAAAGAGGCCGTTAAACCTCACATTGATGAGATAAATAAAACGCTACCAAGTCTAACACCATTTACCAAGAATGACCTGTTAAGTTCTATCCTTCATATGAGCAATAACAGAATGTTCAAAGCTTATGGCAGAGAGCATGAATTAGCCATGCATGATTTTATGAGGCGTTTTTACCTTTATCAAAGTAAGAAAGTCAACCACTAAACTAGAGTGCGTTAATCTTTACTGTATAGATTTTGTTCTGAGTAAAGACTTTTTGATTGCAGCGCGTACTTGTAAGCCTATGAATATAAGCTAAAAGTACGCACAACAGCAATCCTTAGCTTTGGTTATTGGGTTGCACCAGTTTGCTGAATGTATTTATCAACTAAACGTTCGAGAATATCTAATGGCACCGCGCCGTTTTTTAACACCACGTCATGGAACTCAGCCAGATCAAACCTGTCGCCTAAAGCCTGCTTAGCCTTTTCACGAACATCTAATATTTTCATCATCCCAACCTTATAAGAGGTTGCTTGTCCAGGCATGACAATATAACGCTCGATTTCAGAAATAACGTCTGATTCGGCCATACCGGTATTATCCAGCATATATTCTATCGCGTACTCTCTAGTCCATCGCTTTGCATGGATGCCCGTATCCACCACTAATCGTACCGCTCTAAATAATTCAGCTTGTAAGCGGCCAATGTTGTCGAAAGGATCATCCTGAAAACCTAACTCCCAAGCGAGCCTCTCTGTATATAATGCCCAACCTTCTGTGTAAGCAGTAAAGGGAGATAGCGTCCTAAAAATCGGCAACCCTTCTAGCTCCATAGAAATAGTAACTTGAAAGTGATGTCCCGGAATCCCCTCATGATAAGCCAAGGTTCGCATAGCATATTTGGGTGTTGCTTTAATATCATACAGATTTGCAAAGAACGCACCTAAACGCGCTCCATCAAGTGAAGGACGCTGGTAATATGCACCCGGTGCCGTTTTCTCTTTAAACTCAGGGATACGTTTCACTTCCATACCAGCTTTGGGGCGAATGTTAAAAGCAGTACCTATGCCCTTATCAATGTCATCAAGAATCGTTTGATAATCCTCTAATATCTGTTGCCGACCTTCATCCGTATCAGGATAATAGAAGCGAGGATCTGCTTTTAATGCGTCTATCGCTTGAGTAAAACCAGCTGAAATATCGTAACCCTGCTCAGCTAATATATTCACTATCTCAGCTTGGATGCGCTCGACTTCTAAAAGACCCGTATTGTGAATATGATCTGCCGTATAATTCGTGGTAGTAAAAAATCGCAAAGCTTGCTGGTAAGCAATATCACCGCCATCCAGGCGCCAAAAGCCATCGTCAGTTCCTGCTTTGCTTCTAAGCTGAGTAAAGTGATCAATAAAAAGCTGATAAGCAGGATAAACCGTTTCTGTTATCTGCTGCTTAGCTTCTTTCAATATTTGATTCTTATCTTCTATAGCAAAGCTTTCTGCTTCATCGATTTTTCGTTCCAAAGAGGTATATAAGATGTTTTCCTCTGGTAAGGTGTTAACAAAATCATTCATTTCCTCAAGTACACGATCTATCATAAATTGAGGCGGGATAATCCCCTTTTGCTCTCGCAATTCCAACCCTTGCATGTTTTGCATGAACTTCTGTTTAACAGCTGCTAAACGCAATATATAGTTTTCAGCATCATCTCGGTTTGTCACTCTGTGTTGAGCATCCATAAAGCTTGGATAACCATTTTGCACCCCAAAAAGCTGATTCACTGGATAGTTGTGATAACGATAGGGTTCGGCCTCAACGCCTGCGTTAAGCAAGTACATGGCGATTTCTTTAGATAATAATTGGTCTTCACTAAGATCTTCATCATCATAAGTCAGCAAGGTTTCGCGTACTTCTTTCATGAGAGTGTAAAGCTCTTCCCCTTTTTCGAGGCTATCATCGTCTAGTTTCGCATTGTGTCCTTTAATCCCAAAAGACTCCAAAAAGCCTAGCGATGTTAGTGTTTCTGGGCTATCAAAGGCGACTTTAATCAAAGAGCGATCTAAGAAAGCCCTAAAAAACAAAGGCTTTTTCGCATACCATTCATGAGTTCCCAACACACTACCCAGTATCAGAATAGTCAGCAGAGCTATCCCCAGCCATTTAAAAAAGATCTTCACTTTTACTTTCCAATTATTATTTTTCTATCTGAAAGTTATAACAGATTTTGCCTGTATCATGCTAATTAATAATACTGTCACTAACGAGTTAGATTAATAAAGGCGCATTTATAACGTGAATGAATTATTTAAAGACAATGGCAATGAATGAGAGTGAAGTTAACGGAGTGAAACTGAAAACAGATTAGTACTATTGAAGGCTTGGAGGACATAGAATCAAACAGAAGCAAGAGGTAATTCTGCTTGCTACCTTTACTACTTTGTATCTAGCTTATCCACCAATCATGACAGTCGGAATCCCTGACACAATAACACCACCATGAACCGTGCTATCGCCCATTCGAGCAGCTGGTTTACCGCCAATTAAAACCGTAGCGGATCCTTTAGCTATCGTATCTGGTGGCCCAACACATACACACATATCGCCGACAGTTGCTGCTGGCAATCCTCCAACAAGCACAGTTGGAACGCAAGGTCCTGACACAGGCCCCCCAACATGCGGGACAGTACCTGTAACCATAGGGCAAGTATGCATATCAGTTAGGCGAGCAGCAGCTGGCATAGAGTAGGTCCAATCTAGTAGTTGATTATTCAGTAACCATCATCACTAATTACGCCAAAAAAATCAACCCTTCCTTTGCGTAATATCAATGTTATGATAATGTTCAAAAATAAGGCTGAACTTGACATCTAACAATGATAACGAACAAGAGTTTAATCTCAGTAAGGGGGAGTCTTATGGCTTCTTTTAAAGGAATTCGATACGGTTTACTCTTTTTACCCTTCTTAAGCTTGCTTTCTGCATGCTCGAATACACCGCAATTTGGCGCAACTGTGTCTGATATTTTTAGCGGAGATTCATACGAAATAGAAGTAAACTTAACCGTAAGCACTGGCTTGAATCCTAATCAAGCAGGTAGACCATCGCCACTTGTTATACAAGTCTTTCAACTAATTGATGACACAAAATTTCTACAAGCTGATATCGAAAAGCTGTTATCAAATGCTGAGGCGGAGCTAGGCGCTAGTCTGGTTAAATCTGATCAAACACTTGCGTTTCCAGGCAAAAACCAAGAGTACGAATTGGATGTTAATTCCGATGCAAAGTATCTGGGTGTTGTTGCTGCTTTTCAAAAAGAAGGCGGTGTCGCAAGGCAGATCATAGATATTGAAGGAAGATGGTCAAGAGACCTCTGTATTGAGCTGGCGAACACATCACTTGCCAAAGCTAACCGGTGTTAATACGTTAAAAGGAAAAATGCATGGCTCATCGTGTGATATGGAAGGAAGGGACATTCATACTTCCTCAACACTTTCAACAGCAAGAACGATTTACCTTATCAGAGCTACATAAAAACTTAAGTCAGGCACAGCCATTTTATTGGGGTTTCCAAGACTTAGTCATTGCCGAATCAGATTTGTCATTTGGTCAGTTTTCATTACTGAAGTGTGTCGGTACTATGCAAGACGGCACGTCCTTTCAGTCGCCACAAATCAATAAGTTACCAGCACCGATTAAACTAGAAGATGGAGTGACAGATGCAACAATTTACCTTGTACTCCCTAACCTTCAAGCCAACGCAAACGAATTAAGCTCCCCTGAGCAAGAAAATACTGTGGCCAGAATTATCCCACACGAGTCAGAGATACATGACAACACAGGCTCATCAAATGCCTCAGCTTCAGTTCTTGTAGGTGATCTGGATTATAAACTCATGGTTTCTACAGAAGACTCTCCGATCCCCGACGGAAACATGTCGTTATCTATTGCTAAGGTTAAAGAAGTGGTCAGTGGTAAAATCACCTTGTGTGATAAATTCATACCGAACATTATTAATGTTCATGCTTCGGCCAAAATTACACGACTGCTCAATGAGTTACTCGGTATGTTATCGGCGAGAGCAGATTCACTATCACACCAAGCGACAGATACCGGTTCTACTGCGGGTATAACGGGGTTTTCCGATTTTTTATTATTGCTTTTAATAAACCGTGTTGAGCCTATTTTTCAACAGTACACCAAATTGTCATTTGTTCACCCTTTCGACCTATATAAGTTGTTGGTGAGCACAGCCGGTGAATTGTCGACTTTTATGAAAGCCGACCGCAGACCAATAAACTACCCATCTTATCAACATGATAAGCTAGCTCTTTGTTTCGATACAGTGATGGAAGACATTGATACGTCGTTCAAAGTTGTACTTGAGCAAATCGCGACACAAATTGAGCTATCTAAACCTAAGAATAATATAAGAGCGGCTAGGCTGTCCCATAAAGCACTGCTTGATAATGGTGTATTAATTTTAGCTGTATCTGCTGACATGACAGACGAGAGGTTAAGAACAGAGTTTCCGACACAAATTAAGATTGGCCCAGGCGAAAAGATATTTTCTCTTGTGCAATCTGCGGTGCCGGGAATCAAAGTTAATCTCATGACACAAGTTCCCCCGGAGATCCCCTATCGTTCAGGGTATTTCTACTTTGAACTCAGCAAGAATGATGTATTGTGGGATGAACTCCAACAGTCGAAAGGGCTTGCAATACATGTGAGTGGTAACTTCCCTGGGTTAGTGATTGAGCTTTGGGCAATTAATCGTAAATAATTCATAACGTGATGAATGAACGGAGGCGTACAACATGAATGATAAACCTATTATTCGTCCAGGAGGAAGGCGCCCACGTGCCCAACAAACAAATCAATCGTCAACACCGAGTGCTCAACAACCACCTACGAGAGCTAAAACTAACTTAGCCAGCTTGGCTAGAGAGCATGGAGCTCGGCAAGCAAAACCGAATAATTTATTCAAGCATTATCAACGCCCTCGTCAAGAACCTGACCTTGATATTCAAGAGGATTCAAACCCGTTACTTTCATTGTTTGCCCCGATCATCTTGTTAATTTCCAAGGTCAAGCTTTCTTCAAGTGATTTGAACTTAGACGAACTAAAAGCACATGCTGTAGAGCAAATAAGGTATTGCCGTGAAATAAGCTTTGGTATGGAAGTAAACTACAGAGCCATGGAAGAAGTTAGCTATGGCGTATGCTGCTTATTAGACGAGATGGTACTGAACACCCCTTGGGGTGCAAAAAGCGGATGGGCGCATGAAAGCCTGTTAGTTGTTTTTCATAAAGAAACTTGGGGAGGTGAGCGCTTTTTCGAGTACCTCGAAAAGATGTCGTTAGACCCATCAAATTACTTACAGGCCATAGAATTCTACTACGCCATTCTAGAGCTTGGTTTCGAAGGTAAGTACCGTCAAGCTAATGACGGCATGAGGGCTCATCAAACACTCAAAAACAATACATACCTTTTGTTAGAGAAATACAAAAATCTCGAACCTATGCCCCTATCAACAAAATGGGAAGGGAGCGCAAATCAAAATCAT
Source organism: uncultured Pseudoalteromonadaceae bacterium (assembly GCA_964640795.1). Lineage (GTDB taxonomy): Bacteria > Pseudomonadota > Gammaproteobacteria > Enterobacterales > Alteromonadaceae > M269. Next base: position 70,880 of record CAZXIN010000008.1, on the reverse strand, counting down.
TCTTTGCTTAAACTGATTCCACAGTGGGTATTTTGGTCTGCGACGTTAGCGCTCATTATCGTCACTTACTTCATCTTTAGTTTGATGTTAAGTAATCAATCAGATCCAATAAAACGGCAGTTAGTTGGCTTGCGAGGCAAGGGAGAGATTTTAGTCACTGCACACAATAGCCAAGCTTTAAACGTTGGTAACGCAAAGCAAATCGACTTGAAAGACAACAATATTTCTGTCTATCCATTGCTCATGAATGCTTTTGCAGAAGAAGTAGCTCAAGGATTAATTGTTATAGAGCAACAGAAAAGTGGCGTTTCGGTACGTTTAACAAACGCAAACTTGTTTCGTTCAGGAAGCAACTTATTGGCAGAGCAATATGTCAGGTTAGTCGACAAACTAGGACTCACTTTGTTCGACCAACGCGTACGAATCAATGTGACAGGACACTCAGACGATATTCCAATTAGAACGATAAAATACTCTGACAATTGGGCTCTATCAGAAGCTAGAGCAGATGCAGTTAAGTCGATACTCATCACTAAACTTAGCAATAACAGTCAGGTTTTCTCACGGGGCCTTGCTGATACCGTTAATTTAGTGCCTAACTCAAATGCAGCTAATCGAGCGCTTAATCGGCGTGTAGAAATTTTAATTAAAAGTTAGGGACGGAAACGTAAATGGCATTTGAAAAATTCCTAAGAATAATAACAAATAAGTGGTTTATTCACGCTATTGGTTTGATTTTCATCGCAGCAATTATATGGTTTGTAGGGCCAGCTATTGCGATTTCTGACACCTATATTCTAGACACCATTTCGAGTCGACTATTCACTATCACTATCGTGTTGTTAATGTGGGCTTTGTATCAATATGGTCAATACTATCTAGCTAAAAAGAACGACGCCAAATTTGCTGAAAACCTAACGCTTGAAAATGCCAAGCAGGACGAAGTACATGCCATTCAAGAACGATTTAACGATGCAATTCTCACGCTAAAATCGAGCAGCAACAGCAAAAACAATTTACTACTTAACACATTGCCTTGGTACATCATTATTGGCCCTCCAGGTTCCGGTAAAACCACTGCATTGATGAACTCCGGCCTAGAATTTCCTCTCAAAGATAAACTGGGAGCAGACGCAGTACGAGGTATTGGTGGCACAAGGCATTGCGACTGGTGGTTCACTAACGAAGCGGTTTTAATTGATACTGCGGGTAGATTCACAACGCAAGACAGCGACTCGGATGTCGACAAAACGGCTTGGCAAAGTTTCATGAATATGCTCAAAAAGCATAGGAAGCAACGCCCCATTAACGGCGCACTAGTCACGATGAGCTTATCTGATATGTTGACACTGACGGAAGATGAACTCACCTACTACGCGAAAACAATACGCAAACGTATTGAGGAGTTATCTCAACAACTTGGCGTCAAGTTCCCTGTTTATTTCATGTTTACCAAGTGCGATCTGGTCAATGGTTTTACTGCGTACTTTAACGGACTAACCGCTAAACAACGCAATCAAGTCTGGGGGGAAACATTTGATATCACTAAGGATGGCGATTGCGCTATTGACATCAATCAGTACGATTTACATTTTGACGAGTTGCTCGATCGACTCAACTCTCAACTCCTGCTTTACCTCAAACAGCAAAATGACCCTGCAAAAAAAGCAGACATATTGAGTTTTCCTGCTCAAATGGAGTCTATGAGAGGTGCAATACATCACTTCCTAGTCAATATTTTTGGTGAGAACCGCTTTCAAGAAACAGCTCTCCTACGTGGCGTTTATTTCACTTCAGGTACTCAGCAAGGTAGTCCTTTCGACAGCCTCCTAGGCTCAGTAGCAACGGACATGGGCCTCACGTCTGATGAAAATGTTAATTACAGTGGTCGAGGAAAGAGCTTCTTTATCAGTGAACTTTTGAGCAACGTTATTTTCCCTGAGTCAGATATTGCAGGCGTTAATCAAAAACAACAACGATGGATGAAGCGAATCCAATTCCTCAGTTTAAGCAGTGCCGTCCTCGTTATCGCGTCATTGATTGGCATTTGGTTTGTTAGTTACAACGAAAATCTCAATAGAATTAAAGTTGTTGAGGAATCTGTTGCATACCAAGAGAGTTTAATCTTGGAAAGAGCAGGTAAAAGATCAACCTTTGAAAGTATTCTGGTTGAACTAGACGAAGCAAGGGCTGCACTTGATATTTTCACCCCTAAAACCTTTACCGATAATTTTGGATTGAATCAAAGGAATAGTTTTGACAGCCAAAACCAGGCCGTCTATTTAGATTTCCTTGAATCTCGCTTACTACCTTTAATTGCTCATCGACTCGAAGAGATCATGCTCGATATATTGGATGATGGCAATAAGGCTGATTTGTACAGTTTTTTAAAAGCTTATCTCATGTATGCCGGACAACACAATAACGCGAATGCTGAGTTTGAAGCCAATTGGTTGGCGGCTTTATCACTGGCAGACTGGCAGAATTCTTACCCAGACAAACCCGAAGTCATTGAGTCATTAGCGAATCACTTGGATTATTTATTTACACAATCTTTTGAATACATTGAACCCAATGAAAAAGTCGTAGCAGCAGCGCGTGATGCACTCATAAAGCTTCCTTTGGAAGATCAAGTTTATGCCAGCATTAAAGATACTATGCTAAGAAGTAACAAAAACGACTTACCTTTCAGTGAGATAGCAGGCCCTGCAGGATTAGATGTCTTTGTGTTACGCAATAATAAGACGCTCGACAATACCTTTGTTCCTGGTATGTACACTAAGAAAGGATTCTTGGGTGATTTCCTTCAAAGAGCATCAGACATGTCTGACGAGTATTTAGAAAATACATGGATCCTTGGTGAACAGAATAAACAAGTCGACATACCTTCTAAAATAGATTTACAGCAAAAAATCTATGCCATTTATTACCGAGAATACACAAACACTTGGAACAGTTTAATTCGAAATATTAAGGTGGCCCAAGTCACAGATCGTCAGCAAGGGTTCTCTATTCTTAGAACATTATCTAATGATGGCGGACCACTTGACTCACTTATTCGCACCATATCAGCCCAAACTAATTTGATCTCAGTACAAGAATCAGCAAATGCAGTGAAAGGCGCAGGAGAAGTAGCTAGCGTTGTCAGCAGTCAAGCACAGAGAGTCATTAGCCAAGCCAATCGCGTAGGTAGAGCGACTGAAAAATCTGGCTTGGTCTCAATACCTGGTGAAGAGGTAGCAAAGAAATTTAATGCATTTCATCGCTTAACGTCGACCGAACGAGGCGATCCAAAAATCTTACAAATAAGCGTCAATGTGGCCCAGTATCATGAGTTTATTAATCAATCACTGAACGATAATTTTTCTGATACGCCTGCTTTTGATATTGCATCGGGGCGAATTAACAGCTCCAATCGATCTCAATTTAGTAAATTAACATCGAATAGCTCTTTGAACCCTTCAGAAGTCAACAATTGGCTATCACAGGTCTCCGCTGTTGGTTGGAAGCTTGTCATGCAACAAGCTAAAGAAGAAATAGAGACCGTATGGCAGCAACAAGTTTACAATGTTTATGAGCAAGCTCTTAGAGGCAGGTATCCATTTGATACCAACGCCAGTGATGAAGTAGAAATCGCAGACTTTGCCAGCTTCTTCTCACCTAGCGGCACATTCGATGGCTTCTTAAACAAATATATATCACCCTTTGTCGATATTAAATCGCCTAACTGGACATTAAAGTCTTTTGGCGGCATGTCTCTGTCATTGAATGGCAACACGCTGACTAAATTACAGCGTAGTAATCAAATCACACAGTTTTTCTTTACATCAAATTCGACCTTGCCCAATCTAAGTTTCTCTCTTTTACCTCTATCATTAGATGCAAATGTGGCTAACTTCTCGATGAATATAGGCGCACAGAAAATTAGTTATGCGCATGGTCCGAGACGATATAGCACCGTTACGTGGCCTCTAACAACAGCAAATGAATCAACTAAGATTGAGTTTACGCAATTAGATGGGAGAGTACGCTCACAATCCGAGCTGGGTCCGTGGTCTTTATTTAAGATGCTTGATGGGCAAGATATTGGGAGTACGGCACGCAGCTCTACCTACCATGCCACTTTTGGCCTTGATGGAATGGCGATCAAGTATGAGCTTAGAGCAAACAGTGAATTCAACCCTATCGGGGCTAAAGCTCTACAAAACCTAACCCTTCCCGAGGCCCTTTAATTATGTCTGGTTTTTATGGAAAAATTCCCGCGAAAGGTGACTTTGTTGCAAAAGACCTATCGCGAGAAATCTTAGATACTCTGCACCACTTTTTTGCAGAAGGGCTACAGCAAACGATTAGTGAGCTGGGGGATAGCTGGCTTAATCATTATTCCGTTGGCCCTATATGGTACTTTTACTTACAACCCAATATTTTAGATGCTCATCCATGGATTGGTATATGGATGCCAAGTGTTGACCGTGTTGGCCGACATTTCCCGATGACAGTTGTACAGCCCTTAACCTCACAAGTTTCATCAATTTCAGAGCTAGGTAATTACCAATCGTGGTTTCTAGCAGCTGAGAACTTGCTTCTGGATTCTTTGGAAGAGAAAGAAATTAAAGACAACACCACTTTAGATAATATCAGTGCGTTATCATTGCAAGGTGACAATGGGCAGCACCCTACCCCCAGTATTCACATGTTGCTAAACCCTCACTTAGATAGTGAACCACCTACGCCAGAAGCCACAACGGAGTTGGAGAAATTCCTACTCAAGAAAATACAAATCCTAGAAGATAAACTCGATCGAGTTCAAAAGGCCGTAGACGACATCAATGCGACAGAGCAAACACAGGAACTGAAGCCCATGGGAACACCTGTAGAAATCGTAGCGAATAAAAATCTTGCATTCCACTGCGCCGATGTGGAGAAGATAAAGTTAGTCGATCAAATAGAAACACACAGCTTTTGGATGAGTGCAGGGAATGAAAATGTTCCGCCTCAGCTCGCTATTCAGAAAGGCTTACCAGCATCACACCTCTTCAGCCAGTTCCTTGTGGGTATAGCTCAATGAGAGGGCTTAAAACTAATCCAAAGATTGATTTGTGTTATGGATGGCACTCCGCAGAAATCACAGACACAGGCAAGGTTAGAAAGGTAAACGAAGACAGTTGCATGTCCAATAATGAAGAGGCGCATTGGGCAGTGGCAGATGGAATGGGAGGCCATCAAGCTGGGGACTTAGCTAGTCAAATGATAGTAAATAATTTGAGTCCCCTTAAGCAAACAGAGTCACTTAGCGATTTCGTAGACAGCATTGAAGATACCTTGTTAGGCGTGAACGAAAACCTATACCAACTAGCGCAATCACGAAACACTGTCATTGGCTCAACTGTTGTCGGGGCCGTATTGCACCAAAATCATATGCTCTTTTACTGGGCTGGTGATAGTAGAGGTTACCTGTTACGAAATGGGAAACTATTTCAGTTAACAACCGACCATACGTTAGTTCAAGAGTTAGTCGATAAAGAAAAAATCACACAAGAACAAGCCAAAAGTCATCCAGATAAAAACATCATCACACGTGCTGTAGGTTCTCATTCGGCACTTGTCATCGATTATTATATTGCACCAATTGAGCAGGGCGATATCTTTCTTATTTGCAGCGATGGCATTGAAAAAGAAGTTAATGATGATGCTTTGAATATAATGCTCAACGAAGGAAAGAACATTGAACAAGCAGCGGATACGATTTTGAATACTGTTCTTCAAAAGGGCGCAAGAGATAATGTCACCTTTATATTGATTGAACCTATCTCCCTATGCGATGTGACAAGGCAATAGGTTGTCATTCTGTAAAGATATGAAATGACCGCCTTATAAACTTATTGTACAAACGTTAATTGGTCAATTTGAGCTAAATGAAGGAATGAGGCAAATAAAATGAATGCGTTACACAAACTGTCTAAGCGTTACGCTCAAAACGAGTTCTCTCTTTCTTCATATCGATTAAAACGAAGAGAGCTTATTGATGCCATATTAGCTGGAGAACAAAAAGTTCAAATGTCCATTACGAGCATACCTATACCAGCAAAGAAAATGCCTATTCAAAAACCACTAGCTGAGCATGAACCTCACAAAGCTGTAGAAGAGAGCATGAAAGCAGATAAACAACCATCTTCTATCAAGAAGTGGGTTATTGTTCTAATGATTGCAATACTGTCTAGTGCAGCCTACGTCAATCAGGAATTTCTCATAGATTGGATAGTGAGCACTTTCTCTTCCTAAGGCTTGCTATAACAATCTATCTAATAAGCCGCAGCTCTGTAATATAATCGCCTATAGCCAAGCCATGTATGCAATAAGCTAGGTTTTTATAAGCCTCTGGAACATAAAGTAAAGACAGAAACCTGTCTATATTTCTTATCCAAAGCTGAGGTTAATGAAACGATCGCTCAGTCTGATTGATATAACTTCGATATCTGAAGTTCATAATGCTCTCTAAAATGCTTGACGAAAATATTGCTGGAATCCGTCTGTGCACTTTCGGCTATAGACTCATAAACTTCACAGTAGATATCCCAGTACTTCGCTTTTTTGCTAAGAGCAAAGCCAATCTCAAAATCTTTCTCTAGTGACTGAGGATCGAAAGATTCAATTGTTTGTTGGATAGCTACATTTAATCCACTAATCATGGCCAGCTCATGTGCTTGTGCATCATCAACGGCTTCTGTTGCAGAACTGACAGGATCCATATAGCCACTCTCCTTCGTCAGCATTTTTACTAGCGCTTCTTCAGGAGTCGACGAGAATTTAAATGGATTGTTTTTCTCTTGCCTTATTTGTGTACGATCTAACTCCAACTTTTCTTTAAGTCTGGTACGAGCGTTAAGAACCCCCATCATCCCTTCTGTTAATGTACGCAGAACTACGCCAGCTACTTTCATAACTTCGACTTTATTCTGGCCAATCAGTTGTGAAGGCTCCATACCAAGCTCTTTTAGGAAAGATCTAAGTGCAATCGTATCTTGCGAAAGCTCTGCAGGAGCATACTCTGATTGAGAGTAGCTAGCTTGATACGTTGGATTATGAGGCGGCACATGTGCAGCCGGTTGAGTCACAACATCTGCGCTTTGACGATATGGCGTACTTTCTTGCATATCAGAGGGGTAATAAGGTTCTTGCTCTTCAACTGAATCACTGGGTTCGTCATTAAAGAAGTCATCAATATCAAAAATGAGGGATTCTTCATGGTCTTGTATTTCATTAGAAGCCGTCGTATCGACTTGAGCAGAAGGAGGCTCTGACTTAGCAATTGGTGGCGGCTCATAGTGAGGTGTTTGAGGCGGCAACCCTGTCGCAGGCATAGCGTCGTACATTGACTGCTGTGACGCCGCGTCCGGTTGATAGCCATAATCAGCAGTCTGTGGTTGCTCTGCCGCCGGAGTCTGCTCATGCATAGGCGGTGGCACTGGCATAGCTCTTTGTTGGTGCCCGTAATCAGGAGCCTGTGGTTGCTCTGCCGCCGGAGTCTGCTCATGCATAGGCGGTGGTGCTGGCACAGCACTTTGTTGCTGACCGTAATCAGGGGCCTGTGGTTGCCCTACCACTGGCGCTTGCTCATGCATAGGCGCTGGCATAGCACCTTGTTGCTGACCGTAATCAGGGGCCTGTGGCTGCCCTACCGCCGGATTTTGCTCATGCATAGGCGGTGGTGCTGGCATAGCACCTTGTTGCTGACCGTAATCAGGGGCCTGTGGTTGCCCTACCACTGGCGCTTGCTCA
>CAZXIN010000008.1:0-63001 GCA_964640795.1 uncultured Pseudoalteromonadaceae bacterium | reverse complement strand
GCTCATGCATAGGCGGTGGTGCTGGCACAGCACTTTGTTGCTGACCGTAATCAGGGGCCTGTGGTTGCCCTACCACTGGCGCTTGCTCATGCATAGGCGGTGGTGCTGGCATAGCACCTTGTTGGTGCCCGTAATCAGGAGCCTGTGATTGCCCTACCACTGGCGCTTGCTCATGCATAGGCGGTGGTGCTGGCACAGCACTTTGTTGCTGACCGTAATCAGGAGCCTGTGGTTGCTCTTCCACTGGCGCTTGTTCATGCATAGGCGGTGGTGCTGGCACAGCGCCTTGTTGGTACCCGTAATCAGGAGTCTGTGGTTGCTCTGCCGCCGGAGTTTGCTCATGCATGGGCGGTGGCGCTGGCATAGCGCTTTGTTGATGACCATAATCAGTCACCGGTGGTTGCTCCACCGCAGAGGCTTGCCCATGCACTTGTGATTGTGGTGTCGCTCCTCCTTGTTGGATTCCATAATCTGGTGCTTGAAAAGATGATTCAGGTGTAGAGCCTACTTGATGCCTAGAATCCTGCATCGGTGGTGCAGTGCTTTGAGATATGCTTTCTGCTTGATGTTCATGAGTAGGAGTTTGATTGGGAAGGGCTATGCGTTCTACACGTAACACACTCTCTCCAATAGTCACCTCGTCACCTTCTGATAATAAAAACTGTTGGCCTTTTTTCAGTACAACCGATTTATTAACACTTGTCGCTGTAGACGATGTATCTTTAACAAACCAGTTACCATTTGCTTCATAAATGGTGGCATGATACCGAGAGACGTACTTTTCAGGGTCATGCAAAACGAAGTGGTTGTCAGGTGCTCGACCTATACTACCTTCTTCACAAAACTCTTCGATTTGTTCATAAACAGGCTTTGATTCTCTAAAGCTATGCCAAGACAAAAAAATGGACACACAGACTCCTTTACTTATGCATTTAGTGCGCTCCCCACACTATATAACAGGCAAATTGCTTTTTGCACATATCATTTATTCTAGGTAAACTTAATTTCCGGTTAGTTATGCCAATACCAATAAATAAATGATCACCCAATGAGGGTTAAAACCCATTGAATCTAAGTGTTTCGTCGAAGGTTTAACAACTTAAACCAATACAACACAACAACGATCCAATGGACTTTAAACTCGCCAGAAAGTAAGCTCTGGCTGGCTTCTGAATTGGCCTGTTATTTATCGGTATTGGTAATAGCCCTAAACAAGATAGAAACATCAATAATTTGGGTGAAAGGGAGATTGAGTGAAAGATTTAACTGACAAAACGATTGGTCGTTACCAAATAAAGGAACTTATTGGAGAGGGTGCGATGGCAAAAGTATATCGCGCCTACGATCCGGACATAAATCGCTCACTTGCCCTGAAAGTCTTAAAGAGCGATTTTAGCGGCGATGAAGAACACCTTAGCCGCTTTGTTCAAGAAGCAAAGGCTGCTGGCGCTTTATCTCACAACAACATTGTAACAGTCTATGATGTAGGAGAAGTAGAAAACTCTCCCTATATGATGATGGAGCTTTTGGATGGCGACGACCTCGGTGAGATGTTAACTAAACGTCGTACCTTTTCCGTCGAAGACACGCTCGTTATTGCCCTACAACTAGCAAAAGCACTCAATTACGCTCACCAAGCCGGCATAGTTCACCGCGATATTAAACCAGATAACATCATGGTGCTTGACGACGATGTGTCTATCAAAGTCGCAGATTTTGGCATCGCCAGAATGAACGAAAATGAAGATGCACAAAAGACACAAGTCGGCGCAGTTCTCGGTACGCCAAGATACATGTCACCAGAACAGGCACTAGGCCAAGATGTTGACGGACGTACAGATTTATATTCAGTGGGCGTCATACTCTATGAGATGCTTACCGGCGAAAAAGCGTTTGATGCAGCCAATATAGGCACCTTGATGACTCAAATCATTCATCAACAGCCTACTTCACTCAAACAAGCCCACCCTGAACTTCCCTCAGGGTTGTGCCATATTGTTCAGAAACTACTACACAAAAAGCCAGAGAAACGCTTTCAGACAGGTGCCGAGTTAGCCACAGCAATTAGCAAAGAGCTTACTGTTTTCTCTGAACAACAAGAAACGCAGAAAAAGAACAAATACATTCCACTTAAAGTGCGATGGACTGTATACATGAGCGCAATCGTTGCATTTTTCATGGTGATTAGCGTTAGTATCGTATTCAACATTCAAACAAAAGCGATGTCTGGACAAGCTATCGACTCCGGCTCTGCATTCGCTAAATTTGTCGCAATAGAAACCGCCGTACCGTTGCTCAGTGAAGACTGGATAACACTAGAAAGCTTTATCAATGAGGCGGCTGGTCGTAAAACCTTTAGCTATTTAATAGTGACGGACCGTGAAGGTATTGTTCGTGGAGCAAGTGATACAAGTCTTGTTGGCCAAACCTATGAATCTGTGGAGCCTAACGAAAGCATGGTTGAAAAGGACGGCGTACAAACCACAAGTCTCGAATTAGCCAATGGCGACATGGTTTTTGATATCGAGGCCCCCATACTTTTCCAAGATATTGTTGTTGGAAAAATCATATTAGGCTTATCACAGAAGAGCCTAACTGCAGTCAAAAGTGTGACAGGTTGGTTGATGTTTGTTTTGGCTTTGGTCACAACAATAGCTGTGAGTGTCGTTCTCTATATTTTTGGTGCCTTAATAACGCGCCCACTTCGCTTGCTTAACAATAGTATGAAGCAAATTGAAAGTGGTGAGATGGACACTCGAATATCACTCACTCGCAAGGACGAACTCGGCGAAATGTTTGAAACATTCAATACGATGGCTGCAAGCTTGCAACAAAAGCTAAACCCTGATGATGAAATATCGGTAGATCTTGAAGCATCAGGGTTAAATATCCAAGAAGCAAGCGAAGCCAGCGTTAAGATTAACCTAGACAACCCTAATGAAGACTGCGATAAAACTGTCATTCTGGCAGAAAAAGTTGAGGTAGAAGGTGAATCTATTGATGGAGAAAACGTTGAGTCTGATATCTCTGATGACGAGTTAGATAAGACAGTCGTCATAACAAGAAAACCAGACGAAGATAGCAGCACTATTGACGAAGAAAACGTTGAACCTGATATCTCTGACGACGAGTTAGATAAGACGGTCGTCATAACAAGAAAACCAGACGAAGATAGCAGCACTATTGATGAAGAAAGCGTTGAGCCTGATATCTCTGACGACGAGTTAGATAAGACGGTCGTCATAACAAGAAAGCCAGACGAGGATGACAGCGCTATTAACGAAGAAAGCGTTGAGCCTGACATCTCCGACGACGAGCTGGATAAAACAGTCGTCATAACAAGAAAGCCAGACGAAAATGGTAGTGACGTTGAAGAAGAAAGTACTAATACTGACTTATCTGACGACCAGTTAGATAAGACGGTCGTATTAACAACAGAGACTGATGAAGACAATACTACGGTCGATGAGGAAAACACCGAACAAGCTTTATCTGATGACGAAGAGAGCACCGAGCTAAGCGCTTCTGAAGCAGAAGTAGATAAAACACAATCGTGTTAACTGAACAGTCTGAGGCAGATGATGAAAAGAGCGAAGTATCCTAAACTCGTTTTATTACTTATTGTTCTTTTTTTGAGCGGGTGTTCATTAATATACAAACGAGATTTGGTTGAAAACGAAGACTTTTTTGTCATCACCGCTAATAGTAGTGATAGCTATGAATCATTAGCCAGAAAATACTTAGGTGATGCATCGCAAGCTAGTTTAATTGAACAATTCAATCCAACCATTAAATTACAAAATGGTAGTCGAATAGCCATCCCAAAACATAGCATTCGGCCAGGCGGTTTCTATAGCAATGGCTATCAGAACATTCCTATTCTTTGTTATCACCAGTTCACGACTGCCAAAACCAGTAGTAATAGAACAGTTGTACCTGTGGATGAATTTCGTTCACAAATGGCTTACCTATATGAAAACAACTTCAATATCATCGATCTCGAACAATTGAGGCAGTTCATTGACGGAGAAATAGACCTACCGAAAAAATCCGTCGTGATAACAGTAGATGACGGATACAAAAGCTTTCTCGATCTCGCCTTTCCAATCCTCCAAGATTATAATTTCCACTCCACTATGTTTGTCTACCCTGATTTCGTTGGGGGGCGTTTATCCCTGTCTTGGGATCAGATTAGAGAATTGGAAAGGCATGATCTTGTTAGCATAGAATCTCACTCTAAGACACACAGTAATCTCTCAGTTAAAGGAGGGAATGAAAGCTTATCGCAGTACAAAGCAAGATTAAGAAATGAAGTTGTCTTAACAGATAAAATTTTAAAGCGAGAAATCGGCCGCTCATCAAGCTTTTTTGCCTACCCATTTGGTGATTCCAGTGAGCAACTTATACAGATATTGAAAGCACAGGATTATGCGCTAGCGTTTACGGTCAAACGAGGCAGTAATGCAGCCTTCTCGTCACGTTATTTATTACACCGGAGCATGATTTTTGGCGATCACTCACTGGATGAGTTTAAGAAAAACCTCAAGACCTTTTCTAAAGTAAGCTTGTAATGAACATAAAAAAAATCAGATTAGGCTTTGTTTGTAGTGTCACCCTGCTTCTTTTATCAGCCTGTACCAGTATACCGATAAATACTTCATCAAATGGTGCAAAGAGGCAGGATGTTGCTAAACAGCTTGAGGCAGACGGCCATTATTATGATGCGCTCACTCAATGGAAGATATTGCAGCTCATGCTGCCAGAGTCAACTCAAGTTAACGAGCATATCACCCGATTAGAATCGTTAATCTCTAAGGAAGTTAAAGGCCTGCATGCAAGGGCAAAACGTGATTCATCAAACACTCAGCTCTATTTAAAGATACTCGCGCTAAACCCTCACGACAAACAAGCAATATCTCGATTAAGGGATATAAAGAGAGTGGCTACTGTCAGCCATAAAGAAACGAAATCAACACGTAAAAAATCAGGCCGCAAACAAGTAGCTCAAACAAATCGTCAAAGTAACGAGAGCTCTTCTTTTGATTCTGAGATAAGGACACTAAACAAGCTAGGAGATTACCAAGGCATTATTGCCCTAAGTAATCAGTATCTGAATAAACACCCTGCGGACAAACAAGCACTAAGACATCAATTCAACGCATTGCAAAGCCTTGCTAATATCCAACTCAAGAATAATCAAAAGGAACAAGCGGTTGAGCTACTTGCACAAGCATTGACATTAGATGGTATAGATAACAACACAGCTAAGAAGCAGCTGTCTAAATTAAAGAATGAGCTGTCAAACGATTATACGAACAGAGGCATAAAACTCTTCAAAAGTGACCTCGAAAAAGCCATCACAATGTTTAAGCTTGGTCTAAAATATAATCCAGAAAATTCAAGAGCCAGCCAGCAACTGACATTAGCGAATAAAGTTAAGAGCAATCTGGAAAAAATCAAATCACTCTCAAACTAAGCGATTAAATTAAGATGACTCTTCACTGATTTTTTGCAGTCTTTCCTTTAACTCAATAGCTCTTGCTCTAAATACTTTTGCGTTGTCGTGTGTTGGATCAATACGTAACACGATATCCCAATGAGCAATAGCGGGATCCAATTCTTGTCTTCTAAACTCCGATGATGCCTGACGATGATATTTTTCCACCAGCGTCTGCTTCATCAAATTAGTTCTTTCGATAAGTGCTGAGTTTTGCGTATCCACTTCTGCAGCTTTCGACATATACAAGTACTGTTCTACTTCATCACCTCGCCGAGCATAGATGTCAGCGACTGAAGCGTATCTTTCAGAAGCGAGCTCAGGGTTTGAATTAACATTGTTATCGGCATAGCCTGTATAACTTTCGATAATTAACGACTCAGCAGCAACAGGGTCCCCACCCAGAGACAGTAACTTACTAATGTTAGATATAGCCGACTCATAGTCTCCAGAAGCATTAAACACTTCAACTTCTTGGATAATCATTTCAGGTGTCATCGCTTTCTGACTAGCGAGAAGCTGAGCTTCTATTTCACTGGCTTCTAATGCTTCTTCAGGTGTTACCGCATCTTCCGCAGGCAATGCCTCTTCAGTGTCAGCAATATCTTCAGCTTCTGAGTCTAACGAATCTTCGGATGTACCAGCATTTTCTTCCCTTTCCCAAACCGTTCTAGCCAATTGCGTTTTAGGAATTTTAATCTCTTGCCCGATAAGAACCTGACGCGCATTCTTGACGCCGTTGTACTTAGCCAACGCGAAGAAGTCTAAAGCTGAGCCAAGGTATTTCTCAGACAATGTTGACAAGCTCGTACCAGACTTAAGCTCTACAGTATAAAAATCTTCAGGATAATAAACATCACTAGGTGTATTGATCTGTTTTAAAAGTTTGGAAACGATCGTGCTGTTGGGTATATCAACCTTATAAGCATTGAGCTCAGCCAATGCCATTTCTGTTTCGCCCACTTCAAGGTGCCCAAGAGCCTTAGTAAACCTCTGTTTAGGAGCCAAACCAGGTTCAGCCTCATAGACCTTTTTCTCAACAACAACAATATTGTTTTCTTCTTCGGCTTTGACTTCTGTCGTTGGCGTTAGGTTGCACCCTTGCATACCAACAACCGCAGAAACACCCAAGAATATTTTAGACATAAACTGTTTTGAAAACTGCATCCTTTCCTCTATGTTTTACCATAATGTAAATTGTAAATATCTTTCAGCATAGCCGACCTACATTGATCACCGCACCAAAAAAACTACCAACATGTAACGAGCCAAACACTAACTATTGGCGTCAATAAAACCGATATAATTATACTTGTTATCATTACTACAACAACTAATTAACACTTAAATCAACAGAGTAAACTTGTAGGATTTTTAATCACAAATAGCTCTGTCATGTAAAGTGCCTATAAAACAAATGGTTATATAAATTAGCTCTAAACCAAGCCCTAAAAGGCAATCCACGTTAATTGAAACTTAAAAAAAGTGCAATGAAATACAGGGTATTTATAGTCGCAGATACGTATAAAATACTCGCCACACGCTCAAGAAAAGAACAGTTTTACAGGACATCCTGCTATTAGGCAAAGCAGAAACGAAGAATTGGTTTATTGGATTTCAATACCGAATGAAGCTATTTCCTCGTTTAACAGAGCTGTTCAAATTGGCAATATCAGCCTTCTCCCATAGAAGCCTGAGTGTTTCACTAACCTAAGTATCAACTTAGAATGAAAGAGACTAATACCAAACTAAGAAAAGAAATGGAAATCTTGAATAGAGGGCGAGCCCGCTTTTAAGGACGCTTTGTAGAATAAGTCAAAAAGACCACTCCAATCACTAAAGCAACCCTAGGCTCAATGAGCTTCCAATCCATATATTGCCTTTAAATAGCGTTAGTCATTCATCAAGCATAAGATCACATAAGCTCTTATGACGATTGATCTAGAACTATCCCCCATCTATAGAATGCAAAAGCTAAAGTAAGTAGCAGTGCACCTACTCCGACACTAATAAAATTGGCAATTGATTGTCGTGTTTCTAACGTCACTTCGCCTTTATTATAATAAACACGCACTTTTGCACCAACAGGGTACTTCTTTAAGATATCTTCCGTTCTAGTGCTACTGATGTAATCCCCGATGGCAACACGGTCTCCAGCAAACACCTCGCCATCCCGTTCAAAATGATACTCGATAACGGCCTTATCGATAGAGCTAGGACTTGCACTATAATTTGCAGTACCAATGTCACCGCTTCGACTGAGCGATTCACTAGCTAACTCAGATTTAACAATAACACCCTCCACAGAAGGCCAGCTGAGGCTTTTTTGTATATGAATAACGTTGATTAAACCTTGGATAAAAAAGAACACACCCAATATCAAGAAAAACCCTGCAACAATCTTAAATAGCATCTTTATACATTCCCTTGTGAGTAACCACTTCCCTTATGATTATCAAGGTTAATCACTCCATTTTTACATTAAAAGAGATTTCATCGCCTTCGACCTTCTTTAGAAAGTCATCGGATATTTCAAGCCGACCAAATACATCCTCACCATTTAAAGCTTCACCATGTAAATTGAATACCTTGTCTTTCTCTGAAAATTTTTGCTGCGTTCCTTGCTCTATAAAAGATAGAGATGCCGCAAAGCTTATTGGTGAGGCAGTATCCTCTCTTTTAAATTTAAAAGTTATGGTGTTCTGTCCTTTATGGATATCATACAAATTTATCACGTGAGCATTTTCGTTTAATAAAACCTGTTCCTTTTCGTTAATAAATACCTCATAACCAGATACATTCTCAGAAACGTAATAAAGCGCATAACGATTATCCATTTTTTCTAACTTATCTAGTTGCTCTTGTGTCGGGTGCGAAAAATGCGGGGCAAGTTTGAACTCCCCATTTAGCAATACAAAGTCAATTTCAACATCAATGTAATCTTTAGCATTTTCGCTATAGATTGCTCGCCTCGACCATTTAAACACATCATCCTTCTCTCTAAGTATTTCATTTTCATAGCGCAGAACTTCACTATTAGATACTCTTTGTTTCATAAGCCATTTAGCTTTATCAAGGATAGCTTCTTCATTGTTTAAATTCGGAGGTTGATATAAATAACTGTCAGCTCTTCTATAACCTTTAGAATAGAGTTCATTGAAGCGATTAATGTCTTCTTGTTCAGCGGCTGATTTAATATCATTAATAAATGCAGAAAAACTTTGTTCTTTATTCGAGCAACTGCCAAGCAACACAATAAAAAAAACACAGATTAAAAATTTCGCTTGAAACATTTTTAGATAGCGCATATATGACTCATTCAAGGTTTGATTACCATGTAAACAAGAAGCAAAAAAAACGAGATAAAAGCAAATAGAAATGACTTGATCCATAGTTGCAAGAAAGTATTTTTAATGGCTTTTGCTGGTTCAATATTTGAGTAACGTATCTCAACTTCTCGCCCAATTTCCATATCACTGGTAATTGGCAAGAATGTGTCAACTTTCTCTCCATCAAGCGTAACAAAACTAACTCGCATGGTCTGAGAGCTTTGATCTCTTTCGTTCATCGATATATCACCTTGAGCGTTTTTTCCTGCGCCAAGGCTAGTTGTTAATGATATTTCTTCTGCAATACCGTCAGTGACAGTAGAGTTTTTAAAAAAGCTATATTCTGTATAAAACATGAATAATGCGAACAAAATAACTAGTACTAAGACTATTAACATTAAGTAATTTAACACTTGTTTATCTATCATAACGATAAAAGTATCCGAAGCTTGCCATCAACTTTGCCCACAAAACAAAAATATGGATAAGAGTAGCCTGTTTCATCTTCTTCAGTCCTTATCATCGCCTTCCAGTCCTTATTTATTAATTGAACCAACTTTCCACCTCCACAAACTCGAAAATCAAGCATCGTTTCATCTAATGGAAAAGTTTCTTCGTTATTTATTTTTACTTCATCTATCGATTGAACAAGATCTCTACGCAAACCATCTATCCCTCTAGATGGAATTGCTTTGCCAGCATCTTCTATTTGTAATTGAGCCAGATCTGCAACTGCAGCCCCATTACCTGAAGAGAAAAATTGGTGTATCCGTTTGACAAAAGCCAAGATATTATTTCTTTCCATCGAAAGGTTAATCGGCTCTCCCATGACCCAATGCCAAGCTGGGAAAGGACTATTCGGTAAAGTAAAATCTATCTGAGCAATAAATGGCTTTGTTTCCTGATCAGTAAATTGTTCCAGAGACGCTGTCAGTTCACCAAATACATTAGCACCATCTAACTCACCAGGGGTGGAGTTAACTTGGTATTCTGCTACCCGAATTAGAGCAAATGCCCCCTCCTTCATTGGAATTTCAGCTTCATAGGGTATTTGAGATATAGACGGAGTTTCATTCGGAAATATAACTACTTTTAGCCTATTTATACCCGGTATCAGGAATGTGTGAGCGACCTTTGAGCTAAATAACTGTTGATTGGAATCAAGGAAGTTGATGGGTAAGTCATTTAAAAA
Organism: uncultured Pseudoalteromonadaceae bacterium; assembly: GCA_964640795.1. GTDB lineage: Bacteria > Pseudomonadota > Gammaproteobacteria > Enterobacterales > Alteromonadaceae > M269. The sequence continues at coordinate 52,983 of CAZXIN010000008.1, read as the reverse complement.
GAATTCGGCAGCGCAGTCTTTAACTTCACAATCGACATGAATCATCGAGTCTACATTTACAGTCATTACAGCCTACCTCCGAATGCGTAGTTTTCTTTTATCAAATTATCATTTTTATCCCAAACCTTCACCGGATCTGGCCTAGAGGGTCTTTTGTTAGTAGCCTCATATGTAAACACTATTTGTCCTTCTTCTAACACTCCTTTGTAACGTATATCAAAGGGCCAAACTATAGCAGCCGAAACTTTTATAGAACCATTGAGAGTCATTCTAGCTTCTGCCCCAACGCCAGCAATGGTAACTTTAGCAACTCCTTGACATATTGGTTTTATTTCCCCTTCGGTTAGGATAACTTGCTTTTCTTTTCCATTGTTCCCTTTATATTCACAGCCTGGGATAACTGCTTTTTCTTCAAGTAAACTACTACTTTGTATCGATCCCGAGACAACATTAATAGCACCAGCTAAGGATATAGATCCGCTAACGCCCAACGAAAAGCTGAGTTCAAACTCCCATAACTTCTCTCCCCACCAGTTCAAAAAAGCTGGTGATGCGGTCTGAATCCCAGCTTTAATGGATGCCTCAATTTGGATTAATGTTACTTTTACACTTCCTTTGAAATCAGGCTCCACCCACACATATTCTTTGGTAGAATCATTGCTCTTAGCTAACCCCCAAGAAGCCTCTATCGTCCCAAAAAGAAAGTCGACAGATACATCTCCGGAAATCCCTACCTGTGGAATGGCATCTTTAATCTCTTTGACAAAATCTACACTGTCCTGAACCATATCTTTAATGTTCAGTACTTTGTTTACTGTCTGAGCTACATCTAATTCTTGCCCGTTACGCTTGATAGTAAATGTTTTAGCATTGTATTTGGTTGATCCCTTTGAAACTTCTTCATCACCATTTTCATCTAGCGAATATGAAGAATTCTTGAACATGCCGTGATTTTCTTCTTTGAGCCCTTTGAGTTCCCCCCCTTCATATGAAGAAGTAAGTTTCGATCCCGATCTTTCGGTATAAGTCTCTGTTTTACCATCAGAGCTTCTCTTAAAACCTACCCCATTTTGGTATTTACTTTTCCAATTAAAAGAGAGAGTAAATCGATCATCCCTATATACTCGAATCAACCCCTTAATAGTAGAATTTGGTTTTTCTCCATCAACTCTTGAACCACAGCTTTTTAAAGTAAAATCAGCTTCTTTGATGTATTGAGCAGAAGAAGTGTCAATAAACATCCAAAAAAAACTGACTATGCCTTTAGTTTTGGCAAGATGTGTATCTCCTATTGTATGCTTTCCATAAACAAGGTAGTTTTTGCCAGGGGCCACATTCAGCTTGTTCTCGGTAAGTGTGTCATCCTTATCCATATTCTTAACACGGATATCCATGCCTTTATGTTGTTCACAAGGACCTTGTCCCACAATAGCATCAGCTTGAAAATGAAACTTTTTAGTCTGTCCTGCAGTTAATGGCAAAGCTAGAACTTCAAGGATCGTGTCATACTCGTGTATCTTTTTGAATTTATTATCATCTTTCGACGCATATTTCGTAACTAACTCGGACATATCTCGTTTTGAGCGCGATTCATTGCAAGAAGCAGATTCAGCTGGTTCTTTAAAACTCAACTTCAGGCCATCGTAATCACATTCGAGGCTCTTTTCTTCTAACGGGCAACTTTGCGTTGCGCTGCCAGCTTTTTTGTCTTTACTTAATGACCCTTTCTTAGTTTTTTCAGTCATTGTCTTGTTCTTCCATAATGGGTGGCGTCAAGGTGTTATTTATTTCTTCAATTTTGCGAACAGAGGGTACGTAGGGACTTTTATACCAATCCATTTTTTCAGCAAATACTTCATGTTGTAAGAAGCCTAGTCCTTCTTTCAGAGCAAGCACCATATAGTCATAGACATCTTTCTCGGATTCAATGCCAAACTCATTTGCTTCTTCCATAGCTTCCGTTAAAAACTGAACTAATAGTTCTTCTTCATACTTTCCGACCAAATGGGGGCAGTCTTCATGCATTATATCGATAACACGATAGATAAATTCTACGGTCGTCGCTTTTTCAATAAGTGCCATTTGTTCGTGACTTATTTTTATCATGCTGGAGCCCAAGCTGCTTGTACTGTTTTAATCGACTGAACATTGGAAGTAAGAGTCTTATCAACACGGTTGTATATATAAGTATTTAGAGACAAGCTTCTTGCTCTAGGTACATAGACTCTTTCTAAGCCTTCAAACGTTTCTTTCAGTTGTTCCATATCGCAAGTCGGCAGGTAAACAGCCATGACTCTAGGGTCATAAAAACGAAACATCATCGTTTTACCTTCATCAGAGCGAACTAATTGTAGCTTTCTTATCTGTTTGCGAAATGCCTTAGGCTCTAGCTGAGAAGCAACAAAAATATTCCAATTGTTCTCAAAACCATTCTTAATTAACCAGAGAGTGAAATCCGAATTCCGTTCCAACTCAACCATATAAGGTGCAACTTCCTCAATATCTGGCTCTAGCTTGCCACTCCATAAGCACTGGCTTTGAGGTTGCCAATCATAAATCTTAAAACGTAGCTCAGGGCAGGAGGCACCATCGATAATAGCGTATACGCTAAGACTATCATCGCTAAACAGTAGATCTTGTATATGGCTTATCTGTTTGTCATTTAACATATTATTTCTTTGCCGCTTCGCATTGTTCACAGAAAGGTGCACCAGATTCAGCTGCTGCTTTAACGGCTTGAGCTTGAGGGCCGTAACTCGATGGCTTAACCGGTTCAGAATTATCTTGGACTTTCTCTACTTTACCTGCTTCTGCTTTATCGGCTTCTTTAGCTTCGGTCGGAGCTGTGACACTGTTAGGGGCAGCCGGCTTAGCGGGTGATGCGGGACCAGCACTGCCGCCGCTATTAATCATGACTGTTGGTCCAGATATTTGCACACCACCTGGTCCAATACTGATAAAGCTAGCACCGGCTTTCAGGTTAATCGTCATACCTGCTTGCAGATTGATCGTCATGCCAGACTTAATATCAGCATTCATTTTGGCGTTTAAGCCATAATTCATCCCAGCTTCCAGATTAATATCCATATTCGCTTTGATGTTTTCTGACGCTTTGATAGCCGTTTTTCTGTCACCAGTAATCTCGTAACTCTCGGCACCTTTAGTGGCCTGATTAATATCACCTTCAATGGTGTTGTGTACATCACCTTCAACTTGCATGAAGGCATCATTTTTAACTATCTGATGATCATCGTTATCAATTTGGGTAAAGCGATCGTTAACAACTTTTTGATGGCTATCATTCCCAACAAACTCGAATTGATTATTCTTAACACGAACGTCTTTGTTACGTTCAGCATGGATAAAGATCTGTTCTTTGCCTTTTTCATCTTCAAAGCGTAACTCGTTGAACCCTTCACCACCCTTGGATGAATTAGTTTTCAACGTGCTGATAGTTTTCTTGTCAGGTAGTTTATAAGGGCTTCGGTTATCGCCGTGGTGAACTCGTCCGGTGATGATAGGGTTGCTTGGATTACCTTCGATAAAATCAACAATGACTTCTTGCCCTATACGCGGAAGAGAAAAGCCACCATAACCCTGGCCTGCCCAGAGCTGACTCACCCGAATCCAGCAAGAGCTATTTTCATCAGATTTTCCATAACGGTCCCAATGAAACTGCACCTTCACTCGGCCGTGTTCGTCGGTATAGATCTCTTCACCGGCTGGACCGCTAACAATGGCGGTTTGGGTTCCTCTCATTATCGGCTTATTAGTATTTTGAGCGGCCCTAAAGGGTGTTTCAGCCGGTATACATTCAAAGCTATTGTTGTAACTGCTTGCTTCAACTGTTGCATGTTCTTGATAAGCTTGAGCTTGCGTACCGGTATGAGTCACAGACGTAATTAAATAATCACCCGTGTATTTACCTCGCCGTTGATCATCCAACTCAAAGACAAAGCCGGGAGTGAGTAAGTTCACATTACTACTACCAATGCCTAGCTCACTCAACGCATTAATTGACTCTAGCTTCACCTTAGCGAGCTTAGTACCGGCGGACTTCTCCATAAAATGTGAATATTCAAAAACCTCATAATCCGAATTTGTGTCATCTGCTTTTTCGGCTTTCAGGTTTAAGTTAGGTTTTAAAAAATTATAATCTTTGAGCGTGACCTTACCCGAAGTGAGTTTTTTGCGGGTTAAGAAAGTATAGATGTGTTGATTCGAAACCATACCTTGCGAGTCAGAGATATAAGATAAAGCCTCGTCAACGTCGAGTTCACTGCAACTGGATGAGTCATCTTTAAATACCATGACATGTTTTTTATCTTCATGTTCAAAATAGTAAAAAACACCATGTTCTTCCATCAAACGGCTAATAAAATCAAACTCAGACTCTTTGTACTGCACGCAATATTCTATGGGTGGATAAGTTTCTTGGCAGTCCCATCGATATTCATCACTTTCAATACCTAACTCGTCTAATAGCGTGGTGATGATGTCTTGGATTGATTGTTTCTGGAAAATACGGCTGTTAACTCGATGCATCAAAGGCCATACTTTAGGAACAACTTCGACTTTATAAGTAGTGAATTTTTCACCTTCAGCATCTAACTCAAACGCACCGACAACACCATGAATAAACCGATCATGAATGAGTGAATTGGTAAAGGAGCCATCTTCTTCTTCATGATTATTGCTTTGAATGGTAATAACACAGCCTTTACCAATCATGTCATCAAATGAAATATCAGGGTCTTCAGATAACAGTTCTAGCTTCATGGCATAAAGCATAGACAAGCCCTCGGTTCCATCCATCGAGGCAACGCTAAACTCAAGAGAGCTATCTGCCATTTCGAAGAACATGAATTCTTCGCTTGCCCTAAACCCCATAATTATCTCCCTAACGTTGAGCGATGTTATTTAATTGGCTAGCTAATACTTAACCTTTAGATAATGATTGTGATAAAAGTTTTCTAGCTGGCTGAATGTATTTATACACCATAGTACTGGTGCTAGATATATAAATAGATTAAGCAAAACAAATGACTTAATAACAAGAAATGCTGCCTAGGCAGCATTTCCTTGAGATATAATTTCGTAAAATTATGCTCTTGGTGCACGCCAGTCATCAGAACCCGTTGTTCCAGCAACTTCGTGAGTCCAAGTAATACGACGATACGTCAGAGACACTTCTTCCATGTGAGAGAAATGCGCCATTGCAGGGTCTTGTGCATTTGGCATATTTGACTGAATATCAACAATAACAGCATCTTCTAGTTCATGAGTGAAGTAATGCTCTTGAACACCTGTCATTGATGTACGGTACCACTTCAAAACAACCTTAGTTAAACGCTCACCACTACACAACGCATCAAACAACTTAGGCGAAGACTTGTCATAAACCTTAGTGATCACGAAAGGTTGGTGAACACGTTGGCCACTAGGTTGACCACTTTGAGGGTCACGAGGAATAATGACTTGGTGCTTGAAAGATTGGACCGTTGCTTCAGACTCATGATCTGATTGGTAAGCATTACCCATTGACTCAACAGTGTTTGCACCTTCTGTTAGATTTCCTGACTTAGTACCTTCGATTGATATATAAGCGACTGTAGGCATTATAGATTTCCTTTAACATTCTTAATTTAAATTGTTCCATTAACATCAGTTAATAGTGGTTGAAAGACTACTCACATGACTCTATTCATATCTTATGCCAACTTTAAAAAGCAAAAAATTAACCAATACTTTCAAGTAGATACTGATAACGCTCGGAAAAACTGCAAAACACTTGTCCAGTCAGTGAGCAAAAATAAGTGACGTATAATTGCGCAACTGAGCAAAAAACTGCGCACATTGACTCAACATCATCACCATAAAATCAATAGGTAAAACACTGCCATCATCAAAATAAGTTTTTCATTGGTGTTAAGGCCCCAACGTCTTGAGCTTAGATTAGACATAACCTAGAACAAGTGAGCTTTGCGATTAACCGGTAAATGGTGCACTTATTGCTTATTTAATGTTCTATATTGTATGCATAGTACCTTAAGCACTTTTATACATTAGTGCATTAATTCGCAGCGTTTATCTGAGAAATGGGAGTGACAAATTATGATGAAACTCATGCATATTGAGCGTGTTAAACCGCATGACTATGCGAAAATAGAAACCCCATTTTTTGCCTGTCATAAAGTAGAGCGCGCCTTCTTCGCCCCATTTGATACCAGTATCTCCTTTATTGACGACATGCTGGATAAGAACTATACAACAAGCGAAAAGCGCACCAAACGGCAACTCGAAAAGCTACTTGAAAAAATTGCCCGAGGTGAGGTCGTCCTTATCCATCAATTTCATAAACCCTTTTCTCCAGTCTTTCGGCAAAAACAAGACAAATCAGCATCCCCAAACAGCACCTCCACCGCCGAGTACGAGATGGTATCAACGAAACTGGGCTCTCGCGCCAATATGGCATTCAAAATGGCCAGCGAAGGCTTTTACTCCCCCACTAAATGGGTTGGCAAATTAGACGGTAACGATGTTGACGCTAATGCATCTGACAATACTGAAGGGACAGAAAGCAATGTCGATGATATTTCAGAGACCAGTGAATCATCTAACGCCTCATCTTCAGATGCAACGGAAGAAGAAAAAAAGTTCTATCAGGTTGTCGTTGAGGTCAGAACCAGAGCCGGCAATATTCCAATCAAGGGTTTGCCAGTGTCAATTGACGGTGCACAGGTAGGCATGACCAATAACCAAGGTAATACCTCTAAAACAGAGAAGAAGGACACCAAAAAGATAGATATAAAAGTCTCCTATAAAAATGACGCAAGCCGACTGAAAGAAGAAGTTTTTACTTTACAAATATCTGGCATCGACCTCACTTCAAAAAACTACTCTCTGGGTAAAGGTAAGAACCATATTAGTAAAGTGCAGAATGTTTTAGGCTCAGGTACACAATCATTAAGTGGTGATCTTGATTTTACTGATGAATACACTTATCCCGCTGATCAGGTCTCACTAGAAGCCACAGACGAACCAAACCTATATCAAATGAAAGTCATAGTAAAAATGGCGACTTTTTCTCTTGATGTTCCGTACTTAAGTCAAGTGGGCTCTGGCGAGACAGTGACTATTCAAACAACGCCCACAATAAAGACTAAGAAGTATAAGGGCAGTAAAATTTGTATGCCCACATCGACAACCATGCTCTTAGATTACTGGAATATCAAAACACAAAATAACAGTCATATTACTCGAAACAACCTTATGCAAAAATGTTGGGATGATCATACTAACCCCTCATCCAACTTTCCTACTCCGTGGCAAGATTGGAGCCACTTGAGGAAAGTAACTGGCACTTATGCTGATGAGCATAGCGATGACACATTTTCAGTAACGAGTGGGCCAACAGGTGCTGATAGCAGCATCCCGAGTCAATATGCTAATGCAATAATGGAGGAAGTAGCTAAAGGTTTTCCAGTTGTCACTAGCACTTTCGCTACGGCAGGACATGTTATGGTCGTTAGAGGGGGCGTTATAGATAACAAAGGGGATGTTCAATGGCTTATTCTCAATGACCCCTACGGTAATTTAGCAAGTGAAGAGTCTTTGTATGGTGAATTAGAAGTGTCTTTACCTGTTGGTCTTAGAGGCAACTATGAAGGCGAAGAGATGAACCTCAATGACGATCTAGTAGGTGTTAGAGAAGCACTCACCTCACTTGGTTTCTACTCAGGAGACTTATACGCTGCTATAGATGAAAATGATCCTGAAGATCAAACAATCAAAGCGATAAAATCTTATCAGGGTGGAGCCAACGCTGATGGTAGGATAGACCCCGACGGTTACACCGAAGGCAGGCTCAATAACTCGCTTAAGCAGGGCACTAAAGACAGTTATGCTAAAAAGGAAGAAGAAGTTAACACAGCCAGTGGAGAAAATTCTGATCGTGGCAAGCATGTTTATTATAATAACGCCACTGAAGCAAGGGGCGTGGGTTCTAACAAACATTTCATATTAAAAGGCCAAGCTTGGACTCTTATTATTGAACAAAATACACCGCTGACTGAAGATGAGTTAGTCGCTAAGATAACCACCAATGCCTAATTTTCATTAAAAAAGGAGGAACATTTTTCAATGCTAAGACAAGTTTCGATATTCTGTTTTTTATTACTCAGTACTTCATTTAACGACTCAGCAGCCGACGAAGTTAAAATACTGGAAAGCGAAGTTTATGAAACACCTTTCATCACTGAAGAAGTCAGCTTAAATCAAACCTTTGAGCTTTATATAACAAAAGGAGCGAAAGTCTTTTTGTTAGATGGAAAACAACGACTCGACATTACTCTCAACAAAATGACTGTCCTATGTGTACAAGTTGAAGGGGAATGCTTAGGTGAACAATTTGCTTTCGATTTTTCAGCAACAATGCAGAAACAATCCAAAAACTTTAGACTCACTCTAAACGAACCTCAAAACATGGATTTAAGTGAGCTAGATATTGAAGACAGTGAGAAAAGTCTTTTTTCTGAATACAACATCGCTGTACATGGAATGAATTTTTCTGTCAGTAAAAACTCAATAACATTACAGATATCTAAATAACCTCAGGCTTGCACAAGCAAATCTGAGGTTAAATAAGATGAGCTTTGCTCGGCCTCAACCATCCAGACGCCTTAAGTTATACTTAGCTAGTTTTTCCACTAACGTTCGTCTGGATAGACCTAACTGCTTAGCTGTAAGCGTCTGATTACCTTGATTTTCTTGTAATTTCTTACGCAGGATGTTGGCTTCAAACTGCCCGACGGCTTCTTTTAAACTTTGGTTGTGCATATCCGTCTCGGACCCGGCAAGTTCAAGCTCAGGCTTTTCCTTGATCTCTTGGGGTAAGCAGTCAAAATTTAATACATTGCCATCACCTACCAATATGAGAGCTCTTTCAATAATATTTTGCAGTTCCCTCACATTGCCTGGGAACGCATATGTTTGCAGAAAATCCATCACTTTAGGTTCAAGCTGCTTAATCTCTTTACCATACTGCTTGGCGTATTTATTGATAAAATAATGCGTTAGCGCTGGGATATCAGTTGCTCTTTCACGCAGACTGGGCAACATCACCGGAAAAACATTCAAGCGATAATACAAATCTTCCCTAAACGTGCCTTCCTTTACCATTTCGAGTAACGGCCTATTGGTCGCCGCAATAATTCTCACCTGTACTTTGACCGTGACATTACTACCCAGAGGCCTGACTTCTCCTTCCTGCAACACTCTCAGCAATTTGGATTGCAGTGGCATAGGCATTTCACCAACTTCATCCAAAAATAGGGTGCCGTTATGCGCTTCTTCGAACAACCCCTTTTTATTTGCTGTTGCGCCACTAAACGCCCCTTTGTGGTAGCCAAACATTTCGCTCTCCAGTAAATCAGGGGGAAATGCAGCACAATTCTGCGCGATGAACTTGCCGCTTCTAACAGGGCTGTTCTGATGAATAGTCGCCGCAAAGAGCTCTTTACCTGTGCCCGTTTCGCCACTTAAAAAAACGGTTGCTGTAGAACTAGACACTTTGTCAATCAAACCAAAGACTTTCTCCATTGCGTGGCTTCGCCCGATGATTTGATCTAACTGTAAGGACTTGAATATCCGGCCTTTTAGTTCCTTGTTCTCCACAATAAGTGACGCATTCAACTCGTCTTGTTGATGCAATAGCGCTTGATTCTCGTTTATGAGCTGGGCGTTTGAAATAGAAATGGCAGCTATCGCTGCAAAGCCTTTGACCAGATTCTCAAGCTCAACCGGAAACCCATCAACATCCTCAGATCCTTGGAATTTGTGATTAAACAGCATCATCACGCCGGTACTAACCCCTTCCCTATCCGTCAAGGGCACAGACAATATCGACCGAGTATGCAGTCCAGTTAGTTGATCGTTTCGGTAGAAATCTGCAAAGTTAAAGCCTGAATAGCTGTATATATCTTCGACATTCACTAATTGACCAGACAAAGCACAATAGGCGCTAATATCAGTCAGGTGATCCTGCTTATCCGATATCAGCGGAATATTGTTCATCGTTACTTTGGCATTAGATAGCAACTCGCCTTGCTTTATCTGTGGCACTAAAAAGCGCTGAGTCTTATCTAACAAATAAATGCAGCCAGCCTCCGCAGAGGCCATTTTTCGTGCTGCGTTAATGATCACCAACAACTGGCTCTCAATGTTTCTTTCTCGGGCAATTGCCTGACTCACATTGAGTACGTCTTCCAGCGCAACCAAGGGGTTGTATGATCCATCCATTAACCTTCTCCGTGTGTTATTCCATTCGGTTAAACAAAGGCTGTATTCTTAAGAAAACAGTGTTTCGAAGTTACCTGATTCGTCCATGGTCAGTTGTATCTGGGTATACTCGTCTTCATCGCTAAGTGTCTCTAATATATCTGTCGCGACCTTAGGCAATAAGGTGCCATTCAATATATGATCAATATTACGAGCACCCGATTCCACATCAGTACAGCGCGCGGTAATCGCCTCGATAACATCATCACCATAAACCAAAGAAAGTTTCTGGCTGTGTGCAAGCCGCTGTTGTACTTTGCTTAACTTCAGTTTAACGATGTCACCAATAACTTCTGAACCAAGTGGTAAGAATGGAACTATTTGCATACGCGCCAACAATGCCGGTTTAAAGTGGGCACTCAATATCGGCCTAATTGCCTCGGTGATCTCTTCAATTGTGGGTAATGTGTCACTGTCTAAATACATTTGTGTGATCACATCTGTCGCTAAATTACTCGTTAAAAACATCAAGGTATTTTTAAAGTCGACCAATTGACCTTCACCGTCAGACAACACCCCTTTGTCAAACACCTGATAAAACAAATTCAGTACTTCTAGATCAGCTTTTTCAACTTCATCAAGCAGTACGACTGAATAAGGCTTTTGACGAACTGCCTCAGTCAGCATACCCCCTTCACCAAAACCAACATACCCAGGAGGTGAGCCAATCAGACGTGACACCGAATGTTTCTCTTGAAACTCCGACATATTGACCGAAGTCAGGTACTTTTCACCACCAAATAAGAGGTCAGCCGCACCAATACACGTTTCTGTTTTACCGACACCACTGGGGCCCACAAATAGGAATACCCCCATAGGTGTATCAGGGTTACTGATGCCTGCTTTTGCAGCTCTCATACCTTTATCAATAGCTGCAACTGCGTGATCCTGTCCTTTGATGCGCTTAGCGAGCTCATCTTTAAACGTGAGTATCGCTGCGGCTTCATCTTTCACCATTTTACCAACAGGAATACCAGTCCAGTTGGAGATAACTTCACCAACGACTTGTGGCGATACTTCGTAATGCACTAAAGGCTCTTCACCTTGCAGATCCGTAAGCTCATGCTTTAACGCAGCAATATCTCCTTTCACCTTCTCTTGTTCATCATCTGCGACATCAGCAATCGATTGCCTCAGTTCGACAATTTGAGCCACCAGAGCTTTCTCTTTTTCCCATTTTTCGGCAAGAACAGTATGCTCTTCTTCTATCTGGCCAATTTTATCGTCTAGCGTTGACAACAAGTCACCTTCCTCAAGAATGTCAGCCTTAACATCTCGTTGAATGGCATCTCTCTCACGCCTCAGTGTTTTCATATCACGTTCAAGGTTGTCTATAATCTCGGGCTTTGACCCTATGCTTATCTTGACTCGAGCAGCGGCCGTATCCAACACATCAACAGCTTTGTCCGGTAGTTGCCGGCCATTTATATATCGAGCTGACATTTGTGCTGCAGCTTGAACCGCATCATCTCGAATATACACACCGTGTGCCTTCTCATAGATACCACTCAAGCCACGAATAATAGTGGCTGCTTGTTCTGGTGTAGGTTCATCTAGCTTAACTAATTGGAAACGTCTTGCTAAAGCCGGGTCTTTTTCAAAGTACTTTTTGTATTCTGACCAAGTCGTTGCAGCAATAGTGCGCAATTCACCACGCGCAAGCGCGGGTTTTAGTAGGTTAGCTGCATCCCCACTGCCTGCGGCACCACCTGCCCCAATCAAGGTATGCGCTTCATCAATGAACAGTATGATAGGTGTTGCCGATTGTTTAATACCATCAATCACACCAGTAAGGCGCTTTTCAAACTCACCTTTTACCGATGCTCCAGCTTGCAGTAAGCTTAAATCAAGCCCATAGATGTCCACATCTAACAATATTGAAGGTACATCGCCTTCAACCACTTTCAGCGCTAAACCTTCAACGACAGATGTTTTACCCACCCCTGCATCACCCACACAAATCGGGTTGTTCTTTCTGCGCCTTGCCAATATGTCGACCATTTGGCGTATCTCCGCATCTCTACAAAAGACCGGATCGATTTTTCCATCTTGCGCTTGTTGAGTAAAATTAACGCAATACTTCTCCAACGCTTCGGCTGCCTGCGCATTCGGGGCAACAGACGCTGCTGCTAGGTTAGCGCTTTTATCACCATCACTCGCTGTGTTTTCAACAGACTCATCAACAATAGAAGCAAAGTTTTGTTTGAGTTCATCGTAAGGAATACCTTCAATTTCATCGATATAGCTAGAAAGCCCATGACGCCTTGGATTGGCTAAAATAGCTAAAACAATCGCGCCTGAGCGTATTCGGTCATCACCTTGCTCAAGCGATGCCACTAACCAGGCATCTTCTAGCAGCCCTACCAAGGTTTTTGAAAATACCGGCTTCTGACTATTTCCTTTCTTCTCATTCTCTACCGCCGTTTGCAGTACCTTAATAAATTTGATGATATTGACGTCATAATGCGCCAAGACCAATGCAAAATCGCCAGCTTGTTCCAGAAACTTCAGCAACAAATGTTCTACGTTGATCTCGTAATTTCCATTTGTGACACATAAACCCGCAGCTCCCTCCAATGCCTGAGTACAATGAGAATTAAGACGTCCGACAAAAGCTTTTAGTTTTATTTTTTCCATGTTAGTAGTCTCCTGTTTACCTATGTTTTAAGTCAAATAACAACTTGACATGATTGTGTTTGAGTAGGTTCTAACCAACTGGTGTAACCCAACATAATGGGCGAACCTTGCGTAAGTTTCATGGGCAATTTTTGCTCTTGCTTAAGGTGTAAACAGACATCCGCTAATTGCTCGGGCGATTTAAGAAAATCAAGTAATTCAATCAACTCCTTGTACCCGCTAACACGAGTTGAACTTGGCTGAATTGGTAAAAAATGTTTAAAAGTAGACTCTGCAAGCTCAGAAAGATGGAGTCTGAACTTACTGTTTCTATCATTCACTGTCTTCCCACAAATAAACGTGTCACCTAAGCACATATTCATAGCGCCTAGTTGACTTCGTTGATCATCACTTATTTTGACAACGCGTAACACGTGTTCTTCGATAAACACCGTATTCAAGGGTAACTCAAAGTAACCTGCAATCACTTTACAAATACTCTCACTAGAACCCTGTTTCATAGACAAAAGTCCTGCGAACTGTAGCAACTTACGCCATTGGATAGGCGAAGACTCGCGTTTCTCCTTAGGTGGAGCACCAATAAAAGCCAGTAATACGTCGCAATAGTAATCTTGTGAAAAATCAACCGCTTGATAAGGATGATATTTGCGCAGCGCGCCCAAATACAGCGTGATCAACCTATGATTAAAAACATCTAGAAAGTCTCTTTGATTGGCACATTGAGCATGATGTATTTCAATGAAAATACGCTTATCCAACAAATCATCATATTGCTGTTCAGACAAAACGTTTTCTATAGGCTCATCATTTTTTAATTCGGTTACCTGAGCTTGCGTGAGCACGACTTTGCTCACACGCTTTTGCCGAATTTGAACTATATCTGACGCCATCCTTTTACGAATAGCGACCATGTCCAAACGGTTTTCCTGATACGCCAGTAACTCATTTAGCGAATGCAGGTAGAAAGTCGTTAACTCATTAGCTTCAACCTCGACCTGCTCATCTATCACAGCTTGAGTAAAGAAATCGGGAAGCGGTGATGAAGGGCCATAGAGCCCCATAAAATTAACCACAAACTCGTACTTGTTATTTTTTAACTCAACAACATCCTGAATATCAGACGCAGGGAAGCCAAAACTCGGGTTAGCTCGAAACAAGAAAGCTTCCTCTGAAAGCGAAGCGAGTTCAAATCGTCCTTTATTGCATGCTTGTTGTACCAGTTCGACCGCTTTCAAAAAAGAATGGCTACGCGGTCTCTCAATCAACTTTTGAGTTAGAACAGAGCGCGTTGCCCTTTTTGTAGATCCCATTGGTAATGTTCACCTGATTCGATCGCGTTAACTTCCAGAATGTGGAATGAATTCGTTCGTGCGTACTGAGTAAAATAGTGGCTAAGGACGGTCGCGAATAAAAACATGTTTGCTTCGCCGATAATGCCTTTAGCACCGAACTTACTCTCACGTAGAGAGATAATCGTTTTAAGACCAGACACAGGAACACCTTTCACGATCCTGTCATAGGTCTGTGTCTTGATATCTTCAATCCCCTCATGCATTTGCTGGTTAGAGCGCTGTTTTTGCCTGTTTTCAAACGCGGCAAAATCATAGTACTTAATTAATAATCGCAAGGCTTCGACAGAACCAAGTGACTTATATTGTAGAGCAAGGTTTGAAATAAGGCGCCAATGCAAAGAACGCTCTAGTGGTGGTGGCAAAGCTTCAGTTGCTTTGATGATATTCTTGTAGGTCACAATATCTGGCGAGCTACCCGTATCATAAGCAATTTGACCTGCCTGCAACGTACTGGCCAAATGTCTATTTGTACATGTCAGTCGAGTACTGATTGTTTCTTCAAGCCCTGATAAGCCATCACCTGTGTTATTGTGCAAATAAATATGGTGATCGACACCCTCAGTCAATATTGCTGGCGCTTTTCTTAATTTATAGAAGCACGATACATGAGATGCTGTTGTTACTTCATGATGTTTAAACGTTTCGTAAGGTGTATAAGTGTTAAGCTTAGTCTTACCTCTTATCTTGCCTTCAACGTTATCTACCGAAAAAATCTCAAAATGGCTTTGCTGCTTCGCATCAGGCCTCAAAAAATATTCAATCTTGCGATGATTCACTCGAATAGGAGAGCCATCAAACTCAAACAAGTTAACAATAGGCGTACAGTAAAGCCTAAAATTTTCTTTTCTGACTGTGTCGGCAAAGAACTTGGAAAAGTTGAAATGAAAGGTAAAGGATTCAAGATCAGGCTTATTAATGATGTTTTCTAAACCTTTAATATCTAAGAATAGAAACTTCTTCTGAAATTGAAAATACTCTTGAATAAGTCGATAGCCAGAAAACACATTATCAGATGAAGGCAACAAATTCTCATTGTCGCCAAAACCGACTTGTTGAATAAGGTCGTTCGGCAGCTTTTTGACAACCTCTTGAGTCCCATCTAACTTATCGAGCGTGACATCAAAATAGCGAAGGTATTTAAAAAAGGACAAATACAATGCATTCGACACCTGAATCTTTTGGTCGTCATGCAAATATAAACGGATACTATTGATACCCAGCTTTTCAGTATCTACTCCCGCTTCCACTTTAAAGCTAATCGACAATTCAGTACTGTCTGTTTTCTGTTTGGTTACTGCATTCGATATGGACATAGGCGCAACGTCTACATCATAACAGGTTCTAAATATACAAGATGTACCATCCACTTCTGCCGACTGAACAGCCACCCCCTTTTCAATCGTCGTTTGCTCAGAAAGAATGTGTTGTCTGGGGGTAAATGCCAAAATACTCATGGCAGGAATTGGCCGTAAGTAATTGGGCCATAACAGCTCAATAAGCGAATGTGAGACTTCAGGTAGTTCATCTTCTAGCTTCTGACGAATACGCCCAGTCAAAAACGCGAACCCTTCAAAAAGTCGCTCTACATCGGGATCATCGCCTTCTTCTGAGAGTAATTTCGCTAAGCTGGGATTCAGTTCCGCAAAGTGCGCACCTAACTCTCGCAAATAGTCTAATTCATCCTGAAAAAACTTATTGTGAGCCATTGTGTTATAGGACCTCTAAAATGCCTGAAGACGACTTTTTTGTTTGAAATCGTATCCGCTCTGAATTGTTTCCTATCGTCAGAACGCCCACAATTTCGAATTTAAGATCTAAAGGAGAGGATTCGTCACGGATAAAATTTACTTTTACCCGATGCAAACCAAATTCAAATCTTTCAATATTTTCTTTAATCGATTTAACGACTTCTTTGACCGCAATACTAAAACCATATCGCATATCCAAATCATTAAAATCAGGAAGACCATATTCTGGGTTAGCCATACAACTTCCTTGTCGTACGTTAAACATTTGTTGAAGGTGCAAAAAAACAGATTGTTTATAGGCCTGATAATCAAACTCAACACTGGTCGAGCTACTGTCAACCCCGCCTTTAACACGCTGCATGAGATATTGTTCTTTTTTAAGCACCCTTGCCATGTGTTTCTACTTACTTATCAAGTTTTCCAATCAAGGAAAGCGTAAAGTCAGCTCCCATGTACTTAAAGTGAGGACGCACTTGCATACCCACCTTGTAATAACCAGGTTCACCCTCTACATCATCCACTGTAATAGAAGCTGAACGTAATGGGCGTCGAGCGCGCACATCAGCACTGGCACCGTCTTGGTCCGCTACATACTGACGTATCCAGATATTAAGTTGATCTTGAATGTCCAAACGCTCCATTGTCGTTCCAACATTCTCACGCTGTAAAACCTTTATGTAATGAGCAAGTCTATTCACGACATACATATAAGGTAATTGTGTCCCCAATTTGTAATTTGTTTCTGCTTCTTTGCCTTCTTTACTGATACCAAATGACTTAGGTTTTTGGATAGAGTTAGCAGAGAAGAAAGCAGCATTATCGCTCCCTTTTCTGAAAGTTAAGGGAATAAATCCAGCTTCTGCCAATTCAAACTCACGGCGATCAGAAATAGAAACTTCCGTTGGGATCTTAGTTTCGATCTGGCCCATAGTTTCGTATTGATGTAGCGGTAAGTCAGCCATAGTCCCGCCGCTTTGCGGACCAATAATGTTAGGGCACCAACGATAGTTTGAGAAACTCTCATTTAACCGAGTAGCCATCGCAAAAGCCGTATTCCCCCAGCAATAGCGATTGTGATCTTCTTCAATACTTTCATTGTAATCAAATGCTTTGATCGGGTTCTCTTTACTATCGTAAGGTAGTCTTAACAAGAACCTAGGCATGGTTAAACCTAAATAGCGCGAGTCTTCAGACTCTCTCAGTGAACGCCATTTCAAATACTGAGGCCCTTCAAAGATAGAGGCGATATCATTTAGTTTCGCTAAGTCTTGAATATCATCACATCCAAAAAACTTAGGGCTAGCCGCTGAAATTACCGGTGCATGAGCCATAGCTCCAACACTCGACATGGACTGCATTAAATTAATATCAGGAGAACTATGATCAAACTCATAGTTTGCAATAAGGCTGCTATAGGGTTCGCCACCAAATGTACCATAGCCACTGGTGTAAACCTTTTTATAAAACCCTGACTCTGATATTTCGGCTGCATCCTCAAAATCCATCGCTAAATCTTCTTTAGAAGCATTCAGGATATGAACCTTGTTGTTTTCTTTAAAATTGGTTTGTTGCACTAAAAAATGTAAACCGCGCCAGGCTGATTCCATTTTTTGGAAAGATTCGTTGTGTAAAACTTCATCTAATTGCGTACTAAGTTTCTTGTCTACTTCAGCAATCATGTCGTCAATCAATGCTTTACGAACACGTTCATCTTTTTTATCAGATTTCAGCATCTCAACCATAAACGCCTGAACGCCTTTAGCCGCCACATCGTAAGATTCATCAGACTTAGCAATATTGGCTTGTTCCATAATTTGGTCAAGCAATGATGAACTTTCTTCTGTAACAGTTTCTGCAGCTTGTGTCTGTTTTTCTTGTTCTGTCATTTTCTTTACCTTATTCCTTATCGATACCTAGTTCGCTCATCAGTTCGGCGCGAGCGGCGTCATCACCCAAGAGCTTTTCAAGTTGTTTTTTAAATGCAGGGATATTGCCCAGTGGGCCTTTCAAGAAGGTCAATGCGTCTCTTAGCTCAAGCAAACTGTTAAGCTCTGGTACCTGTCTCACTACATTTTCTGGTTCAAAGTCTTTGATATTCTTAATATCTAGCGACAAAGGTATTTCGTCTTCTTCATTGTCGGTTAGCTTATTCTCTACGACCATATCAACTTTAAGGTTCTGCTTCGCCATCACCTCATTGAAGTTTCTATTATTAACTTCAACCGTGTCTCTTTCCTGAATTTCAGTGTCATCTTCACGCATAGTGAAATCACCCACAACAAGCAGCTTATTCGGTAACTCAACCTCTACCGATGCATCACCGGTATGCGCTTTATAGGTAATATTGACTCTTTCTTTTGGGGCTATGGAACTTTCTTTACTCATAATAGTATCCTTTCAATCTAAGGTTCGACATAAGCTAATGCTTCTGAGGGTGACAACACAATTAACTCTTGCTTTAGCTTTTTCACTTCTTCGAGCTTTGTTGGCTCGTATTTTATTTTTTGCTGTATACGTTTGTGGCAATCCAACATTAATTTAATAACGTTAACGGATAACTCAGGTTGCCAAGTGGATATGACATTTTGATTAAGCAGCTCTTGAATATGTTGTAATTGCATCACAACCATATCGTCATGACCTGTTTTACTCAATAAAACAGACATTTCGTAACGCCAGTAAATGGTCTCTTTCAACCCGTTTGCTGTCTTAATACCTTCTTGGAACACCTGCATTGCTTGTTTAGGCTTACCAGATGTCAGTAATTTACTGGCTGCATTTCTGGCATCTACCCACGGAGCTTTATCATCAACACTTAAATCGCCTGCGCTTGTATCATCGCTGCTGGCTTCGGTGTTTCTGAAAGCACTTAGCCAAGCCTTCGTTAATTCATCAACAAAAGGCTCACCACTTTTAAACGTTGTTTCGAGTATTTGGGGAAAGCGACTGACAAAATTGACTGTCGTACTTAAAACAACATCTGCGCAAGCTTCTTGTCCCAAAGCAACCAATGAAAGATGAACGTATCGGTGCAATGCAAGATAGAATATAGCACCGTTATTAAACTCTAGTTCAGCGAGGTTAAGTAAATCCGCATAACTGTTGTTGGCTTCCAACGATTGCATATTTTGTAGAGACTGCTCATTAGGCTGTCGCTCCAAAATACCACTAGCAGGCAACTCTTGAATCAACATCCATTTCGATACACGATTCAAATAAAACACATTCGGTGAGTAAGCTTGACCTTCTTTCAATTGCGAGGCGACATCTTTAATGGTTTTACTCGCAGCTGTTAGCGCTTTGTTAATATCTGCAGCCGAGGTTACCTTTGGCATTTCAACAACGGGCGCAGGTTTAGCAACAGGCGCTGGACGCGCTTCTTCTACAGCAGGTTTTGCTTCAACAGGCGCGGCTTGCTCTTTTTCTAACTGTGCTTGTTGTGCTTTATCTTCATCTATTGTTGCTTGAAAGCGCTCAAAAGTAGCCTTTAAGCTCTGAAATAATGGGGCATCTTCTTCGAGATATGACTTGAGGGAAGTATTGAGTGTCTTAAATTGACTTAGAGCACCCTCAGCGCCATCCAATTCACTGATCGACTCAATAGGCTTAATCTGAAATTGCTTCTCTAGCTTTGCCGCTAACCACAGAAATGAGCCAGCTCTCAGCTTTCCTTGCTTCTTCTTTCTTTTGGGGTATAAGTCAGCAGAAAAATCAACATTTACCAAGGAGTCTAATAATTGAAACCCTGCGCTTAAACCTTCAAATGCATGCTGTTGAAACCAAGAAAAAGCCAGAATATTGGCAACTTTCAAATCTTTACTTGAATCGGTTAAGAGCTTTCGACAAATTTCTTCAATGGCTTGCCAATCCAAAGACACTTCTTCAATGCCATCTAACTTAGCAATGTCTGCGACAAGTGTGTCATATTCTACAAACGATTGTGGTTCCTCTCCCGCTGAGCCTGAAGAGCTATTTTCTATAGAATTAAGTAATGAAGCTAAATGAAATTCCAATGTCCAAGCCTTATTCAATTGACTCATCCACCAGCAATGGCCAATTTATTTTTATTCTAACTATTGAGCCGAAATAGTGAATACTGCAGTATTCGGTTCTCAATGCCGAGGTATGTTACTTTACCAATACCCAATTAGCTACACCATATTATGATTGAAGTACGAAAAATACTGACGATTCACTTCCACACTAACATTATGGGTTTCAGTCGTTTTTCATTGTAATTGCTATTTCTAAAAGCTTTATACCATAATATAGAACGACAACGATAACAGAGTGTACAATTATCGTTCAATGCCTTTGTACTACACTAAAAGCTTAGCTTCCAGATAGCATTTATCCGCAGTTACTCTTTCTTGTTATGTATAAGAAGGCTTAGTGCCGTTTTTGGAATCTAACGCCTATAGGTTACATAGCCTCGAACAGAGGCTATGTACATTATCTGGACTGAATTTATGAATCATGAAATACGCTATGGCTGCCCTTCAGCCGACCTGATTTTAGAGAATCGCTTTTATACTGTGGGGTACTCCTATTACTTCCGACAAGCAAAGTGGTCACTTGAGATTATTCACAATTCACATCAACTCATGAACGATGTAGAGAGACTTAACAACTTTCGCCCCGACTTTAGGGTGCCAACGCGCTTTCGAGCCGATTTGTCTGAATACCGTGGTAGTGGATATGACAGAGGGCACTTGGTGGCTAGTGCCGATCAAGACACGCAGGAAATTCAAAATAGTGAAACCTTTTTACTGTCCAATATGTCACCACAAAAACCTGAGTTTAATAGAAAGAAGTGGCGAGAGCTCGAAGCAGCGGTAAGAACCTTAAATGCTCAACCAGAAGTGTTAGAAACCTATGTCATATCCGGCCCTATTTTTGATTTCGACAAGCCCATTCAACTGATTGGTGAAAAAGATGAGCATGGTTGTCCCATCCCCATTCCAGACAAGTTTTTTAAATGCGTATTGGCAGAGTACAAAAGTGGCCAATTGAAGATGTGGGCATTTGAAATGGAGAATGCAGAATTATCGCAACCGCTCGAAGATTACCTTGTCACCACAAACTCTATCGAGTCCAAAGCGGGTTTACTTTTATGGAGTAATTTAATCGGCATGGAAACAGAGAAAGAAAAAAGCCACCAGCGAGCGATGTGGAAAATGTAAGAAAGTAACAATGGGAAAAGCTGGGCTCTCCAACTTTTCCCATAAATTTAGGTTAAAAATTAACAAACCCCAAGCATAATTAGGCAGACGCTATAAAGCTAACTTGCAAGTCATTGCCCTCAAGCGTGAACTTAGGTTCAAGGCCGTTAACGGTATTCCCTTTAAATTGACTGACATCGAACTGAGCCATATTTGAAGCCGTTAACAATGTATAAGTCGTCCCAGCAACCGGATTTACATCCCCTTTAGACCAAAATGAAAATGTCGTGCTGTTTGAGTACATTTTAAGATCGCCTGTGACATTTAAGCCTGTCACGTCGGTACCCAGTTGTACTGAAATAAAGCCGCCTGTCAGTGTCAATGAACCAACAGTCAGTGGCCCTGTGTGATAGCCTAATTCCAATTCACCATTGCCTTCAAGCACGATACTGGCGTTGCCACCAGACGCTTCATCATAAAAAGATATCTTTCCACCATAACCGCCCTGCGTACCACCGTGTGCAATGAGTGTCGCTTTACCTGCGGTTGTATTATTAGAAAATACCGTATACCCCCCAGTTGCTTTATCAGTATAGCCACCACGATTGACGATAGTTGCCTCTGCTGCTGTCGGCACCGGACCTGATGCTGAAGCTTCTGAGTTTGAGTCATTGTATACCGAGAAAGCCGTGTAGCCTGCTGCACCACCTTCCTTTAAACCTGGGTGATTATGTATTGTGGCACGACCAGCGTTAGGGAAATACTTCGTAGGTATAGCGATTGAGAAAATGGTATGGCCAGCACTTGATTTTGCCGCTACTTCACTGCCGTAGTTTTCAACAGTCGCATTTGCGGCTGTCGGCGAGCCAAACTTGGCACTAAATGACAAATGGCCACCACCGCCCAATTGCTCACCTCTCGCACCATAATTAATGTATGTACCAGAGCCAGCACTGGCAGCTTGCTCGGCATCCACATAAGGCCAATTGTTGTTAAAGCTAGTCACACCACCATAGCCACCTTGAGCCGGTGCCGCATAGTTGTGAAAAATCCCCCTGCCCCCATCGGCCTGAGTATCAAAAGCAACATCACCGCCATTCGCTTTAGAATGCGTGCCGCCATAGTTATAGAACGTGCCATTCGCCGCCGTTGATGTACCGTAAAACTGCGTATTCCCGCCATCACCTTGGCTTACTGTGCCACCAATATTTTCAAAAATAGCATTGGCAGCCGTTGTCTTGTCATGAAAAACCAAATTACCGAAAGTATCGCCATCCGTACCTAAAGTACCATAGATAACAAAACGCGCATTGGCCGCTGAAGAGACATCACTGAAAGCAACTTCACCGCCAACCGTGCTGCCTTTTTTAGGTGGGATACCAGCACCTGTCCATACTTTGAAACGCGCCGTCCCAGCGTTTGACTCTTGTTGAAAAAGCAGCACACCACCACCATAATCTTGCTCATTTTCAGGCCCAACACAATAATAAAGATCATCACCACCGGCGGTCGCGTTATTTTGGAAAACGAGTTGAGGGTCTCTAAAGCCGCTGCTTCGGGCGGCAACAACAAAACTCTGCTGGACACCGGAGTTATTAGAAATACCCCCGCCCTGAATTGTCAATGCGGGCTGGTCTGAGCTCCCAAAGCAAAACGTATATCCTAAGGCATTTTCATCAAATTCGATTGCATTGATATTGGAAGCCACGTTTTTAGTAAAACCGACGACAGTTCCTTCAGCATACCCAAATACCGCAATATCTTCCGGCAACGTTTTTGTCGACCAATTATCAGCGCTATCCCACAGCGATTGCTGTTTTGATGACTCACCTGAAGATATGGGTTTCCAATATGATTTCATGTTTGATTCCTTGTTTTGTTATTGCTGTATACCAATCTGTCTAGTGAAATGATTGGTGTTATAGGCTTAAAACGAGATTCCTACTGCTCTGCTTAGCTTGATAAAGTGCATTGTCGGCTTGTTTTACCAAACGATCTATACTGCTCCTTTTATCAGGCACACACGTTGTGGCTCCGGCACTAACAGTGACTATGCCTCCTGCCGATGAATTAGTATTTTCAATCCCTAATGACTCAACTGCATGGCGTGCTTTTTCGCCCACCACTTTAGCTCCCCGCGCATCCGTATTGGGAAGTATAAGAATAAACTCTTCCCCTCCGTAGCGAGCGATTAAATCAGCCGGTCGACTCAACTGCGCTTGTATTGCTTTAGCAACTTGGATCAAACAGTTGTCACCAGCTTGATGGCCATAACTATCATTAAAGTTTTTGAAGTGGTCCACATCCAACATTATCACTGACAGTGGTTGTTGTTCGCGCTGCAATCTATCCCATTCTTGTTCTAAATAGATATCACCACGGCGGCGATTAGCGACGCCAGTCAAACCGTCGTGGTTGGCTAGTCGACGAAGCTCGTCATTAAGATCTTCCAATTGAGTCGTGCGCTCAACAACTTTTTGTTCCAACGTTCGAGAATATTCCTGAACCTGCTCATAGAGACGCGCATTCTCTATCGCCACAGATGCCTGCGCAGCGAGCAAACGTATAGTCTCTACCCTGTCTTCAGAAAATACACCTGTCGAGAGGTTATTCTCCAGATAAATAACGCCTTCAAACCTTTCCCTTTTAATCGGCACACATAAAACAGATTTGGGTTTGAACCTTTGAATATAGGGCTCCTGAATACAGTCACCTTCTATTGATGCTTGATGGAGCACAATGGCTTTATCTTGATGAAGTACTCTGGTAATCAAACCGACAGGGAGGGGAATGCTATTACCATCACCCCAAACAACCAAACTATGTTGGGGAACGTTTTCTGAGCTAAGCTGAGGTTCAGGTAGAATAGCACTTTCTACTTTTAAATAACTCTTTTGGCAAGTGACTAGGCATCCCCATTGAGCACCGGCATTTTCCAGTAGGGTAGCCATTGTTTTACTCAGCAGCTGATCCAACCGAATCTCACCGGAAATCTCCCGTGATACCTTTAACACAGACGCTAAATCAATATCTGCATGGTCATCCCATTGCCTTTTGTTTCTATGCGCAGGTAACATTTCACGTAGCACAGAAAACTCTTGCTCTAACAAACTGACTTTGCGCTGCGCGCCCCATCGCTCATAAATACGATGGGCACCACGCAAATAGCCTTCAGCACTGCGGCGCTTACCATTATCCATGAGTAACCGCGCAGCCCTTTCGCAAGCAATAGCTTCGTCACGCAAAAAGCCATTTTTTTGTGCAGCCTCGATAGCTAAATCAAATTGTGTCAATGCCTCTTGCATGTTCCCTAATAATTGCTCTATCTCCGCCGACATCAAGTAGTGGATATGCCTGAAATTCGCTTCACAATTATCTGCCCAACGGCTTATGCGCAACAGGTCTTTTTTGAGCCTTGCTAAGATCTCGGACTGCTTTTCCTCATCTAGACTGGGGTAGTGTTCCGCCAGTGTTAAATTAGCGACCAAGTAATAACGAACCAACTGAGGGAGTGACATGGCAGACTGTACGAGCTTATCCTGTTCCTGCAAATGTTCTAATGCTTTGTCATAAGCACCATGCATAAAGCAGGCTTCCGCACTGTATATGTAATAGTTCGCCAATCCAGTCTTAAATTGCCGTTGTTTCATACCTTGTAAGCAGCTTTCTTCGTCAAAATCAGCATCATTGAAACTGGTTGGGCTTTCGGTGAGTCCTAACAAATTTCGTTGCAATTGTAAGAACAAAGTCCCCGAATCTAACGAATCCTGATAAGCACACTCACGGACAATATCCAGATTTTCGGTGTGGATCTTATGTGCAGTTTCCAAATCAAGTCGTGGATCCCAAATAACGCAGTCTTGAGCGCTATAAGCGAGATAGAGCAGATCACCAGTTTGATATCCAGCTTCGATACCCTTTTTGAACCAAGGTGTTAGTGTCGACCAGTGCTCACTCCAGTGATGAACAAACATGGCATAGACATAAATGACGCGAGCACGTAGTTTAAGATCACCAAGCTTTTCATTAACAGCGAGTCCCACTTTGCCATATTGATACCCTAAGGCTGGCTCATCTAACTCACCGCACAGTATCATCCCATACGCAGCATAGGAAAAAGCTGACTCAGGACACAGTCCACTACGTAAAGACAAGTTAACCGACTTCAGCACCAGAAAAGGAAATATCTTGCCACTGCCAGACAAAAACGCGGCTGCAAATACTTCCATAAATAATCGCATCGCCACTAGCGTCTCAGCATTTCGCTCTGGAGGTTCGTCTACCAGATCTTCAATACGCCTATCACCTAAGTTTTGTATAACGAGTTCGCGCTCACGGGCAATATCCACGTCATCAGGCTCTGTAGGAAACTCAATGCCAAGCAAAGCGAGACCTTCAATAGCGGATTGCATTGATTCGTGCATTCGACCTAGCGTGGCATACTGCCGTGTCCGCGTTGCCAAAATCTCACTTTTATCAAGATTGCTTTCCGCATGCTCTAACATAACCTCCATCCATGTATCAGCTTCTGCTACTCTACCCGTCAAGTAAGTGCAAAGTTGCATCTCGGCTGCTAGTGCCCTCATAAATACAGGTTCTTCTTGCCAAGCATCAGAACTGATAAGCTCTTTAGCTATGCTGACATACTCCAGAGCAGCTTCATAAGCTGATGTTTTACGAGCACGTTGCCCAGCTCTCAGGTTGAGTTTAGCCAGTTTTGTTTGCTCAACATCCGTATTAATCAGTGCCTTGCCAGCATTTAGATGACCAACAATATCAATCAAATCGTCATCGGGGACTTCCTCGTTATGCTGATGCAGCATAACCCGACCAATAGACAGGTGTACTTCCTGACGTTTATCTTCATCAATTAGGCTATAGGCTGCTTGTTGAACGCGGTCATGTTGGAAGCTATATACAGCATCAAAATCCAACGTCTCACCACTCTCCCTCACCAGTCTGTAATCTTTGTGTAGTGGTCTTATTGTGTATTGCTTTAATGCAGGCTGCAGAGCTTTAGCAGTCTCTACAATAGGCTTTTTATAAATTTGAGCCAAAGTTTCGATATCAAAGCGACCACCGATACAAGCAGCTAACTGTAAGAGGCTCTGTGTCTCATCACGCAGTTTTCGTAAACTGGATATCATGAACTCCACGACATCATCACTCACATGGCTCCAGTCGGCCATACTAAGATCCCAGCACCAACTATCACTCTCAGAGTGTGGCGTAATAGCCCCAATTTTATGTAAGTGCCTAAGTAGCTCATTAGTGAAGAAAGGATTTCCCTGTGCTTTTTGATAAAGCAAATCGCTCAATGGTTTGGCTTCTTCAACATCAAGACACAAACCGTCAGCAATCAATTGCGCTACGGATTCCTTATCGAGCGGTTCAACTGGCAATTGCACTGTATTAGGTTGCTCAGCGATATCTTCTAGCATCAATTGAAGCGGATGCCCCGCGCCAACTTCATTACTGCGATAAGCCCCAATAAGTAGCAAATAACATTGGTCTTTGCTTGTCACAATATGCCGCAAGAGATGCAGTGTGGGTACATCGCACCATTGCAAATCATCTAAGAACAACACCACAGGGTGCCCTTTATCGGCAAAAACTCGAATAAAATCAGTTAAAACAAGGTGTAATCGATTTCTTGCTTCAGCTGAAGGGAGCTCAACAACGTCAGGTTGCTCACCAATAATAATGGCTAACTCAGGCACTAAGTCGACCACTAAGGCACCGTTATTACCTAAAGCGGCTTTGAGTTTGTCACGCCAATGGCAAAGCCTTTCTTCCGGCTCTATCAAAATCTGCTGTACAAGCCCTCGGAAGGCATTTCCCAAGGTCGAATAAGTATCAACTTGGTGATACTGGTCGAATTTACTCTGCACGACAAAGCCGCGCTCTTTCGTTTGGTATTTATCCAGCTCATTAACTAGCGCCGTTTTACCAACACCCGAATAACCATGTACAAGAAAAGTATGAGCAATGTCCTTTTCACCTAACACAGAAAGGTGGCAGCCATAGCCTTCAGTTAAGGCTAAATCACACTGCTGCAAGTCATGAACAAGGCCTTCTGCGCTGTGATACCGATCTTCGGGGTTCTTAGCCAACAACTTCATCACAATATGTGACAAAGCTTCAGGAATGGAGTTTCTAATATTGTGAGGAGCCGGGGGCTGCTGGCTAATATGGCAGTGCACCCATTCTAGTAGACTATTCGCTTTAAAAGGCTTTTCACCCGTCAGGAGCTCAAATAACAAAACACCGAGTGAATAGTAATCCGAACGATAATCCAAATCTCGATTCATACGACCTGTCTGTTCAGGCGACATGTAAGGGAGGTCCCCCTGAGGCTGCCGTGACATTTGTGTAGCCTGTGGCTCTTGCGTTAATTCAGAAGCAATGCCAAAGCCTGACAAAGCAACCTCGCCAGTGTCAGTCCTGATAAGCACATTATTCGAGGTCACAGCCTTATGTACTATACCTTTTTGATGAATACGTCCCAGAGTATGGGTCAACTGAAGTGCCGTGTTTAAAACATCTTCAATCGGCAGGCCTGCGCCTTTCGTTTGCAGTAACTGGGCGTGCAACGATGAATCAAATAAATCAAAAACCAAGGCAAGGTTACCACTGCCGTGATTCAGCACATCATGAACTTTTAAGACACCTTCAACGTCAGATAAGCGCTGACAAAGTATGCCTTCACGACGAATTTCTGCAATTTGCCTACGACTGGGGTATTCAATATCGAGTGTTTCGATACTGACATTAGTGATCACATTAACAGCATCGCGTTCTCGTACTGCAAAATACGAAATACGCTCACCTCGCCGAGACTGCACCTTACCTATTTGATATCCCGGAAGTGACAGCCTCATATTGCCTTTGGATTTCACTGCTGACTCCAAAATAGACTATATCCTGAACAGGTTAGAAAATGCACTGTGATAGTCTTCCTTAGCAGATTGATAAAGGGGTTGCCCATGACCACATAACGCATGCTTAAAGTCCAACTCAAGCAGGCGGATAAAGTCATCTGCAACTGGATTGGCTGCTTGCATCCATACAGGGCCTACGTTGGCCGGTTTAAAAAAATCCATCTCTTGCATCATACCGATTGACTCTTCGGAGAAAAACTCATCCGCTTCGGCCCAGCTTTGGATAGCATCACAACCTATCAAAATGCCCTCTTCGCGCTCCAGATGAATAACGCTCTCAGGAACCTGTGTTTTCTCAAATAAAAAGACGGAAGCATCTGGAATAGGTAATTTTGCGTCAGGGTGTAGGGTTTGAATTTTATTAAAACAATGCTCCGATTCAAGCTCTGGTAGTGTCCAATAGGTCGCATCATAACGGTCGACATAAAATGCATCGTCTCTACCGTGCAACCCACCCACTCTAATCACGTCGGTGACTGTTCCCAACGATTCAAGCTTCGCCAACCCATCGTCATTTAGCCTGATACTATTAAAAACGACTAATTTCGTGCCTTCTCGGACAACAGTCATATTACGACTGAACTGCCAGTCCTTCTCCATGAGCACCGTCTCCATTGTACCTGTAATAAAAAACACATTGGGGAAGACTTCTTCGAAAGAGCCATGGGCCAAAGCAGCAGGAAATTGTTCCATGTTGAATACCTTAATTGAATTCGTAGTCGTAGCGCCCAACATAACGATATTCTCGAGCATATTCATTCAAATATACATTGAGGTAGCGCAGTTGAGCTTCACTAAGCTGTCCTTGCTTTATCATGTCTAAAGACTCGTTTTGAGTGCTTGTATCCATACGTTTTAGATGAAAGAGAGTCATGTCTTCACCACCAAAAAAACCTTTCAAAAATTCATGAGTTTCTCTTGCCTGAGACATATCAAATACAAAGCCAGATAAGGCCGTATACAAAGGATTGTCGACTAAATTTGTTGCATTAAATGTAGGAAAATCTCCAGAGGGCGGAGCAAATGCCGGATAGGTATCAGGTTCATGAACAGGGTGCGCCGCCAGCTCCGACACATAGCTCACATCAAGTCCTGCATCTCTAGCGCCTTTTACCATAATATTTAGGTATCTTTGACTAGGTAAACATTGCTCATTAATAAACGATGGCATACCAACATAAGTAGTTGCCTCGAATCGACTGTCACTTTGTTCATCCAACAGCTTTACTGATACGTCTATTCTATCGTAGCCGTAACCATAAGCCTCAGCCGCATCAAGATGAGGAAGTGCTTCTTCAGGGCATTCATGCAGTATACCCAATACTCTGTCACTAGCATTGCCTGTATACTCAATATTACCCACCCCACCTTCATGGCGAAAAAAATGTTGCACATTGAAACGAAGTCGCCAACCTCTTAGCTCAGCACGCTTAGAGGAGAAAGGTTCAACACCTTTAGCTTTCATAGACGCCATGTTCATGTTTGAGCCAAAGCCGAAATAGCAAAACATGATTACAACTAATTACCTTATAATTCTTATTATTAAAGAGAGGTGACGTTGAGGTCAACGCTTTGACCATGCCACGACGACCTCTCTACTTTTTTTGCAGCATATCAGACTGTTATTTGAACATTAAAGGACTAATTCAGTTTTTCGGATACATTTTGTCATAGGGCGGCTTAAACTCAGGAAGATCGACACGCGCTTCAGACTGTTGGAATACAGACTCAAAAGTAGGCGCAACTTCCATACGGTCACCGAGCCCCCATTGCGCTTTAGGAATCCCAAACCAATGAAGTAATGTCGCTGCGAATGAGGTTGAATCATAGGGTGTCTCTTCGACAGACCGAAACACAGTGTGTTGCTTTATCCAAGGGGAAATCATAACAGCTGGGACTCTGGGTCCCATAAGATCATAAGCAAAACCATTATTCATGTCGTTCGGCCAAGGCTTTCTAGCATAAGGAGGCTTAACATGATCATATGTACCGTTGTTCTTATCGAACGTCACCACTAACAGTGTGCTCTCCCAATCTGGTCCTTGCTTAATAATGTTGTAAAGTGTGTTCAACGCCTGTTCCGCCGGTACTAAGTCACAACCAGGGTGATAAGACGTTGTACCTTTAGGCTTGTACCATAAAGGCTCTATATAACTAAAAGCAGGAAGCTGGCTGTTTTTGACATCACTCTCGAACTGCTTGAAGTAGTCCACAATATATTGATCGGGGTTAGCATCAACAGAAGGGATCTGGCCTTTTAGATAGAGCTGATTGGTGAAGACCTCGCCCTTCCATTCCATCGAATAGTAGATTTTCCAATCATCGATACCATAATTCCAGAGGACTTTCCAAATGGACTGGCGATGTGGCGAGTCAGGGAAATATTTATATGCGTCCCCGCCCTCCCAAGTGCCCAATTTATCGTAAGCTGAACCCGTAACAGAGAACCCACGGTTAACATCAGTCCCACCAGGTATAGAGCAGAACCACTGATCAGATACAGCAAACTCTTTCGCTAAGCCATTCAATACAGGTAACTGAGTCGGAGTGAACGTTTCCATCACTTGTGGGTTTGCATTATTTAGCACAAAGCCCCCCATATCGGGTTGTTCTTGTTGCCAATAACCTTCTATGTTCGAGAACATTTGCTGCAAATTGTCTATGGTATTGTGAAAAGGATCCTGAGTCAGCGCCATAAGATCCCACTGTTCGCTAAGCTGTCCATCCTTAAACTTGCTCACATGAACATCTTGTCCTTCAAAACGATTAAAGTCTTCTTTGCTTGCGCCATCAAAAGCCTGATCGGAACCGATAAAATGGCAATCTTGATCACCATTTTCATACAGCCAACCTAGTACATTATCAAACGAGCGACTTTCTACCATGTAATAAACCACGTGTTTTATCTTACTGCGCATAAAGTCCATTGTGCCTGGTGTGTTGGCATACTCTGATTGAACAGCGATCTTTGATTGAAAAGGCGTTAGCAACGCTTGTTCATTAAATTGCTTTGGAAGTATCCCTTCTTTCAACGGGCCTACCAGCATACTATCCGACTCAGGGTTAAACTCCCACAGCCGATAATGACCACTGCTTGGGATCCAATCTAGAACCAAATCACCAATAGCAAGAAGTTGGTGCTCACTATCAATGTCATGCCAATTTCCTTCGCGAATAGCCGGCAGCGATAAGGGTACTTGAAGTTGTGGATCAAAACTCCACAACTTAAACCCACGTCCATCTGGCATCCTATCAATAACGTAGTTCCCAATCGGTATCAGCGTGTGCCCTTTCTTAATCAATGGAAAGCTACCCTGACCTAAACCAAAATAGCTCGTCAGGGGATCATGACTACCAGGCTTATCGGGGAAAGCATCAAAATTGAATAACCTAAAGGTGCCGCGGCCTTCAGTAAAAATGGTGTTAAGTACAAAACTCCCCGTAGAAATCAAGTCGACACACTTATCTTCATTAGGGTTTGTGCTGTAGTATTTTCTGTAATCCCAAAACTTGTTCTTAGGCCAGAATCCACTCTGCAGTGGCTTACCATTCAAAGGATCGGTAGAGCTCGGATCAAAATTAATGACTTTGAACTGGTATCCATCCTCCATGCTATTCTTACTTTGGTTTTTTCGTTGGCACACAGGGCCCCATTGCAGCAAATACTGCCCGACTTGAGCGAGACGCCATTGGTTATCAAAATTGGGTTCGCCAGTCGTTTCAATCTCCGTAAATAGTCCTTCAGACTCAGGGTCAAAATGGTACAAGCTATAGTGACTTGATGTTAGAGAACGATGAATAACATAATTATGTGTTGGGTAGGTATTTTCCGAAGCGCTCATTTTTTAAGTTCCTTCAACAACTTTCGCTTTCACACTAATGTACCAAAAAACAACCAATTAGCTATAACTTTGCAGCTCACTGTAAGGAACACACTAGGGCCTGTTGTTCTTTCAGCGTTTCTTCATCGCTGTATCCGATTAAGC
The DNA here is from genome assembly GCA_964640795.1 of uncultured Pseudoalteromonadaceae bacterium. GTDB lineage: Bacteria > Pseudomonadota > Gammaproteobacteria > Enterobacterales > Alteromonadaceae > M269. The sequence continues at coordinate 20,819 of CAZXIN010000008.1, read as the reverse complement.
GCATAGCTAAAATCAATTTTCATCTCTCATAGCACTGACATAGTCTTTAAGCATAGGCCAGCACAGCTCTTTGCATGTGTTTGTATTTTCTAGGAGTAAACAATTATGCTAAACGCACAGCAAACCAGCACTGCACAACAAACAGCACACAACGAAATACAGCGCATTGTTCTGGAAAGCGATATTCAAATTCAGTTTCAGAGTATCACTTCACTAGAAAGTAACGAGATTGTCGGCCATAAGGCACTTCCCTTAGGCCCTGTTGGTTCGGAGCTTGAGAGCACTTACAACCTCATTGCTGCCGCTCAAGAATACGGACTTAATGAGGAATTAGAGTACAGCGTTTTAGTTACGGCATTAGGCTTCCAGCACGAACTACCAGAAGGACACTTTTTGTCCATTAGCATCGGCTCAGGTTTATTCTTATCCAAACTCTTCAGAGAAATAACGAACCTCTGCCAACATATCTCTCAACACATCGTATTCGAACTGACAGAGCAAGTTCCTTTGGTAGAACTCGCTTTCATGAAAAAACGAATCAAAGAAGTTCAGGAAATGGGCTATCGCGTTACATTGGATAATACGAACGCTGACCTAGGCTATGAAAGAGTTAAAAAATTACGCCCATCAGCTGTTAAGGTATCACTTGCCAAACTAGAACACATAACAGATAACGATGTTGAACTAGCCGAGTTTATGCGTTCGATTGAAAGCTTGCGTAGACACCAAATTACGATACAGGCAGAAGGTGTTAAAACACGTGCTCAGGTATCGCAACTTTTGGATTTAGGCATCACCCTTGGACAAGGCGATCTCTCCGTCCCTACCAACGCGAGATAATTCCGAAAAGTATAGCTTAGAACACTCGTGCTCAGCCTTTATTATGACGGGCTCGCGCGCGAGTTAACCCCACCCAAAATTTAACCTGTACGCCTCGCAAACAAAAATAACGACACCAAACTTGGTTAGACCAGAAGATTATCTTATTGACACTATGCCGATAAAAAAATAGGGTAATAAAGATCTCCAAACATTATTTTTACATAAGATGATCTCAGAGATTAACGCATGTAACGTTGGACTTTAGTTTATTAGTTGGATAGCCCGACTTACAAATCAAAACTTACCATAGCTCTATTCATGAAGGAGAAACCATGAAAAATAATAAAGTTAAGTCTTTTACTTTCAAGGTGGCAGAGAAGTCTCAACAAACCGACAAGCAATTTAAAGCAAGGGATGGTGTCGCAGTCGCGGGCTGTACTTTAACTAACTTCCCGTTTGGGAGAGAGCCAACCTTTAATTTCGTTACGGGTGGTGACGGCAACTTATTCTGCTAAGATAAAGATAGTAAAGAAGCCTACCTTTGAGGCTTCTTTACTACAATGAATACACGAAGAAATCACAAAAAAACGGTTAGCCTGCAAATTTATGCACTGATAAAACGAGGGAAAAGGATAAAAAAGGAGTAAATTTATTGCACATTACTACCACTCATAACTCTACTGACTGTTTTATTCCTCTCAAAGAAATCAGTAATAAAGCCCCCATTAATGATGGAAATCACACCCATGCTTAACGTAGAAAACCTTAAACTCATCGAAGAGATAAGAGACAGTCAGGTATTAGTATTAGCAGCCTCACAATTAGAACCTGACATATTGCCAATGCTATACGACACCTTGGCTGAACAAGGAAAAGTCAATAAGCTGGATGTGGTTTTGTATGGTAATGGAGGGGAGATAGCAACAGCCCGACGGATCGCCCTATTGCTCAATAAGTACTGCGATCATTTAAGTATCATTGCCCCATACTTATGCCAATCATCATGCACGCTACTAGCCTTGTCTGCACAGGAGATCATAGCCGGTGATATGAGCACATTTTCTCCTATTGATCCGCAACTAAACAGTAGTGATGATAGCTCAAATGCAGCTCCAAGCTCGCTTGCAGCAGAAGATATTAGGCTATTCATGACAATGGCTGAACAATGGTTTGGTATTACAAGAGAAGAAAATGGTTTGGACGTGCTCTCCGCTATTGCTGGCAGCATCTATCCGTCAACATTGACCTCTTTATACCGATCCACACTAGAAGTGGAAATGATCGCCAAACAGATGCTAGCACTCCATTTTCAATGTGATGAGAGCAATGTCAAACAATCAATCATCGACTCACTCATGTTTCAATATCACAGTCATAGATACGGTATTACCGGTGAAGAGCTTGCTAGTCTCGGTTTAAATATTTGTTTTAACCGTGATGTCATTGAAATTGCCTGGGCCGTCATAAAAAACATAAGAGAATTTTTAGGCGGTGGAGCTATCAAATTTCCTGAGCAACCTCGAATAGATATGTGTATTGCATATAACGGCAATTACACATACCGAAAAAGAGAAGCTGGTGAGTGGCAAGCTAACTGGGAAATAGGCGATATATGATCCATCACTACATAGCCGAAATAGCACAACTTATCTTATTCTGGGGAATCTAATAGCTCATGAGTACAGTTAGGGATTGTTGATGAGTCTTAAATACTGTTTGCTCATTAAGCCTATGTTGCCACTCCAATTGTTATAGAACCAAACTCAAGCTTTCTTTCTGCTTACTCTTAGAGGTCAAAACAAAGCCAGCCCAATATTTTGGGTGTTTATATCTCCGATGTTTAATGAAAAACATCTTGGTAAGCATCAAAGCCTTCGAAATGTTATTTCCATTGTTTCTCAGCTTCGAATAAAACACGTCCATAAAGATAGCTGTCGACTTATCGCTGACAGACCAAAGCGTGCCTAGTGTATTAAAAGCCCCTTGGGCCAAAAACCCCCTTGTCAAACTTCTCATTCCTGAGCCTTTATATTGCGTTCCTAGCATAGTATTGCACCCACTCATCACTACCAATTCAGCCGAAAACGGCTGGCTAAACAGCTCATTCAACGTCATAATATTTCGTTGTCCCGACGACGTATCCGACGCAGTCATTATCCCCACAACATCAGGCGAGTTAGGGTTATACAACCCATGAGTTGCTATATGAACCAACTTAGAATTCCGAACCTGCCTAGACAATAAAAACTGATTAGTCGCATCATCACCGACGCCTTCGAAGATCTCTTCTTTATGAAATTTTGACTTGATTGCTTCAAGCTCTTCAAAAACCTCGGGAATAGGGCCAAGGCTAGCAAACCAATTATCCTTATCCAGCTGCTCTCCAGTCATGTACCGCTCAGTGAAATCATCAGGAACGCCAGACGAAGCAAACAACGCTATACCTTTGGTGTTGCTATTCTGTCCGGTATTTTTATCAAAGTATTGATATGCCGACTGCGTTCTCACCATTTCAAAATACTGTCCAACAATATGCTCACTTCCATCGACAGAATCAAATCGCAAGGCAGAAAAAGGCAACCTATGAAGGTAGTAGTCAGGTACGAAAATAACTTTCGTTATATGTTTTGCCATGAGCTTCTCATAGGGTAAAAGCTTAACTTTTGAAAGAGACTGTATAAAAGTAGGCCAGCTGTTTTGTATGTTGCTTAAGCTTTCCCAAAAACGGCTGTCTAAGTGAGTAAGATCATATTTGACCAAGCCATCTTTATAGACAACCAGCGCAAATTGTTGCTTAGAGCCGATAAAATACCGAACAAACACTTCGTTTTCTGTCAGATTCTCATGAACCTGTTCAACAGAAAAGTTTGACATAGCCAAGGTAATTTTATGAATAGGGTTTGAATGTTCAAAACGGAAAAAGGCAGTTCTCGCACTCAATGCTTGTTGCTGAAAATAATGCAGTTCTTTCGCACTAGACTTCAATACTTGCTGCTCGGCTAACATCCAAGTCTGAAATGCAGCACTCAACTGACTACTGTCTTCCGTAGAACTACCTATATAGTTGCGCCTTTCAATATCAACCTGCAGCGAATAGTAGTTTTCTAGTACCTCAAATAGCCTCGCATCCAGATTTCTATCATTATTCACATCATGAGAAACCAGTGCATTAATGTAGGCTTCCACTAGAGAGTATTGTGCATCGTTCCAGGCTTGCGGAATGACCGCTTGTTTCCGCACATAATCAATAACTTTGCTCGCTCTATGAAAATAAAACTCCATTTGCTGCTCAGACTTTTTTGCAGAATAATTATTGATAAGTACTTCAAAGATCTGAATCTGTTTAATGGGAAATATGTAACTCTCTTGCGAACTCAAGCAATCACCGTCCAGTTTTTGACAAGGACTGAAGAACTGCATATCACCAAAGAGCATGGCCAAAGAGCTTATTGTATTAGCCACTTGCTGTTGGTCATTCTCATGGGCTGAAAGCTTTAGCTCTATAATTTTCGCATCTATCCTCTGCGGCTTTTGCGCGGCATCAAGCACCGTTGAATCAGGTAAAGCTTTCTTAGCTAATTCGAATTGATTATCACCTAAATAAGCAGCGGCAAGATCTACTTGCGACACTAACTTATAATATTCGCCTCGTTCAGCAAATAAATCCATGGCGCACAACTGAAGGGCTATCGCTTCTTTAAACTTCTTTTGTTGTCTTTTAATAATTCCTAATTGGGTGGTAGCAGCCGCTGATTTTTCGTGTTGCAAATAGTTTCTACGACAGGCTCCATCATAGCTTGGCGTACCTAATGTACCGGCACTAGCAACAACATACCCATCTAAGACTTGTTCAAAATAGCGCTCAGCGCTCTCATATTCGCCCAGCTTACGGTACAAAAACCCATTGGCGAATCTGATATTTTCATTCAAATAATCATCAGCATTTTTACTTTTTCCAGTGGCCTCAGCCAACACTTGAAGCGTCTCCGCAAATCGCCCCTGTTCCATCAAAGACGTTGCTAGTTGTCCAGAAATTTCAACAAACTCATTAATTGCAACCAGATCATTGGCCACGAAATGTAATGCTTGACGAGCAACAGCAATCGCTTCCTCCGGTTGCCCTAACCTGTTGTGGAGATACCATATCCTAGCCAACACTCTCCCAAGTAAAAGTGGCGACTCAGTCTCATTAGCTCGCACTATTGCGTATCGTAAAAGCCGCCTAGCATCATCAATCAAATCATACCCAAAAGGGGTATTTTCAGAAAACTGTTCTGGAACGAGGCTCGATTGATTATCGCCACAGCTCCGGCGGTAAGTGATAAAATCCAATTCAGGGAAACTGGTTGCTGATACGACAGGCTTAATGCGCCTATCAATTTCTATCAAAGTCTTAGCCATGTCTGCAACCAATTCAATCACAAGAAAGCTGAGATCGTTTGATTCCTTTCCATTCTCATTTTGCTGCTGTATATCGTTCAGCAAATCACATTGAAACAGCAGTTTATATTCGAGGTTAAGGAAGTAAGAGTGATTACTTCGATAGGCACTTAACCAATCTCGCTGTTTCGATTGCACATAAGAACGCAACAAAATAATGTGCTGGTTCATCCATTCAGACAAGTTAGGTGTGTTTATCACATTTTCTAGCAAGTTAAGCTGCTGTTCTAAAGTAAGTCTTCCTGACATGACATTGTCGATATCACGAACAGCATTCGCATCAGACTCGGTATAAGCGGCCAGGGTATTAATAGATAGATACTTGGCGTCGAGCGGCTCACCGTCTTGAAAAACGGTTATTACCGATTCTTTTATACGCTCTTTAGGGCTTGCTTCAGCGTCGAGTAATATAAAGTGTTTATGAATAAATCTCTGTAAGCCAGAATTAGACGAGACTTTTACATCATTAACTCGAATATCAATTTCTGAACTTGTCGACTTTACGACAACTTCAACCAATTGAAGGGGCATTGCTGGAGTTAACAGTGATTGCTTTTCATCAGCAACCGCAAAGAAAGGGATCAAAAAAAAGACAACAAAACTCATCATTACAATAAGTTTTGTTGCCTTTATTTCTGACACGATCAGTTTTCCTCACTAGAAAGTAGGTTGTTCATATCAGCGTAAATAAACGTTCCATAATATTAACTCTACTGCTTATTAGTATGGGATCCAACTATGGATAGTTTGTATTGTCGGTGTGCCAGTTGCTGATTCTGGTACATTATTTACTAATGTCCATACAACAACATCGTGTACAAGCCTAGTACTAGGGAAGTTTGCATCAGGAACCACTTTCCAATCTGTCATTTCCCAATCATCGATTCTACCGCCTTCTCCATCTTCAGGTTTATAGTGTAAATAGCTATTAAACTTAAACTTTTTAACCAGCTTTAGTTCAAGTTTAGCCATTATATCTTTACCCAGTGTTTCGTCCCACCTATGCCCAACCGCTTGTTGATAGATAAATAGGTTATTAGGGTCATTATCATTCAATACATTCATCAAATAACAATAACGCTTTTCATTTTGAACACTCCAATCCTTTGCATAATTATTGATAACCGGTTGCCATTCTTTAAAGTCTTCGATCAAGTCATCCAATTCATTGTCAGGCAGACCGCCTTTGTCTATAAAAAGGATCATTTTGTCCAAGACTATGGTTGCCCCTTCTTTCCCTCTACTATCATCCAGATGCCAAAATCCTAACTCCCTCGTATCATCAGGTTTACTCATCGCTAGTTCCTATATTTGTTTTAAGGTAATCGATCAATGTTTCCATCAGCCAAGTGCTAGTAGCCTTCTGATGGCTTTGTAATATTTTATTTAGCTTTGTTTTTTGTGGTTTTTTCAATCCAACATAAACAGCATTGATATCAAACCCCGATTTATCAGAATAAAGACTGTATTCAGATCTTTTTATCGCATCACTAATAACTTCAGCATTTAATATACTTCCCAAAGGACCTAACTTTGCTCCATTTTCACTGTCCTTCGCTTCATGCAGCAAATAAGGCCAAAGAGGGACGTCCTCGATTTTGATCAACCGAGACTTCACAGGGCCTTTATATGCAGAATTTGACAGTCTTTTTACTTTTTTAACTCCTAAACCCTCTATGACTGAATGGTTACGCTGCCCAAGCAGAATATCAACAAAGTCAAACCCACTCGGCAATCCGACTTTTACACCAGCTAATAAATTTAACTGAGCGATGTTAAAAGTTAGTTTGTCGTTGCCGAGAGAAATAGCACTCATAGGTGCAGATATGCGTGTGTCAAACATCGCTGCTTTACGTGCTTTGGGGCCGAATAGAACCGTCCAATTGATCATGTGCTCTTCTTTTCTTCTCTGGTCGATCAAGAAGAGCTTTCTTAAAGGCTGCGTAACACCTATATCAAGTTGGTACCTGCGTAGAGCGATACTGTGGCCGAACCGAAAAGAAGCAAACCGAAAGAAATCGGGTATTTGCTCATGTTCCCACCGAACTAAACGGCGATTCAGTAGAGTTTTGTTCTCAACAAAATAATGTCCGTAAACCTCATCTGTCAAAACACTCTTCATAAAATCAAATACAACAACCGCTTGAAAAAGTTTTATCACTAATTCACGAGCTTGTTGAGCATCTGTTGCAATTCCGTCGCTCAACAATTTATTGTGTAACTGCATCCAAAAGACAGTGAGCTGTGCCACGATGACATTCTCATCATTACGACGTTCTGGAATGATTGCTCTGCCACTTTGTCGAATGAAATCAATAACTTTTGGGCTAACTGGTTTATCCTTGTACAGTCTAAAATGCCCGTCCTCGTTAAAATACGGGGTTGAACTAGGGTTTTCAGCATACACTCTGGGGGCGTAGTCTCCGTACAAGCTATCTAAATTTAACGTGGAACTGATTGCCCTAGGGTTTTGCGAGGGTGTGGTAGGTGGAACAATGTCATGCGAGATCATCTGACCGATATAAGTATATCCCGCTTTGACAGCTGAAGGCCCTGATTCCCCTTTGAACATTTCTTCTGCTAAATAAGTCAGTGCTGGGCTAAGCTTCATTTGTTCTGTCGATGACATAAAGTTCCTCCTAATTTACATAGCGATCACCTCAAAGGCAGTCATCAAACTAGACTTAGTACCTTGAGTTGAACTTGCTTCAAGTTCATAAACACCGGTGCTCAAGCTTTCTGTCGGAACACTAACGACAACATCACCATACTCATTACCAATACCGGTAAACTTAAATACGGTATCTCCGTCAGCCCTTTTTATATTGACGTGGTATTCTCGCTCTAACGATCCCGAGATCGACACAGCAAGTATCAATACCTTTTCACGAGTATCGAGATGAATAACCTCTGGTCCATTTAGCTGACTACTTCTTTTGGCCTCCAAATAAACCAATTTAGCCGCGCCAGAACCTATATCGGCTTCTCTCACGGGTAAAAGGCCTAACTGCAACACCAATGTAAAGCACATAACACAAGTTAACGCTGTACCGACGCCGATAGTAAAAGGCCGAACCAATAACCGCTGCCAAAAGCTCTCCTTGAGCCCTTCATTGTGCTTATCAGAAGTTTTAATAACCTCTGCGTTATCCATAAACACCTTATCAATCTCCAAAGCTTCAATCTGCTCTGGATGGTCCATCAAATACACTTCGAACGCTTCACTTTCTAGCGGCGTGAGTGTGCCCTGCAGATATTGCTGAGCAATATCATGCTGTTCAACATAATCGCTATCCAATGGTTTCATACTCGCTCTGCCTCCCTCTGGTACTGCTCATTAACCAGCTCATCATTGCGTCTTTCCGTGACTGCGATATTCAAATGGTGATACTGTTTCACAGATACTCTCACACTGTTTCCTGAAAAAACCAAAAAAGCATCTATGTTATTGATTGATAAAACTAAAATAATGGAAAATAAATGGGAAATAGTTGAATTAGTTGGATCTGATTTAACTTTCTGTAGTAAGTTTTTCTTTAATCTTGCTCTCGCTCGATAAAGGACTCTATCAAAGTGGGCTAATGTAAGCTCGAAGTCGTCGCAAATTTGCTGCTTCGTATGGCCATATACAAAATAGCGATAAAGCAGCTCCCTGTCTCGCTGATTGGGCAATTCATCCATGACCTGTTTAACAACCTGAGTTAACTCCTTTTCACCTAAGGATTGCTGAATAGAGGGCGCTCGGTCAGGGAACTGGATATCAATATTTTCGTCTACATCCGTTTTTCGCCTTGATTCTTTACGAAAATGCGCAATAACCAAATTGACGCCCACTTGACGAATAAACGCACCTAAAGCAGCTGGGTTTTCAATATCACCCTTTCGAGCTTTATTAATGACGATGATAAAAGTGTCTTGGGCGAGATCGTTAGTGAGGTCTGGGTCGTGGCATTGATTGTTGAGAACAAAGATTAAGCCTCGCCAATACCGCTCGACTAATTCCTTTTCTGCTTGCTTATCGCCATTTCTAATATCTTGGAGAATATCAGATGGAGAGGAAACTTCAGCTCCTGATAACATGGTGTGGCACCTTTTTTATTATTTTTAATGAATAAAATGCATATTTTTCAACCAATAAAGTTCAGTATGAAGTAGTTGCCAATTAGAGACAATAGGCGATTGAGTTCCTGTGTGAAATTATTATCTGATTAGGTTTTTGCGATTAACTGTTGAGTAAAAAGAAATATTTGAACAGTGAGTACCTCAAACAAGACAATCAAAAATCATCCTGTTCGAGGCTGCGTGACGAAGATTTTATTCGACACGTGGATTATTTTAATTCAACATTTTAAACCGTATCGCAACACCACCACTCGTTGCTAAAGGCAAGGTAAGGCTATCTGACGATGTCACCTTCCTGTTTTCAATAATCAGATCGTAAGGGTTATTCTTCCATTCTGCTTTTTTACCATCACGATAAATTTGTGCTTGGTATCGCTGCCCTTTCTCTAAGAAATCAAGCTTGATATCGAGTACTCGCGCTTCTTCATCCGTCAATGCACCTAAATACCAATCTTCGCTACCACGGTCTTTTCTTGCAAAAGCCACGTAGTCTCCTATCTCCCCTGCAATAGCGACGCTCTGCTGCCAATCCGTAGGTACATCCTTTATAAACTGAAATGCAGGCATATTCGCTTCATAGTTCCGAGGCAAATCGGCGGCCATTTGGATCGGGCTATAGATCACAACATACAATGCTAGCTGCTTTGCTAGTGTCGTTTGTGGGCGATTCGTGTTTTCTCCCAGCCCATTAAAGCCCAAATCGAAAATACCCGGAGTGAAATCCATTGGGCCCGCTAACATTCTTGTGTAAGGCAATATTGCCGTGTGTTCAGGTGGATTAGGCGGTGTCCCCCAGGCATTAAACTCTTGCCCACGAGCGCCTTCGCGCGCTATCCAATTTGGGTAAGTTCTACGTAGCCCTGTATCTTTAATAGGCTCGTGCGTGTTGATGCTGATCTTATATTTAGCTGCTTTTTTCACATTGTATAGATATTCATTCGCCATAAATTGACCATCGTGCCACTCTTTTCTAACAATACCGTCTTCATCAACGCGTTTAATATTACCTGCATCAGCGACATAACCTGTTTTAACCTGACGCACTCCGTGTTGCTGATATAACGCAAAAGCGTCAGACATTTGCTCACGGTAATTGGTCACATTGCCCGATGTTTCGTGATGACCAATCAATCGAACGCCTATACTCTGTCCATGCTGAGTCACTTTCTCAATATCAAAATCGTCGTAAGGCTTGGTAAAATTAAAAACATCGCCGTTGTTATACCAATCACCATCCCAGCCAATATTCCAACCTTCGACAAGCACGCCAGCAAATCCATGCTCGGCAGCAAAGTCCATATAACGCATGGTTTCACTCGTTGTTGCACCATGTTTTTCTCCACTGCCCCATGTGTTTTCGGCAATGTGCATGCCCCACCAAATACCCACATATTTACCCGGTTCAACCCACGAAACATCACTTAGTTTGTTCGGTTCATTCAAATTTAAGATGAGATCAGAATTAAGTAACCCCACAGCATCGGGGCTTATTTGAATGGTGCGCCACGGCGTTTTAAAATTTGTTGTTGTTTTTACCAACACACCATCTGACCAAGGTGTCAGATCCGCTTTTAATGTCCCCGGACGTTGCTGATTAATAGTCATGCCAGCGTAATCAACCAATGCGGCCTCATGAATACTCACATGTGTGCCTGACGCCAACTTAAAGGTAAAAGGGGTATGCGCTCTATCTACACCTTCAACACGCGATGTATTATAAACATACTCATATCGGTTCCAGCCTCTCGCCGGTATCCACCACGCAGTACTGTTTCTCGCGTCAGCAATCGCAAATTCAGTGAGTTCATCAATAATCTCAACTTGAGTTAAGCCTTTCTGTTTAGGTACTTCATAACGAAAACCTACCCCCTCATTAAAGACCCTAAACCTCACGCTATATTGATTAGCCTCATCCCTATCCGCAGTAAACGTCACTAGCATCTCATTGTGATGATCGACCACATCCTTGCGCTCTCCCCAAGGTAACTGCCAGATCGTGTTAGCCTGCTCATGCTTTGCAGACGCAATATTGAATCCATCACTAAAGCCATGTGTGTCCTTAAACAACATGCCTAATTTAGAGGACGTTATGACGGTTTCATCACCCAACATCACCCGATAGTTCGGATGTTTATCATCGTCCACATAAACGGTCATCTTGCCATCAGGCGAACTTACACTCACGGTTTTACTCAATGCGTTGGCCGATACAAATAACGCTCCCAGTATAGTTACAAAGAAAAATAGTGACTTGTTCATTACTGTCCATTCTTGTCGTGAAATAATGAATCAGTGTAAATCTAGGCGACCGAGAATACAGTCACTTGCATACGTATTCACATCAACACATGATGAACTGCTAACGCGACGATTCAATAGCTCAAGGAGGCTCTGCCATTGAGCTCAGAGTTCAACACGATAAACACCTAATACTCTAACCACGACTCCTACTTTAGATTGGCATTTAGCTTAAATACATATTTCATTAAAAATATGCTCAAAAAATAAACAAATATAACAAAACAATCACAAAATGCTAAAAACCACTTCACATAAAAAGGAAATTAAATTACCATTTTTTTATTGATTAAGATCAATATTTATTATTACCCCTCTGTTTTAATAAGCACCAATCCAATCCCAATTAAAAGTGAAATTTAGTTGCACTTGGATGCTATAAAACAATTATATGGAGAACAACGAAAATGAAAGTTAGCAAATTGAAGTTTGGCCGAGCTGTAAAGTCACTACTGACTGCATCACTCTTTACTGTATCAACAATGTCTTTCGCAGCGGCACCACCAGGAGGCTGGAATAATGGTTGGCGAGTTGTGTACGCAGATAATTTTGACACACTGGATATTGGAGAGAACAAAAGGTGGAAGTTCAGAGGAAATGCGGCACCACATTTTAGACCTGACAATGTCTCTGTGCAAAATGGTGTTTTAACCATTAGGAACGTTATGCATGGAGCTGTCAATACAGGTGGCTGGATTGAATCTAATGAAACCTTTGGCAATAACGCCGACTTTGACAAATATGGTTACTATGAAGCTAGGTTGAGAATTACGGGAGATCCTAAAGGTAAAATATGGCCAACATGGTGGATTTGGGGAGGCAATTCTCAAGGTGAGACGACAGAAATAGATATTATGGAACTCAGCGGTACCTCACCGTTCGGGCTGCCCACTTCATCTCATCACTACCGAGGAAAAACACCTATAGGCCCTAAATCATCATCAGACACTTATGAAGACTGGCGAGCTCACGAACGTAACCCTTTTGACGGCAAATTCCATGACTGGGGTGTTTTATGGACACCGGATGAAATTTCATATTATTTTGATGGAAAGAAATACTACACATCCAATCAACCGCAAGACGCTGCTGCAGAAACAAGACCTTTAAGGCTTATATTCTCCTCGTCTCCACACGTAAGAGATGGTATTAACGGTGCAAGTAACCCGTCGCAAGCAGACAACCCACAAAAAGATCCTAAATTGCTGCCTCAAATTGGTGAGACTGGATTACCATCACTACAAATTGAGTATGTTCGTGTTTTTCAAGGTGGTACTGCAGAGCCTCAACCTTTCGTAACACTGACAAAAAGTAATGCCCCCAACTATTCTATTGATGGCGGTAACTTTGCGCAGCTTAATACACAAGCAAAACTTTGGTTTGATAACCCAAATCAAAAAAACCAACAGTGGGTTGAAATCGACAGAGGTAACGGTTTTTTCTCATACCGTAAACGTTTCACTAGCTTGTGTTTAGATGGCGGCCATCAAGGTGCTCGTGGGCAGGCAGTCAACCTCTTCTACTGCGGTACGGATAATAAGAACCAACAATGGGAAAAAATCTCTCTAGGTGGTGACAAATACCGACTCAGAAAGAACATCCCTTGGGCTGATTTCTATCTGGATGGTGGTAATGGTGGAGCGCCAGGACAAGGCATGAAACTATGGGATGCCACACACCCTAATCAAGAATGGACAATTGTGAGCCGTCCAGCGAACGGTGGATAACGGCTAAGAGTCAAAAAATAAAGGGGCATATAGTATATGCCCCTTATCATTTATGCCCCTCTGAATGGGTTAGCGTTCAACGGCTGATTCAACAAAGACATTCCTCTGACATCACCACAACTGAACTGACTATCGCTTATTACTATTAGGCCTACTGGCTCGATATCAAAAACCGTCATGCAAAGGTATTTGGTATCAAGATGGTTATTCACTCAATAAAAGCCTGCTCCTCACACCCCATTTAGCTCATTAATCCAATTCACGAGCATAAGGGCAATGTTATCTTCCCACTCACCCTGTTCGCCGTTAAACGAATGCGCTGGTGTGTCATGCAATGTGCTCCAGTGATCAAGCTTAGGATAAATCATCAACTCTACATCGTTGTTACCGTTTCTAGATAACGCATCAACTATCATCCGATTATCACTTTTAGACATGATCCAATCATTTTCACCGTATCGAATCCTCACCGGCACAACGACCTTTGACCATTCACCGGCAATATCAAAATCTTGCAATTGATGATAGTAACGCATGGGCCTGCCGTACATATGCCGTCTAGCATGGTAGTTAAATGGCTTATAAAGCGGGCTGTCTGTCGTTATGTCACCATAAGACTTTTTCTTGATAAGCATTTGATAGTAAAGCGGGATATAAACCGTGTTCATAGCCTTGTTGATATCCGCTTCAGCCTTACCTTGCATTTGCTGAATACGCCGCTCAATTTCTAGCATATGTTCAAACCATGTTCTGAAGAACGTACCGTCACTCACAACACCATTCAATTGGTATTTATTGACAAGATAAGGAGCAAGTGCGCTTCCCATTGAATTCCCATAAACAACGACTCTACGCTTATCAATCCGCGGATCGGCAAGCAGCTTCTCCAGTGCAACTTCGTATCCATGTAACTCGGTCAAGAAATCAGACTCACTACAAGAGCCTTCACTGTCACCCACACCAGGCTTCTCAACACGCATCACCGCCATATCGAGGTTTTCAATCAGCAACTTGATCATACGCCGGTAATTAGATTGACTATTAGGTAACACCTCAACGCTAGAACAACTCAACCCCTGCACAAAAAATACCGCAGGCAAATCCTCAACCTGATCTTGAGGTAATGTTAAAAAGGTTCTTTGACGAAAGCCGTAACTATTGTAAATGCTACCGTATTCGACCAGATGTTTAGCGTAACTCTCTCTAGCAATCGCCTTAAACACCGCCTTGGTTTCTCTAACCTCAGTCCCACGCTTATAACGTATAGCCACTTCTTGCTCAGCCACCAACGCATCTGTGAGTTCATTCCACACTTCCGAGTCGTTAATCAATCGGCCATTGATGTTGAGAACGACGTCACCGACTCGCAAGCCCGCATCAAAGAGTGGTGTTTTGTTAAGTACTTCTGTTAAGGTGCGTCCAATAGGCTCAGCAGGTGATGTCCTCACCTGCCACGTGGCTCGACGAGCTAAAGTATCAGCTTGTGCATATTGAGCGAAGCAATAACAAAAGAGACATAACATCAGTGCTAAATTGCTTACAATTAAGTTCAGATAACGCGACATTGTTCATAGTATCCTTAAAAAACCTGACATTATTGATACCATTTAAGTTTATGTTTTTATTCTCTATTATTTGTAATCACCGTTTATTTATACGAAAAGTCTCTTTTGAATGACCAAGTTTTCATCCATCCAATGGTTTAACAACAAAGGGCATCTCTTTTCATCACGAGCGCTCACTCACGGTCTTTTTTGGGTGTCGTACTACCTCATGTTCTCATTAATTTGGATGAGGCCTGATACAGGTTTATACGCTTCGTTCTTACTGGAGTTTTTATTGCTCCCTGCACGTATTCTGTGTGTTTATTGTGTTATCTACGTGCTCATACCCAGACACCTATTAGCCAAACGCTTTACTTTATTCTTTATCCAGTACCTTGCGCTTTTGGCCGTTGCTGCAACCTTGCAATCTCTGGTTATCACCTACTTCTATCAGCCTATTATCAATGCACCAAATCTCACTCCTTTTACCCCATCACAATGGGTCAAAAACCTAATGCTGATTAATAGCACCGTCATTTTCCTAGGCTTTGTAAGCCTTTTGAAAAAACACTTAACCTTGCTTGAACACGAAAACGACAAACCTAAATTAGAGAAAATCAAAATCGTCGCCGACAGACGAACACACTTGATTGATACCCAATCTATTTTGTACGTGTCGGCGATGGGGAACTACGTCGAAGTATTTTTGGATAATGACAAACGCATTGTCACCTACAGTTCACTAAAAGCCTTTCAGCAAAAACTCCCCGAAGGTTTCTTACGAATACATAAGTCGCATGTGGTCAACCTAACGCATGTTGACTCATTTAATACTCAGGAAGTCGTTATTGCCGGAACCTCGTTACCGCGAGGCAATGAATGCAGTGACGAACAACTTATTACACTTTATTGATTTATAAAACGCAGTTTTCACTATGCGCTGCACCATCTGTTTGATACAACAACCTTATCGACTTAACCGCAGGTTTGTCTAAACGAATCTATAAACATCATGCAGAAATCAGTGAATGAACTGCGTTACTAAAGTGAGGGAATAACAATGTGGCGATGCGGCTTTCTCATATTTTGTCTGTTGTCTTGTACGAGTGCCCAACAGCCACAGCACAAACCTGTTGTCGCAATGTATACCGCGTGGAATAACAAACAACTGCCTGTCGACAATATCTTATGGGAAAGGTTCTCTCATTTAGCTATCGCATCGGTCTACCCTTTAACTAACGGTCATCTTGAGTCTTCAACCGTTGATACTTTCATCGAACCACTCGTCGCAAAAGCAAAAGAGCAAGGAAAGACTGTCATCTTGTCAGTAGGAGGAGCCGGTAAAGGCAGTGAAGCATTCAAAAGTATCATGGCCGATCCAGCCTTAAAAAATACCTTCATCGAGAATTTAGTGTCCTATGTTAAACAGCACAAAGTCGATGGTGTGGATATCGACTGGGAATACTGGTCCTATCAAAGTGAACAAAATAAAGGTGGTAACGACCCTGTAGAAAGCCAATACCTCGTTGAGTTATTAAAAAGCCTTCGAGAAACACTGTCTCCATCCACGATACTCACTGTTGATATTGCGCCAGGTGAGTGGCTTGGTGCTCAATATAAAGTCGAGTTACAAGAGTATGTAGACTACGTTAATCTTATGGCTTTTGACTTTACAGGCAGCTGGGACAACTCAGACATAGCCCATCATGCTGATTACCGCACGTTCAGAAAAGCTATAAAACATACGCTCAATAAAGGGTTTAAAGCTGACAAGCTCCTAATCGGCCTACCTGCTTACGGAATCGAATTTATCAACGGCTCGAATAAAACGATCCGTCACGTACCATACAGAGAGATTATTGATGCCCCCAATATAAATAAAAGTGCACTTCACAAAGGCAAATACAAAAACACCTTTTTTGAGACAAAGAGCCTATTGAACAAAAAGTCTCGCCTTATTTTAAACAAAGAGTTAGCCGGTGTTTTCTTATTCGATTTAGCGTCAGACCATAAAGCGAATGAACATAGCCTATTAGAATTCTTATCTCCGCACATCATCCCTTTAGATAAGAACACAAACAAAGTGCCTTAGTCTTCCATCATGCAAAAAAACAACTTATTACACTTTATTGACCCAGAATTGAGCCAGAAACAAAATTTGAACTATGCGCTAACTTACCTATCTGATACAACGACACTTTGTCATCAACCATTGCAGTAATTAAAGGAATAGTCATCAAAATGCCCCTTCGCACATCGCTCGTTACTTTTATATTCGTCTTATTATCAACCCAGCTTTTTGCACAGGACAACGATCTCTACTCAATACAAACCGTTGATGTTGGCTTAGATGTCACGCGGCCCATTGAAGTCATCGATCTCTACAAAAATAAAGGGAAAGAATTATTAGTTTTCGGGGCTGACGAAGAAAGAAAAATCTGGATGGTCGTGTTAGGGCCAGACCAAAACAATAAATACAGCGTGTTAAGCCGCACTCAACTACCCGACAACATCATCGCCTACGATATTGGTGTAGAACAGAGTAACGGCCTCCGAGACTTGTACTTTTTGACCAAGTCGCATATCAAAAAATACATCAAATCTGATAATCCGGAACAGTACCCATTTTTTGACGAACAAGCCGTATCTTCAATTTACATTACGGATAAATCGACATTCTTTAGAAAAAAATCCTTCGTTCGCGATTTAAATGGCGACCAAGTCGACGACTTTATATTGCCTCATTTTGAGCGCACAAACTTGTGGTTATCCTGCGCTTGCGAAACCAGACATCCGCAATCAATCAGTAGTGCAGGACAAATGGACGTTTTTCGCGAAAGCATAGAATTCACTCCCCCTCGTTTAAAGTTCTTCGACATGAACAAAGACGATCGTATGGATATTGTCACCCCACATCTAGGCGCGCTGCATGTTTATCTTCAACAGGCAGATGGTCTATTCAAAGACGAACCGCAGGTAGTGAATATCAATGCAGACATAAACCCCAATTATTGGTGGGAATTGCGTGAAGCAGACGGCTCGCAAAAAGACCAAAGCAATATCGTGCATAAAGTGCTAGAGAAAATTGATGACATAAATGGTGACGGTATTGCCGATTTATTGGTTCAGCATTCAAAAGGCTCAGGTGTACTCAAACAAGTAAATGATTTCGAGTTTTATTTTGGCCAGTTGTTAAATGGCACCTTAGCTTTCTCAGACACTCCCAATACGCGCATCGCTATCGATGAAAGACTCCTAGATCCAACGTTAGTTGACTTAAACGGCGACAAAAAGAAGGAAGTACTCTTATCATCTTTCGATATCTCAATATCAGATATCGTCAGCGCACTTTTTTCACGTAAGGTAAAACAAGACATACTCGTGTTCGGTATGGACGACCAAGACAAATTCAATGAAGACCCGCTTGTTAGAGATGACGTTGAAATTCGGTTTAGCCTTTCCTCTGGTCAAACAGGCAACCCTATGTTTACCTTAAAAGATATCGACGGCGATAACGCCAAAGACTTACTTTTGTCTGACGGAGAAGACAAAATAAAAGTCAGATTAGCCGACCAAGGCAAGCAAAAAAGTTTTGCCAGAAGAGCAAAGTCGTACAACCTGAATTTACCCAGAAATGCTGCCACGGTGACCAATAAAGACATTAATGCCGATCAAAAATCGGATCTCGTCATGTACTACGGCCGCCTCGACGACGAAAGCTTTAAAAATAAAATCGTTATAGCCACAGCAAAATAAAGTAAACCAACCAAAGCACCACTGTAACCTCTTATAGTAGTGGTTACTGTGGGAACGGTCTTAACCGCAAAAACACAACAAACACCCAACAATTCCCGACTAAAGGTCGTTCCCACAATAGTCAGTCTCACAAGAGCCTGCCCCAAAAGCCTATTCAACCCTACAGCTAGTCTCAGTTACATATTTAATGATTGTTCCCCGCCAGCTTGTAACGCGCATAAAATTTTCCCTGTTATCAACGCATGCTATAGTGACTTTCATCAGACAGGTGGGGAACAAGAATCAGCATGCCGATAGATTTTCGTAAAAAGTTTACGAGTGCAAGGGAATACAATACTAAGCCACGCAACGACATAAAGTCGCTTATTTATGATTATGAAAGTGATCGCGGGCGGATTATTAACTCAGCAGCCGTCCGACGTTTACAACAAAAAACGCAAGTTTTCCCGCTAGAACGCAACGCTGCTGTCAGGAGTCGCCTCACACACTCTCTTGAAGTACAGCAGGTTGGCCGATTTATTGTGCAAACCATTTTCAACAAACTCACCGAAGAGCAACTTAAGGAGTTTGGGCTAGCAGGACTAGAGCGGCATGTCGAAAGTATCGTAGAAATGTCCTGCCTTATGCACGACATAGGCAACCCGCCCTTTGGACATTTTGGTGAGCAAGCAATTAACGATTGGTTTGAACGCCATGTTCAAGACGCCTTTTCACCTCAAGACCCAACGGTAAAGCTAGCGCCTGACTTAAAAACAGACATTTGCCACTTTGAAGGCAACGCCCAAGCGATACGACTTATCCACTCTCTGCTGCGGCTCAACCTTACCTACACCCAAGTTGCTGGCGTGATGAAGTACACACGATGCGGTGTTGAGGGAAAACCATCAGACGACGACAAATTCAAATACCTCAAAAAGAAAGTGGGCTACTACAAGAGTGAAGAAGATTATATCAACACACTCTGCGATAAGCTGAATATAAAGCCAAACCACCGCCACCCAGTCGCCTATATTATGGAAGCAGCAGACGACATATCCTATTGCCTAGCGGACTTAGAAGACGCTGTTGAAAAAGAGATCCTAGATACAAAAAAACTGAGCCAAGCGCTTTGTGAAGAATTCGCCAAACTGCTCGTCGAGTATGACCTAGAGCCGGGCAAAATAGATATGAAAGCGATAACAGACAGCGCACAAGAAGCTGCCGACGCTGAAGACATATCCAAAGACAGTCAGTATTTTATCTTTCTAAGAATTAATTTTGTACACCCACTCGTCAAACATGCCGTTAAGCGGTTTATCGACAATATCACCAGTATTCATGATGGGTCCTTTGATCAAGCTTTGCTAGAAGACAACAGCCACCAGCATGCGTTGTCAAAAGCCTTTAAAGAAGTCGCCGTAAAATACGCTTTTTGCAACAAAGAGGTCGAATCGAGAGAACTACAAGGTTATAGAATTATTAACGGCCTACTCGACTGCTACCAACCACTATTGCATTTGTCTCGTGCTGAATTTAATAACATTTGTGCACAAGATAGAAAAGCCCCACTATTTGAAAAAAGGCTCTTCAAAAAGCTACCCAGTAAACATGTCAGAGCCTACCAAAACGCAATAAAAACAACCTTTACCGACAGTGAAGAATACTATTATCGTTGCCGTTTATTGCAAGATTATATTAGTGGCATGACCGACCAATTTGCCTACGACGAATATCGAGCACTCATGGTTTGTGACTGATCACAATAGAACGTTTACATGAGCCACGTCATATCACTCCGCCTCCATAAAGACATGATGATGTCCTGCGATTTGAGAAAGTAGCAGCGACTCCTGTGGGAACGGTTTTAACCGTGAAAAAACACAATAAACAACCACCAATTCCCGACTAAAGTCGGTCCCACAGTTTAATCTCAGTATGTCATCACTCTACCTGTGGGAGCGGTTTTAACCGCGAAAGAACACAACAAACAACCACCAATTCCCGACTAAAGTCGGTCCCACAGTTTAATCTCAGTATGTCATCACTCTACCTGTGGGAGCGGTTTTAACCGCGAAAGAACACAACAAACAACCACCAATTCCCGACTAAAGTCGGTCCCACAGTTTAATCT
>CAZXIN010000007.1:0-159042 GCA_964640795.1 uncultured Pseudoalteromonadaceae bacterium | reverse complement strand
AACTTACTTGACTTAAACAGCTTTAATATACAACAGCTAAATCCAGCTAACTTTGCGTTACCGAGTGATCCTGAAAGCACTATAGGTCCAATGAATATTGATGAAGATGGTAATTTATTTATATCGATATTGTGGTCATCTAATGGTATTTACAAAGGCACCTTAAAAAATGGATTTAAAAATTTTTATCCAAACATTGACGTAATAAGTAGTTTTAAAGATAGGGCAGGTAACCTACTTTTCGCAACATATTCAAATGGTGTTATTGCCTATACAGCCAGTAAACAATGGCGCCAATGGAAACCCCCCATTAATATCGGAAGACCTCCTTACACTCGCTGTATGGAGCAGGACATCTACGGCGTTATTTGGTTGTGTCAAACTCGTCATGGTCTAGCTTACCTTGATGATGAAATGCAAAGTGTGGAATATATAGACCGTAGTTATACGGCGGATTCAGATGTTATTCGTGCAGTTATTAGTGATTCGAAAGGCTACTTATGGGTAGCTACGAGTCAAGGCTTAGTGAGATATGATCATCAAAATAAGACATCTATAGTACTAGGTAAGGAGCACGGTATTATTGATACAGATTTTTACTATACTGCCACTAAACTGGTAGACGAAAAAATTTTAATCGCAGGTGATAATGTCAATTATATCATTGATACATTAATTGCTAATAAGCACCTAGATCAGCGTTTGTATCAGACAAGCGAAGTTCAACTAATGAATATTCAACTATCCAATAGAGATAGCGGTCTTAAATCTAGCCGAAAACCCGATCTGATAGACAGCCTTCAAACAAAACAAGTTTTTGAACTAACGTACAATGAATTTTTATTCACGCTCGATTTTGCTATCAATAATTTTATTGAAAGAGATCAGTTTAATTTTGAATATCGATTACTCGGGCTTAATGATAAATGGACTCGGGCGTCTAGAACGGATGATTCGGTAACTTATACAACATTACCTCATGGCAGTTATACATTTGAGATACGAGCTATTGATGCAAGGAGTATTGCGGAACAACCTATAACCCGTTTGCTGATTAAGGTACTCCCCCCTTACTGGTTAACCACTCAAGCTTATTTATTTTATGCTTTGTTAATTTTGTTAATCTTATATGGAATTTATCGTTATCGTACTCGCCAGTTAACCCAAGCTAACGTTCAATTGGAAAATGCTGTTATTGAGCGCACTCATGAGCTCGAATCTAAGACACAGGAATTGTCCCAGAGCCACGCACAGATATCGAACCTTTTAGTTCAGAAAGAGTCGTTGTTTGCTAATGTTTCACATGAATTCCGCACGCCTTTGACACTGATATTAGGCCCTATGCCGCAGCTTCGTCTTAAGCTGGAAGATGAAAGTGACATCCAACAGTTTGATATGATGCACCGTAACACCAAAAGACTGGCGCAATTGGTTGAGCAGATATTGGAGCTTGCCCGTTTGGATACAGCGGTAGAGTCACCCAAACAGGTATATGCGATTGAGACTAGCTTGGGTATCTTAGTGAATTCTTTTAAACCTCTGGCAGGGCTTAAATCCCAAAGTATCGTGTTTACCAACCATTGCTGGGGTGGTTTGGAGCTGACAGCTGATGCCCTTGAGAAGATTCTTTACAACCTGCTATCTAATGCAATTAAGTATTCCCCTGAAGCAGGTACTATCACAATCACGGGTGAGCAGGTTCACAATCAGTTCCGTTTGAGTGTACAAGACACCGGCTGCGGTATCCCAGAAGAAGAGCTAGACACCATTTTTGAGCGCTTCACTCGACTGGAGAGGACAGCAGAGCAATTAGGTTCTGGGTTAGGGCTTGCTGTCGTTAAAGAGCTTGTTCAAGCTAATGGGGGTACCATTAAGGTTTCCAGCAACTTAAACGAAGGCACAACGTTTACAGTTACGTTGCCTTTACTATCAGACTTTGATGAAAGTCAGGCCGCCCCGTTGCATGATAAAACCTTAGCATTGGATTCTGCATTTGAGTTAGTGAATCAGAGCGTTGAAAATGTATCGGAAAAGGTTGTAGTCATAAATCAACATGGTGATAGCGACGACACTACTACTCACAAACCTGTCTTGCTAATTATTGAGGATAATCAGGATATGCAGCACTACATCCAACAATCACTTAGATCGGACTATGACTGCCTAATGGCTAATAATGGTCAACAAGGTATCGACATGGCGATAGAACACATCCCGGATATGATAATCAGCGACTTGATGATGCCATTCAAAGATGGTTTTGAGGTTGTTGATACCCTAAGAAACAATGAGTTGACCGCGCATATCCCTATCACGTTGCTTACAGCTAAAGGTGACGATAACAGTCGATTAACCGGTTGGCAAAAAACAGTAGATGATTACATTGCTAAGCCATTTAATACAGCCGAATTAAGGTTGCGTTTATCACGTCTTCTGTCTGTAAGAGATATTGTTAAGAAACGTGTGACACAACAGCTCAATAAGCAAGGGCAATACACACAGAAAAGCAAAGCAGGTAATAATGATAATCTATCAACCCAAGAGGAGCGGCCAAGCTTAACGTTTAGCAGCAAACGTGATGAGCAATTTTACGCCAGACTGATGCAGGTTATAGAAGGAAACTACACAGACAGTGAGTTTGGTAGGAAACAAGCAGCAGATGCAATGGCAGTGAGTGAACGTCAGTTAAACCGTAAGCTCAGTGCTGTAGTTGAATATAACTTTGCGGAATTGGTGAGAAAGTATCGATTGGAAAAAGCGAAAGCCTTACTACTCGAAGGTCATCGTATCGGAGAGGTAGGCTACGATGTAGGCTTCACCTCTCCATCTTATTTTAGCCATTGCTTTAAGGCCACTTTCAATTATACACCTAAACAGTTTTTGGCTTCAGAAGGGGCATATTCAAACACTTAGTGTTGCTTACATAAAGGCCCGGGCTCACAATCTTTAAAAATTCCGTATTCTGTATGGTCATTTGACTCCAAGTCACTCTATGAACCACTGACCATATATTTTTAGTGCTTAGATCTGGGTTGAATCATCGATAGCTGTATATTGAAATTACTCTAAGTACCATGCTGTTTTCAACGGACCAGAATGATAAGTTTTATGTAGATAGGGGGTATTTTCTTTAGTAGCGTGATTCGCTCTTTTCGTGGGACTTTCAGAGCATGGCTTACTATTGATTAAACTTTTTCCTCATTGAACCTTGCACTCTCACTTCCAACTATAAAATGACTCTCGTAATGTACCAAAATAGCGGCATGTTTTAGAAATTTTTCTGGAAGCTACAGCATGGCTTAATGCCTGAGAAGTCACTACTTATCAGGCATTAATGTGCGATGTGATTGTGTCAGTTATTTAGAGACGACCACAAAGGCTGCAAGTAACGAGTTGTTAATGCTAGCTGTAAAGCTCAAGTTCAGTATGCCATCGGTAACTGTTACGTCTAGTAATACGTCGTGTGCTTGATGTCGACGGCCGGTTGTGGCAAAAATATCCAAATTATTGATTACCTGTGTGCCTTCTACTGATGCACTAAAAACTCGACGATTACTCGCTGTGAAGAATGTTTCTGAAAACTGTAACAAGACGGTGTAGTTGCCATTTGCTACTGGCACATTGTAAGCACTATGAGAGGAGCGCGCGTGGTTGTACAGCTCGTCGTCAGTTGTCGCTGCAACAGATGCACCCCCAAAGTTATCGATATGCCCATCAACAAAGAAGTCATCGGCAGAGTAATTAATGCCTGTCACAGCACTGTATGCTCCGGCTCCGCTATTTACTGCGTTAACAATTGCGGAGTCTGATACGACTTCAACTTGAACCGTTGTATTAGCCATAGTTGAGCCATTGCTTACGACCAACATAAGCTCGTAAGTGCCAGCTTGTGTGAAGGTGGCCGTGGTGTCCAAGGATGTTGTTGATGCAAAACTAACGTCACCCGGACCAGATGTTTTACTCCAAGTACTCGATATTGCGTTACCTTCAGTTAGCGTTCCGTCTAAGGTAAGTGTTCCATTTATACTGATGAGTTTTTCTGCCGATGCTGCTACTGAGATTGGCTCTGCTGGTTCGATTGGTGTTGTTGTCCCGTCTTTTGATACAACGACAAAAGCGCTAAGTAGGGGATTATTCACACTGGCTGCAAAATTCATATTTAAAGTGCCGTCAGCCACAGTTACATCAGCTAATACGCTATGCGCGCTGTGCCTACTGCCTGTAGTCGCAAAGAGATCTAAATCATTGAGGACTTGAATACCTTCTATAGAAACATCGAATACCCGACGATTATTTGCCGTGAAGAATGTTTCAGAAAACTGCAACAAGACAGTGTAATTTCCATTGGCAATAGGAATATTGTAAGCACTTTGAGAAGAGCGTGCGTGGTTATACAGTTCATCATCTGTCGTCGCTGCAACAGAGGCGCCACCGAAATTATCAATATGCCCACCGACAAAAAAGTCGTCTGCCGTATAGTTAATTCCTGTTGAAGCATTGTATGCACCACTGCCACTATTGATTGCATTTATGACAGTCGAGTTTGGTACAACTTCAATCTGCACAAGAGCACTTGAGTTGGAGGCACCATTGCTTGCCGTTAGCATTAGCTCATATGAACCAGGTTGAGAGAAAGTTGCTGTAGTATCAACAGAATTAGCTGATGCAAAGTTTACACTGCCGGGTCCAGACACTTGACTCCATGTCGTCGAAGATGGGTTACCTGTCACTAAACCATCTAATGTTGCTGTGCCCAATTCACCAATAAGTTTATCAGTGTTAGCAGAGACATTAATTGAACTCGTAGGATTACTCCCAGCTAATTGCGTTATAATACGGCGCAGAATTAAGCCATTGTCGCGTTTTGTAATGTCGGAACCTTCACCGCCATTCCACACGGGTTGGCGATCAAATGACACAATGATATTGCCGCTACCTAAGGGCTTTAACACAAGTGCTGCAAAGGAGGGGTTCGATATGGTTAAGTTCTGCTGGTGAGGTACAAACCCCTGTCCACTGACTCGGTTATCTGGGGTGTTTTCATAAGGGATCAAAATTTGAGCGTTGGCACTCGCAGCCACAGCAACGGGGGATACTCCTTCTCCCTCAAATACGGGGCGGTTTGCAACAATCGGGTGGGTTGCTCCCGGGCTTGCACGATAAGCTTTTGTGCCATTTGCTTGATCAACAGTGACTTCCATCCCGTACTGCGATATGAGGTTATTTACAGCCGTTTGACCAACTGTGTTTTGTGGTCCTACTAAGTTAAATCTGCCGCCGGCAGCAGAATCGCTATAAATAAACATCCCGCCACCTGCTCTAATCCAAGCATCAAGGTGGCTTTTCTCCGATGCCGACCATATCTTTTGGTGCAAACTAAAAATAATGACCTGAAACTGGTTAAGAAATTGAGGATTAAGAGTCGTTGTTGCGTCATAGTGTTGTGTAATAGTATGTCCTTCTGACTCGACTATAGCTCTGAATTGTGATGTGCCATTAGGTCCTGTATCAGTTAACAGCATTTGGTGATAGGGTGCCTGATTACCCGAAGGCAAAGTGCCGTTTGCCGCTATATCGCCATAAATATAAGCAATATTTGCAGCCATTGCCGGTAGTGTAATGATTGAAGCAAATAGCAGCCACATCAGCTTGAATACTATATTCCTATCTTTTCTTATTGCTCGCATGATTTAATCCTCAGTTATTTAAAGTTTCCGCGCGGGCTTATGCTATGGAATGGCATTTGGGTGAACAACTGGCAGATCTCATAGTTCTGGTGAGCTATTTTCGAAGTGGTCGTTAGCATAATGTCTTAAATTAGGTTTGAACCACGACAAACTAATGCGTAGCATGCCGACAGATTTTAGTGTCGAGGAAAGAAGGCAGAGTATGACGGTTTGTCAAGGCAATATCCGCAAAATGCGTGTTAGCACAAACGGCGATAATAAGGTGCAGTATCAATTGCCTGTTGGTGAGCAACTTGTTGATATGAATGCGCTCATCGGTAAAGAGATACGTGTTAAATATGATGGCGAAATACATTGTGTACATTGCGCTACCAAAACCAAAAAGAGTTTTAACCAAGGATACTGCTATCGTTGTCTTATGCGTTTAGCCCAATGCGATACCTGTATTATAAAACCAGAGCTTTGCCATTACGATGCAGGAACTTGCCGTGAGCCTGAGTGGGGCGAGGCTAATTGTTTGTCTGATCATTTTGTTTACTTAGCCAATACAGGAACAGTAAAAGTAGGCATTACTCGCCATGTGACCGATGGCGTATCAAGTCGATGGATTGATCAAGGTGCAACTCAGGCTATTGCCATAATGCGTGTTCAGAACCGTTTAACCAGTGGCTTAGTTGAAACAGCGTTTAAAGAGCATATTGCTGACAAAACGAACTGGCGAACCATGTTAAAAAGCCAGCCTGAGCCTGTTGACTTGCAAGAGTTAAAAGAGTCGTTGTTAGCAGAAGTGGAAGGTGATTTGGATGAAATTATTGATGAGTATGGCTTTCAGGCAATTGATATTGTCGATACACCTGCCATCGACATCCATTATCCCATTGAACAGTACCCTGAGAAAATAAGCTCTATTAATCTCGATAAAGAGGGCGGCTTTGAGGGAACACTCAATGGTATAAAAGGCCAGTATTTAATGCTCGACGGCAACCGTGTCATCAATATGCGTAAGTATGCCGGATACCATTTGTCTGTTGAAACAGATTGAAGTTTGTTTGTTTAGTTTTCGTACTCAGATTAATCAATAGCTAAGCTTTGATTCAATAGAAACAGAGCGCCATTTAGCGCTCTATCAGTATTTACTGTGCTGCTAACCTATTTAATTCTCGTTTGGTTACTAGCACTCTGTGAGTCACAGGTAAAATCAAGTAAAGAGCACTGATGACACCAAAAGCAATGATGGGGCCTACCTCTTTGGCAACCAAATCATGTGTTGCAATGTAAGCAAGGCTCCATAAATAAGGTAATGCAATCGCAGCAAGTCCTAGTGCTGCATATCCTAAGATAGATACCATTTGTTTTTTCTGCACGTAAAACAACCCAACAAGAGACAAGCTTGCCCATATGATTGACGGTATATGAATATACATACCGATATCGAAGGTCATGTGAGCAGAGTGGAGCATGCTCTGCCACGCGAGTGGCTCAAGTAGTAGCTGATGGACTTTTCCTTCCATTAGTGCTGACCATATGTGCTCAGCAGGCGCTTCATCCATATGCGACAACCAGCCAACAAATAAAATGAGTGTTGCAAACAATACGGCAGACAGTATGTACAAAGCATAATGAGCAAGGCGTTCAACTGTGAGTGCTTTCGAAATAACGGATAGACAGGCGAGTGCCGCTTGTCGGTGAACCCAGTTATTAGCTGCTCCGACATTGTTTTTTGCTCTATCTTGGTATTCCTCAAGCAAGTCACCAACTTGCTCTTCGTTGATTTTATTTTTCAGTAACTTAGTTAGAATCCAATGGGTAAACTTAGGCGTATTGCTTGGTTGTGATGTTTGATATGTCATAATAAATCGCCCTCACGTTAGTTTTTAGCAGCGAACAGAGAAACACCCTGCCACATATTGTCCATCATCTCTCTGGTGCGCTTTAGCCCCTGTAATCCGCTGGCTGTTACAACAAAAAAGCGCTTTGCTCGTCCACCGCGCGCAGCCGTTGGCTCGCCCAACGTAGATGTCACCATGCCTTTTTTCTCTAAACGTTCTAAAGTTGAATAAAGTGCGCCTATGGCTACATCACGTCCAATTTGCTCATGAATAAGTTGCCTAATTTTAGCCCCATAGGCTTGATCGCCTAATCGAATCAGTGCGAGCAAAGCCACTTGCTCGAATTCACCAAGATACTTCTCTTTCTGTTTTTGTTTCGTTGTCATGATGTGATTATCCTTTTGACTACATAGTAGTAAATACTAAACGCCAATGAATATATTTACTACTATGTAGTATTTTAAAAGGTGATACACAGGTATTTTTTTTAATACCGAATTAATTTAAGCGGGAGAGATATTCGCACAGGATGGTGAGCTAAATAAAGACAGCAACTGTGGGACCAGACTTTAACCTGAAATACTGCCTGTCTATGAGATAGTTCGAGGATGAGTCCGCTCCTACAGCTTCTTGTCGATACTTTTTAGAAAGGTGCTTATAGTGCCTAAAAACACCAATACAATGCTACTCCGTCTAAAGGCAATCCCACAGGTGAGCGAGGTGCACTCGATATTGACGCGTAGCACCAAGCTTTGGAAAAGCTGCTCTATAGAGAAAGCGTTATTGATTTAAATTCCTATATACGCCTTCTATATTTAAAGGTAACCAAGATTCGTAGTTATCAAAGTCTTTATATTTTTCTAGCCTTATTGAAGCTTGGGCTTGCTCGAGGCTCTTACCCGCTTTATGTGCTTTTGTGACTTCCTCATATAAATCTTCAAGGTAGTTACGATAACGAACAACATCTTTTGGGGTGCCCATCTCACCGTGTCCCGGTATTGCTATTTCGTAATCAAGCGTTTCTACTTGCTTAATGAAGTGGATAAGCTCAGGCATATAGAAGTTAGGCAGATTACGGTAAGGCATACGGTTGAGATTTAAAGAGTCTACAACGAAGATGGCTTTTTGTTTGGGAAACTCCATCACGATAAGGTTATCTGTATGGCTAACACCAAAATAATGCAGTTTGACCCGACCATCACCTAACTGAACAGTTGATTCCTCACTGAAAGTCACATTGGGTGTGGCAGTGTAATTGCCGCTATTAATAATAGGTACTGCATTTTCGTGTGCAACTATGGTTGCGGTATCAGCAAAGACTTGACCACCGGCTACGTGATCATTGTCAGAATGACTATAGACAACGTACTTTATATCTTTCTTGAATCGGTTTTTAACTTCCTTTTTAAGCCATTTTGCCGCTTCTTCATTGATTGGGTCTGTGGCAATGATGCCTTCATTGGTGACCAAGAATACCGCTAAATGGGCATTGTTTCTAAACAAGTATAGGTTGTCTTTGATTTGACTGATTTCTCTCGTTTGAGCTTGCGCCATATGAACATCAATAGCCAATAAACTTAATATTAAGACCAACCATTTCACGTTATTTTTGAATGAATTAATCATCTGCTTCCCCAAGCGTTTAGAGTACTTGTTAATACTACTTGGCATTATACTGATTTGGCATGGTGTCCTTTGTCAACAATCTGGATTTGAAACCACAAGGTGAGATGTTCTTAGTTTGTTACAACTTTAACGGCGATTAGAAGAACAGGTTACTTTACCGTCAAAATAGTATTACTGTAGTATTTCTCGCTATTTTTGGGAGGCTACATTGCGCAGTCGTACCTGTTTTATGGTTATTATGAGGAATTTGCATTGAAAAAATGGATCGCCTTAGGGCTAGCCGTATCGTTAGCTGCTTGTCAGAACAACGATTCTGCTACAAATGAAACCGCATCATCAGTTTTGCCTGATGGCGTGCGTTTGATTGAGGAAGTGAAACGTCGAGGTGACGAAATCGTTATTCCTTATAAAAAGTATCAGCTATCTAATGGATTAACTGTTGTTATTCATGAAGATCAATCCGATCCGTTGGCGCATGTGGATGTAACCTATCATGTTGGATCTGCGCGTGAAAAAGTAGGTAATTCAGGCTTTGCACATTTCTTCGAGCATATGATGTTTCAAGGATCCGAAAACGTAGCTGACGAAGAACATTTCAAAATCGTTTCTGAATCAGGCGGTACCTTAAATGGTACGACGAATTCTGACCGTACTAACTATTTTCAAACCGTTCCGGTTAACCAACTTGAGAAAATGTTATGGCTAGAAGCTGATCGTATGGGCTTTTTGCTGGACGCTGTGACACAAGAAAAGTTCGAAGTGCAGCGTGAAACGGTTAAAAATGAGCGTGGTCAGCGCGTTGATAACCAGCCCTACGGCCGTTTAGGTGAAACATTAGGAGCTGCGTTATATCCTGAAGGGCATCCATATTCTTGGCCAGTGATTGGTTACACTGAAGACTTGAATCGTGTTGATGTTAACGATTTGAAAAAATTCTTTTTACGTTGGTATGGCCCTAATAACGCGACATTGACTATTGGTGGAGCTGTTGACCCAGAAGAAACGATGGTGCTTATCAATAAATATTTTGGTTCTATCCCAAGAGGACCTGAAGTTATTGATGCGCCAAAGTCGAATGTTACGCTGACCGAAGACCGCTATGTTTCGTTCGAAGATAATATCAACTTGCCTTTGGTTTTCATGGCATTTCCAACCGTTCATGCACGTCATGAAGATGAAGCTCCTTTAGATGTTTTGGCTGAAATATTAGGCGGTGGCAAGACATCAATTCTTTACAAGAACTTAGTAAGAAATGGTCTAGCGGTCCAATCTCAGGTAAACCACGGGTGTCAGGAACTAGCTTGTACCTTCTCTATGTTAGCCTTGCCTAATCCAGCATCGGGTAAATCGCTTGCTGATCTTGAGACAACTATACGTGCTTCTTTTGATGAGTTTGAAGAGCGTGGGGTTAAAGACGACGATTTGATTAAAGTTAAAGCTAAGATCGAAGCAGGCGCTATTTTTGGATTACAATCAGTATCTGGCAAAGTCGGTCAACTGGCTTTCTTCGAAACGTTTGCAGGGACTCCAAACTACATCGGACAAGAAATCGCGCGTTATAATGACGTTACCAAAGAAGATGTCGTCCGTGTTTACAACCAGTACCTTAAAGGCAAACATTCGGTCATCGTGAGCGTTGTGCCTAATGGACAACCTGATACAGTTGCTAAAGCAGATAACTTTACGATTTCTGCTCGTGATATTCCCGAACGTCAAGTCGTCAAAGCATCAGATCTTAAAACACGTCGTGCAACTGACAGCTTTGACCGTAGCAAGCAGCCTGTTGCCGGCGCTAACCCACTTGTGAGCGTTCCTGCTTATTGGAAAGGTGAACTGAAAAATGGTATTGAAGTTTTAGGTACACAAAGCAAAGAAACACCAACGACAAGTATCTTAATTAGAATTCAAGGAGGGCATTACGCTGAGCCAGTGAGCAAAGCTGGCCTTGCCAATCTCACCGCAGGTTTGCTGAACGAGTCAACTACAGTGCGCTCAAATGAAGATATGAGCCTCGAACTACAAAAATTAGGTAGTAACATTAACATTAGTGTTCGTAATGAAACTATTAATGTTTTCGTGAGCAGCCTCAGTAAGAACTTAGATGCAACTTTGGCTTTAGTCGAGGAAAAACTATTGAAGCCAGCGTTTAACGACGTAGATTTCAATCGTCTTAAAGCGCAAACCATCCAAGGTATTCAAAATGCACGTAAAGATGCCAATGGCCTAGCGAATGAAGCTTGGGGTAAGCTCTTATATGGTCGTTCTATTGCGGGTATTTCGAGTTCTGGTACAGTTGAAAGCGTTTCGGGGCTGACACAAGATGATGTGAAAGGCTTTTATTCTGACTATGTTAAGCCACAAGGGGCGCAGCTAATTGTTGTTAGTGACTTACCACAATCGACCGTCAATAAATCTTTAGCTAAGCTGAAGTCGTGGACAGGTAAAGGTAAGGGTTTTAATCGTTCGTTTAAGCCTGTTAGTTATGATCCTAAAACGGTTTATCTCGTGAACAAAGATGATGCGGCGCAATCGGTTATTCGTATTGGTAAGCCAAGCATTACACGTGATTTTACGGGTGAGTTCTTTAAAGCTGGATTGATGAACTTTAATTTGGGCGGTGCTTTTAATAGTCGCATCAATCTAAACCTAAGGGAAGACAAAGGATACACTTATGGTGCTCGTGGAGGTTTTAATGCGAGCAAATACAATGGTGAATATAGGGCTGGCGCAAGTGTTAGAGCTGACGTAACAGATAAGTCTTTTGTTGAGTTTGAAAAAGAGTTGAGAGCTTATCAAGAGTCGGGAATGACGAATGATGAACTAGCCTTTATGCGTAACGCTGTTGGTCAACGTGATGCGAGAAGCTACGAAACACCGAATCAGAAGTTACGCTTTTTGGGTGATATCTTAGGTTATGACTTACCTGCGGATTTCACGGAGGAACAAGCGCTTATCATCAAAAATACAGGCTTGCCTGAGCTTAATGCATTAGCAAAGAAACACTTAGACATAGACACCATGGCTAAGTTAGTTGTTGGTGATGCGGGAACGCTTCAACCGCAGTTTGAAGCACTTGGCTATAAAGTAGAAATTGTTGATTTAGATAACTAACACTTCTGGCTGTATAAGAAGGCGTGACACCTTAGGTTTCACGCCTTTTTTATTGTCGTCATACATATTCTATTTCTGTAGGTTGCAGTATGAAGAAACGCTACTTAGTTGAGTGTTCAATTCTCACTATGGGTTGGTATTAGTCAGCACTCCTGAGTGAATGAACGATAGGGTTGTTGATATATTGCCTTAGAGGCCAATAACAAGCCCAAAGAGATAAGCCTAGAATGACCATAAATGTGCCTACTGAGATTGGTATTAAGGTCGCTGACAACACGTTGTATAAGCTCTTGCTGAAGATGAAATGGGCCAAAGTGAGCATAATAACAGCGGTACATGTACCCACAAAGATGGTTGGTAAATTCTCTTGAAATACTAAGGTAACAATATTCTTGCCTTTTGCACCTATAGCAAGCCGAGTACCGATTTCAAAACGTCGAATTTGTGTTGAATAACTGAATATTCCATATAAGCCAATACCTGCCAGAAAAATCGTCAGAAGGGCAAGAAATAGCGCGACACTCGCTGTTGTATATTGGCTAAACAGCCGCCGATTTTTAGTTGTTTGTAGCGACTCGTAACTAAACAGCGTGTAGGTAGAGCCGTTTTCTTCAAGTAGCTTTAGTATATGACTTCTTTCTATGCTTCGCTGATGAACGGTCTTGATGGTAAATTCAAGCGCGTCATGAGCAAGCAAAGCATAAGCCGTCGGAGATGTTTGAAGTTCACCCGGTTGCCTAATGTCCTCGACCACACCAATTACCTGTATCGATGGCCTTCCTATGGCAGAGAATCGCATGCCTATGGGATTTCCATCAGCCGCAAATTGATTTGCAAAAGCTTGATTAACCACCATGAAAGATAGATTGGCCGATGTATCTTGTTCGTTGAATACACGACCTTCAATCAGGTTTTGGTCGTAGAATGAAAAGTAGTTAGATGCCACAGATTTGCTACTGACGACATAACGTTGATTTGTGTTGAGATTAGTAATGGCCCACTTTCCAAGCTGACTAACGGCAGATTCTGACTGTGTTACCTCGACTATCGCTGGGTGATTGATCAGTAGGGATCTAATTTTACGCATTTCAGAAGCTATTTTTTCAGGCGATAGATCAGATGAAGTTCTTGAGACTAAATGTAAATGAATCGTTTGCTGTATATTTAAATCATTGGCACTTTCGATATGTGCAACAGCTTGTTGCGTCAGATTTGCTGTGACAAAAACAAGTATCATGGCGATTGAAACCTGTGTGCCAATTAATGTTTGACGAACTATTTTGGAGACTTGTGTGCTTGTGCCTTTACCGCTTTTCTCTAAGCGCTCACTGAGTGTTTTAAGATGGAGCATTTTATAATTGAATAGTGAGAAAAAAGTGGACATCGCTAACGTGATCAATAGAGCGAATGCTAGCGTTATTAAGTCTATACCTAGCTCATTGCTGCGTGGAATGAGTTCGCCAAAATGAGCGTCCAATAAATAAAAGCTCATTGCAGCGAGCATCAATCCAATTGAAGCAGAAGCGCCCATGAGAAGGAAATATTCGGCAAATAGATGTTGATATAACGTGTTGCTTTTGGCCCCTAGGGCAACTCGAACTGAGAAGGTGTAACTCCTCTGGGCAGTGCGTGAAATAAACAGGTTCGAAATATTTGTTGTCGCGATCGCAATTAAACCAATAATACCTAAAATAGTTAAAGCCATTGTCGTTTGACTGTCGCCAGCGATAACACGTTGAAATGAGTTAAGTTTAATGTCTGTAGACCAGCCATCAAAAAATGGCATACTCGATACGTTTTGTTGCCAAGTATCATTGACTAAAGGTGTTAGCCTTTGCTCAGCGACATTTCTCGATATATCTGCTTTTAACAAACCGACAAAGGCTAATTCAGTAATGCCAAACCAAAGGTTTTCGAAGCGCTTTTTTGCGTTAAAATCCCAGGGTAACCAAACACCTGTTGCTCTGCCTGTAGTATACAGTTGAGGTTCAATGAAGTTCTCACTGAGTACGCCAACAACTTGAAAGCTAACACCTCTAACCGTGACTGTTTGTGACAGGATATCTGAGTCACCATCAAATTTATTTTGCCAAGTGTCATAACTTAATACCGCAACAGGGTGATGGGTGTTTAGTGATTCTGTTGACTCAAACCCTCTGCCTAGTTGCATGTTTATATCAAGTAAAGAGAATATCTCTGGTGTGGTGTAGGTAGTGAATAGTGTGGGTTGTTCAGGGTGAGAAGTCATAACTTCTTGTTCATAATCGAGTAATGCAGCTTGGGAAAAAGTATCTTGTTTCTTATATAGGTCGATTAAACCTGGGTAAGTGAACCAATCTGCATTGTGTGAGCCTTCTGTATCGCCGGTGATATGTGCGACCTTGTAGAGCCTACTCTGCTCTGGATAAGGTAAAGGCTCGAACCACAATAGATAAGTGAGAGTGAGTACACTTAGTAAGGCTCCCAATGTTAATCCCATGGTAATGACCACTGAGCCTACAAACTCTGGCTTTCTTCTCAAGCTATTCCACGCCTCTCCTAAAAAGTAAGGCCAAAGTCGCACTAGTGAGCACCCCGTAACGCATCTATAGCTGGTCTGTTGATGTATCGCCTTAAAGGCCAGTAACAGGCAAAGAAAGCCAAAGTACTAATAGCACCTATGGTTAAAACAAATAGTGTTATCAAGCGTAGGTCTATATAAGCAGCGAGATCGCTTCTGTAAGGAATGTAAAGTAGGCACATAGCGCCAATGCTGAGGACCATACCTAAGATGATTACCTTGGCATTGTCTTGAATAATTAATTTAATCAGCGCCTGGCGTTTTGCGCCTATTGCCATTCGTGTGCCTAGCTCAAAGCGTCGCATTTGTGTGCCATAGCTGAGTATGCCGTATAACCCGATGCCAGCTAGTGAAAAAGTGAAAAAAGCTAATACAGCAGAAGTCATGGCTGTAGTGTATTGTGAAAACAGTCGACTATTTTTGCGCTCATCGAGTGTATCTATACTAAATAGTTGAATGCGGCCAGACACTTGCCTTAGAACATTCAACACTTGCTCTCGCGAAACTTCTTCTCCATTAGCTGTTTTAACTAGAAACATATTTCTGGCAGGGGAGGTCGGGAAAAACACTTGAGGTGGAATCGTTGTTTCTCCAGGTACTTTTATACCTTTTACAACACCAATGATGGTGCTTTCTTCATCAAAAGTTAACCCAACAGCACTGCCATTTGGTGCTAATTGTTTTGCAAATACTTCATTGACGACTATGACTCGCCGGCTATTTCTAAAGTCTGCTTCACTGATATTGTCTCCTTCGATAATGGGGTGTTTAATCAATGAAAAGAAATTATGATCAATACCTTTAGCTCTTGCAGTATATCGCTCTTCTCCGCGAGGCATTGCTAATGTGGAGAAGGGGAGTGGTGCCATAGATTGGCTGACTTTTGCTATTTCCGGCAGAGACTCTAATTTGTTGCGGATATCTGCCATTTGTGTGATCAGTTGCTCTTGTTCTGACTCATCGACATTAGGTAGTGACAACACAACAAATGAAACCCCTTTTGCATCGTAGCCGAGCTCATTACTTATTATGTTTACTGACTCACCAAATAGAACCATGTTAATAAATACTAACGCAGTGACTATCATTATTTGGCATAAGATTAACCCTTGCCGGATGCTTTTAGAGACTTGAATGCCAGTACCTTTGCCACTCGATTGCAGTGTTTGGTTCAACATTCGATAATTAATCATGCGGCCGCAAAGTGATGCAAAAATGACGGTTAAATAAACCATAGTGATGATTGCAGAACTCAGCGTAACAACATTTAACGATAATTCGTCGACTCTCGGCAGGTGACTTGAGAGGTAGTTTTGTAGCAAGGTAAACCCGAAGGTTGCAACACATAAAGCCAGAAGCGCTGCTAGAACCATCAAAATAAATGTCTCAGATAGTAATACAATAAAGAGTTGTTTTCGCGACGCACCTACTGCGGCATGAATGGCTAAGTTACGGTAGCGTTCAGCCGTACGTGACATAAATAAATTGGCAATATTCGTGCAAGCAATCAAGACTAAGCCTATTGCTGCTGCAATGAGTAGATAGACGGTATTTTCGCTGCTGCCAAGAATGATACTTTCAAGTGTGTGAATTTTGATGCTGATAGACCAGTCTTTGAAGAACTGTTCTCCACCCATTTCTGTTTGCCAATTGTCATTAATCAAAGAGGTTAGTTGTTGATTGATTTGCTGTGGTTTCAAGTGGCCTGTCGATTTGCCCATAAAATACATAGAGTTATCATCATTTCCCCATCTCACTCTTTGCTCTGGACTAACAGGATTGTAATCCCACGGTAGGAATACTTGTGACTTGTAACCGGTACCGTATATCTGGGGCTCAACAAAATCCTTACTTAAAACACCAATTATTTGATAACTAACATCACCCAAAAGAAGAGTCTGAGTTAAGATCGTTTTATCGAGGTTAAATTCGTTCTTCCATGTTTCATAACTCAAAACCGCGACAGGGTTGTCAGTGTTTAACTTCTCTGTGTTTTCGAAAGGCCTCCCTATTGCCATCTCAGCGCCAAGCATACTGAACCAAGACGGGGTTAGATAAGATAAGGTCAAGCGCGGAGTGGTAGGCTTCGACAACAAAATGTCTGCGTCGTAATAAAGCAAAGCAGCTTCTTTAAACGTATCCTGAGTGTTATATAAATACATCAAATTGGGGTAGGTGAAAGCTGTACCGTCGACCTTTGCATTATGGTCGATAAGGTTATGTTCGACAGTATATAAGTGCTCGTTATCAGGGTAAGGCAATGGCTTAACTAATAAAAGATAACCCAAAGTGAGCACACAAAGTAGCGCTCCTATTGTCAAACCCAATGTTGATACGACGGCACCGGTGAACAAAGGTTTGGCTTTGACTTCAGCCCACGCTTGCTTAAATAGATAGATTGTATGGTTCACTATTCACTCCCTCTGAGTAAATGAATGGCGGGGTTGTTAATGTATTTGCGCAGAGGCCAATAACAGGCGAAGAGTGCTAAAACACAGATTGAGATAAGGGTTATGGCGAATACAGGAATGAGACTCGAGTTGATGTAAGCTGTTAGGCTGTCACCATAAGCTAGGTAACCAACACCTAAAAGAATGATGCTCAACACAAAGCCAATACCGACGACTCGTGCATTATCGTGAACAATCAGATGAATTAGATTTCTAGGTTTAGCACCGATGGCCATACGTGTGCCTATTTCAAAACGGCGCATCTGTGTGCCGTAACTGATGATTCCATAGAGCCCAACGCCAGTTAAAAACAGGGTGATAATAGCTAAAGTTGATGTTGTTATCATAGCTACATATTGAACGAAAAGTTGCTTATCTTTTGCTTGAGGCAATATTTGCAAGTCGTATAAAGCGTATTGGCTATTCACTTCTTTAATAGCAGCGACAACTTGTTCACGTGTTACATGAAGGTTGGGTTCAATCGTAAGGTTTATTTGTGCGTGTGCTAGGTTAGCCGGAAAGTAAATCCTATTAGGGATAT
This sequence comes from uncultured Pseudoalteromonadaceae bacterium, assembly GCA_964640795.1. Classification (GTDB taxonomy): domain Bacteria; phylum Pseudomonadota; class Gammaproteobacteria; order Enterobacterales; family Alteromonadaceae; genus M269. The sequence goes on along the minus strand of CAZXIN010000007.1, from coordinate 141,238 downwards.
CTGACTCACCGGGCAGTCTTATACTTTCAACAATACCAACAATGGTATAGGTGTAACCACTAGCATCTAACTGCATACCAAGCACATCGCCATCAACGCTCAGGTTGTGAGCAAATACTTCATTAACGACTGCGCTATTGACTGCGTCTTGAGTGTCTTCTTCAGAGATAAAACGTCCAGCCACTAACTTCTGGCTTATCTGTTCAAAGTAGCTTGCATCGACCTCTTTGTAGCCAGGTGTATAGGACTCATTCGTTTTGTTGTTAGTAACCGCGACTAGGGTGAAGCCATCTAACGGCGAATCTGATTGAGAAACGGACTTTACTGTTGGTAATGCAGACAGATTGTTTTTAATGGCTGTCATAACAGGGGCTACTTGCTCATTCGTCAAACGCTCGTTTGTAGAAACAGTGAAGATGAGGCTGATCATATGATTAATTTCAAAACCCAGAGGAGCCTTGATGATTTTATAGGACACATTGAACAGCCCAATATTGGCAAAGACTAAAACCATTGCCACAGTGATTTGTGATGCAACCAAAGCTCGCCTGAAACGTTTGGAAACTTGAATGCCTGTACCTTTACCGCTTGATTGTACTTGAGCGTTCAGGTTTTTATAGTTGATCATTCTTGAACTGATGTAGGCGAAACTCAAAGCAAAAAGTGACGCGAATAATATGCCCGAGCCAAAGGTGAAAATGTTGAGGCTGAGCTCTCTGGTACGAGGAATGGCATCTGCAAAATGCGTTTGCATAAGGTGAAACCCAAATGCTGCAATGATCAAGGCGAGTAAAATAGCAAATGCCATTAAGAGACTTGATTCGGCTAATAAAACTTTAAGTAGGTGTGACTTTTTTGCACCCAGTGCAGCATAAATGGCGAGTTGCCTTTGTTGCTCTGCGGTGCGAGACATAAACAAATTGGTAATATTAGTAAAGGCAATAATCACTAAGCCCAGAACACTAGCTGTGAGTATCATGATCATACGCCGACTGTCATTAACAATGACGTCTTTTAAGGACTTGATGTCTGATGATATGGTCCAGCCTTTAAAAAACGGATCGCTTGCGACTTCTTCTTGCCACTTACTGTTAATTAATGGTGTCAGAGCTTGCTCAGCCTGAGCGGCAGAAATACCCTCTTTAATGCGCCCTAAAAAGTTGTGGTTAGCGTGGACTCTCCCCCAGCTTTCTTTATTGCGTGTGTCTAAATTGTAATCCCACGGCAGCCAAATACTTCTTTCCGTGCTAAAACGGCTAATTTGGGGTTCAACAAAGTCTTTACTAAGAACGCCAACGATCCTAAAACTTACGCCGCTAAAAGACACTGTATGCTCTAGAATGTCTTCTCGACTTCCAAACTCTTGCTGCCAAGTTTTGTAGGTGAGGATGGCACCTGGGTTATTGGTGTCAAGGGCTTCGGTTTTTTCAAATAATCGCCCCATAATGGGCTTAGCATCCAGTAAGCTGAACCACTCGGGTGTAACATAACCGGTTGTTAGTGATGGCTGGTGGGGTAAAGAACTAAGAACATCTTGGTCAAAGAACGCTAAGGCAGCTTCTTCGAAGACATCCTGATTTTTGTAGAGATGAATTAATCCTGGATAAGTAAATGCATCAATGTTGACTTCGCCTTTGTTGTCGTCGAGCAGAGATCCAACACGATAAAGCCTGTTTTGTTCCGGGTAAGGTAGAGGCTCAATTAATAACAAATGCCCTAATGTTAACACGCAGAGTAAAGCGCCTAAGGTCGTGCCCATAGTGACGACAACGGTTGCTACAAAAGCCGTTTTCTTTTTTAAATTAGCCCATGCTTGTCTTTGATAGTGAATGAGCTGCCTCATGAAGCGCTACTTAGCTCCGGGGTGGTCAAAATCGCTCCGTCGAGTAATCTTAATTGGGTTGTTGCCATATCGGCATAACGAGGATCGTGCGTTACCATACAAATGGTTGTGCCAGAATCATTTAGCTGTTCCAAAACATCCATGACTTGGTCGCCGCTCTTTGAATCTAAGTTACCAGTAGGCTCGTCAACTAATAAAATGGCAGGCTCTGCGACTAAAGCTCTGGCAATCGCAATACGTTGCTGTTGACCACCAGATAACTGATTTGGCTTATGGCTTGTTCTATGGCTCATGCCAACTAACGCTAAACATTCATCAACACGCTTTTTGATGTCTGAGTCACTGGGTATGACGTTTCTATAACGCAGTGGTAAAGCGACGTTGTCGAAAACAGAGAGCTCGTCAATGAGGTTAAATGACTGAAAGATAAAGCCAATTTTGCTATTTCTTATTTCGGCTGCTTCATCTAAAGATAAGTCTGTTACATTCGTACCTTCAATAAAGTACTCGCCAGCGGAAGGCATATCGAGTAAGCCGAGTATCGACAATAACGTTGATTTACCGCAGCCTGAGGGGCCTGAAATGGAGACATAGTCGCCTGCATAAATAGTTAAATCGATGTCTTTCAGGGCATGAGTTTCGAGTTCATCTGTTTCAAATATCTTTGCGATGCCTTTCATCTGTATTTTTATGTTGCTCATAATGATGTCCTTAGAATCTACGGAATTAATTTATTGTTAATGTCTTGGTGGATGCTTGCAGGTTAGAAAGGTCCGATATAATGAATTGTTCGTTAACCTCTGCGCCTGCCAATATCTGTATATTTTGGCCCGCTTGTGCCCCGAACCTAATCGACTGAGTTTCTGCTTGTTTATTGTCATCGAAGACTTTGTATAGAGCGACTTCAGTATTCGATCTAGAGCCTGCAGGTCGTTTGATGTATTTCACGTTTTCAAGTTGATCAGCGATGATGCTGCCGTCGACATTCAGTTGTGGCCTTGCACTGGCAGGCAATTCACTAGGCAGGCTGATTTCAATCTCGACTGTGTTGTTTTCTACGACAGGGTCAATGCGACTGACTGTACCCGTGATTTTATCGCGACGTGTGTCGATAATAGCCGTTTTACCAACGGAAACGAGTTGTGCCTGACTTTGTGGAACACGGATAAGGGCGATAAGATCCGTGACACTGCCAATAAGAGCGACTTCTTGGCCGGCAGAGAGACTCTGCCCAAGCTCGACAGAAAGCCGTTGAAGAACGCCATCAAAGCCGGCTCTTATGGTTAATTTATCTAATCGGGACTGTGCAATATTTAAACGACCTTGTTGCTGTTTTACGCGTTCTTGTTGGATATTGATAGCCTCATCATGCACTAATTCCAATTGCTGATTGCGTTCTGTCTGGATATCAATACGCTCCTTGAGTTGCTTTTCATTGAGCACGCTTTGTTGATAAGTTAGTTGAGACACAATACCTTGTTCAACCAACTTTTCTTCGGCTGCTTTTGTGAGGGCTGCTGTTTCATACTGCGATTTAATCTCAGCCAACGTCGCCGACTCATTCAGTTTTTCACGTTGATTAGTCAGCCTTAGCTGACGTAAATTGGCTTGAGCTTGAATGAGCTCCTGTTGTGCATCTTCGACTTGCTGGTTAAGTTCAGGGTTTTCCAAATGGGCGATAATGCTGTCTGCTGTAACGTTTGCTCCGGGTTTTAGTAAGATCTCTTTAACCGTTGCTGTAGAGAATGCCGTAATCAACTGCTGCCTGTTTGACGTTAGCGTACCATAACCGTCGATGACTATATCTAAGTCCCCTTTTTTGACTGACTCAATAAGCACATCCTGACGTTTCACCGTTACTGCTCCATGACTTCCAAAGGCACTGATAAAAAGGAAAAAAACAAGGGCGACTGATGCAATACTCACAGTGGTTTTGTTGATAAATGGGAAGCGGCTAGGCTTTTTAGTTTTAACGACGTCCATCTTACATTTCGCTCTGCGAGTTATATTAATGTAGGTGTAGCAGGTGTCGTGCCATAAATAAAATTATTAACTATCAATGGTTTATGTTTCTACTCTGCATGTTTATACGATTTTAGTCCGATATCGGACTAGCCGGGTCCGGTTTTGTAGTTGTCTGATTTCATTGGTATCAGTTAAGTTTTGCGTATAATCAACGGCTTACTGTTTTCCTTTATTCAAAGTTGAGCCCATGAAAATAACAAAAAGATATTTTCTTAAAGCTAGCGGTGCGGCGCTAGCCGCTTTACCTGTTAGCCATTCTGTTTTTGCGCAGCATGGAAAAATTAAACCACTGTCCCAGCCTTTAACGAATTTAACGGCCAATGTAACAGCAATATCTGCTGATGAACGACTAGCTAGAATAGCGAAAGCGCAAAAACTGATGCAACAATATGATGTTAATGCCATGGTTATCGAACCCGGTGCTGCAATGGATTATTTTAGCGGTATTCAGTGGCGTCGCAGTGAACGGCTGACTGCTATTGTGATCCCCAGAGAAGGCGAAATTGGTGTTGTTTGTCCTTTCTTTGAGGAGCCCAGTATTCGTGAAAGTCTAGCGGTTGGTAAAGATGTTCGCGTATGGCAGGAGCATGAAAGCCCGTTTGAGCGGATTAAGCAGATCCTTAATGATAGAGGGATGAACAAAGGCAAAATAGCCTTTGAGAGCTCGGTACGTTATTTCGTTCAGCAAGGTGTTATGACTGAAATGTCGTCAATGCAAGATGTTATTGGAGATTCCATAACTCGTGGCTGTCGTATGATCAAAACGCAACATGAACTGGAATTAATGCACAAAGCCAATGAAATCACTTTGGCTGCGTACGCACATGTATGGCAACAGCTTGAGTTAGGTATGAATCAAGGTGATGTGCGAGAGTTAATGCGTTCAGCACAATCGCAACTTGGAGGGAGGGGTATTTGGGGACTCGCATTGTTTAACGAAGCTAGTGCTTATCCTCATGGTACAAAACAAAAGCAAGTTATCCGTGACGGCTCTATCGTACTCTTGGATTGCGGGTGTAATGTGCACGGCTATCAATCCGATATCAGTCGTACTTTTGTTTACGGCGAGCCTGACAAGAAACAACAGAAAATCTGGAAAACAGTGAGAGAGGGGCAGCGGATTGCATTTGAATCTGCGAAATTAGGAGTGCCTGCAGGTAAGATTGATGATGAGGTACGCAAATATTATGTTAAACAAGGTTTAGGGCCTGACTACAAATTACCCGGTTTATCACATCGAACGGGGCATGGCATAGGCATGGAAGGACATGAACCAGTTAATTTTGTACATGGCGAAACTGAGACACTCAAACCGGGTATGTGTTTCTCCAATGAGCCGGGTATATACCTTCCTGGTGAGTTTGGGGTGCGCTTAGAAGATTGTGTTTATATGACATCTCAAGGTGTTCAATGGTTCACACAACCACCTGATTCCTTGGAATCACCAATAGGTCAATTGCTGCCTTTAGCAAAAATCTGACACCGCCGGACTATGAGTATTCGTTATGAGCAACATAACCTAATGTTATATGAAACATGATGAAGGCCAACAAGAACATTAAGTGAATAACAAGAGGAATGTATGTAGCTACGACTATATACATCATTAAATACCCTAGATACAAAAGTGCTCTGGCTATATTGAATGTTTTAAGGCTATCTTTAGAGACAGCAATAAAAATAAACAAAGAGCTAACAATAGCAAGCATACCAAGTAGCTGCATAAGATCGTCCAGCTTTACTACGTATGTACCAATGATCAAAAAAGTTAAGCCTATTGATAATGAATAAGGCTTCTTATAAAGGTATTCCACACTTTTTCCTTATCGATATCTAGCAGCACTCACTGCTAGATATCGAACACTATTTATCTATCCGATAGATGGTAGACTTCGTAAGCAATACCAATTACTCCAACAGCTACACCTATTCCTGAGCCTATTGCAATCCCTCCAAGGAAAGCTCTGCCTAGCAATCTGGCGCCAGCAGCTACTGTTCTTGAGGATATCCCACCTTGGACTTGCATTAATTCTGATTGAGTTAATTCTGTCATTTTTGTTCCTTAATTAGTTTGCTGCATACAAAGATCTATATGCTGAAAAAGTAGCTATTGAGCTGCCGACAATACCTATACCAATACCTAATACTTTAACGCCTATTGTGACAGCTGGCGGAATCAGAAAAACTACCCCACCGTTTATTTCTTGTGTTTCCTTAATTGTTAGTTCTCTCATAATGATATGTCCTTATTTGTGCTATCGATCGGGATAGCTGATTTAATAAACTAAACAGATAATTCTGGATAGCTCTTAATGTGGTTGGCTCGTTTTGCTAAAATTGAAACTAAACAAGTTGGCCACCCTTATTTCTGTTTCAGCTTTTTCACTTTACTCAAACAGAAAACTTCTTACGTCCTTGTGTTATTGAGAACTTTTAACCTCTAATTTATACCTCTTAACAGTATTTTAATGTTGGAAAGTCACTTATCTTGACGCTTAAATCTCTTTTGTATAGCTTCCAATTGAAGCTAGGTTACCTATCTCATTTATGTAAATAAAGTGATCTAAAGTACAGTTCTGAAAAGCCTAGATTAATCATTACCAGCCAATGGCAGTCCGACTAGTTTGCGCCCCTCATTCGTTTTAATTGAAAAATCTGTACCTGCATAGCTTGCTCCATGCTCGCTGCACAGGAAGGCAACCGCTTCCGCTGCCCATTCTGGTGGAATATGAGTTGACCAATCAAGGTTACTAACGGCATTTATCTTGGAATCACGAATTTTTGCCATCATGTCGGTGGCGACTGTCCCTGGTGATAGCCCTACGACTCTGATATTGCTCTGATGTAGCTCCTTATGGGCAATTTCAGTTAGCTTTTTAACGGCTGATTTTGTAGAGCAGTAGTGACTCCAACCTTCTAGAATACTATTGGCGGCACCTGAACTCATATTCACAATAATACCTCCACCATTTTTTTTCATATGATTACCGGTGGCTCTGATGGCGTTGTAAACCCCTTTGATGTTGATATCAACAGATTTAGCCCACTCAGCAGGGTCGCTATCAATCAGGTGAGCCAAGGGCTCTATAACGCTGGCATTGTTAACAATGATATCGATTTTTGAGACCTGACCTAATGCAAATTCAACACAATCGGCCACTGATTCGTATGAGCTAACATCGCACTTGAAAGCGTGAGCATGGCCACCATTTTCAAGGATCAAATTGGCATTCCTGTCTATTAAGTTGAAGTTTCTGGCGGCTAAAATCACGGTAGCTCCATCTTTAGCAAGCCTATGCGCTGTCGCCAAACCAATCCCCTTACTTGCACCAAATATAATGGCTGTTTTACCTCTTAAATCATAAGACATGTTGTTTCTCCTCATTCTGATAATGAGAAGTTATACAATGATGAAATGTAGAAAAACCGTATTGAATGCAAATGATTCGTGCGTAAAATGCATGAATGAGTATAGAAAATATAAAACTATTTGTTCTAACCTATCGAAAGCGTAGCTTTGCTGCGGTAGCTAGGGAGCTTGACCTTGCTCCCTCTTCAGTATCTAGAGCTGTCAGTATGCTCGAAAAGCAGCTTAATACGCGTTTGTTTAACCGAAATACCCGAACGCTGAATCCAACGCAGGAAGGTGATGATTATTACAGGCGTATTGTGCCTCTGATTGAAGAGTTTGATGCTGTAAATCAAAGCTACAGAGGAAACAAAGAGCCATTTGGTAAGTTACGTGTGAGTGCGTCAACCTCATTTGGGCAAATTGTGTTGGTGCCTCTACTGGCGTCTTTTTGTGATCGGTATCCCAAAATCGAACTTGAACTGATGTTGTCTGACCATAAGGTTGATCTGATTGACGAGCAAGTCGATGTGGCTCTTCGACATGGCAAACTGAAAGACAGCACGTTGGTTGCTAGGAAATTGACAGACGTTAACTACACCCTTGTTTCCAGTCCTGAATACCTCAGTCGGCATAAAGCCATTCAACACCCAGCTGATCTTGGCTCACATCAGCTTGTTGGCTTTAGCTATAAAGAGTTCGCTAAGCAATGGTACTTTTCTAAGAGCCATGTTTCAGAGGTGTTAACGATTACCCCTTTTCTAAAAGTATCTAATGCAACGGCGATAAGAGATTGTATTTTAAGAGGTATGGGAATGGCTCTTTTAGCGGATTGGACAGTGAAAGATGATATTGCTTCCGGCACTTTGGTATCAGTACTGAGCGAATGGTCAATTTCAGGTGAGCATAATCAATCAGCTGTTTGGGTAGTACAGCCTTCTCGTACTTTTGTACCACAAAAGGTGACAGCATTTACCGGTTTTTTGTTTGAGCAATTGGGTTAGTTTCGAACGGTTTGATTGCAAGGTGCTATCGACGACAACAACCCACTCGGTATTTTCTGGTAGAATTCTGAGTAGGTTACCTGAAGTGAGTATAGTTTTCTGAATGATTAAAGACTTCGAAGAAATGCTATGTTTTGCGGCTGTGTGTAAGAATGGGACCTTTACCGAAGCGTCTGCGTTATTGGGATGTTCAAAGTCGCATGTCAGTAAAAAGGTGGCGGATCTCGAAAAAAGATTACAGCTTAAGCTGTTTTATAGAACAACACGCCGTATCTTTCTCACAGAGCAAGGGGAAGCTTTAAAAGCCGATGCCATAAACCTATTTAATGAGGCCAAGCGCTTTAATCATCAAGCAAGCAAAGCCAACGAGCAGATGTCTGGGAACTTTGTGATTACGACACCTGTATCTTTATCGACCTTTTTAATAGCGCCTCTTATTCCTAAGCTACACAAGGCATTTCCTGATATAAATTTTGAAATTATTCCAACCAATGAAAATTTGAAAATTGTCGAAGACGGTATTGACTTGGCTATCCGCACAAGCAATGTGGTTGACGAAAGCCTCGTCGCTAAACATATCGCGGACGTTAAGGATGTTTTCATTACCTGCTCGAGTAATGCGGATAAGTATAAAACGTTAAAGCTACAAGATATTGCCAAAGTGCCCTTTCTGATAAATAACGTTTCTTCAGATAACAAAACAATTAATGTGTTCGATTCGGGTAAGCCCATTAGCCTATCGCCACAAAATAGTGTTGTTGTTCGAGAATTTCCTGTCATAGCGAATACGCTCTTTGGTAGTGACTATGTGGCTTGGTTGCCGGATTACTGCGAACAATATCAGCAAGGTGAAAATAAGCTGGTTCGTTTGTTGAATTCCGTTGCTGGGGCAGAATGGCCTATTTTCATCGTGTTTCCTTTCCAAACACCGTTACCGCTCAAGTTAAAGTCTATTATGGCATTTTTTCAACGTGAGTTATCAAGGACATTTAAATAGTCTCATGTATCAGGTTAGACAATAATGATCTAGTGCTTATTGTTTCTATACGGAATCAATGGGATTTTTTTTTGCTACTTATTATTCTCCTTCGCTTATATAGAATCTCGAACACGACAAATAGCAGTAGTGAGAAAGAAAATGATTGTAACCTCGGTTTTAAGCAGGCCTTACGCGGTGCCAACACTGATGAAGATAATGTCTGCATTTGTGAAGCTAGTGGCACTGTTTATTGGCAGTTTACTTGCGCCTTTGAGTTTGGCCGAAGGTTTCACGAACAAAGTGGTTGTTTCTCCCAACCCTTTGAATGTAAGACACAACCCAGTCCCTATTTTATCGCCTTATGATGGCATTTATTCTCATGGTGTTGAGACGTCTGGAGTGGGGCGTTACCTGCATATTTCGGGACAGCTTGGATTTAGGTCGACGGGAGAATTACCCATGGACTTTCGGGGACAAGCTGTACAAGCGATTGAGAATATTAAAGCAGTATTAGCTTCTGCCAATATGTCGATAAGTGATGTCGTTCAAATGCGCTTCTATTTAGTCAACAGAGATGACACGAAAGAGCTCATAAAGGTGAGGACAGAAATGTTAAATGGGCTTGCACCAGCGGTGACTACTTATATTGTTGGTGGCTTATTAGAAGACGAATGGTGCATTGAAATAGAAGCACTGGCATTCCAACCATCTTCCAATACAACATCAGCCCATGCTTCTTATGAGTTGAATTCAGCTAACCGAGTCACTTACGACTAACGTAGGGCCTCGATTTGTGGGTATATCTGGCAGTAACAAAGCGACAATATATGCTTTGTATGCGTCTAAATCTAATCAAGACTTTGAGTATTAACAAGTGACTTTACGTGATTCTTTGCTCACTCTTTTGGTTGTCTTTATATGGGGAGCGAGCTTTAGTGTTATCAAGATCGGTGTTGAAACTATCCCTCCTTTATTACTGTCTGCTTTGCGCTTTTTGTTGGTGGCTTTTCCCGCTGTTTTGTTCATTGAAAAACCAAAGGGAGATAGAGGACTTATTGTGGCGATTGGGTTGTTGCTTGGTGTTCTTAAATTTGGCTTTCTTTTCGTCGCTATTGATGTCGGTTTGCCAGCCGGTGTGTCGTCCATACTTCTGCAACTTCAAATGGTATTAACCATACTTATCTGTTTGTTTTTATATCAAGAACAGGTATCTAAAAATCAGTTGCTAGGCATAGGCATCGCTTTAATTGGTTTTGTTCTTTTCTTGTCGACTGCTGTTAAGGGGAGTTCGCTGACTGGCATTACGCTGGTCTTTATGGCAGCGGTGTCGTGGGCGGTTTCGAATGTGCTGATGAAGAAAGTGACGGCACTAAAACTGACAGACCTTATTGTATGGATGAGCCTTATTCCACCCCTCCCACTTTTTGTACTTTCATGGGTTTTTGAGACAAAACAGCCACTTCATGTGATTCAAAACATAACTTTGTCTGGTTGGGGCGTGATTATTTACTTGAGCTTTGTGTCTACTTTGTTGGCTTATGCCATATGGGGTGGGATGCTAAAAAAGTATACAAGTGTGACAGTGACACCTTTTGCACTGCTTATTCCTTTTGTTGGTGTCATGGTTTCCAATATCGTCTTGAATGAAACCTTAACATTTAACGAGGTTGCTGCGGGAGGCTTCATCTTCATAGGCTTGGTGATGTGTGTTGTACGCCGGGTTTAGGTTGTTTAAACCTAAATCGGACTTTTAATAGGCAAACTGATGCTAACGGTAACTCCTCTGCCTTGATTGACTTTGGCGGTGTTATTGATTAGCTCAATGCTACCATTGTGCTGCTCAATGATATTGCGACAGAAAGTTAACCCAATACCTTGGCCTTGCTGTTTGGTTGAAAATAGCGGCACAAAGAGGTTCTCAATATTCGCAAACCCTTGACCGTTATCGATAAGGCTAATCAGTGATCTGCCGTTTTTTTCTTCGAAGCTTATAGCTATCTGTGAGGCGCTTGCTTCATAAGCATTCTTAATTAAATTGATAAAGACCTGTTCTATAAAAGCGGGGTCTGCACTGAGTAATTTAGCCTTGGTTTTAATATTGAGCTGGTGTTCTGGGAATAGTGCGTTGAGTTTGTCGATGAACCTTTTGATATCTATGGATTCGATGTTTAGATTGAGTTTTTGACTGAGTGACGAATAGCGGTTAACGAAATCCTGCAAATGAATACAACGATCTGATATGACGGATAAGGCTTGCTTCTCTCTTTCGGACTCAAGTTTTGTCGCTAAGCTTTCTGCGAGTGAAGACACTGGCGTCAGTGAATTACGAATTTCATGACCTAACACACGAATAATTTGCTGCCATGCACTTAGTTGGCTAGCTCGGATAGCGGCATCTATGTTGGTAAATACTAAAAGCTGGTGACGCTCTCCTGCATCAATAAATTCACTTTGGCTAATATGCCACTGACCGGGTTTGTCTTTAATCTCCCAACCTTCGCGCTTTTTTTCTAAGCCGAGAAATTTAGGTGAAGCAAGGCGAAACATCTGCCATGGTTGACCAAATAAAACGGCAAATGCGGCATTTGCATAACTAAGTTTCTGCTTGTTGTTAAAAACCAACATAGGCGTATCAAGTTGATCAATCAGCTGATAAAGCAACATTGCATGCTGATCGTATTGTGACTTCTGTACTTGTAAATAGTGGCTAATTTCATGGAGCTCTTTGTGAAAATCAGCCGTAATGCCTTCTTCAAATTCCGATTTGGCATATTGTGTATAATCTTCTACTTTAACAGCCTCTAAGTGCAGCATAGCTCGACTATAGGTAGATAAAATACGCTGCTCGAATGCTGATATGCCTGATATTAGCAGCAAGACAATAATCATCAGTGCTAAGCCGATATTAAACGGTTGCCATTCGTAAGTCGCCAGTAATGCGTAGATCAGTAACAAAAGTACCGCAGCAAAAGCGCCAAGTACTGAGCGGATAAACTGTGGTAATGTCCTAGCTTTGAATATCGTCATATTTTTCCAAACGACGATAGAGGGATGATTTTGTTAGGCCGAGTAAGGTGGCTGCCTTAGGTACATGTTGATTGACACGATCTAATGCTTGTTTAATCAGCTTTTTCTCGGCTTCTTCGAGCGTCATCATCGGCAAGGCATCAAGTGTTTGTGTTGATCTGATATTCAGGTTAGCGGCAGATAACTCGTCTTCCCGACATAAAAGCACAGCACGTTCCATTAAGTGACTAAGCTCCCGGATATTGCCGGGCCACGAATAATCCAATAACGCATCAGCGGCCTCTTGACTCAAAGGTTTAGGTACTTTGTTGTATTTCTTAGAGTACAAAGCAACAAAGTGCTCGGCAAGTGGCACAATATCCAACGTACGCTCACGTAAAGACGGTACCCTAAATTCCAAAGTATTGATGCGATAGAACAAGTCTTCTCTGAATAACTCTTCTGCTATTAGCTTTTCAAAGTTACCATTAGTTGCGCTAATCATCCGAGTTCGCGTCTTTTGCGTTTTGCTGGAACCTAACACTTCATATTCGCCTGATTCCAACACACGAAGCAACTTAGCTTGTTGCGATAGCGGAATATTGGCAATTTCATCTAAAAATAGGGTGCCGTCTTTGGCTAGTTCAAAGCGACCTATTCGATTCGATTTTGCATCGGTGAAGGCACCTTTAACATGACCGAATATCTCGCTTTCGAATAATGTTTCTGAGATTGCCCCCATATTCACAGCGATAAACGGACCATTGCGCGCGGCAGAACGCTGATGAATGAATTGGGCAAGTTGGCTTTTGCCTGTGCCATTGTCTCCGGTCAATAATATGGATACGTCGGTAGGGGCGACACTATCAATCTGTTGCATGAGTTCAATCATACAAGGCGAACGCCACTCATAGTCCTCGTTTTGAGCCGCATCTTTATTGGCAGACTCTAGTCTCTGTTCGAGAACCTGATTTTCCTTCTTTAACCCAGAAAGGGCAATTTGCTGCGATACAATTTGCATTAATCGCTGGTTTTTCCATGGCTTTTCTAAAAAATCACCTGCACCAAGTTGCATCGCTTTTACTGCTAACTCGACATTCGACCAAGCGGTCATAGCAACAATGGGAATGTTTAAATTAGCTTTATTCAACCAAGTTAAAAATTCGAGGCCTTCTTCACCAGAGGTTGTATCGCGTGAATAATTCATGTCGAGCAAGATAAGGTGGATGTTGTCCTGTTCAATCACTTCCTTTGCTTGAAAAGGGGTTTCTGCCTCTTTGACTTGATAGTGATTATCTTCCAGCACAAAACGTGCACTAATGCGCACATCTGGGCGATCGTCAACGATAAGGACACATGAATCGGAAGGTGAGAGTGGCATATGATTTTTATCAGTCCATTAATTAATAGGTTGATAGTACTGAAAAAAAGTATTTTTTTGAATCGGAAATACCAGAGCGTGGTGTTCTTGATAAGGAATCTGGATTTGGGAATAGTCCGGATCACCTTTTAAATCTCAACGCTTTTCCCGGCTAAAGCCGGTCCCGCAGTGAGATTGAATTTGTGGGATCGAATTTATTCGGGAATAGTTTGAATCAGACCTTGAGCTTTAATATTTTTCCCGGCTAAAGCCGGTCACACGGTGCGATTGAATTTGTGGGATCGAATTTATTCGGGAATAGTTTGAATTAGACCTTGAGCTTTAATACTTTTCCCGGCTAAAGCTGGTCCCACAGTGAGATTGAATTTGTGGGGCTGTATTTATTCGGGAATAGTTTGAATTAGGCCTTGAACTTTAATATTTTTCCCGGCTAAAGCCGGTTCCACAGTGGGGCTATATCTGTGGGACCGAATTTATTCGGGAACTGAGATTATGCTGAAGCTATTAGCCTTTATTCGCCGAAAGCACCTGCAGCGCCTGGATAGACGACAGGACTTTCATAACCGTCTTTGCTCACACTTGCTACACCAAAGAAGTAATTGTCGATGACAATGTTCTCTAAAGTGTACTCAGTTACATTGCCGACAAACTTGCTGTATTGCCATTGTGGAGCATCGGTTAAACGCCAATATATTTTGTATCCCTTTAGGTGAGGATTTTGCTTAGCATCTGCCGCAGCCCATGACAATGTTGTGCTCGGCTGTACTGCACCTTTTATGTCTACCTTGGCTGGTGGGTTTGGTGCTGCAGCCATACCTGCAAGCGACACAGCATTAAGTGCCGTTAATTTTGCGGCATAGTCAAAATCTACACCTTCAATAACGTCACCATATTTAATGCCGTTCTCTGTTCTTAAGTCTTGGTGTTGACGTGTGTAATTTTCGTTCGTTTCCATAATGCGAACACCAGGGTAACCTAGGTCATTGAATGGGCGATGGTGACCACCGCGTCCAAAACGGTCTAAACGGTATACAACCATAGTGTCTAGGTTGGGAATGTAGCGATCGGCCATCCAATCAATGTAACGTGCAAGGTTACGGCTAGGTGAGTCAACTTCACCGCCAGTGAAACGCCTTCTATTCGCTTCCGCGTCGGTTTCGGTTTGGCGAGTACCTTCGGCAAAAATACGGGCAGTGGTGTTATTGATGACACCATTAACTCCTTCGATATTGCCAATCATATCGTTATTTAAAACAGCCTTGATGCGCCAGCCTTCTTTTTGCGCATTCTCAGCCATGATTCTGCCACCAAAAAGCCCTTGCTCTTCACCGGCTAAGGCCGCATAGACAACACTGCCGCTAAATTTGTATTGAGTTAAAACGCGTGCTGCTTCCAAAACACCGGCTACACCAGATGCATTGTCATTCGCACCGGGGGAATCAGAAGTGAAATCCATCACATCAGATACGCGCGAATCAATATCGCCTGACATGACAACATAACGGTCGGGATCAGTCTGGCCTCGTTGAATGGCAATAACACTGACTACTTCTGTAGCATTTGGGATGCGCCTTTCGCCTGACACTGTTCGTGATTGAAATTGTACTTCAAGACAGCCACCACAAGCTTGAGATATTTTGTCGAACTCACTTTTTATCCAACGCCTTGCTGCACCAATGCCTCGTGTATCAGACTTTGTTTCTGACAATGTATGGCGAGTTCCAAAACCCACGAGCTTGGTAATATCTCTTTCGATATTGTCTGCTGATATTTTACTGGCAATGTCGTGTAATTGTGCTTGATCAACGTAAGTGGGTGCTGACTGCGCTAAAGCAAGTGGTGCAACCATAAGACTGCAAGCAGTAACTATGGATTTAAGTGTCATTAAGCGTCTCCAAATGATGGGCTATTTTTATATTTCTTGTACCAATATGTCTTGATAAGTATTCACTTAATGCACATGGTAATGCGTTGATTACTTATCAAGACAGATTGATATTAACAGACGACACAATATACAACTGCTCATCATTGTCCAATTCGTGAGTACAGTTTTCTTCCTCAGTAAGGATAAATCGGTTTACAGTTTTGTTCCTTGTACATTTAAGCTGCCTCTTATTTTTTGCTGCTAATTTCTGCAGACTCAGTTAGCATGTCGTTAGGTTGTTAGAATAAGGTAGCCCGTTTGTTGAATTCTTTTTTTCCTCTACGTATGTCATTTTTATTGGCTTTGGCAACAACAACGGTATTTGCAGCAAATGCCGAAGAAGAAACACCCGAAGAGCCAATTCCTTTTTCTCAGTGCGTTGCTAATTTGCAACAAAGAGCTGAATCTTCTGGTGTATCTGAACAGCGAATAGATAATGTGTTGGGTAAAGCCAAACATCTCGACAAAATTATTTCGTATGATCGTAACCAACCCGAATTTGTAAAGACTTTCCCCAATTATCTGAATAAGAGGGTTAACGACTGGCGCATTAACAAAGGTCGTGAAATGTATAAAAAGCATCGGGCTTTTTTACAAGAGTTAACACAACAATACGGTGTGCCTGCTCATTATTTGGTGTCTTTTTGGGGACTCGAAACAAATTTTGGTTCATACAAAGGCAAGATACCGATCATCGATTCACTGGTGACTTTGGCTTGCGATCAGAGGCGTAGTGAGTTTTTTAGTAAAGAACTTATGCAAGCCTTGTTATTGATGGACCGTGAAGATTTTGAGGTAGCTACCATGGTTGGCTCTTGGGCCGGAGCTATGGGACACACCCAATTCATGCCATCAGCTTATATGCGTTACGCTATCGATGGGGATAACGATGGACGTGTTGACTTGTGGAATAGTGAACTTGATGCGTTAGCGTCGGCAGCGAACTTTCTCAATCAGTTAGGCTGGGTTCCTGGATTCAGGTGGGGAAGGGAAGTTGCGTTACCTGAGTCTTTTGACTATCAATTAGCCGGTAAAGACTTACAGCAGAAATTAGGCTTCTGGTCGGAGCAAGGTGTGACACAGGCAAATGGTAAAACGCTTGGAGCACCTGAACTTGATGCGTCGCTGTTAGTGCCTGCCGGACACAAGGGGCCCGCATTCTTAGCTTATCGCAACTTCGATATTATCATGCGTTGGAATAATTCTGAGTTTTATGCCATTGCGGTAGGCTATTTGGCTGATCGTATTCTGGGTAAGGCTCCACTTTCTAAAGAATTACCTAAGCTTGATGATTATTCTGTTGCAGATATGCAAGTCCTCCAAGAGTCTTTAAACGCCTTGGGATTTGAGGTGGGTGAAGCTGATGGTATTTTAGGGCCAGCAACCCGTAAAGGTATACGCGGGTTCCAAGTCCAACATAAGTTGGTTGCTGACGGCTTCCCAGATAAGGTACTCATTGACACAGTTGCAGAAGCTGCTGCTAAATTGAGCACCTCCTAGTGATCTTGAAAAGCTTTTTTCTCGGTAGCGTCAGTCTTGTTCTGTTAGTTGTCTTACTGCTCTTGTGGCTATATCAAGCTGATATTCCTGCGGAGACGTTGAAAAAGGAGTATGCGAATGAGGAATCACGCTTTGTTGATGTACAAGGGATGTCAGTCCATTACCGCGTCGAAGGTAACGAATCCGCACCCAGCTTAGTTCTAATCCATGGTACGGCAGCATCTTTGCACACATGGGATGATTGGGTTGAACAGTTAAAGCCGCATTTTAACGTTGTTCGGTTTGACTTACCTGCTTTTGGCTTAACAGGCCCAAGCCCCGAAAGAGATTACAGTAAAGAAGCTTATGTCCGCTTCTTGGACGCGTTTACCGAACAATTAGGACTCGAAAAATTCCATCTGGCAGGCAATTCGTTAGGGGGTGACATAGCTTGGAATTATGCTGCCACATACCCTAACAAGGTGACTAAATTAGTCCTTATTGATGCCAGCGGTTTCTTACGTAGAGAAAATGTACCTACCATTTTTAAGTTAGCGCGCAACCCTATAGGTGGACAGCTGTTTAAATGGGTAACGCCTATTAGTCTAATCCGCAAAAATATTGAAGAAGTGTATTACGATGACTCTTTGATTACGGATGAGCTGGTCAAACGTTACCATCAATTCGCGAAGCGCACTGGAAACCGTCAGGCTTTTGTCGACAGAGTCGTACAAGGTGAGATTGATAGAACCAATTTACTGAAAGACATTACTGCACCGACGCTCATTCAATGGGGTAAATACGACGAGTGGATCCCATTAAGCGATGCTTATAAGTTTGAACAGGCTATTGCTGATACGAAACTCATAGAATATGAAGCTGGGCATATTCCTATGGAGGAAATACCTGAAATAACCGCGAAGGACACCCTTGAGTTTTTGCGTTGATATTGACGGATTTGAATTCATACCATGAAAAAAACAGTTAAAAAGCTCGATAATAACGTGGTTAAAGCGCTGACTATCGTCTGTGATCAGGTTAAAGCTAAGCACATTGGATTTGAGTGGTTAACGCATACTGCCGATTACGCTAACTTTCCAGCAAGCTTAGTCGTTACATGCATTTTTGACACGAATAACGCATTGGATGAAGCTAAAAACAGTCAACTGGATGTTGTTATTCGTAAGCTAATTCAGCAACAATTACTTAAAGTTGGCGTTTTATTGAAAGATGCCAAACGACATGTTTGCTTTGATACGGAAGAAGCATGCTCGTTGGAAAGCAATGGCGATTGGTCAGCCAGACTATGATGTGAAAAGAGCAATGGGGGTTTATTAAGGTGTTTGGTGTGGCTCTCTTTATTGATTACCGCACTCGCTAAACTTGCCAACAAAGGTAAACTCAAGCGTTGTGTCTCCCGCATCCAGTATTACTTTTTTATTCCTGCTGCCGTGCTCGAATTGGTATTGATACTGAGGTTGTTTGCGCATGAAGAACTGGTCATTTTCTTTTGGGAAAAGCTCGAAGTCACCTAAGGTTTTATTGCGGCCCATGAATTTGCCTTCCATCTCTCTAAATCCAAGTTTCCTATCATCATTAATATAACAACCTGATAGCGCTTTCATTTTGGACTTGGAGATATCAAGCGGGTTTTTTAGTCTTTCTATTTGCTGTAAATACTGCTCAGAATTACCCGCGCCTTGGGTTGAATTGCGTGTCAGCTCATAGGCTATTTGATAGTGTTCGATCGCCTGTGAAATATCCCCATTGAGGGCATAGGCATTGGCAAGCCATTCATGATTTAGGAAATAGTCAGGGTATGCGAGTGCATTGGATTTGAGAACAGTTATCGCACCTTCAAAGTTGTTCTTAGTCTCTAGATGGTGGGCTAGACCAATATAATGCTTAGCCGTTTGAATGACACCAGAGCCATATTTTTTCTTTATGGTTTTTTCAAAAGATACAAAGGCTTCATTAGTGAAATCATCCCATTTTGCTTTTGGATACTGAACATCAGAGAAAATGTGCACTAACCCATAGTAGTTAATTAACAAAGGTGCAGACATATGACCTTCGCCTAAAAGTTCTTTGTGCTTGAGTCTAAGGTTGAGTTGAGGGGCGTGTTGTAACAGCTCTACAAATTGAGTCAGTTCATTTTTCAGACCATTGCCATCGTTCTCTCCAATCCCAAGGTATACAGCAGTTTCGGTTTGACTTATGCCTGCTGGTAACTTTTTGGCTTGCTCGATTGCTTCAAAACCTTTCCACCAAAGTGAGGGAGCTGCAATGATGAATGCATTGAAAAAATGGGCATTGCTAAGTAGCTCCGTT
Source organism: uncultured Pseudoalteromonadaceae bacterium (assembly GCA_964640795.1). Lineage (GTDB taxonomy): Bacteria > Pseudomonadota > Gammaproteobacteria > Enterobacterales > Alteromonadaceae > M269. The sequence goes on along the minus strand of CAZXIN010000007.1, from coordinate 121,914 downwards.
GCAGTAAATAAACCACCTAACGAATGGCCTTCTAATATTCGGTAGGGGTGAGTTCTGAACTGTTTATCAACCACAGGTAGTAACTCTTGTTTAATAAACTGCATAAACTTTTTTCCCTGCCCGCTCTCTTTGGAAAAATTGGCATCCTTACTTGGCGTGAAGTCTCTTGTTCGGTTAACACTTGGGATACCGACTATGATGATCTCAGGGATACCACGCCATTGCGCAAGATTTTGAGCACTTGATACGGCGTGCTTCATATTCTGTTTGGCATCAAGCAGCACAAGTACAGGGTATCGATGCGTGGTTTGCTCATAAGACTTAGGGAGGGAAACGTAATAATCTCGAGGTTCGTTTAATATACCCGACTGAATATTGTAGGTTTTGGCTATTTGTATTGCTTGGTCGGCGGCGGTGATGTGGGAGTATAAAAGCGCAAACAAAATGATTAAATAGGTTGCTGGCATAGGAAAGTCCCAATTTTTATTAACAGATCCTGATGAATGCCTATTAAGTCGATGGGGGCGCCGAAATAGTTTATATCGAGAAGAAATAAATTTGGTGTTTTGTGCGAATATTTGTGATGCTTCTGTTTATCAAAATGCACCGGTGACAATGAAAGGTAAAGCCAACTATGATGAAAGCTTTGATAACCCTATTGCTAATGACAGCCTATTCTCTGAATGGCGTGTCATTTGCTCAGACAAAAGTGGAGTTCACTTCGGAAGATGGCCTTGCCGTTACTGCTGAGCTGTATCGTAATGACAATGCTAAAACAGCCATTGTCTTATTTCATCAAGCAGGAAGTTCGCGAGGTGAATACAGAGATATCGCTCCTCGATTGACTCAATTAGGCTACACGGCCTTAGCTGTTGATCAACGCTCAGGTAGCGATTTTAGAGGTATAAAGAATGAAACCGCTGCAAGGACGAATGTGGGAGGGAACTTTCCGTCGGCGTTACCTGATATGAAGGCTGCGATTAATTACGCCAAGAAAGATCTCAATGCTGAGGAGATTGTCATTTGGGGATCGTCTTATTCGGCTTCCTTATCATTGGTTTTAGCAGGCCGCAAAGAGGTTCAAATTGATGGTGTTTTAGCTTTTTCACCTGGGGAATACTTCGGTCGCGAAATAACCGTTGAGAAAGAAGTGAAAAGTATTGAAGTGCCTGTGTTGATAACGTCAGCTCGTAATGAAGTGAGAGGCTGGCAGGGGATTTTTAATGCGATACCTGCGTCAGACGACAATGTCGCGTACAAGCCAAAAGGTAAAGGTAGACATGGGTCTTCAACGTTGTTGTCACCTGACAACGAAGAGTATTGGCAGGCGATAGAATCATTTCTATCGAAACATTTTGCTGATAATTGAACACAGAATGACGACTAACATGACATAAATAACCTCATATATGGTCTCCTCCCGTATTACAAGGTTAAATAACAAACGCTAGTTACTACTGAAGGAAAATAGGATGAAAATTAAAAAAATAGATTGCCGTGCAGTTGTCTCTAAAGTCGCACTATTGTCATTGTGTTTGATAGGTGCTTCCGTTGCTCAAGCTGCTGAGCTAAAAGCATTGGTAGGTGGTCGACTCATTGATGGGTTTGGTCATCAACCTATTGCCGACAGTGTCATCTTAGTCAAAGACAATGTGATTGAAAAGGTAGGCACTGTCGACTCCTTGCCTGTCCCAAGTGGATATGAGGTCATCTCGACAGAGGGTATGGATGTTTTGCCTGGGTTATGGGAAAACCATGCTCACCTTATGCTTAATGGACATTCGGATTATACGCACTGGGACAAGACCTACCTCAATCGTTTATCAGATGAAATTATGCCTGCTAGCGCCGTACAACTATTGTTAGCCGGCGTAACGAGTGCGAGAGATTTAGGTGCGCCGTTAGAAGATTCGATGTCGGTCAAGAATCGTATTGAAGATGGCACCATCCCTGGACCACGCCTTTTTGTGTCGGGACCATTCATTCAGCATGATGTGCCTGCTGGGACAGAAAAGTTCCGCTGGTCTGTCAGTAGTGAAAGTGAAGCGCGTAAAAAAGTGAAAACGCTAGCAGATGCTGGTGTCGATATCATTAAACTGATTGATCAAGATAAACTTGGATTCAAAATCGCTAAAACAGTGGTAGATGAAGCGCATAAGCGAGGCTTGAAAGTCATCGCACATTCCCACCGGCCTGACGAAGTGCGTATGGGGTTAGACATTGGCGTTGATAATTTTGAGCACACAGGTTTAACCACCGCACCTGAATATCCTGCCGACGTTATTCAAAAGCTAAAAGAACGCACGGCAACTGGACGTATTGCTGGAGGGCCTTTATTTTGGACACCAACAGTCGAAGGTTTATGGAATTACGAAAACACTGTTGCCAACCCTGAAAAGCTAGACAACACGTGTTGGCATCGTGGACTAAAAGACGACACTATCGCTGATATTAAAGGGTCTTTGGAAGATGTTGGGCAGCTGTCATACATGCAGCTGGTTCCGCTCAGAAAGCCAACATTAAAAAGAAAAATTGCACAACTTAAAGACACTGGTGTGGTGTTTTTGATAGGCACGGATAGTGGTGTGCCGACAACTTTTCATTGCCAAAGCACTTGGGAAGAAATGGCTCTATGGGTAGAAGAGATGGAAATTGATGCTATGGATACTATTCGTGCTGCCACATATTGGCCAGCTGTGATGATGGGAGTGAGCGATAAGATTGGTACAATAGCTGAAGGAAAGTACGCTGATATTATTGCTGTGAAAGGCGATGTGTTGCGCTACATGAACTTATTGCAACGGGTTGATTTAGTCATGAAGAATGGCGTGCTTTATAAGGAAGACGGGCAAGCCATAGAGTCAGCACTTTAATTTCTTGTTAGGGCTACTTTAGCCGCGAGCAGAGCCAATTGGCGCTTTATTCGTGGTTAAAATGGCCCTTAAAAGGATGTTGTTTCAAATAGCCTTTGAATTATTCAACCACTCTCGTTCTGAGCTGGTAATAACAGATATCTAGGTTGCCATTGCCTTTAAAGTGGAAAAAGTCATTATCGAGTGTTTTAGCGCTATTTAATCGCTCTTTTACTTGAGTTGAGTCTTGTTGTTGAACTTCTACAGTGATGCGCTCACTCATAGGGATGTTTTTAGCTAACTTAGCCGATATTATTGGAGTTCGTTTAGCTTCATCCTCTATAACGCCACTACTATTGTTAACACTGGCTCTCTTAACATTTTGTATTGCAGGCATACCGTAAATCACTCGCCCAATGGTGCTCATATTCCTATCAAGATGTCGAGTTGCTTGCCCAATGGTAATGTAAAACTCTGTCGTTGCAGAATCCGCTTCTGTACCTCGAGCGAAAGCAACAGCGCCGGGACAGTGGAGTAGCCACTCTTCTTTTGTTTTTCGATCGCGGCCTGCGGCAAAGCCTTTCAAGTATCCTGTCTCTGGTGCAATAAAGTCAGGTGATTGGACGAGGGAAAAGTGTGAAGTGCCTGACATTAGTCGCGTAAATTCAGGTTTCATAGTATTTTTATTTTTGCTTTTTTTATCGCCGGATACGTCACCAGCCTGAGCGACAAAGCCGTCAATAACGCGGTAGAAATCTAGACCGTCGTAAAACCCTTCATCGATGAGAGTTTTAAAGCGTGTAACATGCTTTGGTGCCATAAAAGGGGCTAACTCTATTACCACCGTGCCAGTTTCGAGTTCAAAGTAAACCAAATCATCGAGCTTAGGCGTTCGCCATTCTTCGTCAGCATAGCTGTTGAAAGTAGTAAGAAAGCTCAAAGTAAATAGAATGAAAGGCAATAATTTCATGGGTATAGGTGTCGTTAAGTTTTTCTTTAGCCTAACAGATTTCGACCATAATAATGATTTAACTATACATGCTTAATCACCTTATTCCTGACTCGGCTCCATGGATGGAGAGGGTGGGCTAGGTCGGGAACAACGAGTCGAAAAGCCGGTCCCACAATTTAATAACTCTGTAGGTATTGGCTTTTAGCCACGAATGAGGTTCTTTGTATACATAGCGTTAATATTTGTTAGTCTGGTAGTGCGTCTATTTTGAGAATTGTTCGTAGTAAGACATCAGCGCCACGAGCCATGTCCTTAGGGCTGGTGTATTCCTTAGGTGAATGACTAATACCGTCTTTTGATGGCACAAAGATCATGCCAGTAGGGGCGACCGAAACCATATCCTGAGCATCATGCCCTGCACCTGAGGGCATTAGCTTATAGCTATAACCAGCGTCTTTAGCGGCTTGTGTAATAATCTCTCGCATACGTTTGTTAGTAGGAGCTGGGTGAGAAGCAACATCGATGAATTTGAAAGCTATTTTTGTGCCTGTTTCTTTTTCAACTTCACGTGCGCGTGCTTTTACGAGTTCGAAGACTTTATCCATTTTAGCTTGTTCAAGATCTCTCACTTCAAGGCTCATGATGACTTTGCCAGGAATAACGTTGGGAGCGCCGGGAAAAGCTTCAATTCTGCCAACTGTGGCTACCTGGCGCCCTTCAAGGCCTGTTGCAATGTCGTTAATACCCATGGTGAGTTTAGCTGCGGCTAACATGGCGTCTTGCCGACGATTCATGGGTGTGGTACCACCATGGTTTGCAAGGCCTTCGATGATGACATCCCACCAATTAATGCCCACAATACCTTCAACAACGCCGATATTAATTCCTTCTTCGTCAAGAAAGGCGCCTTGCTCGATATGTAGCTCGATAAATGCTTTCAATTCACCCGGTTTGATTGCATCTTTAAGGATATTGTCGGGATCGCCTCCAATGCGTTTGATGCCTTCTCTTATTGTAATACCCGCGTGGCTCATAACATCCAATGAAGCCGGTCGAATTTTGCCGGTGTAAGCTAAGCTGCCAACAAGACCGCCTTCTTCGTTTGAGAAGACGATAACGTCTATGGGGTGTTCAGTGATAATGTTACCTGCGTTCATCAGGTCTATAACTTCAAGGTTTGAAATTACACCCACATCACCGTCATAATTTCCGCCGCCAGGTACGCTGTCAGTGTGAGAGCCTATGAGAATGGGTTTTAGGTTATTGTTATGACCAGAACGTCTGGCAATAATATTACCGCCAACATCAATACGGAGATTGGTTAAGCCCTGATTCTGCATCTCTTCCATAATGTATTGACGACCTGCAATATCGGCATCTGAGTACGCGACTCGATCAACACCACCGTCAGCATTTTTGCCAAATTGTGACAAAGCGACGATGCGGCTTTCCATACGCTCTGGAGAGGCCTTTGGAAGCGCTTGAGAGGAAACATGAAAAACGAAAGTCCCTGATAGAATAATGGCTACAATGAATCTATAAGTCATACCGGTCTCCTCAAGCTGTAAGTCGAGATAAATGTTTATACCCAAACCCGTTACTTTGAAGTGACTTGGGTAGAGTCTGCAACGAGAATAAAGACAATTTCTGACCGATGCAACATAGGGGAGGGATATCGTTACAGTGCAAGTCATGACAATGGTGCAACGAATATTGAGTCCACTCTAAATAGTCGTTAATCTTCTTTATTCAAACTTCAATCTATGGTCTTTAACTCATGTCGTTACGTTTCATGTCGCTGCTTTTTGTCGTTACTTTGTTTACCTTTCCTCAAGCTTTCGCTCAGAAAGTGACTGCATATAAGGGGGCAACACTAGTCGATGCATCATTAGATAAACCTATTAAAAATGCGGTTGTTGTTGTGCGTGACGGGCGTATTGAAGCGGCTGGTTTGGTATCAGAAATATCTATTCCTACCGGCGCAACCATTGTCGATGCCACTGGCCGTTGGTTGGTGCCAGGCCTTATCGATGCACATATGCATTTTTCTCAATCAGGTAGCTTATACACAAGGCCTGATGGGTTGGATCTTCGGACAGTCCGCCCTTATGAAAATGATCGGGCTCATTCGGATGCTGAGCTGCTTGATACGTTCCGACGTTATCTTGCGTCCGGTGTTACCGCTGTGGTTGATGTTGGTGGCCCAGCATCAAACGTTGCTATTCGTCAAAAAGCGAATGAGACATCACCTCATATTGCCCTTGCAGGACCATTACTTGCAACGCTAGATTCTGGGTTTACCGAGCGAGTTAAACGGTTAGATTTAGGTAATGACCCAACCATTATTCCTGTAGGGAAGCCTAAGTCGAGCCGTAAATTAGTGAGAGAGCAATTGGCATTAAAGCCTGATCTCATCAAAATATGGTATATCGCATCGCAAGAGCGTCCGGCGGAGCAGAGTTACGACACGGTAGCAGCGATTATCGATGAGGCACATAAAGGTGGTGTGCGTGTCGCTATTCATGCAACTCAGCTAGAGACTGCACGTCTTGCTGTTAAGGCTGGCGCAGACATCCTAGTTCACACTGTTGATGATAAACCCGTTGATAATGATTTTATTGCCGCTCTGAAGAACAAGGATGTAATTGTTATGACGACAGCCGTTGTTTATGAACATATCGGTCAGTTGCGCTCTAGAGAAGTCGAACTAACGCCTATCGAAAGAGCATTGGGCGACCCTTTTGTTATCTCAACGTGGGAAGAGACCCCGCCTGAAGCTAAACGATTGGCAACTGCTGACGCCATTAACGCCCGTGTTGCCATTATATTAGCAAACTTGAAGACACTGGCTGATGCTGGTGTGCGTATTGCTGTTGGAACAGACGCGGGGAATCCTGGAACGCTTCATGGTCCATCCATTCATCGAGAACTCGCCTTGTTAGAAGAAGCTGGTTTTACAGCGAACCAAATCCTTCAGGCTGTGACGAGAGATGCTGCCAGTGTTTTTGCAAAAGATGTGGACTTTGGCACAATCGCTCCGGGCAATCGTGCAGACTTTCTTGTGTTGAAGGAAAACCCAATGGACAGTGTTGCTGCCTATCAAGCTATTGAGACGGTTGTTCTTAATGGAAAGGCGCATACGCCGCAAGAACTTGCGCCATTTTCACCAGCGGCATTGGTTCAACAGCAGCTTGATGCTTACAATGCGTCAGACATTGATGCTTTTGCGGCCACCTACTCTGAAGACATTGAATTATTTAATTTACCTGAGGCTAAGCCTAACGCTACAGGCAAAGCGAACTTGATATCGACTTATGGACGTTTATTCGAAGAGATTAAACCGAATTGCCGGGCATTGTCGCGTATTGTCGAAGGTGACTTTGTGATTGATCAAGAGTTCTGCCAATTCGGTGAAGGCAGACGTATAAGAGCGACGGCGATTTATCAAGTTGAAGATAAGTTAATTCGTCGAGTTTGGTTTACTAGGTAACCTCAGGTTTGTATAAGCCGAACCATCCAATGCACCTATTTTAAGGCTTCTCTGCGTTAAGCTTGCTGGCTAGAGAATGGCTCTCGTGGCGCAACCTTGCCTTGATAACCCCTAAAATAGTCACATTGGCTTAAATGATAGGACATCATAAAGTCTTTAAGCGAGTGGGGTTTCTTCAATGCATTGATTTAAAGAGATTTTATCGATTCTCTTATACAAACTTGAGGTTAGGTAACCTGAACTCTGAATAAACCATGCGTAATAACAATCTTTAGTGAGAGCTGAACACTATGGATTGGTATATGACCATGACTATGAACGTTACTTTATTTTAGATAATAAAAAAGCCAGTAGAAAACTGGCTTTGATTTTATTTACTGATATTGCGTTAGGGCGCTTAGCTTTTCGCTTTTTCTCTACCTGCGCGCTTACGATCATTTTCTGTTAGTAATTTCTTGCGAATACGGATACTTTCAGGTGTTACTTCAACTAGCTCATCATTGTCAATGAACTCAAGTGCTTGTTCCAGAGACATCTTAACTGGTGGCACGAGTGTTTGTGCTTCATCAGTACCTGAGGCACGAACGTTAGTTAGCTGTTTGCCTTTCAGTGCGTTAACGGTTAGGTCGTTATCGCGACTGTGGATTCCTATCACCATGCCTTCATATACTTCCACACCATGCCCGATAAATAAGCGGCCACGTTCTTGTAGATTAAACAAAGCATTCGTGAGTGCTTTACCTGTTGCATTGGCTATTAATACACCGTTCTTACGTTGACCAATTTGGCCACCTTTGTGTGGGCCGTAGTGATCAAAACTATGGTATAGCAAACCAGAGCCTGACGTTAATGTCATGAATTCTGTTTGGAAACCAATTAAGCCACGGCTTGGAATTTCAAAGTCCATGCGAATACGGCCTTTGCCGTCAGGAGACATATCAGTGAGTTCGGCTTTACGAATGCCTAACTGTTCCATAATGGAACCTTGATGCTCTTCTTCAACATCAACCGTTAGATTTTCAAAAGGTTCTTGTATTTCACCGTCAACTTCTTTGATGATAACTTCTGGACGTGAAACTGCTAACTCATAACCTTCACGACGCATGTTCTCAATCAAAATACCAAGGTGTAGCTCACCACGACCAGATACGCGGAATTTATCTGGATCTGCAGTTTCTTCAACGCGTAATGCGACGTTGTGTACAAGTTCATCGTGTAACCGCTCAAGGATATTACGTGACGTAACGAACTTACCTTCTTTACCTGCGAATGGAGAGGTATTGACTTGGAAAGTCATGGTGACTGTTGGTTCGTCAACGCTCAATGCCGGTAAGGCTTCAACATTGTTTACGTCACAAATGGTATCGGATATCTTAAGCTCACCAAGGCCTGTCACTGCGATAATGTCGCCTGCGCTAGCAGAACCTGTCTCGTGGCGCTCAAGCCCTAAATACCCTAATACTTGGCCGACTTTACCATTGCGTTTTTTACCATCTTTATCGATAACGGCAACTTGTTGATTAATCTTAATTGTTCCACGTGTCATACGGCCAACACCGATAACACCAACATAAGAGTTGTAGTCAAGTTGTGAAATTTGCATTTGTAGAGGACCATCAACATCTGTTGCTGGTGGTTCTACTTGCTCAACAATTGTTTTGAACAATGGCTCCATGTCTTCGCCTGGCGCATCTGAATCCAGAGAAGCCCAACCGTTAATAGCAGAAGCATAGACCACTTGGAAGTCCAACTGTTCATCACTTGCACCAAGGTTATCAAAAAGATCAAATACCTGATCAATAACCCAATCAGGTCGTGCACTCGGTTTGTCGATTTTATTGATAACCACTATTGGCTTTAAGCCTTGGGCAAATGCTTTTTGTGTCACAAAACGCGTTTGCGGCATAGGACCTTCTTGTGCATCAACAAGTAATAACACAGAGTCGACCATCGAAAGCACGCGCTCTACTTCACCACCGAAGTCGGCGTGTCCAGGGGTGTCCACAATGTTAATGCGGTAGTCATTCCATTTAATCGCTGTATTCTTAGCAAGTATGGTAATACCACGCTCTTTCTCTATGTCGTTAGAGTCCATCACGCGTTCTTCAGCTTCGCCGCGACTCTCTAATGTGCCAGATTGTTGTAAAAGCTTGTCAACCAAAGTCGTTTTTCCGTGGTCAACGTGGGCAATAATGGCAATATTCCTCAAATTATCTAATGAGGCAGTTGGTGTTGTCATGTCTATCTCTCAACAAGTCTGGCTAGAGCGTGTTGACCTTTGTTGTATACTTTTGCAATGAAAAAATGCAGTGTTTCTGATTCATTATAAAGGCATGCTGCTCTGCTGAGAGCTATTGACTTACGGCTACATAGATGTGGGAGTCAGAAACCCGGGTCGAGTTCACTCAGTCCAACAGCCCATACCTCAGTCAAAAATACCTGTATTTAGAACAAAACCTATACAACAAAGGTTAGCACGCTCTAATGTGTACAAAACTGGCGGCGAATTCTACAGGGTTAATGAGCAATAAGCGATGGCTCAAAGCATCTCATTTAGATTAATTGTTTAAAGAAAGCACCTTTTGTGACTAAGACGCCCCTTTACGTGAGCACCAAAGCTGACTAAAGTGAGTGCTAGTTTTTAGCGCATGCACCAATATGGTGTCTGATGCACAATATTGGTGCTTTAGGAGTGGCTTACGAAGCTGCAATATTCGCTTTATCTTAGGTAAAACAGGGCGTTAACAATTTGTTCCTGCTTGGCATGATATTAGCTTTTGATTGCAGATATTATAGGGTCTGTTGATCTTTGATGTATGAATTTTGTTCGATCTAAGTGCGTTTTGAGCAAGGCGCAGGTTTGGAGGCATAGTTGGCCTAAGTCAGAAACCTGTAATGCAGCACAAAAAGTGTTTAGGTGAATCCATTCGTAGCAAAAGTATACAGCAAAGATCAACAGTCCCTAGTGAGCTAACTTTTTCTTTTTTTATTCCGTTTACTGGAGGACATTATGGCAGTAGAGAAGGCCTTAGACCTGATTCAAGAAAGCGAAGCGAAGTTTGTCGACTTACGTTTCACAGATACTAAAGGTAAGGAACAACACGTATCGATTCCTGCTCATGCAGTAGACGAAGATTTTTTCGAAGAAGGTAAGATGTTTGACGGCTCTTCTATCGCCGGATGGAAAGGTATTAATGAATCTGACATGATTCTAATGCCTGATCCTACATCAGTTGTACTAGACCCATTTGCAGAAGAAACACAAGTTAATGTCCGTTGTGACATTCTAGAACCCACTACTATGCAAGGTTATGAGCGTGATCCTCGTTCTGTTGCTCGTCGAGCCGAAGAATACTTGAGATCAACTGGTATTGGTGATGAAGCATACTTTGGTCCAGAGCCAGAGTTCTTTATGTTTGACGACGTACGTTTTCATACCGATATGGCAGGTTCTTTCTACGCGATTAATTCTACTGAAGCGAAGTGGAATTCTGGTACAGAATACGAAGAAGGTAACATGGGACATCGCCCAGGTGTTAAGGGGGGATATTTCCCTGTACCACCGGTCGATTCAAGCCATGATATTCGAGCGGCTATGTGTATGGTGATGGAAGAAATGGGCTTAACCATTGAAGCACATCACCACGAAGTTGCAACGGCTGGTCAGAACGAAATTGCGACCGAATTTAATTCGATGGTTACAAAAGCTGATGAAATTCAAGTGTATAAGTATGTTGTGCACAATGTTGCTCACGCTTATGGTATGTCGGCAACTTTTATGCCTAAGCCTCTTGTTGGCGATAATGGTTCAGGTATGCACTGTCACCAGTCAATCAGTAAAGGTGGTGTGAATATCTTTGCTGGTGATAAGTATGCAGGACTTTCTGATGAAGCGCTGTATTACATCGGTGGTATCATTAAGCACGCACGTGCTATCAATGCGTTTGCGAATGCATCAACTAACTCTTACAAGCGCTTGGTACCTGGATTCGAAGCGCCGGTTATGTTAGCTTACTCTGCTCGTAACCGCTCTGCGTCTATTCGTATTCCGTTTGTTAACAGCGAAAAAGCACGTCGCATCGAAGTTCGCTTCCCTGATCCAACAGCTAACCCGTATCTCGCGTTCTCTGCCATGCTTATGGCTGGCCTTGACGGCATTCAGAACAAGATTCATCCTGGTGATTCTATGGATAAAGATTTATACGACTTGCCACCAGAAGAAGCTGCGGAAATACCAACGGTAGCGAGCTCTTTTGAACAAGCACTTGATGCACTTGATGACGACCGTGATTTCTTGAAAGCCGGTGGTGTTATGACTGATGACATGATTGATGCATACCTAGAGCTTAAGCGCGAAGAGGTACAACACCTGAACATGACAACTCACCCAGTTGAGTTTGATATGTACTACAGCCTTTAATCATATTGATGAGCTGGCTAGTTTAGCTGCTTAAAATCAATACTTGTGTATAAAGCCCGCTAATATAGCGGGCTTTTTTATTGTTATGAAAACAGGCTACACTGTATGTACAGCTGAATCAGTATCAATTGGTCTATTCGGAGCTGTGCAGCAAGTGTATTTGTCGTAGCTAAAATCGTTACCACAAAATGTATTTGTGGCGTTCAATGCATCATTATGGTGCAGCCTTTTGTGAAGGGTATTTCACTGCTGAACCGAATTTATTCGGAAAAATACAGACCCTAATAAGGAGGTAATGCTGACATGCGTTTGAGTGTTTTACTATTACTCTTTGCTAGCGCTGTATCTGCACAAACGATTTATAAGATTGTTACTGAGGATGGTCGGGTTATTTATTCGGACAAGCCTTCAGGCAATGCCAAGCCTGTTGAGCTTCGTAAACTCAATCGTGCTAGCTTACCCCCTGTTAAGGCTAAGGCGAGAGTGCCAGCAGCTACTAGGCCAGCGGTTAACTATAAGCTCACCTTCAAACAACCTGTTGATCAAGCCACTGTGCGCAACAATACTGGCACAATGAGAGTTGCTGCAGCGATTACTCCTCGTGCCAATGGCATGTTTCATCTATTGATGGATGGAAAAAAGGTGGCTTCTAATACACAACCCTCTTTTACTCTGCAGAACGTTGATCGCGGCGCTCACCACCTACAAGTCAATTATTTAAGCGGTTCGGGCAAGGTCCTTGCATCTAGCGATAGTATCGAAGTGTTTATGCACCGAGCATCCGTTTTTATTCGGCCTAACTGAAACTTACTCGTTAGTTTATTGAAGAAGCGTTTGTCGTTTTAGTGCATTTGCACCATTATGGTGCTTACTATGAGTGGACGGCGTTGCAAACTGTGTTTTTTGAAAATATTTTTAGTCATATTTCAATGGGTATTGTCGTATTGGATGCGCATTTACGTATTCAATATGCCAATCAAGCAGCCGAAAATATTTTTGAACAAAGTATCAATCGGCTAAAAAATGAAGCTTTTGATAAGCATTGGACAAATGCTGATGCTGAAAGACATCGCTTACTGTATTTGTTGGAAACGAAAGATGGGTTCTCTGCGAGTGAGGTTAGAATGTTGTTTGCCGACGGCAAGCATGTACTTGTCGATGTGGTTGCTTCTAGCTTAATGATTGAAAACGAGCAACACGTATTGCTGGAAATTCGACCTATTGAAAACCAAAAGCGAATTTCTGAGGAAACCCAGCAATGGGCTCAGCAACAAGCTGCACGCCACTTAGTGCGTGGATTGGCACATGAGATAAAAAATCCTCTAGGTGGTATTCGTGGCGCTGCACAGCTTCTTGAAAAAGAGCTGGATCAGAGTGAACTTCAGGAATTCACTCAAATGATCATAGAGCAATCTGATAGGTTAAGGGGACTAGTTGACCGCCTACTTGGACCAAATACCCCTCCTCAATTTGCTTGGCACAACGTGCATCAAATTCTAGAAAAAGTGCGTACCGTTATTCACTTGGAAAGTAAAAAAACACTCACTATTGAGCGAGATTATGATCCGAGTATTCCGAATTTATGGCTGGATGAAAATAAAATCCAACAAACCGTGCTCAATATCACGCACAACGCTGCTCAAGCTGTGAGCTGGAAAGGCAATATTACATTTAAGACACGCGTAAAAAGACGAGTGACCATACATGGAACTCAGTTTCCACTGGTGGCTGTCATTAAAATTACAGATGACGGCCCTGGAATTGCCGAAGAAATAAGAGATACCCTTTTCTACCCTATGGTCACAAGTAAGAACGATGGGACGGGGTTAGGGTTGTCGATTGCGCAACGTTTAATTGAGCACCATAAGGGAAAAATTGAACTGGACAGTTGGCCTGGCCACACTGAATTTAGTATCTATTTACCTATTGATAGAAAGGAACCGACTGTATGAATTCAGCACCTGTATGGATAGTAGATGATGATAGTTCGATACGCTGGGTTTTGCAGAAGGCATTAAAAGCAGCGAATATAGAGTGCTTTAGCTTCGAGAACCCAGAAGACATGTTGATGCAATTGCATGCAGAGCAACCGCCTCAAGCCATTGTGTCTGATGTTCGTATGCCACAAATGGATGGTAACGAACTGATGCAACAAATCCATCAAGATTTTCCGGATATTCCGATTATCATCATGACAGCTCACTCTGACTTAGATAGTGCAGTGACTGCTTATAAAAGTGGTGCGTTCGAATACCTACCTAAACCTTTTGATATTGATGACGCAGTCAGTTTGGTGCAGCGTGCCTTGGCTCATGCGCAAGAAAATAGTAAAAAGCTAGAGAAAGCATCTGAAGAAAAGAGCACTGAGATTATCGGAGAAGCGCCTGCGATGCAGGAGGTGTTTCGGGCTATCGGCCGGCTGTCACGTTCGAGTATTAGCGTTTTAATCAATGGCCAGTCAGGTACGGGTAAAGAATTGGTTGCAAGAGCCTTACATGTGCACAGCCCTCGCCATGCCAAAAACTTTGTTGCACTGAATATGGCGGCTATTCCGGCTGATTTGATTGAATCCGAATTATTTGGGCATGAGAAAGGTGCGTTCACTGGTGCAAATACCATGCGACAAGGGCGATTTGAACAAGCACATGGGGGAACGCTGTTTTTAGATGAGATAGGCGATATGCCGCTTGATGTGCAAACACGATTATTGCGTGTTTTGTCCGATGGTCAGTTTTACCGTGTAGGTGGGCATCAGTCGGTTTCGGTTGATGTGAGGATTATTGCAGCAACCCATCAAAACCTTGAACAAAGAGTGTCTGAAGGTAAATTTAGGGAAGACTTATTTCATCGCTTAAATGTTATCCGTATACATATGCCGAGCTTGAGTGAACGTCGAGAAGACATACCACTATTAACACAACACTTCATGTCCAAAGCAGCGTTGGAGCTTGAGGTAGAGCCTAAGTCAATTAACAAAAGTACGCAAAAAGTGCTGAATCAGCTTGAATGGCCAGGCAATGTTCGCCAATTGGAAAACTTATGCCGTTGGCTAACGGTTATGGCCAGTGGTAAAGAAGTACTCACACAAGACTTACCTCCTGAATTACATGAACCTACAAGCTTTGACGTCCAAGTTAAGGCGACAGGTGATTGGCAAACACTACTAGCTGAATGGGCAGATCAGCAGCTACGTAGCGGGAAAAATAATATCTTGAGTGACGCAACACCCGAGTTCGAAAAAATTATGTTGGATAGAGCTTTACAATATACCCGAGGCCGTAAGCAAGATGCAGCCAAGCTACTTGGTTGGGGACGCAACACTCTGACGAGGAAATTAAAAGAGTTTGATATGTAAGTCATACTATAGGCACTGTGCACCGCAATCAAAAAGCCTTTACTTAAAACAAATCTATACAGCAAAGGCCAACAAGTCCTAGAATGAGAGAAATGTTTTTAATGACTTAAGGAATTCTATGCCTAATTTTAAACTGTTTTGTGTTGGTATCGTTTGCTCCCTGTCTTTGTCAGGTTGTGTATTGAGTGTTAGTGACTCGCCTGATAGATCACAGTCGTATCAACAAAAACAAACGATCGAGCGCAAATATTATGGTGAATGGGAAGCTGAATACGGTTATACGCAAGTTGTTAAAGTAGGTAATACACTGCATATTTCAGGTATAACAGGGCAGGGGGAAACAATGGAAGAGCAAATCCATTCTGTCTATACCTACTTAAATAGAATACTAACTGACTACGGAGTGACGTCGGACAATATCGTTAAGGAAACTATTTTTACAACAGATATGCGAGCAATGGCTGATGCTCAGGGAGTGCGTCTAGAATATTACAATAAGGATAAATACCCGTCTTCTACTTGGGTTGAAGTTAAAGGATTGTATCTACCTTCCATTATGTTGGAAGTAGAAACCACCGTTATTATAGACTAGGGCGTGTTGCTCTTTGCAGCGTACTTTGGGTTTATGTTTATAGGCTTACCAGTGCGCGTCGCAATCAAAAAGCCTTTATTTGGAACAAAACCTATGGAGTAAAAATCAATACACTCTAGGCTCTTTATATCTAAACTGGGGTTTTCTAACTCCAGTTTCACCTCTGTGGTCGGCCAATAAGTACTCAGTAATATTGGCGGTATTTTCTGAATCATAAAAACTGATTAACACCATCTAAAACTACTATTTTAATAGTTATTACTGAACACCTATTATAATTCCCAAGACAACATCTTATATAACTTAACTTTTAGGAATTATTATGACTCAGTCAATTATTAATACGAAAATCCAACCGTTTAACGCGACAGCTTTCCACAATGGTGAGTTCATTGAAGTGAGTGAAAAAGACGTTTCAGGTAAGTGGGCTATCTTCATGTTTTACCCAGCTGATTTCACTTTCGTATGTCCTACAGAATTAGGTGATTTAGCGGATTACTATGCCCAACTACAAGAGATGGGTGTTGAAGTTTATTCAGTATCTACTGACACGCATTTCACTCATAAAGCATGGCATGACACGTCTGACACGATTGGAAAAATCACTTTCCCAATGATCGGCGACCCAACTGGCCGTATCACACGTAATTTCGGTGTGATGATTGAAGAAGATGGTTTAGCACTTCGCGGTACATTTGTTGTTAACCCTGAAGGCGAGATAAAGGTTGCTGAAATTCATGACCTAGGAATTGGCCGTTCAGCTTCTGAATTAGTGCGTAAAGTCCAAGCTGCTCAATATGTTGCTGGACACGACGGTGAAGTTTGCCCTGCAGCATGGCAGCCAGGTGAAGAAACCCTTGCACCTTCTCTTGACCTTGTTGGAAAAATCTAAGGTATAGGTTTTCCATTGTGGTGCTCCAAATAAGGAGCACCTCTACTCTTTTTAAACTAAATTCAGTCGAGGTGGACTATGTTAGATCCAAAATTAAGCGCCCAATTAAAGGCTTATCTAGAAAATTTAACGTCAGAAGTAGAGTTACATCTTGCCTTGGATGAAACACTTCAAACGAAGAAATCACAAGAGATTAAAACCCTTGCAGATGAAATTGCTCAATTGTCACCTTTGGTTTCTATCGTTGAGCAACAAGATACATCGGTTAGAGCGCCTTCAATGCAAGTCGTATCGACCAAGACTGCTAGCAAAATAACGTTTGCTGGTGTGCCGTTAGGTCATGAATTTACCTCATTGGTATTGGCACTTTTACACAGTGGTGGGCATCCCATTAAATTGTCCGAAGAGCAGGTTGACTATATCGCTAATTTAAATATTGATTTGGCGTTCGAAACTTTTGTTTCCTTAAGCTGCCAAACATGCCCAGGTGTGGTCCAAGCATTAAATATGATGTCTGCAATTAACCCCAGAATTACAAACACCATGATCGACGGAAGTTTATTCCAAGAAGAGGTGAACGAAAGAAATATTATGGCTGTGCCCAGTGTTTATCTTAATGGTGAACTCTTTAGCCAAGGTGCAGTCACTATTGATCAAATTTTAAAGAAGATCGATCCAAATGCCGGCGAAAAACAAGCTGAACAGCTTAATGAAAAAGCACCGTTTGATATGTTAATTGTTGGCGGTGGGCCAGCAGGAGCCTCTGCAGCGATTTATTCGGCAAGAAAAGGTATTCGTACAGGTATTGTTGCGGATAAGTTTGGCGGACAAGTAGCCGAAACTGTCGGTATTGAGAACTTTATATCGGTGAAGAAAACCGAAGGCCCTAAATTGGTTGCAGGCTTAGAAGAACACGTGCGTGATTATGACGTAGATATCATGGACGACAATAAAGCCGTGAAGCTTAACAAAGTTACAACTGCTTTAGGGGACGTTATTGAAATTGAATTAGACAATGGTGCCAAATTGTCTAGTAAGTCTGTCATCGTAGCAACAGGTGCCAGATGGAGAGAAATGAATGTCCCTGGTGAGCAGGAGTATCGCGGTAAAGGCGTTGCTTACTGCCCACATTGTGATGGTCCGTTATTCAAAGGTAAACGCGTTGCTGTTATTGGTGGCGGTAACTCAGGTATCGAAGCAGCCATCGACCTCGCTAATATTGTTGAACATGTCACTGTGCTTGAGTTTGACTCAAAACTTCGAGCTGATCAGGTGCTTCAAGATAAAGCCAGTTCTATGGGCAATATCACGATTATCTTGAATGCGCTAACAACAGAAGTTACCGGAGATGGTAATCGTGTCAATGGCTTAGTTTACACCGACAGATCAACGGATAAATCACAAACGATTGAACTCGAAGGAATTTTTGTACAAATCGGCCTAGTACCCAATTCTGAGTGGTTGAAAGGCGATATTGATACAACAGAGCGTGGCGAGATTATCGTCAACAATAAAGGCGAAACATCAGTGCCAGGCGTATTTGCAGCTGGTGATGTGACAACATCCGCATACAAGCAAATCATTATTGCAATGGGTGATGGTGCTACAGCGTCATTAGGTGCTTTCGATTACCTTATTCGCCAATCAGTGCCTACAGTACAAGAAGTCGCAGCTTAAAAATCCTCGATTCCCTTGAGGTCCTTTGGGCCAAGCACCTGTCATGCTTGGCCTTTTTTTATTTGTCGTGACGCACCTGCTCTTTATCTACTTTTATCCACTTCATTTGATAAGTTGTGTTTGTTTTGCCTGTGTGGGTTGGTATAACTTCGCAATGGTATTCGGTTCTCTTAGCCTATAGGATATTGAAAACAGTTGCTGTGAAGAGTATTCGCAATGAATAACAAAAACCATGTCCTGAATACATTGAGCATGTATAAAGAGAGTGCGGTTTATACACTCGTTAAAGGGCATAAAGTCGCACATTGGCGAGCAGGTAAAGGACAAGTTATTTTATTCATTCATGGCTTCCCGAGTGCTGCTTGGGATTGGCATCACCTCTGGCCTAGCTTGAAAAAGTCTCATCAGGTCATCGCGCTTGATCTGTTGGGATATGGTTTATCTGACAAACCATACCCTCATAGATACTCACTTCTAGAGCAAGCAGATATCATCGAATCTTTGTTGCAAAAAGAGGGTATTAAAACCTGTCATATTCTTGCTCATGATTATGGTAATTCTGTCGCCCAAGAGCTTCTAAAGAGGCATCATACAGGGCATTTGAGCTTCCAAGTGTCCAGCTTATGTTTCTTAAATGGAGGCCTCTTCCCAGAGAGTCATAGGCCTCTATTAACTCAGAAACTGCTTAAAGGTCCTTTAGGCCCTTTATTCAGTCGATTGATGACTAAAGCAACACTGCATAAAAGCTTCAAGCGTATTTTTGGCCCCGAGACGCCACCTAAAACAGATGAAATTGATATATTGTGGCAATTGCTGAACGAAAATAACGGGCGACGTGTTTTGCAGAAGATGCTCGGATATCTTGATGAACGCAGAGTACACAGAGATAGTTGGCTTGAGGCGATGCAGCAGACAAAAGTCCCTTTACGCTTTATTAATGGGATTCACGATCCTATTTCAGGTCAGCACATGCTAGATAGGTACAAAGAGCTCATCGCAAATGCAGACGCTCATGCGATTAATGCTGGGCACTATCCTCAACTTGAGTTACCTGATCATGTACTTAAACTGTATAAAGATTTCTTAATCGATATCTCAGTTTGATCCTTATGTTTGTTATTGGAGCTCAATTCGCATGTTTATCACCTACTCGTTGATAAGCGCGTAATTCGAATAAGGGGAGCATCGCAAAAAAGTGATCAAATATATCAGCTTGTATGGCTTCGTATTCCACCCAATTTTTTATTTTGCTAAAGCAATATACCTCTAGGGGGATACCCAACTCAGAAGCCGGTAGTTGCCTAACCATGCAAGTCATCGAATGATTTACCAGAGGGTGTGTATCAATATATGCTTGCATATAGGCTCTAAAAGTCCCTAAATTTGTGAGTTTACGCGCGTTAATAATATCGTCATCGCTTAGTTCTCTTTTCTTGCGATCTTGTAGTAACTCATCATTTTTCTTTTCAAGATAGGGCTTTAATATATGTAAATTCTGTACATGGTCGAGCAGTGATTGGTTGCAAAACTTAGTCGATTGAATATCAATATGCAGAGAACGCTTGATACGCCGTCCATCTGATTCTTGCATACCCCGCCAATTCTTTACAGGTTCAGAGATCAAAGCATGGGTCGGGATGGTTGAAATACTCTTATCCCAATTTTGGACTTTAACAGTGGTCAACCCCACAGCTAGTACATCTCCGTCAGCATGGTATTTAGGCATCTCTATCCAGTCACCATTGTTAACCATACGATTGGCTGCGATTTGAATACCGGCAACAAAACCTAGAATCGCGTCTCTAAACAACAATAAGATAATGGCTGTGACAGCCCCTAACCCTGAAATAAGGATGAGCGGTGACTTGTCGAGTAATTCAGCAATACCTAGGATGATATAAATGAGTGTAAGTACTAACTTAGCTACTTGAACAAACCCACGAATAGGAGCCCTCTTGGCAAGCGCTGACTCATTATAGATTGCCTCACCGCTATTCAATACACTAAGGGCAGCGAACAAGACACTTGTCATTAAGTAAATAAGCGAGAACTTCTTCAGGACAACATAGGTGATTAATGAGGTATCAAATAGTCCTGGAGAAAGCAGATATAACGTTAGGGATGGGGCTAAATGCGCTGCTCGATTGAAGAAACCATACTCAACTAGCCTGTCGTCCCACAGTGTTTTACTTTTAGCGATAAAGCTCAGCACGATTTTGTGCAATATATAACGACTGATGTAGAAGCCAACAAGTGCTATCACGAAAAGAGATGAAAGCGCCAATAGCTGATAAAGTGATTGTTCACTGCTCAGTGTGAAGCCAAATTTCTGCACTAGCTTAATAAGGTTGTCTGCCAAGTAGGCAGTTGAAGATTCAGCCATTCTTTCATGATCCTATCTGATAACGTCTTGAGTCCAATGAGTGCTACTTTGCCACGTTTTGTATTTCTTCCAAAACAATATCTTTTTCTTGCCAGATATTGTTTAGCCAAGCTTGGAATTGTTGACGATATTTTTCATCGTCTGCGTAATTGCCGATTAAGCTTGGAGAGATCTCTTTTGCTTGAACTTTAATAACAACCTGAGTCAAGTCCCCCTTTAATAGATCGACCATAACACTATGAGTATTTTGCGGATAAGCGATGGTGGCATCGAGTAAGTGTGTGAATTGCTCACCCATAGCCCCTAACGTAAAAGATATTCCCCCAGCTTTTGCTGGGAGTAAGTGCTTGAATGGGCTGTTTTTCTGTTGCTGTTTGGCTGGAGTGCAACGAGACCCTTCAACAAAATTAACTACCGTAGTTGGCGTTTGCTTGAATTTACGACATGACTCACGAGTTGCTTCAATATCCTTACCTTTCAGTTGTGGTTTTTTTTGCAAAAACTGTTTTGAGTAGCGTTGCATAAAAGGCATATCCAAGGCCCAAGCACCTAACCCTATGAACGGAATCCAAATGAGTTCTTTTTTAAGGAAAAATTTAGGAGGAGGGAAGCGGCCAACCGATAAGCTCATAATAAGTACGATGTCTAACCAGCATATATGATTGGCAATCAGTAAATACCAGTGTTCTTTATTAATGCTGTCATCTATCTCTATATCCCAATGAATATTATTGAACAACTTGATGAGTTTAATACTGCAAAGGCCAAATGCTTTCTCCATCTTTCCGGCTAGTATATTCATTGTGCCGATGGCAGGTTGAATGCGGACAACGAACTTTAAAAGCCCTAGCCCGATAATAAGTACGCCCCAAAAGAACACGTTGAGCGACTGTAATAAGAGATGTAGAGGAAATTTAACGTAGCTAATTAACGTTGATGCTGCATTAGTCATACTGCTTAATAATAATGTCCTTTTCTTGCCACCTTTCTGTCAACCAACTTTGAAACTGTGTTCGTTGCTCAGGGTTTTCGAAATAGTCTAAATTCAATAAGTCTTCAGTGCTGGTTACGTCTATTGTAACGTTAATACGACCAACCTGACCGCTGACAAAGTCCCAAAATGTCGGTGTACCATTGGGATAATAGATGGTTACATCAACGAGTTTGCCTAATTGACTACCCATAGCACTTAACACAAAAGCAATACCTCCTGCTCTGGGTTCAAGCAAGTGGGTAAAGCGGCTGTTCTGTTTTTTGTGTTTTTCTTGTGTGAATCTTGTTCCTTCAACAAAATTCATGACACTAACAGGTTTGTATTGGAACTTTTCACAAGCCTTTTTCGTTGTTTCTAAATCCTTCCCTTTGAGGTGTGGGTTTTTCTCAATAAATGCTTTGCTATATCGACGCATAAAAGGAAAATCTAAAGCCCACCAAGCTAGCCCTAAGACGGGCACCCATATCAGCTCCTTTTTTAAAAAGAACTTTAAAAAGGGGATTTGCCGATTAAAAACTCTTTGCAATACCAATATATCCACCCAAGATTGGTGATTAGCAATAACTAAGTACCACTCCCTTTCTGACAAACCATCAAATCCAGTGACCTGCCAATCTGTCGATGCAGTGATATCTTGATTAACGTTGTTGCAAATCACCCACATGGTGGCGCAGCCGTCTAGTAAATAGGACGTCCAAGTTTGCCAAAATGATAAAGGAATGAGGAATTTGAGTAGTGACAAAATAAGAATGGGAACAACCCAGAACAGTGTATTAATAAAATACAGTAAAAACGACACTGCGCCGATAAAATGGGCAATCATGACTTACCTTGATTGATACGATGAGTTTAGCTCTTTATCGCCAAACGAATTAAAAGCGATATTTTAAAACAGCGAGTACAACTTAAACAAGCCCAAAGCACTCACCAGAGCAACGACTATACCGCCAAGTGTGTTAGCAAGCCATCCATTGGTATAGTCTCCAAGGATTGCTTTATTGTTCATCGTAAATAACAAGAACAGAGCAATAACAGGTAATAACAGGCCGTTAGTGGCTTGTGCGAATAAGATTAAAGCAAGCGGTTTAAATCCTAAAACGGCACTACTCATGCCTATCAGAATAATTGTGAGCCACACGAATTTAAATTTAGGTGTACTGATATCAAGCTTCCAACCCAAGACACCACTAACGGCGTAAGCTGTTGCAAGCGGTGCGGTAATGGAACTAGTAAGCCCAGCAGCAAATAAGCCAACGGCGAAAAATAAGCTAGCATATTGGCCGAGAAGAGGTTCCAGTTGTGTTGCCATTGTCGTGGCGTTGAAACTTTGTGGCTGATTAAAAAATGCGACAGCAGATGTTGAGATAATGGCTAATGTTATTAAACCGCCAAGCCCGATTGACAATCCTGTATCCCATCGTGTTTGTTTCAGCGCTTTCTCAAGGGCTGTATTACCCTCTGCTTGCGCTGATCCGAGTTCTTGATATTGCTGAGATACGAGTGAGGAGTGCAAGAAGAGATTGTAAGGTACGATGGTGGTACCTATTAGCGCTATAACGATAAGCTCAGAACCAGTCGGTAATTCAAGTAAGAATGCGCCTCTGAATAAGTGAGATATATCTGGCTGGCTAATCACCATTGTTGTGATAAAAGTGATGCTCATCATAATAACGAGTGTCACTAAGGTATTTTGAATCAGACTGTATTTTCCTGTACCAAGCAATAGAATGGATACAGCACCGAGTATAAGCACCCACAAACTAGACTCTCCAGGTAAAACCGCACTAATACCGAGTCCAGCGCCGGTCAAATTCCCAGCTTCGTATGCGGCATTACCAATGCCGATTGCACCGATAACAAGCCCTAACACAAATACGCGTGATACTGGATGGACAAAATATTGTCGCATGGCATCTGCTAACCCTGATTGAGTGACGAGGCCAAGACGCGCGCTCATTTCTTGAAATAAAATAGTTGCAAAAACTGAAAACAATAATGCCCAAACTAAGGTGTAACCGTATCCTGAACCCGCTAGGCTTGCCGTTGTAATAGTGCCTGGTCCAATAAAAGCAGCGGCTACTAAAAAGCCTGGTCCAAAGTTTTTCATAGAAATAGTTGATCGTGATTGGATATGTTATTTGTAGACTAACAATTAAATTCAATAAATGTAATGCGTCAAGGGGTGCTGATTTAATTGGTATAAGTACAGTGAAAACGCAAACCAATAAAAAACCCAGCAATAGTGCTGGGTCCTGAAAATGTGCATTTAGAAAAAACTAAATAATGGAGATTAAATGTAGGTTATAAGTATTTTCTTATTTCTGAACATTTAGGCCACGGTAAGACTTTGAGTTTTTGCCTGTATCATTGCTTAGTGAAAAGATGAGTAAACCGAAAACAATGAAAAACAATAAGCCTGCTAAAAACATATTTTTGTGTCCTTAAAAAATTGACGACTAATCATCATAAATAGCCGAATGTTTAGGCTTGTGATTTTCGCGAAATATCAGATATACGTCAAGAATAAAGCGTGATTTTTCTCCGTTTTTTATCACTTTTTTCTAACAGTGTCTTTTTCTTACCTGCCCCGTGGTCAAAGGCTTACAACTAATGTCTAGTGTCTCTTCAAAGCGACTTATGGATGAGTCGTTGTATTAAATTTAGGCTTATGTATGATTAAATTAACTTCATCAATTGCTCGGTGAAGCATTCGTTGTTTTTATACTTCACAAAATAAAAAAAACGTCAATTTGTGAGTTATAAGTCTCTAATAAAAATAAACAATATCAATTTATTAAATGGAAATAGCTATGTTTGAACCTGAAAAAATATCAGAAATGATAGACCTGTATGTGATCCCTTGGGGGATCAATATCGTGATGGCGTTGGTCATTTTTATCCTTGGTCGAATGGTGGTTGGTCTGGTCGTGAGTGGCTTAGGCAAACTGTTGGCTAAATCAAAGTACGATGCGATGCTAATCGACTTCGTGAAAGCAATTGTAAGTGCTGTATTGACTGTTTTTGTTGTGATAGCTGCGTTAGATAGACTCGGTGTGAATACAACATCGTTTGCTGCTATTTTAGCGGCTGCTGGTTTAGCCATTGGACTATCGTTGCAAGGTTCACTGCAAAACTTTGCATCGGGCGTTATGCTATTAATCTTCCGCCCTTTTAAGTCTGGTGATTATGTTGAAGCGGGTGGGACATCTGGTTCAGTGAAGAGCATCAGCATTTTTACAACCACTATTTTGACGCCAGATAATAAATTAATTCTTGTACCTAATGGCAATATCTATGGCGGCAATATTGTGAATTATTCTGCAAAGGATACACGGCGTGTCGATATGGTTTTTGGGATCGGTTATAACGATGATTTACGTAAAGCCAAAAAGCTATTGGAAGATATGGTGTCGGAAGATGAGCGTATTTTGAGCGATCCCGCACCACAAGTAGCGGTTTCGGAGTTAGGTGACAGCAGTGTAAATTTTGTCGTGAGGCCTTGGGTTAAATCAGGAGATTATTGGGGAGTGATGTTTGATTTTACCGAAGCCGTTAAGCTTCGTTTTGACGATGAAGGGATATCTATTCCTTTCCCTCAAATGGATGTGCACTTGCACAAAGAAGATCATTCAGAATAAGCCAACTATTGGAGGCCACGAGGCCTCCCTTCCTAGGCTTAACAATTCGGACGTTGTGCACTTCGCCTATATATAGCATTGGCTTTGGTCATGTGAAGCTGCAATTGTTCTATTCTTGTTGAAGGATGAGGGTGTGTTGATAACAATTCAGGTTGTTTGGGACCGCCGCTCGCTTTTTCCATGTTTTGCCAGAGCTTGACAGATTCTTTGGGATCAAAGCCTGCTTCTGCCATCAAATCTAAACCTATTTCGTCTGCTTCAGATTCATGTGCTCTGCCAAAAGGTAGCTGAAGGCCTACTTGAGTACCCAAGCCTAGAGCACTCATAAGTTGTTGATTATTAGCTACTTGCTTTGTTTGTAAAATGACGTTGGTGACTTGTAAGCCTGCACTAATAAGTGTATTGCTACTCATCCGTTGATTGCCATGCTCAGCAATAACATGACCCACTTCATGTCCAATAACCGCGGCTAGTTGATGTTGATTTTCGGTGACGTTAAGTAAGCCTTTGTAAACACCAATTTTGCCACCTGGCAGTGCAAAGGCGTTGATTTGTGGTTCATCAAAAACGACGACTTCCCATTGGCCATTAAAATCTGTCTTAGGGACCTGTGCTGTAATGCGGTTAGCAACACATTGTACAAAGCTATTGTCGATGCGCTTTGTGGAAATCTTTTGATCTTTCTTCAACTGATCAAAAGCTTGTACACCCATCTCATTTAACTGATCCTTTGGAAAGAACTTTATTTGACTCCTTCCTGTTGGCGATGTGCTGCAAGAGGAAATAGTAAGGGCAGTAAATAGAAGAAGTGCACTTTTTTTAATCGTCATAGTTTGGTTCGAATCGAGATCGGTGAATATGATTATAACTGTCTAAAGGATGATAAAAAAGCCAGCAGGCGCTGGCTTCTATAAGATATTAAAATAAGCCCTAGAGTGCTTGTTTTAACAACTCTGCTTTGTCTGTGGCTTCCCAAGGAAAGTTTTCTCTTCCAAAGTGGCCATAAGCTGCTGTCTGTTGGTAAATTGGTTTTTCTAAGTCGAGCATTTTGATTAACCCATAAGGTCTTAAGTCGAAATGCTCTCTGACCAAATCAGTGAGCTTATTGTTGTCTAACTTGCCTGTACCAAAAGTCTCTACATTAATAGATGTAGGTTCTGCCACGCCAATAGCGTAAGAAATCTGAATTTCACAACGCTCAGCTAAACCGGCTGCAACAATGTTTTTGGCAACATAGCGGCCAGCGTATGCTGCAGAACGATCAACTTTAGAGGGGTCTTTTCCTGAAAACGCACCACCGCCATGACGAGCCATGCCACCGTATGTATCAACAATGATCTTACGTCCTGTCAAACCACAGTCGCCCATTGGTCCGCCAATAACAAAACGACCTGTTGGATTAATGAAGTATTGTGTACTCTCACTTAGCCATTTTTCAGGTAGAACAGGTTTAATGATTTCCTGCATCACGCTGTGGCGTAACTCCTCCGTTGATATGTCATCACTATGCTGTGTAGACAGCACGACTGCATCGATGCCGACAGGCTTGCCATTCTCATAAACAAAGGTTACTTGGCTTTTAGCATCTGGTCTTAACCAAGGTAATGTACCGTCTTTTCTAACTTGCGCTTGACGTTCCACTAAGCGATGCGAATAAGTAATAGGTGCAGGCATTAAAACATCAGTTTCATTCGACGCATAGCCGAACATGAGGCCTTGATCTCCGGCACCTTGTTCTTCAGGTCTGCTTCGATCAACGCCTTGGTTAATGTCCGGTGATTGTTTACCGATCGCATTTAAAACAGCACAAGAATCTGCATCAAAACCCATATCGGAGTGGGTGTAGCCGATTTCACGTATTGTTTTTCTTGTCAGTTCTTCGATATCAACCCAAGCGCTGGTTGTGACTTCACCGCCGACTAAGACCATACCTGTTTTAACGAAAGACTCGCAGGCAACACGAGCTTTGGGATCTTGTTCCAATATTGCATCAAGAACTGCATCAGATATCTGGTCAGCAATTTTGTCCGGATGTCCTTCTGATACCGACTCCGAGGTAAATAAACTTCTACTCATTGGCTTTCCTTCTGGTAAAGGGTGATTAGGCGGTCACTTATTCTGTGTAAAGTGCTATGAAGCTTATATTATACGAAACATAAATAAATACCAGTCTTTACTTCTAGACGTCTAAACGGCTTTTGTTGAGAGTGTAAACTTATTTGTTCTTTTTGCATTGAAGTTAAGACTCGCCTAAGCCAAAATATGCATCCAATTTTATTCGTCAATAATCTCATCAAAGATTCCAAGCGATAAGCCAATTAGAAAACACAGATAATTGTGTTGCAGCAAAAGACCCACAGTCAGGAGAAATTATGCCGTCACGTAGAGAACTCGCCAATGCCATCCGTGCATTAAGTATGGACGCAGTTCAACAGGCCAAATCGGGCCACCCGGGAGCTCCCATGGGTATGGCTGATATTGCGCAAGTTGTATGGGGCGATTTTATGCGCCATAACCCACAAAACCCTGACTGGTCGAATCGTGATCGATTTGTATTATCCAATGGTCATGGTTCTATGCTGCTTTATTCGTTGCTGCACTTAACGGGCTACGAATTACCGATTGAAGAATTAAAGAACTTCCGTCAATTGCACTCGAAAACACCAGGGCACCCAGAGTACGGCTATGCACCAGGTGTTGAAACGACAACGGGGCCTCTAGGGCAAGGGATCACTAATGGTGTGGGCATGGCTTTGGCAGAAAAGTCATTGGCAGCGCAATTTAACCAAAAAGACTTTCCAATTGTTGATCACTTCACTTACGTCTTTATGGGTGATGGCTGCTTGATGGAAGGTATCTCTCACGAAGCATGCTCTTTGGCAGGCACGTTAGGCTTAGGTAAGCTAGTCGCGTTTTGGGATGACAACGGTATCTCTATCGATGGTGAAGTCGAAGGCTGGTTTACCGATGATACTGGTATGCGCTTTGAATCATATGGCTGGCATGTTATTAGAGACATAGACGGTCACGATCCAGAGCAGATTGCTAAGGCGGTTGAGCAAGCGAAAGCAGAGACGGGTAAGCCAACTTTGATTTGCTGTAGAACAACGATCGGTTTTGGTTCTCCTAATAAAGAAGGAACTGAATCATGTCACGGTGCACCGCTTGGCGCTGAAGAAATTGCATTAACCCGTGAAAAACTGGGTTGGACCCACCCAGCATTTGTTGTACCAGACGATATCTATGCAGGTTGGGACAATAAACAACAGGGAGCTGAATTAGAAGAGAGTTGGGATCAGCTGTTTGCAGCCTACGCAGAACAACACCCTGAACTTGCATCAGAATATAAACGCCGAGTTGCTGGCGAGCTGCCTTCAGATTGGGCAGAACGTTCGCAAGCTATTGTTCAAGACTTGCAAAATAATCCACAAAACATTGCTACACGTAAAGCATCACAAAACTCACTTGAAGCTTTCGGCCCGTTGTTGCCAGAATTGATGGGAGGGTCTGCTGATTTAGCCGGATCAAACCTTACTATCTGGTCTGGTAGTAAAGGCGTGACTAATGAAGATGCTAGCGGTAACTATGTTTATTACGGGGTACGTGAATTTGCCATGTCCGCTATCATGAATGGCATGGTATTGCATGGCGGCTTCCGCCCTTACGGCGCGACTTTCCTTATGTTTATGGAATATGCACGTAATGCGGTACGAATGGCTGCGATTATGAAGCAACCTAGCATCTTTGTGTACACCCATGACTCTATTGGTTTAGGAGAAGACGGTCCAACTCACCAAGCTGTCGAACAAACAGCCGCGTTACGTTTAACGCCTAACTTGCAAAACTGGCGTCCATGTGATCAAGTAGAATCTGCTGTCGCTTGGAAATCTGCAGTAGAGAACCTGACAGGACCAAGCTGTTTGATTTTTACTCGCCAAGGTTTACCGCAACAAGATCGTAATGCTGAACAGCTAGCGAATGTTGCTCGTGGCGGCTATGTACTAAAAGATTGCGAAGGAACACCTGACGTGATCTTGATTGCAACAGGGTCTGAAGTACAACTGGCTGTTGAAGCTTTTGAACGTTTGACAGAGAACGGCAACAAAGTGCGTGTTGTTTCCATGCCAAGTACCGACGTATTTGATTTACAAGATGAAGGATACAAGCAATCTGTACTGCCTAGCGCTATTACTAATCGTGTAGCTGTGGAAGCTGGTATTCGTGACTACTGGTACAAATATGTTGGCTTGAGCGGCAAGATAATTGGTATGGATACTTTTGGTGAATCTGCGCCTGCAGGTGAGCTGTTCAAGCTCTTCGGCATCACAACAGATGCTGTTGTTGAAGCTGCGGAATCTTTAATCGCTTAAACGAGCGAAAATAATGAGCGCGCACTATGTCCCATGCACACCGAGTGGCATTGGGCATAAAGTGTGCGCGATGCTGAGTAGAATGCCATGTTGAGAGTTGCCATTAATGGCTTCGGAAGAATAGGGCGCAGTATTTTACGTGCGTTATACGAGACCGGCCGTAACCAACATATTCAAATCGTTGCAATTAACGAACTAGCAGAGCCTGAAGGCATAGCTCACCTCCTTAAATATGATACAACGCATGGTCGTTTTGCTTATTCCGTTGAGCTTAACGATAAAGGCCTTAATGTCGCAGGTGATGATATTGCCTTGTTGCACTACGATGAGGTAGAGCAACTGCCTTGGAAGGATCTGGACATAGATCTCGTACTTGAATGCACTGGCATCAACAACACGAGAGAGTCCGGTGAGTTGCATCTGAAGCAAGGCGCTGCGAAGGTACTTTTCTCGCAACCTTGTCAGTCTGACATGGATGCGACCGTTATCTTTGGTATTAATGATGACTTGCTTGATGGCAATGAGAGAATTGTGTCTTGTGGGTCATGTACGACAAATTGTATTGTTCCCGTGATTAAAGCGTTGGATGACGCCTTCGGGGTAGAAAGTGGCACTATCACCACTATTCATTCATCAATGCACGATCAACAAGTGATAGATGCCTACAATACAAACTTGCGACTCACCAGAGCCGCTAGCCAATCTATTATCCCCGTTGATACTAAATTAGCGCGGGGTATCGAACGTATTATGCCCAAGTTTGCTGGTAAGTTTGAAGCCATCGCTGTGCGAGTGCCGACGGTCAATGTCACTGCAATGGATTTGAGTGTGACTATCAGTGAGCAGGTTTCTATCGATGATGTGAATAAAGCGATAAAGCAGGCGCAACATGGGCGACTGGAAGGTATTTTGGGTTATACCGAAGAGCACTTGGTGTCTGTTGATTTTAATCACGACCCACACTCTTGTATCGTCGATGGCACACAAACGCGTGTAAGCCATAAGCAGCTAGTGAAAACCCTTGTGTGGTGTGACAACGAGTGGGGGTTCGCCAATCGTATGTTGGATACTGCACTCGTGATGCATGGCGTAAAATAAACAGATTAATTTGAAGGAAAGCTCATGACTATTTTAACAATGCAAAATTTAGATTTAACCGGAAAACGCGTGTTAATTCGTCAGGATCTCAATGTACCTGTGAAAGACGGCGTTGTAACATCTGATGCTCGTATTAAAGCATCACTGCCAACCATCAAATTAGCCTTAGAAAAAGGCGCTAAAGTTATGGTGATGTCTCATTTGGGGCGGCCTATTGAAGGTGAATATGATGACGCTTTCTCGCTAAAGCCCGTTGTGGATTATCTTGCAGAGACGTTAACGCAAAGTGTTCGATTGGAGAAAAACTACCTTGATGGTGTTGATGTCGAAGCTGGTGAAGTGGTTGTGCTGGAAAATGTGCGTTTTAATGTAGGTGAGAAGAAAGATGACGAAGTGTTGTCGAAGCAATATGCTGCATTATGTGACGTCTACGTGATGGATGCTTTCGGCACCGCACACAGAGCGCAAGCATCAACACATGGCGTTGGACTTTACGCAACGCAAGCGTGTGCAGGGCCTTTGTTAGCGGGAGAGTTAGATGCACTTGGTAAAGCGCTAGATAACCCCAAACGGCCATTGCTTGCCATCGTGGGAGGCTCTAAAGTCTCGACCAAACTCACCGTATTGGATAGTTTGTCATCAAAAGTGGATCAATTAATCGTTGGTGGTGGCATCGCCAATACCTTTATAGCTGCACAGGGGCATGATGTCGGTAAGTCATTGTTTGAAAGTGACCTGAAAGACGAAGCTAATCGTCTATTAGCTGCGGCAAGAGCAAATAACGGTGATATTCCCATTCCCACCGATGTAGTTACTGGTAGTGAGTTTTCTGAAACAACACCAGCTGAATTGAAGCCTGTTGATACTGTTGGCTCTCAGGATATGATTTTTGATATTGGCCCTGAGACAAGACAAGCTTTGGTTAAACTAATTAAACAAGCGGGTACGATTGTTTGGAATGGCCCTGTAGGTGTCTTTGAATTTGAACAATTTGCTGAAGGAACCAAGCAGCTTGGCTTAGCGATTGCTGAGAGTGACGCCTTCTCTATTGCAGGTGGTGGTGATACATTAGCGGCAGTTGATAAATATAATCTCGCGAATGATATTTCGTATATCTCGACTGGTGGTGGTGCCTTTTTGGAATTCTTAGAAGGGAAGACGTTACCAGCAGTTGAAATGCTGCGTAAACGCGCTTAACACGGGGTTATAAGTCAGTGTTTTGCTCAAAAATGCGTTTAGAGTGAATAAAGTTCGCACATCGAAGAACAACAGGTCCTACAATAAAACACAAACGTTTTTGCACATAACGGAGAATTGAATATGACATCCGAACTCAAACAACTGATGCTTGATAAAGTTCGTAACCAATCTGGTTTTATCGCGGCGTTGGACCAAAGTGGTGGCAGTACGCCGAAAGCGCTGAAACTCTATGGTGTTGAAGAGTCCGAATACAATGGTGATGAAGAAATGTATGACATGGTGCATGCTATGCGTACACGCATTATCACTAGCCAGGTATTTGACGGTAGCCGTGTCTTAGGGGCCATCTTATTCGAGAATACGTTAAATCGTGAGATCGAAGGTAAACCGACCTCTCATTACTTATGGCAAGAAAAACAGGTTGTACCTTTCCTTAAGGTGGATAAAGGTTTGGCTGATGAAGAAAATGGTGTGCAGTTAATGAAACCCATGCCTGACTTGGATGCATTGCTCGCCCAAGCCAATACCAAAGGTGTTTTTGGTACTAAAATGCGTTCAGTTGTAAAAAGTGCTAACGAAGCTGGTATTAACGCTATTGTTGAGCAGCAATTTTCTGTTGGTAAGCAGATTATTGCGGCAGGCTTAGTACCGATTATTGAACCTGAAGTAGATATTAACAGTACAACAAAAGCCGAAGCTGAGGCACTACTTAAGAAAGCCATGCTTGAACAGCTTAATACGTTAGGTGCCGACCAAATGGTTATGTTGAAGTTAACTTTACCCGAAGAAGCAAACTTCTATGCAGAATGTATTGCGCACCCTAACGTCGTGAAAGTTGTTGCATTATCTGGTGGTTATAGTCAGGAAGTCGCCAATACTAAGCTCGCAGCAAACAAGGGTATGATAGCCAGCTTCTCTCGTGCATTGTCAGAAGGGATATCAGCCAAGCAGTCGGACAGTGAATTTGACAGTGCATTAGATGCAGCCATTGAGTCTATTAACAAAGCATCGAGTACTTAAGTTTTTTGCTCATGGGTACAATCTAAAACAAAGCCGTTTACTTAAGATAAACGGCTTATCTTCTTCTACCTTCTACATGCAGACTCCTCATCCTTGATAGACTTACTGAATTATTACTGGTGCTAGATGTTATCAGTCACTATGACTAGAGTTTGTTAGCAAGGGCATCAAATGCTCAATACGTTTTACTCTAATTGATTCTCCAATACTTGGTTGTGCTTGAAGCTCTACAACTAAAGTCTAAGTAATTCCTTTTAATTAGCTCTATTTGGTATCTAAAAGAGCTGAAATAGCGGGGTTTGGTGTTTTTATTGTCGGTTTTTGGCTTTCTGACTGCAAAATGACTGCCTGCATCTGTATACTCCGCGAAAAAACAAACAGGAAGCTAAATAATGCAAAATAAACTGATTGCGCTATCGGTAATCTCAGCGCTGAGTGGCCATGTCTATGCACAGGACGAAGAAGTTAAGCCTTTTGAAATGACGGGCTCTTTTGGGGCTATCTTGACCTCGGGTAATACCCAAACAACGTCTTTGAAAGGTGATCTAAAAGCACATCATGAGCTCCGTAAATGGAGTAATGACTACATTCTTGAAGCAGTTTCTAGAAGTGAACAAGTAGAGCAGGAAGATGGCACAGAGGAAACAGAATCAACGGCACAACGTGTGTTCATTTCTGGTCAAGGTAATTACAAATTAGAGAACGACACCCAGCGCCTCTTCATATTTGCTTCTTATGAAGATGACCGTTTCAATGCGTTTAACTTCCAATCAACAATTGCAGCTGGTTGGAATGAACAATTATGGAAGACTGAGAAAAGTCAGTTTGCCTATAGCGTTGGTCCGGGTTACTCATTGAACGAAACTGATGAAGGTGAGTCAGCGAATAACTTTATCGTCAGGGGGGCTTTGGACTATCAGTACAAAATTTCTGATACAGCGTCATTTCTTCAATTGGTCAGTACGGAAGTCGGTTCCACCAACACTAAATCGAAATCAGAAAGTGCGTTAACCGCTAAGATTAACGAACGATTGTCTATCAAAGTTTCTCTTATCCTTAATCACAACACCGACGTAACAGATGACCGAGATAATCTAGACACCGAAACAGCAGTCACTTTGGCTTATACCTTCTTCTAAAACATACCTAAATTAATGCACAGAGAGCTGCATTAGCTCCCTGTGTATGTTTCTTA
The DNA here is from genome assembly GCA_964640795.1 of uncultured Pseudoalteromonadaceae bacterium. Classification (GTDB taxonomy): domain Bacteria; phylum Pseudomonadota; class Gammaproteobacteria; order Enterobacterales; family Alteromonadaceae; genus M269. The sequence continues at coordinate 87,786 of CAZXIN010000007.1, read as the reverse complement.
CCTTAGTTCTATCACGTTCTAATCATTGCACTTTTCTTGTTAACTGTAACAATGGGCTAAATTTAACGCCTGTTATTCAATTGGTATTTTGTAATCGTGGTGAATCAAAAGAGGGAAGGGGATGGCATTTCAATCTGAACAACAAAAATCTGCTTATTGGCGCAAAAATATTAGCTTGATGCTCAAACTGCTGGTGGTATGGTTTTTAGTGTCTTTCGGATTCGGCATTCTGTTGGTCGATGTCTTAAATCAATTCTCTTTCTTCGGTTTCAAACTTGGCTTTTGGTTTGCGCAACAAGGGGCTATTTATGTTTTTGTGGCTCTGATTTTTGTTTATGTGAAGAAAATGAACGAACTCGATAAAGCGTTTGGTGTGGATGAGGAGTAGAGGCTAATTATGGATATTCAAACAATGACTTTTGTCGTCGTGGGCTTTACTTTTGCACTCTATATCGGCATTGCACTTTGGGCTAGAGCTGGGTCTACGCAGGAATTTTATGTTGCCGGTGGGGGAGTGCATCCCATTGCGAATGGCATGGCAACTGCAGCTGATTGGATGTCTGCTGCATCATTTATTTCCATGGCTGGCCTTATCTCTTTTATGGGATACGACGGCGCAGTTTATCTGCTGGGTTGGACAGGTGGTTATGTCTTGTTGGCATTATGTTTAGCGCCTTATTTAAGGAAGTTCGGTAAATTTACGGTGCCAGATTTTATTGGTGATCGTTATTACTCTCAAACAGCCCGAACCGTGGCCGTAATATGCGCCATTTTTGTGTCTTTTACCTATGTGGCAGGACAAATGCGTGGTGTTGGTGTGGTGTTTAGCCGTTTTCTTGAGGTTGATATCACCATGGGGGTAGTCATCGGTATGGCGATTGTTTTCTTCTACTCGGTGCTAGGTGGCATGAAGGGAATAACCTACACGCAAGTCGCTCAATACTGCGTGTTGATATTCGCTTATTTAGTCCCAGCCGTCTTTATCTCGATTATTATGACGGGGCACGTTTTTCCACAAACTGGGTTCGGTGCAACCTTGGCTGATGGTTCAGGGGTAAGTTTATTGGATAAGCTCGATGGCTTGTCTGCGGAGCTAGGGTTTAATGAATATACTTCCGGTAATAAGAGTATGTTTGATGTCTTCTGTATTACTGCCGCACTGATGGTAGGCACGGCAGGTTTACCACACGTTATAGTTCGCTTTTTCACTGTGCCTAAAGTTAGAGATGCGAGAAAGAGTGCAGGTTGGGCGTTGTTGTTTATTGCCATTCTGTACACTACTGCTCCTGCAATTGCTTCCTTTGCTCGGGTGAATATGATCGAGACGATTAATGGTAGTGAGCAAACAGGCACCGATTACGCGAAGGCGCCAAGCTGGATTAAAAATTGGGAGAAAACGGGCTTAATCGAGTGGGAAGATAAAAACAACGACGGGAAGATGTTTTATTCAGGCGATGATCGTAACGAGATGAAAGTTGATCGCGACATTATGGTTTTAGCTAACCCTGAGATTGCAGACTTACCGAACTGGGTCATTGCATTGGTTGCTGCAGGTGGTGTCGCAGCAGCACTGTCGACGTCTGCTGGTCTGCTACTGGTTATCTCAACCTCAGTGTCTCATGATTTGTTGAAACGTAACTTGATGCCGAATATTACTGACCGGCAGGAGTTGTTTTATGCGCGTCTTGCTGCGGGCGTGGGTATTGTGATCGCCGGTTATTTAGGTATCAACCCACCTGGCTTTGTTGCGCAGGTGGTTGCCTTTGCTTTTGGGCTAGCAGCATCGTCTTTTTTCCCTGCGATTATTTTGGGTATCTTCCATAAGAAGATGAGTAGTCGAGGTGCTGTAGCCGGTATGTTAGCTGGGATTAGTTTCACGGCTGCTTATATTGTGTACTTCAAGTTTATTAACCCTGTAGCGAATGTGCCTGGTAACTGGTTGCTTGGCGTATCACCTGAAGGAATCGGTGCAATAGGTATGCTAATTAACTTTGTTGTCGCTTATGTTGTTTATAAATTTAATGACGAAGCGCCACAAGAAATTCAGGAGTTAGTTGAAGGTATTCGCTATCCCAAAGGGGCAGGTGACGCTCAAACTCATTAAGCAAATTAGCGCCAACGATATTGAGCTACAACCATAGTTTGGCGCTGATCAGCTCTCACAATATCGCCAACGGTCACTCTGTTTTCGGCTGAGTTTCTGTTTAGATGATATTCGAAGCCAACTTCCCAGTGCTTGTTGAAGTTATGACGCCAAGCTGCGGTCACTGCATATCCATCACTATCATTGAGATCTTCAGGGAAAATATCACCCGTATCGACAACATTAAAGTTATCTAAACGGACACTTATGCGGCTTTTCTTAATTTTATGGCTTAGCATCACGAAATTTGAACGGAAATCAATCGCGACAAAGCGCAAGCCCATTAAAGTACTACCGAACATGGCTTGGCTGATAAGGCGCGTATTCTTACTGAACTTATGTTGGAACGAAAAGCTGTGAAAAATAGTATGCCAAGCATATAAACCTGCGTCGTTTAGCTTGGTTGGATCAGCTCTGTTGTCATAAAAGTAATATCGAAAGTTGGTGCTGTTGTAATAGTCAAGGTGGAGTCCAGCGTAAATACCTATGTTTCCATCAAGCTCATGAAATGGCTCTACATAAGCTGGGCCGTTAATAAGGTCAGGTGAAATTACTGTCGGGTAAAACGCTATATTAACGCGGTCGTTGTTAAGGCTTTGCCTGTCATGTAAGGCCCAACCTCGCCAAGCTAATAAAGCACCAAAAGGGTCATTTGCTTTATATAATGATGCGTGCAACTTCCAAGACCATGCGCTACCACGTGCTCGCCCAGGACTTATCAAGCTTGCCTCTACACCTACCGTCCTTTGCTCTTCACCTATCCAGGTATTGATAGCTGAGTTGGTGTAGGTATAGGGAGATAACCAACCTTCATCGACATTCTCTAAAGAGAGCTCTGGATAAAAGAACCCAGCCCTCAGCCTGAATTTGGTTTTTCTAGATGTGAGTGGTTTATAGGTCAGTAAGAATTGAGAGAAGCCAAGGTTTTGCTCACCGTCTTGATGATAATTAGCAATCGCTTGGACGCTAACCTCTTTACCTAGATCGTGCTTAAAATTAAGAAAAGCTTGGCCAATGTTAAAGCCATTGTCGTCGTATCTTGTAACACCAGTTCCATGGTTTTGATAGGAGGTTAAATCATCACCGTCAACCCAATTACCTTGCAATAATCCAGTAACTTCAATGGCGTGGGAGAATGAAGAAAAAAGTGCAAGCGCAACAAAGGCTCTTATCATGCACTTTGCTCAACATGGTTTTTATCAATAAACTCTTGATGCCATTGATCAAACTTATCTGATGGGATTGGACGGCTCATATAGAAGCCTTGCGCTTTAGTACAACCTATCGTGGTTAAGAACTCCAAGGTTTCTTGATCTTCAACGCCTTCAGCAACCGTTTGCAAGCTAAGGTTTTCAGCCAATGATACGAGTGTCTTGACCATCACCTGATCGTCACTACTTGATGCTAGTTCCAACACAAACGCTTTATCTATTTTTAATTCAGAGACTGGCATTTTTTTCAATTGAGCCATCGATGAGTAACCGGTACCAAAGTCATCAATTGAAATAGCGATTCCCATACCATTCAATTTATTAAGCGCCATTAATGCACTGTCAGGGTCTGTCATCACAGCGCTTTCTGTGACTTCTAAAGTGAGCTTCGATGGATCAGTATCGTACTCTTTCATTAATTTTTCTACAAACCCAGGTAGCTTCATATCGATCAAATCAATAGCAGAAATATTCACAGCCATACCTATATTCCAGCCTTTCAAGCGCCAAATAAGTTGCTGTTTTAATGCTTCTGTTAAGGCGAAATGAGTGACATCGCGAATAGCCCCCGTTTGTTCTGCCAATGGAATAAATTCATCTGGTGGAATAAAGCCATGAACAGGGTGAGTCCAGCGAATTAAGCATTCTACGGTTTCTACCTGATTACTTTGTAAGGAAAGCTTAGGTTGATAGTGTAATTCTAGTTGCCCTGATGCGAGTGAACCTCGCAGCTCCGAAGTCAGGTTTAGCCTCTGAACAGAGTGTTTGTTCATTGTGTCTTGGTATATTGCGTAAGGTTTGTGATCACCTTTACAATTATGCAATGCAATATCAGCACATTGCATTAAGTTGCTAATGTTGTCCGAGTCTTTGGGATAAATGGCGAGGCCGATACTTGCATACACATCGAGTTCCAATGCTTCGACATTAAATTGCTCTTTAAAGAGTGCAGCAAGACGTTCAGCAAGATCTTCAGGGATCAGCTCTTCACCGCAAACGATAAAGGCATATTCATCACCACCTAAGCGTGCATAAAATGAATTGCTACCAGAGAATGACTTGAGTCGCTCGGCAACAGCGATTAACAGTTTATCGCCGGTTGTGTGTCCTAGCGTATCATTTATATCTTTAAATCTGTCTAAATTAACGATGATAACGGCGACGTCAAAATCTGCACAACCCTGAGTCATTTGCTTTAGTTTTTCTATAAATTGCAAACGATTTGGTAAGCCGGTTAATTCATCAAAATAAGCAAGTTTGTGTACTTCTTGCTCACGCTTCTGGATGCTATCTTGCATTTCCCAAACTGCATCAGACAGTGAAGAAACTTCTGTTATGTAAGCTTTAGGCTTAGCTTCATCAACATACTTACCACCACTGATTTTGTTGGCTACTTCAACTAAAGAGGTCAATGGTGCGGTAATTCTTCTAGAGAATATCCAGGCTGTACCTAAAGCCATGATAGCAGCGACTAAGACAATACCAATCAACTGAGCTAGCTGTTCATTATATGAAACATAGGCTTTTTCGGATTCAGTGACTAAGGCAAGGTGTAGTTGATCTTCGTAGTGAAAGCCAAGTGGCTGAGTTAAATAAACGTATTCCTGATCATTCAATGTTAGCGTATGTAAGTTGTCCGAAAGATCTAATCGCGATTGAGAAAATAGAGGTGTTAACTGTTCGTCAAGCGACGAGCTTACAATCTCGAGTCCAGTATCTTTAGGTAAGAATAAAGTGAGTTGCATATCTGTCAGTTCAACAAGCTGTGCATTGATGATTTTGCTAGCTTCAACCCCCATAATGACCCAACCAGACACTGTTCTGGAGCGCTCTGTCCTTTTGATTGGAACTGATTGAATAAGGTAATGTTTATCACCTAGCTTAATGAAGCGTATTCCTTGTTCCTGATAATCTTCCGCGGCTAAGAAGAATTGGTCATACATATCTACCGACGTTGATGTCACAAAACGACCTTCAGCATCAAGAACCCAAGAGATATCAGCTTCTGCTCTGCGTTGGTAATTTATAAGAACTGACTTGAGTGATGCTTGGTCTTCCTTGCCCGCAAAAATGGTCTTTTTAGCTTCATAATTTGATGTTAAACCTTGTAAGGCAGTTGTTAACGTACCAACTTGATTCAAAATTGCATCTTCAACAACTTTAGCTGATGTGTGAGCGTAGCCTAAGACCTGCTCAGTTGAATGTTTAAGGCTAGCTGACCTAACAGTCAATAAAGTGGCAACGACAACAGTCACCAAGAGCAATAGCATAATTTGTAATATACGGTTACGTAATGATTGCATTAATACAGCTCTCGTTAATCGTAGCTAGAAAACTCGTCTGATTCTTCATAAAGCTCAAGGCTTGGAAGTAGCTTCTTCTCAAGCTTAAACGTTATGTTTTGATCTGACGTTACATGCACTTCTTGCATGAGTGTTGATTCATCATCTTTAATTCTTGGGTTTCGAATATGAAGTTTATACTGACCCTCAGGGACGTCTAGCGTAATTTTACCATCTTCATCAGTTTTTCCGAAGTAAGGTGTATCAACTACATAAATATAGCCCAACATCCAGTCGTGTACATTGCAGCCCATCTCAACTCTGCCGACCTTGTCAAATGTCTCAGCTTCAGGTTTTTGATCTTTATAAAGCTGCAATTCAAAAGATTTTGCTGGCGAAAAAGAATAAACATGATGTTTTATTGAATCAGAGTTAGGGAAATCAACATTGGTATCTTTTTGTACGACTAATATGTGTGGAACAAATTGGCTATTGATTTGATCCATATGTGCTAGCGTGCCAGAAGGACTTTTAGGGAGAGGGCTATCAGAAGTTAAGTAAACAACGGTATTAGCTAATTTGCTATCTTTATTGGTTAAGACTTTTACATTCACTGAATATGCTAAAGTCCAATGACTGAAAAGCAGCGAAAAAATAGCCGCTAAACTTCTTAACCACATACTTTTTGCCTCAATTTACAAGATACAGCTGTCAACACGTCTTCAACCTAAGTGAAAGTTTACAGTATAGTGATACATGAGTATGACACAACGAGTGTGTCCCAATAACTAAAAATTACCAGTAAATTGTTCTTTTTTCTATATTTTGCGCTGCTTTTTAATGTTGTAAGCTAACCAGCCATCGATTCTGTTTGTATTTTCAACTTTACGTTAATAGCAATGGTGAGACTTTCTTCGACTGATATCAATACCAACGACAGAGGTTACCTCAAAATGAGTGTAAAAAATCAACCCTTTCTAAAGAATTGTCACTGCTAGTAATATGAAAAACGATTGGGCAGCACGACTTATAGTGCTTGTTTATATCTTAACTGAATATTAACAAGCACTATAAAGGGGCACTTACACTCTGAGTAACAAAGTCTAATGTAGTATGCGGGTTTTAATTGTACCGGGAATGGCCATCAACTGTTCAAACGCCGCCTCTGCGACATCTGTTTCCACGTCAATGACAACATAACCAATATTTTCATTGGTTTGCAGGTATTGCGCAGCGATATTGATACTTTGCTCTGCAAACGCTTGGTTTATCTTTGTTAGTACGCCAGGTGCATTTTCATGAATATGCAGCAGCCTCGACCGGACGGTATGCTCAGGTAAGGAAACTTCAGGAAAGTTAACCGCTGATAACGTGGACCCATTGTCACTGTATTTAGCGAGTTTCCCAGCAACTTCAATACCGATATTTTGCTGCGCTTCTTGCGTACTTCCGCCTACATGGGGTGTCAGGATAACGTTGTCGAACTCACGAAGTGGGGATGTAAACTCTTCATCATTAGATTTGGGCTCAACAGGGAATACGTCAATCGCAGCGCCTGCCAACTTACCGTCGTTTAAAGTCTTTACCAAAGCGTCGACATCGATCACCGTGCCTCGTGAAGCATTGATTAAAATAGCGCCTTGTTTCATGCTAGCCAGCTGCTCAGCACCGATCATGTTTTTGGTTTCTTGTGTTTCAGGCACATGTAAGGTGACAACATCAGAGGTGGAAAGTAGTTCTTTCATACTTTTCACTTGAGCTGCGTTACCCAAAACCAATTTATCTTCGATATCAAAAAACTGTACTTTCATACCCAAGTGTTCAGCAAGAATACTGAGTTGTGTACCAATGTGACCGTAACCAATAATCCCTAGCGTTTTGCCTCGAGCTTCGTATGAACTGACAGCACTTTTTACCCATTCACCACGATGGGCTTTGGCATTTTTTTCGGGGATACCGCGTAATAAAACAATGATTTGTCCGAGGACAAGTTCAGCAACGGAGCGGGTGTTGGAGAATGGCGCGTTAAAGACCGGGATGCCGCGTACTTGTGTTGACTTCAAATCAACTTGGTTGGTGCCAATGCAAAAGCAGCCAACTGCAACAAGTTTTTTGGCAGCATTGACGACGTTCTGAGTTATTTGAGTACGTGAGCGTATGCCAACAAAATGGACGTCTTTGATCTTTTCAACCAATTCTTCTTCGGGTAATGATGTCTTGAGGTATTCAATGTTGAAATAGCCATTATTTTTTAATGTTTCAACAGCACTTTGATGCACACCTTCCAACAACAATATTTTTATTTTCTCTTTGGGTAATGATACTTTGCTCATGGGGTTATTCACTTGTTATTGATAGGATGGAAATTCACGCTAAATCTTAAGGGGGTAGACAACAACACTATTAAGATTTAGTGGGGGAAGAAAATAACAGAATCAACCCCCTATTCACAAGTTTTATAGTGAATACCTTATTATTTGAGCAATATGTGGGTACTTTGGAGTTATCCTATCCTCTCAACACCATTGTCTGATGCTGTCAGTACAATATCTGCACAACGATGAGCGAAGAGTCCATTGGTGACCACGCCAACAATACTGTTAATCTTTTGCTCTAATTCTATGGGGTTTAAGATGTCCATATTGTAGACATCTAAAATGACATTGCCATTGTCTGTAACAACACCTTGACGATACACCGGATCACCGCCTAGCTTTACAATACGTCTGGCGACATATGAACGTGCCATAGGAATGACTTCAACAGGCAAAGGGAACTTCCCAAGTACTGGTACTTGTTTGCTATCGTCGACAATACAGACAAATGTCTTAGCAACCGCGGCTACTATTTTTTCACGTGTCAAAGCTGCGCCGCCACCCTTGATCATATGTTTATGCTCAGTAATTTCATCGGCGCCGTCAACATAGATAGATAGTTCGTCAATCGAATTTAAATCAACGACATCAATGCCCATAGCTTTGAGTAATGTTGTACTAGCTTCGGAACTTGATACGGCGCCTTTTATCGTATGCTTTATTGGTTCTAAGGCTTTAATAAAGTGATTAACGGTAGAGCCGGTTCCAACACCAATAATAGTATCAGGTTCAACAAAAGCGACGGCGGCTTCACCTGCTGCACGTTTTTTATCATCTGGTTGCATGAATATCTCGACGGGTAAAACGGGTAAAATGAGGTCAGAATTATACCTTATACAGCTCAGCATTGATAACTGAACGCTGAGAGAGTGTTAAATTTCTGGCTTAAAGAGCTGTTGAGGTGTCAAGATATTTTGCATAGGGATGTCCCACCCCTGATAAGGAAGCTGTGTAGCCATTTGTCCTTCATGTGCAACACCTATCAAGCGCGGTTTATCAGAATTCATCTCGTTTACAGGGGCAAGTGTTCTATCATAAAACCCACCCCCCATACCTAATCGATTCCCTTTTCTATCAAAAGCCACTAATGGCACAAGAATGCAGTCGAGTGTGTCAGGCTTCACCATAGTTTGGATGTTCAACTTAGGTTCTTGAATACCAAAATGGTTGTTGATCATCGGTGTGTTTTTGTTGTACTGAATAAACAACAAATGTCCTTTTGTGAAAGGGTGTAAAACGGGTAAATAAGTCTCAACCTCTTGTTTCCATAAGGTATGAATTAATGGCATGAGATCTAGTTCGCCATCATTAGCTAAGTAGCAAGCAACCCTTTTTGTGTTAGCAAACAAATCATGATGAAAAGCCATATGAACGAGGCCTTCGGATGCATGTTGTTGTTGGGTGATACTGAGTTGTTGGCGGTACTGACGAAAATGTTGGCGAAGGACTTGCCTTGATTGTGTTTTTATCAAAGTTTGTCACCCATGATGAATAGATAGCGTATTGATTGCCTCCCAAAATGCCGCTGTTCAGCGTCGCCCTATGAACCGAAAGTTCAGGGCGGGACTATCATCATCGCCGTAGGCTTCTCGATACACGTCAAGCATGCGCAATAGCAGTGGAATCAAATCCCTTAAAAAATAGCATCGGCCAGGGACATTATTGAACTGGCGAACACCCCAGGAGACAGAGTTCAACTTCAGTTATCTCGTTAATACGGTAACGTCAATCGAGTGTTAAGGATAGCACGGGAATGGAAAAGAATGCCAATTTCAAACATCACAGATGAATGACAAAAGGGTATTATTTTATCTCTGAATTATCGTCTACAGTGTTTGGCGCCAATTGCAGGTATTTGTGACTTATGTTGAGTGCTGCCATGAGAATGACATCTTCGCGTAAGGATACACCACCGCTTTTTTTCGCTGTGGTTATTTCCTGTTGGAGAAGGGCAATACTGTCTCTTAATGCCTGCTCCTCATGTGCAGGGCATTTAACCTTGTAGGCTTTCCCAAAGATGGTGACTTCAATCATATATTTCGTACTCACTCACTTTGCTATGCGAACTTTAGCGTATTGCCTATCGATGATACGATATCACATATAAATAGAGCTTTATTGTGAGTAACCTTCATTGAGCAAAGAATATACAACTTATGAGAGTGTTTCTAGAGTACTCGAAACTCATGACATTGCAGCTGAGCCTGCAGAAATACAAGGCATGCTAGTCGGCATGTTGGCCGGTGGGATGTCTATGCATTCAATGGACTGGAGTGATGCACTCTGTGATTTTGTTAACCAAGGAGAACCATTCCCGCAAGAAGTTGAAGAACAGTTAAATGGCGTTTTTCAACAAAGCTGCGAACAGTTGGGCGAAGCGGATTTTGCTTTAGGGTTGTATATTCCCAATGATGACGCGGATATCAACTTAAGAGGCCAAGCTCTCATTCAATGGGTACAAGGTTTCTTATTAGGTTTCGGCTTACATCAGAACGATTTGTCGAAAGCCAGTGAGGATGTACAAGAAGTCATTGCTGACCTCGCTGACATTAGTCGAATGGATGATGATATGGTTGATGATGAAGATTCTGAGCAAGCTTTAACTGAGGTGAGTGAGTATGTGCGAGTGTCTGCCATGCTTTGTTTCTCTGAGTTCGCGAAAGGTCATGGTGCCTCTGACAGCACAAAGGAAACGATACACTAATGGATTTCGAACAAAAGGAATATCAAGCAAGGTGTCGGCAACTGCTTGAACAAATGTTGCCAAACAGTGCTGCACTCATCCCTGCTGCTAAGTTAACGACTCGTAGTCGTGACACAGAATATACTTTTCGACAGGACAGTGACTTTAACTACCTTTGTGGGTTTCCTGAACCAGATGCCTGGCTAGTTATTAGTAACAAAACTGGATGCCCTAACCCTATGCTCATTTGTCACGAGAAAGATGAGCTTGCTGAGATTTGGCATGGGAGGCGTTTTGGCCCTGAAAAAGCAGAAGAGCACTTTGCAGTAGAACAGGCTTTTGGCTTGAATGATATTCATGAGTTATTGGAAGAAGTGCTTAACGGGTTAGATAATCTCTACTTTGCTCAAGGGCAGAGCTCTGAGGCTGACAGTCTGGTTTTTGATTTATTGAAAACATTACGGCATGCACCTAAGCAAACACGGACAGCGCCAGCTAGTTTGATCGATATTCGCCCTCAGTTACATGAAATGCGTTTGATTAAATCTGAGTCAGAAGTTGCTGTGATGCAAAAAGCGGCAGATATCTCTGTCGATGCCCATATTCGGGCAATGCAACATGCCGCAGAAGGTATTTACGAATACCAATTGGAAGCAGAAATACGTCATCAGTTTGCTTATAACGGTGCACGGTCTGCGGCCTATAACAGTATTGTTGGTTCTGGTAATAACGCTTGTATTCTTCATTATACTGAAAATAGTGATCGGCTTAAAAATGGCGATTTAGTACTCATTGACGCTGGCGCTGAATATCGTGGTTATGCTGCGGATATTACACGAACCTTTCCTGTTTCGGGGCGGTTTAGTGAACCTCAGAAGCAACTGTATCAGCTTGTCTTAGACGCACAGAGCGCAGCATTTGATGCGATAAAGCCCGGTGTTAGTCTCAAAGTAGCTACTGACATTGCTATCGAAGTCATAACGAGAGGCTTGATTGAGTTGGGCATATTGGAAGGGGCGGTCGAGAAAAATATTCAAGAGCAAACTTATCGAGCTTATTTTATGCATGGTCTAGGGCATTGGTTAGGTATGGATGTGCATGATGTCGGTAGTTATCAGAAAGAAGGAACCGAACGCCCATTAAGCCCGGGGATGGTTCTTACCGTTGAGCCGGGTATCTACATTAGTCAATCAGCGAATGTGGATCCAAAATATGCGGGTATCGGTATACGTATCGAAGATAATGTATTGATTACTCCAGATGGGTTTAAAAACCTAACAGCCGCAGCTCCCAAAACCATTGAAGATATTGAGAGCATTATGCGTCGTCATGCCAAGCAACAAGTGCCTATAACGTAAATGCAAACATTTGACCTAGTCATCGCTGGAGGAGGTGCTGTTGGCTGTGCACTGGCTTTGGCGTTATCACAACAAACTGAATTAAAAATTGCGCTGATTGAGAAACAAGATCTTACGCAATCCTCATCAACAGCATGTCAATCGCCAAACTTTGATGACGCACGCGTTGTTGCCTTAGCTGAACAGTCTTGGCAGTTTTTAAACTCCCTTAATATCGGGCATAACCTCAGGCAAATAGTGACACCGATTAAGCACATTCATGTCTCTGATCGAGGTCATTTGGGGCATTGTGAATTAAGCACTAATGAATACGGTGTTGATGCTTTAGGTTATGTGTGCGGCCTTACTTCGTTAACACATATACTTGAAAATGCGTTAACAAAGTCTGAAGTCACTTGGTTTTGTCCAGATGTGATTGAGCAAGTTATACAACAGAAAGACTATATCGATATAAAAACACAAAAGCATGACGTTCGAACATCGTTACTTGTTGTAGCTGAAGGAGGGGATTCGCCAACACGGAAAATGCTGGGCTTTGTAACTGAACAAGCCATATATGAGCAAGTGGCATTAGTGGCAAACGTGAAAACGAATCGACAACATAACAATATCGCTTATGAGCGATTTACAGACGATGGGCCTTTAGCGTTCTTGCCTATGGGAGAGCGTGATTACTCAGTCGTTTGGAGTGTCAGTAAGGAGGATCATGAGCAATTGAAAATGCTACCTGAACCTCAATTTTTGGCTGCATTGCAAGAAGCATTTGGTTACAGAGCTGGCGTATTGGAACAGTGCAGTCGACGCCAGAGTTTCCCACTAAAGTTAATCACGTTAAACCGAGCGACAGGCCATCGGTGCGCATTGGCTGGAAATGCATTGCATACACTTCACCCTATTGCCGGGCAAGGGTTAAACCTAGGGTTGCGTGACATTGATGAGTTAGTTAAACAAATTGCTGCCGACGATATTCAAGATATTGGCCGTTTTAATGTTTTGAATCAATACCAACAAGCCAGAGTCGCTGACCAAAAGCGTGTTATCAGTCTAACAGACGGTCTTGTTAGGTGTTTTTCCAATCAATTGGCGCCATTAGTTATAGGGCGTAACCTGGGATTGCTTGCAATGCAATTTTCTCCTTACTTGAAGCAACCCCTTGCAAGGCAAGCCATGGGGCACAATGTAATGGGAAGCAGTCGATGAAGAGGTATATAATCTCGTGTGGCGGCAAGAGATGCCGGTTGGAGCAAAACTATTTTTTTGTCATTAAGGATGCTAGGGAATGAGCGAAAGCAGACATGCTCAAAGACGCCTCTTATCCAGAGTTGAGGTGAATTAATGCAGAGCTTTGATGTTGTTATTAGTGGTGCTGGTATTGTTGGGTTAACACTGGCGTTGGCACTAAGAACGAGTGAATTGAACGTGGCTGTCATCGACCCAAAGGCGAAAGGCAATGCGCTTAGCCATGAACCGGAGTTGAGAGTCAGTGCGGTTAATATTGCATCGCAAAGTGTCTTTGAAAACATAGGTGTCTGGGGAGATATAGTTGCACAGAGAGCTCAACCCTACTCACACATGACGGTGTGGGACAAAGACAGTTTTGCAGTCATAGATTTTGATCACCGGCAGGTTAACCAAGCATATTTAGGGCACATTGTTGAAAATGCTGTTATCACTAATGCGTTGTTAGAATCTGCTGCAACATCGCCTCATATTACTTTGTTCGACTCAGACAGTGTCGCTAAAGTGGATACCAATGATCACGGTTGTTTTATACAGACAACGCATGGTGAGTTGCTCGCGACTAAACTGCTTGTTGGAGCAGATGGCGGGCAATCAAAAGTTCGTCAACAAGCGAATATGCCACAAACTTTTTGGGATTATGAACAAACTGCTATTGTGGCAACCGTTAGAACGGCTCTACCGCATGGAAATTGTGCTCGACAAGTATTTACTGAGGCCGGTCCTCTGGCATTGCTACCGCTTTTTGATGAACACCTATGTTCCATTGTTTGGTCACAGGATACGGTGAAAGCACAAAGGTTACTTGCACTCGACGAAGAGCAATTTAGTCGTGAGTTAACAGCAACTTTCGACAATAGGTTAGGCGTTACTGAGTTAGTGAGTGAGCGCATGAGTTTCCCTCTTACTATGCGATACACAAGACAATGGTTAAAGCCGGGACAAGTCATACTCGGTGACGCTGCTCATACAATTCACCCGCTTGCGGGGCAGGGAGCTAATTTGGGCATACTAGAAGCCCAAGCCTTGGCAAAGGAATTAACAGAATTGCACAGTCAACAAAAAGATATTGCCGATGTGAAGAACTTGAGAAACTTTGAACGCGCAAGTAAGAACGAAGCTGTAAAAATGATTGCAACTATGGAAGGGTTTAAGCGCTTATTCCATGGAACCAATCCGTTGTTGAAATTGGTTAGAGGAGTCGGGTTGTCAGCGGTAAACCAAATGCCCCTACTTAAGCAAAAAATCATTTTGCAAGCGATGGGGATGCGCTGATCTTTTCTGTATGAAGAGGCGTATTCTCTTACTAAGTTATTGTTAATTAGAGGGGTTGATGAGAGATGTTTGGTTTTCTTAAGTCTGATCCAGCCAAAAAGCTGAGAAAAATCTATGACCAGAAATCAACCGAGGCAATGTTAGCTCAGCGAAAAGGTGACATTCGCACTTATTCGATGCTTACAGCAGAAGCTGAGGAACTTTGGCAACAACTTGAAGAATTGAATGCTAAGCGCTAAACCTTTAGCGCTTAGCAAAGGCTAGCTTACTCTAATTCAATTTAAAGAATGTCATGTCATTATTGAGCTTTTCAGCCAATTGATTAAGAGAATCCAAAGAGCGTTTGTTATTGTCTAGAGATTGAAGTGAATCTTTAGACATACCATCAATTTCTACTACGACATCTGTAATATCTGTTATGCGAGCCGCCTGCTCTTTTGCTGACGCAGCATTAACCCCTGCATTGGAGAGTAATTGACTTGCATGGTGCTCTATCTCTTGCAACATATTCATGGCTTTGACAGTGCGCTCTTTGCCTTCTTCAACATGAGGTAGTGTGTCTTGCATCGAATGCACGGCTTGAGCTGTTTCGTGTTGTACTTTTTCAACGGTGCTGGCTATTTCTGCTGTTGCTTCGCCTGTTCTTAGTGCTAATTGGCGAACTTCGTCAGCAACGACGGCAAAGCCACGACCTGATTCACCTGCTCTTGCCGCTTCTATTGCTGCATTTAGGGCAAGTAGATTCGTTTGATCTGAGACGCCATTGATAACACTTGTGATCCCGCCGATTTGGTTAGCAAGCTCCTCAAGGTGACTAATCTGCTCGACGGTTTTGCTTACTTCCGTTGTCACTTTTTCCATAGTTTGAGCACTGGCATTAATGGCTTCTAAGCCATGATTTGCTCGTTCGACCATCCCTTGTGCACTGTCTTTGTTTTGGCTTGCTCGTTCAGACACTTGCGCGACTGTATGTTGCATGTCTTGCAAGTCGCTTGTCGCCTTTTCAGTCAATAGGTGCTGTCTTTCTGCTGCAGAAAATATCTGTTCTGAGCCAGCAGCAACAGAGTTTGCTTGCTGATGAAGATCTTCCGATGCATTCATTATATTGGATACAATGCTTCTCAGACGATCTTGCATACTCGTCATAGATGACAGCATACTTTTACCATGTGATACAGCAATAGGTCGTGTAAGGTCACCATCTGCAATCGTATTAAGTGCTTTAGCAGCGGCTTTTGGCTCACCCCCTAAGGAACAGTAAAGACTGTTTTGTATCGCGTAACCAACAACTAAACCGATGACAATCGCAATGAGGCTGACGATGAGCATGATAGTCTGAAACCCGCCCGCGTGATTTCGTGCTATTTCAGTCGCTACTTTATTTTGTGCCTCTTGATAATCAATAAATTGGTTAATGGCACCAAGCCAACCAATAAATGCGAGACGGCCTTCGTCGAGTATAATATCTCTGAGTTCCTCCCGTTGTTGCATTTTCTGCATATCAAAGATTTTTTTAACAATGCCGAGTGTTTCGACCTCGGCCTTATCGATATCAGCTAAAATATTCCGCTCTTGTGACGTAAATGCCACGCCGCTCGATATCATGCGCTTCATCAGTACTTCAGATTCTTCGTAAAAAACTTCCAGTTGCTTAATTTCATTTGTAAATTCAGCAAGTTCTGTTTGGTTTCTACTTTGGATAACATCTCGAATGGCAATAGCTCGATCGTGCACACTGCCGCGATAGTTGATGGCATAACGTTGTTTGAGCGAGTTGATGTCTGTTATCTCTGTGAGCGCTTGATCTATATATCTCACTTTGAAAATACCAATGACAGTAAGTAATACGATCATCAGTAAAACAGAACCAAAACCGAGTGTGAGTCTTCCTTTAACAGTAAGCTGATTTATCGAAATAATAGGGGGTTCCTACGTTGAGCAAAGTAAACACAAGACATCATACAAATAACTTAGCAGAATATTATTTATGCTGCACATATCTGTATATTTGACAATGCTTGATAATGATAGAGTGGCCTATATTCGCCTTTATCAGGAGATTCTTTTATAAATTCAGCCATTAAATTTAATAAGAGTCCCCTACTTAAACTAGCTGTCATGGTAGTGTTTTCATTGATTTGTAATCTCTTTTAAGTCTTTTTTTATTGTTATCTGTTTTAATGTACTTTTCTTGATTTAAAGTACAGTAAAGAATTAGAGGCTTGTGAAATTTATAACGACAAGCAGTATCAGGTATAGAGTATAGTCTATCAGTAACCTAACAAATATAGAGTATAGTCTATCAGTAACTTAGTGGGCATTTTAGGTTTAATTTATTACTTTTGTGTGTGATTCGTTGTGATAAAATTTTGTTGTAATGTATTCTTTCCTAAGCGGAATCTATCATTCTTGTCAGTTATTTTATAAAGCTTGGCTTGCAGAGGGAGAGTAGAGTATATATCAACAGGCGCTAATTCAAATCACAGTTTAAGTTTTACGCAAACTCGAGAGCCGCCGTCTGAATACTCAATACTGTCGCATATCTCACGCACTAAAGACACGCCACGACCGAAACAGTCTGTTTCTTTTCCGGCCATAATGGTGTCGTAGCTGAAACCCTTGCCTGAGTCTTTCATGACTAGCGTTAATAGTTTGGTGTTTGGGTCGAGGGAAACTCTAATTCTCACTTCTCCATAACTGAGTTCTGATAAACGTTCCATGCGCATCTCAAAATAATCAAAGAAGCCATCGGGCTCTTTTTTTATATTGGAGTCTAAGAGCAGGATGCCATGATCCAGTGCATTGTTATAGAGTTCACTGATGATGGTTGATAGGGCTGAACGAATACCTTCGGTCCCTTTTTGGCTCGCAATCATGTTGACTAAATCTGTGATCGGATCTGTGTTTTTCAGTTTCTCGGTATCGAGTGTTATATCGATATTAAAAGGTAATTGTGAGATTTGGTTGTCCAATACCAGACTTTTTAAGCTTTGGCAGGTATAACTCACCAGCGTAATATCATCTTGTTGCTCTGCCGCACCACGAAATATGTCCAGTTTTGCCACCAACTCGTTGATTTTAATTACGGGTTCATGATGCAGCCAGTTCATAACAGCATCTTCGCCGAGCATTTTTTCTTCGTCGTTGGTTAATTCGATAACACCATCAGAGTAACCAATGAGTCTGTCACCTATGTCTGCGTCATAATGTTCTGAGTCGTCTTCAAATTCGATGTTATCGAGAATACCTAACGCCATGTGTAATGAAGCAAAGCGTTTTTTAAGAGTACCGTCAGGGGATATCAAGATCATGTCTGGCATCCCACCATTGAAGATGGTTATTTTAGTGCCATCGCTGCCTATTTCACCAATAATAGCGGCAAAGAACATATCACCTGGTAACAATGATAATAAAGTGTCATTGATAGTTGCTGCCATCTCAGGAATTGACACACCTTTTTGCGTCATCGCCTGAAAAGCCTTTGCAACCGGCAGAGCGCCTATTGCAGATGCAAGCCCATGGCCGGTGAAATCACCCATCAAAAAGTATAAGCCGCCACTGGGGCTAGGTTCCGTTAAAAAAAGATCGCCATTAAAGTTGCTTGCTGGTGTCAGTCGATAATCAAAATATTTACTGACTTTTTTATTTGTTTTCAATGCGTTAGAGAAAATATGTTCAACAATGCTATGTTCTCTTTCAACCCCGTTTCTGAAGTATTCCAGTTCTTGATTTTGGTGGGAGGCACGTATACTGAGCAATCGAGTGCGCGAGTGTGCTCTAATTTTTGCCATAAGAATAATACGATCAAAGGGTTTGGGCGCGAAATCATCACCACCAACTTCTAAGCACTTGGCTAAGTCCTCTTGGTCATCTAGTGCCGTTATAAAAATAATAGGGAGGTATATATCCCCCGACATTTTTTTTAGTATCGGTGCTACTTCATAGCCATCCATATCCGGCATAAGAACATCCAGCAAAACTAAATCTGGTTTGATTTTTTCTGCTAATTGAATCGCTTCATTGCCACAATCTGCTTCATAGCAATCTGTATATCCAGCTTCTTCAAGCATGTGGACTAACAAAAACCGCGTAAGTGAGTCATCATCAACGATCAGTATTCGCACGTTCTTTTAACCTTCTAGCTCAGGTCAAACTTTTTATCGAACCGAGATATCTTTAAGATTTTTGCGACCTGAGGTCTGCTATTAGTAATTTTAAATGTAGTGACTTTTTCGTTTAATGCTTTTTGCATATTCAATAGCATACCGAGTGCGGAGCTATCCATGTATTCTGTGTCTGCTAAATCAATGATGACTTCATTAACGGAGTCGGGCAGATTAGTATAAGCATCCCTAAAATCATGGACTTTACCGAAGTCGAATTTCTCCTCTACCATGATCCTGATGCTTGTGTTGTTGGCGGACAATCTTGTCTCCAAACTCATATAGGCCTCCACTGGGTGCTAGGTTTTATTAGTTTTTTTTCGTCATCTGGCGGTAGTAACCATTTACTATGCCACTCTTTCAATACGCCCAAATAACTTATCCCATTCTTGCGTATTAAGTAAAAATTAATTCAAAGTGTAGCGCATTTTGAATTTTTATCAGCTAGGTATTTTATTTAACCATACCCATTGTTGAAATTCTTCCCCCCAATACAGCCTATTTCTCTCATAATGCATGCCTACTTTATTCAGCACATTGAGAGATCCCCTATTGTTGGGGGTTGCTAAGCTGATAATACGTGTCGCTTTAATTTGACTTTTAGCATAGCTCAGACAAGCCTTTGTTACTTCAGTCGCTATCCCTTTACCCCAAAAATCGGGATGGAGTAGGTAGGCCAGATCAATTTCTTTGATGTCTTCGAGGTATTTAAGGCCAGCATAGCCAATCAGTGTCTGTGTATTTTTGTCAATAACTGCTAATCGACCATAGTCGTATTTCTGGTAGTGAGGTATAAAATTGCTGCGAATATAGTTGAGTGTTT
Organism: uncultured Pseudoalteromonadaceae bacterium; assembly: GCA_964640795.1. GTDB lineage: Bacteria > Pseudomonadota > Gammaproteobacteria > Enterobacterales > Alteromonadaceae > M269. The sequence goes on along the minus strand of CAZXIN010000007.1, from coordinate 68,234 downwards.
CTTCAATCGATCGATGTGGATGGGTAATGTATTGCATAACTATTGGTTGACGAGTGATATCAAAAAGCGCAGGGGCATCTTCTTCTCGAAAAGCTCTTAGTAAGGTTCGCTGTGTTTCAATCGTTAATGTACTCACCATCACCAATTAACAATAGCATGTATGATTTCGCTTCTAACCGTATTTATAGGCCCGATAGTGCCTTTTTGTACATTAATCAGCACGCTCTACTTTACTGGTTCATTTTTTATCACGTGTCTTCCTATTGAATGCTTCAAGTAGAAGGACAGCATATCAATTCTACTAAACAATATGCTGTCCGAAAATCAACCATTTAACAGGGTTGGCACTTGTTTAATAGAATCGCCAAGGATTCCATGATGACTGATTAGCAAAATTATTCATTTCTTGACCCGTGTATATGTTTCGCTTGTGGTTTGTAGGGCTACCAATGAAGGCTGCTCTTGGGTTTGCAAATCGATTGTTAGGTGCTGCTCTATACGCTCTAAAAGACGGTGGTACCGATTGTACGGGGTCGCCAGTTCTTTGGATAAAAAACACGTCAAGACGATCATTGTCTCTATCTCGGTCATGCAGTAGGTTAACGGCCCTCGCAGTTGTAAATGCTTTTGGAGCGTTGAAAGTGACGATATTAATGTGGTTTAGTTCGTCTGGTTGGGTAGACATTAGCAGGCCATATAGAGCTGCAACTGCACCGCCTAAGCTATGTCCTGTGATAATGACTGGCCCGTCATTGAATGTACGCCTTCGGTTATTGAGCCCACGCCTACTATCACTTAAAGAACGGAAGCTTTGAACTGAACGGAGGCCAAAATTCGTTCTCGAATTGTTATTAGGTATGATCTGCCCCAACACGTGCCCAGATATATCATCCAACCTATCTGCAAAGTGATTTAATGTATTGGGCGTACTATTAACACCGAAGCCCAATGTCGTTAGAGGCCTAGAGGTGAATGCGCCAAAAATTGCAAGAAAGCCTTGTTCCCCTTCTACTGCAAGCTCAGTGCTAGAAGCTGTCCCTTTAATACCTACCATGGTAAAGCGTCTGTCAAAACCACGGCTCCGATCAATACATCGCCCAGCATACCCTACTGACACAACGACTACGCTAGTTGGATTAAGAAAATCGTATGTATCGTTGGTCGCAAGTTGGTTTAGACCAAAGGCATCACAATTCGCGTCACTAGAATTTGACCTAAGGAAATCGCGAGGATTGTGATTGTATGATTCAAGCATAACCAGTCTGGTCAAATCTGCTAGAGCGTTATCTGCTTCAAAACCTGGTTGATTATCTGGCACTGCAAAAGCGTTAGAGCTTGCCATTAGTGATGCTATAGCAATACCAGCAAGTCTGGCCTTGTTGCACCTCTTGAATTTAGTTATTAGATGTTTAAAATACATGGTGATTACCTAAAAAATTAATTGTATTTTCTTATTGAGCAATTTCGTCACGTCAATAAAGATGTTGCCCGAATAAGTACTATTTGTTTTACCGGTTTATGATTAATGGGTTTAAAGCCCCTGATTATCTTCGTAGCCTTCGGGAAGGCTGCATTCACCCATAGCATCAGCTAGCTTTAAACCTGCACTCATCATTTTCGGCATTAAATTACCTCTTGTTGCTGCTATGACATTTAATCGGCCCTCGTTTAGTGTGTTTTCTGAAAAAGATGTCGCCATCTCGATATCTACAATTTTTGCATCTTCCTTGTATTGAAAAGTCAGCTGTTCAACTTGGGGCATAACGAACCCCCTGACATTGGAACAATCGTCATTCATAAAGCTGACAGCGGTTATTAATGCATCAACCCCGTCGATAAATCTGTTTATCGACTCTTCATTTTTGCTGTAGAATTTTTGCTCTTGTGCTGTAAGGCTCTGTTCATTATCGGGTAACGTTTGCTCTCCCAACAAAATCTTTATGTTGGCCCAATCAAATTGTTCGTCGGTACCCATTACTGCGTTTGTTAATAAGGCGTCGTTCTCATTGGATAAAGTGGCTGATATTTCTTTTTTGTTTGCTTTAGATGCAAGTTGGTCAGCTATTACATCATTCCCAATATCCCTTTGAGTATTTTCAGGGGATGCAATCATTGCTCGAATACCAAACCCTACAAAAAAGCTGGCGGAAAATATCGCGCTAACCATGATTTTAGGATAATTTGAAAGCATGTTTTTTTACCTCAATTATTATGCTATTAATTAGCGATTCTCTTATATGTGCTAACTTGTTCCTGATTCTGTTCTGGTTATATCTCGCGACCAATAACGCGTAATAGGTTATTTTTGAGTTCACCTTCACCAAGGTTTAAGCTCTCAAGTTCGGCGATAATTTCATTTTTAGCTATATCTACTCGTTGGTTTTTTACATTGCTTTCGTTGTAAACCCATGTATCTACTACCATTTTCAACATTCTCTGCTTTGCGTCAGGGTTTCCAATATTCATTGCTAAAGCAAAATTATCCGATAATGTGTTGCGGTTCGTGGCTGGGCTAGAGACAGCGACTAATGCACTGACAGCTTCATCTTTAAGCTCACCGTCAGGTATCGTTTTTACCCACTCCTTTACATCTGCATAGTGCTCTTCAGCGACCCGATAAACGTAGCTGTAGGAGACGTTTCTTTGTAGAGATTCTGGGTAGCTTTTCAGGTTGTTTAAATTATCGATACGTTCTGAGTAATCTTCAGGTATTGGTAAAGACTGGCTAAGTTCATAACCAATAATATTTTCTTGACCTTCGGTGATTTTTGTCGCTCCGCTGATAATGTTCTCCACCAAAAGCTGAGGTTTATTCAATGCATCAGAGCGAATGATGTTTTCTTCAATACCCTGTCTCATGGATTCATTGCCATAATCCAGCACCCATTGCTTTGCAAAATCAGGGTGTGATTTAAACAAGGGGGTTAGATAAACTTCAGCAAGTGAAAGGCGTAACTCATCTTCGACAATATCTTGTAAAGCAATCATCGCTTTTTTAACGTCGTGTGTTGCGATCTCACCGATGGCGAACGCAATGTCTACTCTGGCATAGTCGTAATGTTCGATATTGTCATGTACCCATTGCAAAGCGCGCTCTGGGTCTTTGAGTACCCAACTCAATAACAAGACTCTCTGATGAATTGCATCCTTGTCGTTGTCAATGTTCTTTGGCAGCATCGACAACAACTTTAAAAAGTCACTCTGTTCGTTAATGCCTAAGGCTTCCTGAAGAACATTTAAATGTACTTCTCCACTAATGAGGGGGTGTTGATTTGGGCTTTCTTTGCTGTTAGTCGAATCAATGTCACTGTGCGTGGTTGGCCCAGTGCCCTCTTCGGTGATCAAGGCTTTAGCATTTTTAGCGCCACTATCTGATGTGTTGGCTGAGATAAAGAAATGCCCGCCGACATACCCTAGGCTAACAGCTGTTAGCGTAAGACATAAGTAGCGAACAATATTAAGCTTTTTATTAACCATCTTTTCTTCCTTATTGCTTCAATATGAATGGGTACGTTATTAAAAACTGTTTTAACGACATATAGCGAATAATTTGCCTTCATACACGATGGGTATATATTTGACTAAATTCTGTGAGATTTCTGTTATAGTTTTGTAGCTTTTTGTATGGTTCCTTGGTTGGATATTTTTCCTTAATGGACTAGCCCGAAAATATGGCAGTTACGGGCATAAGCTGACACCAAATTTTTATTTGATGCTTAAAAAGATTCTCAGTGTGATGAGAGATTGAGCCTACAAATTACTACATTGAAGTTTGTAGCGAGCTATAATTTAAATGTATTTAACCATTTAAAGGTGGAGTGGCAAAAGTAGCGATGAGAGCTTTCAATCGTCGTGCTAGTGATTTTTGTCAGCGGTTACATTATGGGTGCTAGTGAGCTTTGGATGATTGAGCTACTCTTGGCCTTTACACCACTAACGGTGGGAACAGGTAATCATTAAATTGGTTTTGAAAAGGCCTCTTAATGGTGAAATAACATGATGAAGAAATAGAGTATTGTTAAGTTTAATGTACCGCCATCAGCATGCTTAGAGCAGGAAAAGCGAGATAACTTAATGAACTATCTTGTCCATTTCTTCATTCTTAAAGCATGGTATGACGTGAAACAAAAGCTCGCCCGCTATGCCTTACCCAAGGCTGTAAACGAGCGTCGTATGAAAGCGAAATTACCCAGCTTTTGGTTACTTAATCTCTTAGCTAAGGTCTATTGTTGCGTTTTTGCATCTGCCTCTAAATACAAACGTTCACTTAATCAGGCATGTCAAAGTGGCAATTTATTCAATACGATACAGTGCTCAAGCTGTTGCCGTGGTATCGCAAAAGGTATAGCCTTGGCCTCTCACTGTCCTGATCAGTTTATAAGGTATCTGATCGTCGCTTAACTTTTTCCTTAAATCGGATATTTTTAGATCAATAGTGCGATCAAAGCCGTCATATTCAAAACCGCGTATAAGTCGGTGCAACTCGTCACGGCTAACACATTCACCTTCTCGCTCAATCAGCGTTGATAGTATTTGTAGCTCAATATGGGTTAAATGAACTGGTTCGCCATTACAGATAGCCAACATCTTGTTTGTATCAAAATTAAACTGACAAGTTTCTTCTGCTGCCACACTTGATGTGGGCTGAATTTCGTCCATACTCATACATTCTGAACGCCTTAATGCGGCATATATATGTGCTAGTAGCACATGAAGCCTGGTTGGTTTCCGGATAAATTTATCGGCGCCATGGTTCAGTGATGAGATTTCTATCTGATGACATTCATTGCCAGTAAGCATGATGATAGGGTTTTTATAGCCTTTTCTTGCTTTTCGACATACTTCAATACCATCAATGTCTGGCAAGTCTATGTCGAGGATAACAATATCAGGCTGTTGATTAATGATTTCCTCGCAAGTCTTTAAGCCAGAGTAAAAAAGGGTTACAGCGAATCCTTCTCCCTCAAAATATTCCTTCATAATAGATGATAAAACTCTATCATCTTCAATAATAAACATACTTTTGGACATATAATACAAACCATAAAAGTTAAAAAACTACATTAAGGTCAACTTGATAGATAAAAAGCTGTCATGCTGACCCTACAACAAAATACTTTACACCGACCAATTTTGAGTCGAAAAATATGCATATCTCATATTACGATATGTTTTCATGATAAATCAACAGGTAACATTTATTACCTTTCTATGTTTGCGTGTTGAGCAACGACATATCTCTCTTTCACTTGTTAGATGTACGATTAATATTGGCCAAAAAATAAGGGGTTAACTGCTGATTAAACATTATTTTTAGTACTGTTTAACAAGCATAAATCAAGAATAATGCAAACATACTTTGGGGTTTAGGAGAGCTATCTAAGTTGAAATACTGTACCAGATGAAAAAGTATTTATCGTTCTGCCAATGCAGAAGCTATTGTGTTCCCCAAACTTATCTCTTTGAGCTGACAGGGAATTAAGTGATTGGCTAACAACTACCTGCCAAGCCTCGCTTGAATAAACTCAGCCAGCTTACTACTTGCTTGTGGGTGACGCTGGCTTTGATTAAATAGGTAAATATTAATGTTACCTAGTTTAGGAAGCGCTCGGTGTCTAAAGACGCTTAGTTCATTAGGGACACTACTTTTAGCCAAGGCTGTGATGCCTAACCCTTGTGTGATAGCAGATGCAATACCTGAAAGGTCAGCGTTTGTGTAGCTGATTCTCCATTGTATTGTCTGTTGTTTGAGTCTATTAATGACGCGACTACGGTAAACACAACCGTCAGGCGCAAGAACTAAAGACAACGCTTGAGGATTAAAGCTCTGTTGTTTATGACTTACCCAAACCAGTTCATCTTGCAATAAGAGTTCGCCTTTATCGGGTATGGATGTTGGTCCTGTATCGGGGTCGACTAATGCCATGACTAAATCGTACTGCGAACGATTTTCTCGGCTTAATAGTGATTGGCTTAATGCTGATGTCACTTCCAAAGCAACATCAGGGTATAAGGTACTAAACTCACCAATAATGCTGGGTAATAGGGTGGCGGCAAATTCACTCGGAATGCCTAAACGTAATCTACCTCTAATAGAGGTTTGTTCGAATTGTTTAAACAGCTCATCATTAATGGCAAGCATGGCTTTAGCTTTTTGATAAAGTAATATGCCGTCGGTATTAGCTTGATGTCGTTGCCCTGTTTTATTAAACAACCGTTTACCTAACTGTTCTTCCAATCGTTTTATTTGCAGGCTGACGGCAGGTTGTGAGCGTCCGAGTATATCGCCTGCCTTAGCATACCCGCCCGTATCAACAACGGTGACAAATGTTCTTAAATTATCCAAGGAGAGCTGTTTCATGTTTTCTTAGGTGTTTTATTATATTTGCAAAAGTAATGCTTACTGCTTTATACATAAGAATATTAAATGTATCTATTAGTATTTCAAATTTGTTGGCTGCACAACAGCTAGCTATACTTTTGCCATTCAAATTTAACGTTAGTTAACAACGGACGCATCATGACGAACAAAACCGCGTTGCACGCAAAGCATATTGAAGCCGGGGCCAAAATGGTCGACTTTTTTGGTTGGGATATGCCAATTAATTACGGTTCGCAAATAGAAGAGCACCATGCTGTAAGGCAAGACGCTGGTATGTTTGATGTATCTCATATGACCATCGTGGATGTAAAAGGCAAAGAGGCTCAAGCCTACTTACGCCATTTATTAGCGAATGATGTTGCTAAGTTACAAGATAAAGGTAAAGCGCTATATAGCGGTATGTTGAATGAAGACGGTGGTGTTGTTGACGACCTGATCGTTTATCACTTTGACGCAACGGATTATCGTTTGGTAGTGAACTCTGCCACGCGAGAAAAAGACATGAATTGGCTGAAAGACAACGCTGAAGGTTTTGACGTGACCATAACTGAGCGTCCTGAGTTCGCTATGATTGCTGTGCAAGGCCCTAATGCAAAAGAAAAAGCTGGTACGTTATTCTCGGCTGCGCAAAAAGAAGCCGTTGCAGGTATGAAGCCTTTCTTTGGCGTGCAAGCAGAAGATTTGTTTATCGCAACGACAGGCTATACCGGTGAAGCAGGTTACGAAATCATGGTGCCTGTTGCTCAAGCCGCGGACTTCTGGGATGGCCTGATTGCTGCGGGTGTTAAACCTTGTGCATTGGGTGCACGTGATACCTTGCGTTTAGAAGCCGGTATGAATCTGTATGGCCAAGATATGGACGAAACAGTGTCACCATTGGCAGCTAACATGGGCTGGACTATTACTTGGGAACCACAAGATCGTCACTTCATCGGTAGAGCGGCTTTAGAACAACAAAAAGTGAGCAATAATGAGAAGCTAGTTGGTTTAGTCATGCGTGACAAAGGCGTTCTTAGAGCTGGCTTGAAGGTAAAAGTTGATGGTGGAGAAGGCGTGATCACCTCAGGTACATTTTCACCGACGTTAGGTTTCAGTATCGCCATGGCACGTGTACCTAAAACAGTCGGCGAAACCGCTGAGGTGGAAATGCGTAAAAAGTGGGTTACAGTCAATGTTGTCAAACCTAGCTTTGTACGCAACGGTAAAGCATTAGTTTAAAAAATAAATAACGATTAACAGACCTTAATATTGAGGAATAACAATGAGCAATATCCCAACAGAACTTCGCTATGCCAGCACACACGAATGGGTTCGTGCAGACGGTAATGGTCTTTTCACTGTCGGTATTTCTGAACATGCACAGGAATTACTCGGCGATATGGTTTTTGTTGAATTACCTGACGTTGGCGATCATGTCGGTACAGGTGATGATGTGGCAGTTGCTGAATCAGTGAAAGCAGCATCCGACGTCTACTCACCTATTACTGGTGAAGTTGTTGCCATTAACGAAGATCTCGAAGATTCTCCAGAACTCGTTAACTCAGATGCGTTTGGTGATGGTTGGTTTTTCCAAATCAAAGCTGACGACCCAGCCGAAGTTGAAGGTCTATTAGACGCAGAAGCTTACGGTCAGAGCATAGACGAAGACTAACGTTTTTTTAAGGGAATAGCGCAAGCCATTCCCTTTTTTTATCCCGAATAAACTGTGTGGGGCATGCCGCAGGGTGTGTCTTATGCCAAATTTCTTACAGTTGCAGTTGAGGCACCGGTATTCATATGTCAGATTCAAATCAAAATCTCGCACAATTAGAGCAATCAAAAGACTTTATTCGCCGCCACATTGGCCCAGGTGAGTCAGAAACAGCTAGCATGTTGGCAGATATCGGCGCAGCGTCTTTAGATGACCTAATCGAACAAACTGTGCCTGCTAGTATTCGTCTGTCTGCACCAATGAATTTACCTAAGCCAATGGCAGAGAGTCAAGCATTAGCCGAACTTAAAGCTTTAGCGAAAAAAAATAAGGTATTTCGCTCATTCATCGGCATGGGATACTCAGACACTAAAGTACCTAACGTCATTTTACGTAACGTGCTTGAAAACCCAGGTTGGTATACTGCTTATACACCTTACCAGCCAGAAATTGCACAAGGTCGTTTAGAATCCCTACTTAATTTCCAGCAACTCACTATCGACCTGACCGGTTTGGATTTAGCATCGGCTTCTTTGCTTGATGAGGCGACAGCCGCAGCTGAAGCAATGGCTTTGGCAAAACGTGTAGCTAAGAGTAAATCGAATATCTTCTTCATTGCTGACGACGTTCACCCACAAACCATAGACGTTGTTAAAAGCCGTGCTGATATGTTTGGGTTTGAGGTAGTGATTGGTACTGCTGATGATGTGAGTAACCACGATGTGTTCGGTGCACTATTGCAATACCCTGGTACAACCGGGCAGATCCAAGACTTGAGTGAACTTATTACTGGTGTGCAAGCGAAGAAAGGTATCGTTGCTGTAGCTGCCGACATTATGAGTTTGGTATTGCTCAAATCCCCTGGTGAACTGGGTGCTGATGTGGTTTTAGGTTCTGCACAACGCTTTGGTGTCCCTATGGGTTACGGTGGGCCACATGCAGCGTTCTTTGCAACTAGAGATAAATTTAAACGCTCATTGCCAGGCCGTATTATTGGTGTGTCTAAAGACACGCGAGGTAAACCGGCACTGCGTATGGCTCTGCAAACGCGTGAGCAACATATTCGTCGTGAGAAAGCCAACTCGAATATTTGTACGGCACAAGTGTTACTCGCTAATATGGCTTCTTTCTATGCGGTTTATCACGGCCCTAAAGGCTTGAGAACGATAGCAAATAGAATTCATCGCTATACTGACATACTCGCTGCTGGACTCAAACAAGCTGGCTTTGAGTTAGTGAATGATACGTGGTTTGATACACTGACGATTAGAGTGGGTGATCGTAAGAGCGCTATTGTTGCCGCTGCACTTGAACGTAAACTCAACCTACGTACTGATTTAGATGGTGCTGTTGGTATTAGTTTAGATGAGACAACGACAAGGTCCGATGTACAAGCAGTGTTCGAAGCTTTTACGGGCGCTAATGTAGAACTAGATATTGAAGCGTTCGATGCCGAAATTGCTAAAAGTGGCCGCGATTCTATTCCACCAAGCTTGGTCAGAACGTCAGATATTCTGACCCACGAAGTCTTCCATAAATATCACTCAGAAACAGAAATGCTTCGCTATATTAAGTCGCTAGAAGATAAAGACTTAGCGCTTAATCATTCAATGATTTCGCTTGGTTCTTGCACCATGAAGCTTAATGCGACAGCTGAAATGCTACCCGTCACTTGGCCTGAGTTCGGTGGTATTCACCCGTTTGCTCCCGTTGAACAAGCGCAAGGGTATAAGGCAATGATCGAAGAGTTGAGTGAGTGGTTGATCGAAATTACTGGGTACGACGCTATGTCTATGCAACCCAACTCAGGTGCTCAGGGCGAGTACGCAGGGCTCATTGCTATTAATAAATACCATGCAAGTCGTGGAGAAGATAACCGTAATATTTGTTTAATTCCGAGTTCTGCGCATGGGACTAACCCAGCTTCTGCACAGATGGTTGGCTATAAAGTTGTGGTAGTTGACTGTGACAAGCAAGGCAATGTCGATATGGACGACTTGCGCGCTAAAGCTGAAGAGCTTAGCGAAAACCTTGCTTGCATTATGGTGACTTACCCGTCGACACACGGTGTTTACGAAGAGTCTATCAAAGAGATCTGCAATATTATTCATGAGCATGGCGGTCAGGTTTATATGGACGGGGCTAACATGAACGCGCAAGTCTGTTTGACCTCTCCTGGGGCAATGGGCTCTGATGTATCACATTTGAACCTGCATAAAACATTTTGCATTCCGCATGGTGGCGGTGGTCCAGGTATGGGGCCTATTGGTGTTAAGTCGCACCTAGCGCCTTTCTTGCCAAATCACTCACAAGTGACTATTGAAGGAACTCATGGAGATAATGGTGCGGTTTCAGCTGCGCCTTGGGGAAGTGCTTCTATCCTGCCAATCAGTTACATGTACATTAAAATGATGGGTGGCGAAGGGTTAGTTAAAGCGACTGAAGTAGCCATTATGAATGCCAACTACATTGCTCAAAAGCTAGCTAGCCATTACCCCATCTTGTACCGTGGTCGTAATGACCGCGTAGCGCATGAATGTATTGTTGATTTACGCCCACTGAAAGAAGCATCCGGTGTGACAGAAGTGGATATCGCCAAACGTTTAAATGACTACGGCTTCCATGCGCCAACAATGAGTTTCCCTGTTGCTGGCACGTTGATGATCGAGCCAACAGAATCAGAAGCAAAGGCAGAGTTAGATCGTTTTATCGAAGCGATGATATGTATTCGAGAAGAAGTGTCTAAAGTGGAATCTGGTGAATGGAGTGACAACGACAATCCACTGCACAATGCCCCACATACACTAGACGATATCTGTGATAGCGAATGGAACCGCAGCTACGACAGACAACTCGCCGCTTATCCGGTAGAAGCGGTTAGAAGAAACAAATTCTGGCCAACGGTAAATCGTATCGACGACGTCTTTGGTGACAGGAATCTTATCTGTTCCTGCCCAACTGTTGAAAGCTACAGAGACGAGTAGTTAATGTAACTCCTAGGCTTTGATAAAAGGCGAGCAAATGCTCGCCTTTTTTGTGGTTAAAATTCACCTGCTTTGTGAGTTAAATTACTCAATGTAAATGCATGTACAATTTATGATTATTGAATATGGGATTAATAAGGAAAGAGTGTTGAAAAAAAGTGCATTAATTATATTAGAAAGGCCTTGGGGATATGAGGATAGAGATCAGAATGTCGTGAGTGTGTTGCCTTATTTTCAAGGGTTAGAAAAGCTTGATGGAGAATTTGATCTTTATCATTCGAATTTCTATGAGGCAACTAGTTTTAGAATGGCTTTGGATGAGTTAACGAAGTTAGATTATGAGCAATATTTTGTCTACATAGCATGTCATGGTTCAGGTTTGCGCCTGGGTAAAATGAATTTAACAACTGTGTTGGGAGAGATTAACGAGAAAGCGAATACACGAAATATTAAAGGTGTGATCTTGGGTGCGTGTTTAGTTGGTAATAACGCAGCCCATATGGAAGTTTATACTGAGTCGTCATCTATCAACTGGAAGATCGGCTATCGTTGTTCAGTTGATTGGTTGGATGGAACATTGCTTGATCTTAAATTTTTCTATCATTTAATGGCATTAAGTGAAGAGCAGCTGTTTCAAAAAAAAGAAATACTTGATGCAATAAAAAGCGCTTTGAAGATCTATAATCCGGCTTCCTCAATTGGTGAAGACCAAAAGTCTGATGTCATGCTTTTATCTGACTCATTAACCGTGGTGATACAGGCAAAAGGGCAAGGGAATAGGGCAAAAGACTATAGTGAGCCTCTGTTTACTGCGTAGGACAAAAAGAAAGTAGGGTTGGTTTTTATTGCTGATGGGATTTTGAGGGGCGCTTAGGAATTAGTTAATGATCCGTCAATAGATGGTGTGATTAGAAATGCACAGTGTTATTAATTGAACAATGTAAAGTGGGGATGATTTCTCTGTGCAGAAAATTATGGCGTTAACTGAATTAGGTTAACAGGTAATGGCTCATATCCAATCTGATATTTTCGATAACAGGGCGAAATCAAACTTGACAGTCTCTTGTGTACTGTGATGCGGCCCTTCAGTATAATGAAAATTCAAGCTTAAATTCCAGTTGACAATTCCAAACTTTAAATTAAACGTGAAAGTTAATGCCTTTGTCACAGAGCAGATGGCCATTAGAACAGTCCTCGTTCACTTGAATAAACTAGCCAACTAGAGCGCTGAATCCGATCCTAGTATACTGCCAAAGTTTATTGCATAGCCTTACATAAGATGTGATGAAGAATAGATAGCCTAATACGATTTTGATTGTGAGCGTAGATTACTAAGTTGGCATTCAAAAGGGTATTTTTCGGCAGATTCTGGCTCATCTTACCAAGCGAACATCTAACCTTATGAACAGATAAAAGCACTAAATATACACCCAATGAGTAAACTATATCAATGCAGTACTGTCATGATGTATTGGAAAGGCTGCTAATTCCTCTTATACTCGAAATAAGAGAAAAAGACATTTTACCTAAAGCGTTTTGTGAGTTAATCAAACAACGTGAATCACCAATGGAAGCTTTCAAAGATATTTTTCAGTGGACACTCAAGTTTCGGAACAAATTTATCAATTTTTACTGACAGAAATTAGTGTTTTTAAAACAGTTCTATCAGGAACAAGAGATATAACCGGCTGCACTTAAGGAGAAAAAAACATGAACTCACTTTCCGAGCCAATCAACAAAAACGAAATTTACTTTAACAGATTAGCCGTCTGGGGTAGTGTCTTTGTTGCATCACTTGCGGTCATATCATTGACTATTTATTTTTCCGTATTTAACGGTTCATGGGGAGATAATAATCAATTTGGTACGTTTGGTGATTTTCTGGGAGGAGCACTCAATCCTCTGTTGGGATTCTTAACCGTGTGTCTTTTAATATTCTCAATCAAATTTCAAATTGATGAGTTAAAGGAAACTAGAAAAGAATTAAAACAAGCTAATTATCTCTCCGGAGAATCGTTTAAACAACAACAAATAAGTGTTGAGCAACAACAAAAAAATGCTGAGCAACAACAAAGAACTGCCGAATTACAGCTTGAAAACACCAAGATTCAAGAACAAATATTCAACGCACAAATGGTGCGAGAAGATTTTACTGCGACAAAAGATAGACTCGATGAAATCTTCAGCTCAAAACAAGATAATGGAAAATTGTATAATTGTTCACTAAGAGAAATTTTTTCTGATCCAAAGAGTAATTTAAGTAGCTTAACTAATTTCACTCCCAGAGGATTGTTATTCGCAAAATCAACATTAACAGACTTGACTAAAATCGTATATGATGTCGGTAGTTGTGTGCTGAAGGCGACGCATTATAAGATTCCTTCTTTCAGATTAGTTGTCATTTGGGACCAGTTAGAGTATGAACTTTTCATATTAGAACAATTCCTTTCAAAACTAGATATTGATGGAGAGTCAGATGACGTTCGTTTCGAGCTGGGTATTCCAGTTAATGGGTTAAATTTGGAACTAAAGGCAACGCGAAACCGATTGAAAGAATACAAAGAGATGGACGAGTTAAACCGTTAAAAAACGGTTATCAGTGTCCGCTTTTTGTCTAATGCCGCCTGTCAGGTTAAGTCGAAACTATCGATCAAAAGTGTCAGATTGGATATGAGCTGCTAAATGCTTAGCCACTTCGCAAGTTCAGCATGGCCCTCTACCATTTGTTTTATTCGCTGCTCATTTGGTTCTGTATTATTTACGCCTGTTACGGCTGTCCCTCCAAGCACAATGGCATCTTTACGAGGGAACATATAAAGATAGTCTTCCCCAACCGGTATGACGTATGAGTAGTCTATTTCAGGTTGTGGCAACAGATGTGTGAGTTGTCCTTGTACTGGGGTCATACTGCTGTCGTTAAATAATGTTTTAGCGCCTAAACCTGTGCAATTAACAATGACTTTTTCGGTAAGGGATAGCACCTGCTCGCAGGTTTCAAATCTTTTCTGCTTGAACTTTACACCCGCTATCTTGGCGTCTTGCATAATGCGCTCAAGGTATATACTGGGATCAATCATTAAGGTTCTCATGCGTTTTTGATACGCATAGCCAAACAGGTTGTTGCTTGTTGTATGAGAAAGCTCTGGGTATAGCTCATTGCCTTCGTATTGATCGAGCAAGGGTTCAGGAGCTTGAGGTAACAGCAAGTGGTGGTTGTTCCAAAAGACACCGTAAGTTGGCTGGGTGAGGTAAGTTAAGAATTGGTTAAAAGAATAACGAATGATCTGTTTGTCTTGTATTAAAAAAGACCGATCGGCTATTTGATTGTCATAGTAGCTCGCAGGAAACCAGAGCGCTGCAGCGATATTTGACGTTGTATGCGGAGGAAAGTCCGCAGCATAAAGTGTGACATTGGCTCCTTTTTCAGCAAGTATTAAAGCGGTTGTTAGTCCCATCACGCCAGACCCTAAAATAGCGATCTTGCTGTGTCCGTTATTGATTGCCATATCAGCCGCTATGGAAGATGTTCCCCACGACAAGGTAATTCCAGCACCACCATGCCCATAGTTGTGTACGATGGATTTAATACCTATTGTTTCACTTTCTAACCTATAGCCTTGTGATCTGAAGGGCCTTAATCCTACCACTGTTTGTAATACTCGACTCATCGAGGATTTGACGGGTGGGTATTGTTTTAGAGTCAGCATGCTTTTTCAACTCCTTAAGAAATAATAGAGTAAGACGCCATGCTTAACCTAGTTTAAATGACTCGGTTACCAGCCTGAATCTCTTACTCTCATATTCAACTTATATGGGCCCTTGCTCAAGTATTTTTCATTTGAAGGCCGAAAGCGAGCTTATTTCCGTCGTGGTGCTATATCGTGTTTATTTCCTTATGATATTGCAAGATTGTTGGTTAAAGCCCGACTATAGAATGCGAAGTGGCTTTAACCCATTATTCGATACCACTAGCATAGTTTACGAAAGTAGCCTTTCAACGTAAGGCTTAACGGAAACAATTGAGTCACAGTGATTTGGAATAGATATACTCTTGTATCCATCACCTAAAAATGTTCTGTCAACTTCAATGAGTACACCGGTTTCGCTGCCATTATCTACAAAGGTTACTTCGAGCTCTTTAGCACCAAATAATGAACGAGATTCAGGCTTAAACTCATATTCTTGATAACAAGGTAAGTGAGATCTGAATTCTCGGGCTGTAACACCACCGGCTTCTATATCGGCTTTAAATAGGCGATAACCGCTTTGTTCAATGAGTTCCAAAACAGCTAACTGTGTGTTCGATGGCACGATGTTAAGTGGATCTTTGTCTGAGCCATCTATGCCATTTTTAATATCAAGCCCTGTCTGTAACCAGACCTTCCCAATGCGGTTTCCAAACAAATTGGTCGCTGGAATCTCTGGATGCAGCTGTAGCTCAAACTGATTGCGTATTGTCTCGTCTGGTTGGATGGTGATATTTAGGTGTTCTGTCCAAGTCTGTAGCACAACACTTTTGTTGTACTCTACCTCATTGTCACCCAGATCAGCTTCGGTTTTAGCCGCAGCCATAACCGCGATATCAATAGCGTTGATATCCTGTGCAACATCACCACCAGTCACAACAATCTCTATGTTGAAGGCATCTCCTGCGCGGAGTTGTTCATTCAATAAGATGGTGTCGACTTTGGCTTTTCCTATTCCGATACTTGCTAGCATCTTTTTAAACATGGCTTTCTCCCTTACTTTAAATGTGGCGAAACATTATCATTGAGACGACTCGTGTTCAATTTTGCACTGTAAGCAAATACGTAGCGTTACTTTGAAGTTGGCCTCATGACACCTAATTGATCTCTGACCAAAGGTGAGCTTTGCGTGCTTAAAGGAGCACCGGACACGTCGTCGACACTAACTCCGTGCTTCCATTCTGGTGGAGCTATGGCGATGAATCTGGCGAAACCACCGGTACCCCCTTGCGGCTTGGCGAACCCTATGGCAATTAACGCGCCTTTTTCCGGTACTTTATCGAGGTTTGTGACACCTTCTGCTTGTGCGAAGTTGTTGTGCATTAGCCAATATTCACCTTCCAAATTAGGCGTTGTGTCGGTATCTAAAGGTTCGTGTCCATGAAAGAGTATTTCTCGCTCCAAATGAAGGAACTTCAAAGCATCTAACCCGACACCGGGAAAAGGTTTTTGGTTGAAGCGCTCAATGTCTCTCCATTTCTTAGACCAGTCAGATCGCACCATCACGACAGACCCTTTAGGTATTGAGCCATGCTTGGATTCCCATGCAAGAATATCCTCTACTTGTAGATGATAGCCTTGATCGTCTTTTACTTGCTCGGCAATATTAATGACGACTAAGGGACGAACGGAGTAAGTTGGGGGAATATCACTAATAGTTGCACCAAGTGGGTTCCAGTGTGCGGGAGGATCAAGTTGTGTACCATATTGATCCGTTGGAATGGTGTATGCTGACGCGACAAAACCATGCTTCTCATAAGTAAATTCATCGCCCACATTAACATAACCTTCAATCGCTCTACCGGCTTTAGCTGGTCCAAAGGTAGCATGCCCGAAAGCAGGCCAAACTGCTTGCTGAGGTTCGAAAGCGTGGGTTAAATCGATATATTTAGCGGATTTGAGTGTGTTGTCGTATAGCGCCCAAAGTGTCGTTTCTTTTTGCTCACAGCCGAATAGGCTGACACTCAAAGCGAGTATTAATAACAGTTTTTTCATAAATTCACACTCTAGGGTTAGTGACTGAAAACAGGAGAAATTCTGATAATCATACCAAAGAGGCATTGAGCATCAAAGGTAACGTCTATTCGCCATTTATTCACAAAACTGCTAGAGTTTGGGTGTTAACTATTTATTTAAGGAGTTATTGATGATTGTGTTGAAAACCCACCCGGTAAAGGCTGGTATTCACAAGGGTTAATTAGGGTGTGTTGATCTTTGCTGTACAGTTTTGCAGTAAGTTGTTTGTTATTTAGAACAAAATCTGTGCAGCAAAGATCAGCATGCTCTAACCAAACACAACTTCCCTCTATTTACCTGTCCTGTTACCCGGTGCGCTCTTACTCGTGCATTGAATATAGGCCAGCTTCGCTCGCCTGTTTTTCGATGCATTTCAAATTCTTTTGAAAACGCATACAAGCTCGACGCTTGTACATGAGGACTGATAATGAGTTCACAGTTATCTCTTAATCAACTAGGGTGGCAACCCTTTTTTCAACAACAACTTAACCTCGACGAGTATGAACAAACAATCATTGCACGTGTGACGACACATCATCGTGATGAATATATTTTGGGTACTGAACAGGGAGTATTCCATTTACCTATAAAAGCTTCTCTACCTAATATGGTTATTGGCGATTGGTTGTTGCTCGACCATAAACAACAGTTTGTTCGTCTGCTTGAACGTAAATCTCTTTTTAAGCGTAAGTCGGCAGGTAGCAAAGTTAAAGAACAGCTGATTGTTGCTAATGTCGATAAAGTGTTTATCGTCTGCTCGTTAAATCATGACTTTAACCTCAATAGAATTGAGCGTTACCTCTCTCTGGCACATGAGTCAGGTGTTGAGCCGATAGTGGTTTTAACCAAGCGTGATTTGTGTGATGACGTCGCTGATAAATGTCGAGCGGTGCAACAACTTGACCCTATGATGCTGGTGGAATCTGTCAATGCGCTTGATTCTGTCAGTTGCCAATCATTGTTAGCGTTGTGTCGATGTGGACAAACCTTATCTGTGTTGGGTTCGTCTGGGGTGGGTAAATCAACACTAGTGAATACGCTGCTTGGCGTTGGTGAACAGGAAACCGCAGCGATACGTGAAGATGACAGTAAGGGGCGACATACGACGACGGCTCGCTCAATGCATTTTTTGTCTTCTGGTGCCGTGTTGATTGACACACCGGGTATGCGCGAAATACAGCTCGCCGATAGTGAAGACGGTATCAAGCGAACTTTTGCTGACATTAACTTACTGGCAGAGCAGTGTAGGTTTAGCGATTGTCAGCACCGCACTGAACCTGGCTGTGTTATTCAACAAGCTATTCAAGCAGGTGAGTTAGACCCTCGTCGTTTAACCAACTACCTAAAACTATTAGCTGAACAGGGTAGGAACAGTGCTGCACTGCATGAGAAACGTGCTAAAGATAAGCAGTTTGGTAAAACGATTAAATCGGTGCTGGCAGGCTCACGTCAGATTAAAAAAGGGTATTGATAAGTGTGAGCTAAACTACTTGTGGGACCGGCTTTAGCCGGGAATAGTGACTCACTTAATAAGTTATTCGTGGCTAAAGGCCGCTCTCACAATATATCTCTACAGGGGCTAAAAAGGCACATTCTCCAGACAGGGTATCTGTGTGACTTTCGCTTGCTGCTATATGGTAATGATAAGTGTGAGCTAAGCTACTTGTGGGACCGGCTTTAGCCGGGAATCGTGGTTAACCTAATAAGCTATTCGCGGCTAAAGGCCTCTCCCACAATATATTTCTACAGGGGTATTGTACTTGTTTACTCATGTTGAGCGATGAATTCTTTGGGTGACATGCCGGTCTTTTTCTTGAATACACGATAAAAGCTGGCTTCTGAATTGAAGCCAGATTGAAGCGCTATTGATAACACCGACGCTTTGCTTTCATTCGTTAATAGTTGCTTCTTAGACTCTTCAATACGGTAATCATTGATGAGTTCTCTAAAGCTTTTACCGAAATGTTGATTGATAACAAAAGAAAGGCTTGTTTGGCTTATGTTGAGCTGCTCTGCAACTTGTCGTGCGTTCAAGGAAGGGGCAAGGAACACCTGACTTTCATCAAGTAACTGATGAACCCCCTTGGCTATTTGAGTTGTTTTTTCCGGTGATATTTTTTTATTTTGTAGTTTATCGCCAAGATCAAATACTTGGTCAAGATCGGGGGCTTTTTGCCGGTAGCCCAAAAATCCCAAGTAATAGATGATCCCCGAAAGGTAAACAAAATAGAGTTGCCAATGAGTTTGCGAACGAGAACCTAAATCTAGTGTTGCTTCTAATCCCATATTAAATAGGAAAAATATCCCGAGTAAGGTGAATAAAATAACGATGCTGTTTAGCCAGCTCAATGTAGGATACGCAGTATCTGCTGTACTTTCTTTAACTTGCTTTTGAAATACTTTGAATTTTTTAAAACCTAAAAAAAGATAAATGAATAAAGAAGCAAGGGTTAAATAATCTTCAACCAATTTTATTAAATCATGGTGGTGTTTGATAACAAGTTGGTCTTGCATCGCCGCACTTGGTATGTTCCATGTCATCCAATACACACTAAAAGCATATAACTGTGCGGCAATAAAAGGAGCGAAATGACGTAAAACTTGTAGATTTATGGCAAAACCTTTAGTGGTTAGTGCGACAAGGTAGAAGTAAAACAACGGGGCAATAGCAAGCTCGGTAGCGATAGGAATAAATCGACTATAAGTGAAGGTACTATAGACGCCCATAAAGTTTAAAAGTACTTTAAAAGAGGTAAAACAGAAAGACAGAATAGCTAAAGCTAACAATGTATTACTGATTCTTTTTTCTTTTGAAAGCAACAATAAAGAAGCGGTTACAACACCTTGTGTGATACCGATAATTAAAAGAATATCTAGAAATGAAAACGACATGGCAGTTTATATGGCTTCTCGACTAAGCATTGACTATATGGAAGTACTTGCCACTCCAGCTGTGAATGCACCCATAGTTTTTTAAAATACCACAAAGTCGATTTTAAGCTGAAATAAATCTTTGATAGATATTAAAGTCGGCTGGGGCTTATTGATTTAATAAGCCCCATTTTGTTGAATGGACTACGAATCGTTTTTTGCTTCCATTACCATATGCGCCATTGTATGAAAGGTAGACTTTGATATACCTCCTTTAAATAAGCCAATTTTAACTAATTTGCTGACATTAGCTTTGTGTACAATAACTAATTTCATTTCTGGAATAACCAAAATGTACTCGCCGCCCCAGCCATCAGCTAAATAAGAACCCTTGTACCGTTTGTCACCTCGAAATTCATCGAAATTCCACCACATAGAGGAGTATGAATAATTTGGTGCACGTTCCCCTTGATCACCATACCTTTCAAGCATTTCCTGTTGTGTCGTTACGGGCTTCGTTGATTCAGCAACCCAAGATTCTGAGATAAGCTGCTTGTTATCCCATTTACCTTTATTAAGCATTAGCTGTCCAATCTTCGCCATGTCTCTCGTCGACACATAAACGTGATAAGCCGGGTAGCGTGAAACACTGTTTTTGTATAATTTTCGTTGGTTTTTGATGTTCCAATCTTGGAACCCTAAAGGAATGGCAAGTTGTTGTTCAAGTTCTTCATATATGCTCTGGCCCACCTTTTTCTCAAAAACATAGCCAGCAACGTTGTAATCCCAATTGTTATAAACAAAGTTATCGCCAGGGTTTTTGGTCCCTCTTAATTCTGCAAAACTTTTGTCATAGCCGCCATTGGCAGCAGGATGGTATACACCTGAACGCGCAGTAATCAAATGTTTAACCTTCGCTTGTCTTTCTATAGGTAACAATCCCTGTACATCATCAATACCTAGCTCCTCGATTGTTTGATTGAGATCGATTGTGCCATCATCAACGTATTTACCGTACAACATGCTCAACATACTTTTACGAACAGAAGCAACGTAACCAATTTCAGATAAGTCACCATATTCATATAGTACTTTACCGTCATGAATGACCATAAAACCTGCTGTTTCATCTACTCTGGTTAAATATTGACTTAACCGTTCAAGTTTTTTTGGGTCAAAGCCTTGGGATTCAACCGATGCATGCTTTTGCCACTCTACGCCGGTATAAGCCCCTCGACTTGTACAACCGAGCATGGTGAAAAAGAGAATGAAGATGATAGGAACTTTGACTTGCATTGATGACTCCAATGTTGACTGAATAAATTCCATAAACACTATGCTTCATCTTTATTTGTGAGGAGCATAGCGTTATGTCAGGAGGGCCAATAATAATAAGAGTTCTCGGTTTAACTTCTCAAAACGCGTTTTGAGAGCTTATAAATGGCTTAAGTATGCTGATTTAGTCATTTATGAGTGATTCTTGACCGAGTTAGTGATGTATTAAAAGGATACATAGCTAATACTTTATTATTTACAGGCAATGGAGGTATCTACGAGGGGGAGCAAAGTTAGGTATTTGTCCACAAAACTAATGCGGTCTTTGTTGTACATGTGTTATTTCATCTGAGGAGGTTTTGATGATGGTGTTGCAAACCCACCGGATAAAAGCCGTTCACACAATATATGTCTAAAAGGGGACTGTCTAAAAAGACACATTCTCCAGACGAAATATATGTGTGACTTTTGCCTGTGCTTGCTGATATTGGTATTGATAGTGGCCGGCTTGCTTTGGAATAGACAAGGCTCTGGGTTTAAACGCCGCTATGCAATAGCCACCTTTATGTCTCACACTATTGTAATAAATACCATGATGTCCCTCGTCACGCTGCTGACTACCAAAGACTTGAGACACACTATAGTCATTGGTATGTAAATGCGCGTATTGACTGTCGGTTATGTCAAGCATATCGACCAATCTGTGATTGGTATAACAACGCATAGTTAATGCTGTGTCAGGTTCATCTGTAGCACGTAAAAAGATTTCTTGATGGTAGATGGTTTCGTTAATCGCTGTTTCGAGGGAGTTTCCGGCATAATAAACACCGTAGTCTTGTCCACTAGTAAATCGACTAGGTTTACCAATATGTGTAAAAGCAGCCATTAACGGCGTTGAGCCTGGGCCTAAAACCATGTCTTCTTGTGCAACAAGGCTTAAGTTGCCAACTTCATTTTGAATGTAATCATTCGTTAGAGATTCAATATGAAAAGCGATATCCAAATCCGCAGGTGATGTAACATCCTCAAAAACGCTGACCGGAGGAAATTGGCTTGAGATAATACGGTATAGTTTCTCTGTATTCGGTGGAATGAGTTTATCCACGTTGGGCATCTAAATAACGTCTCACATCGGCAAGGTGGATAATGCTGCCATTAAGCATGTATTCAAGCGCACTTTTGCCGTCAAACCTTTCGTTTGGCTTGTTTATCCACGTATTAGCTTGGTCTTTGTTGGTAAAGATAATGGCGAGGGATTTGTATATCCCCATAAGGTAAGAGATACGCTCTAAGGTGTCGTGCGGTAACTTAACGACTTGTGATTTTTTCCATGTGTAGAATGTGCCATTAGATGGCTGTCCTAGTAAGACTTTTTGATGATCATTTTTGACAGACCACTTCTCCATGATATTGAAAAAAGTGGAGATAGCGACGCGGGTAATATCGCGATGATCAAAGCTTTGGTGGACTTGTGTTTTAAGAGCCATGGCTCACTCCTATCTCGTTACCTAAGTTTAGTTTAGTCTAGAATTGGATTTTTGTAAAATTAAAGTACAAATTTGTATTGCTTGCTTGTTTCATTTGGATCAAACAACTAATGAACTGCAAATATTTTTACATTACAATCCGCGACCGAATTTAAAAATGTGTAGGTAACAATGGCAGCAATAGGTATAGATTATGGGACCTCAAACTCCGAGGTCGTTTATTTTGATGGGCAAGAGCATCACTACATCAAACTCGATCCTAGTCTAGAAGCTGTTAATAAAATCCGCTCATCTGTCTTTATTTATTATAAGGATGACTTGCCAGTACCACCGGCCTCGGTTGTAGAAGCCAAGGTTTCGCAAATAAAGCGCACTATTTCAGAGCAAATCGACAAAGCAAAAGATAATTACTACGAAACCCAAGATCCGAGAGAAAAGCGCCTCTACAGCAAAAAAATAGACGATTTACGAGCGGAGTTTCATAACTTACCTGCGATACAACGCAAAGCCATTCAAATCTTGCTCAAAGATATGACAGTGGAGGATATTCCACTACAACGACTGGTAGAAACTGGTGAATTCGCATTTGGTGAAGAGGGTTTCGCACGTTACTTAAAAATGCCCGAAAAAGGCCGCCTTATTTATTCACCTAAAAACTTCCTTGGTGCTAACTTAGTGGCTGGTCAGCAGCAAGCGTTCGCTGGTTTGATAGCGAAACAATTGGCATTTTTTCGACTAAGTGCGGAGCAACAATTAAAGCAACCTGTTGATACTGCTGTTATTGGTCGTCCTGTTAAATTCCACGGAACTCGAGGTCAAGAGGGGAACAACCAAGCGATTGAAATTATGACGCAAGCGGCAAAAGCGGCCGGTTTTAGCAAAGTAAGCTTTTTGGAAGAACCTATTGCAGCGGCCTATAAAATAGAGCGTACACTTAACAAGCACACCAACGTGCTGGTGGTTGATATTGGTGGTGGTACAACTGATATTTGTAACATCAAATTATCACCTGAAAAACTGGCGAACCTAGACCGTCAACAAGATGTGCTCTCTGTGACTGGTACACGCTTAGGCGGTATGGAATGCGATAAGAATCTCATCAAGAAATCCATTGCACCAACGATGGGGTTGGGTATTTCCACGCTTAAAGGTTTACCTGTACCCCCCACTTTTTATTCTGACATGTGCGCGGTTGACGATATTCCCAGACTGAATAACTTTTTCTCTGAGGAGTATTGGCTCGATATTGCACAAACTAAATCTATGGTTAAAGAGCCTAAGCTATTGGAACGCTTATTGGTTGTGCAAGAAGAAAAATTCTCTGCGAGGTTGGTTAACTCATCTCGTTTAGCTAAAGAGTTGTTGTCGACTAAAAGAGAAATCACCCTACCTTTGCATTACATCGAGGCAGACTACGACGTCAGGATCACCACAGATGAGCTTGATCACTCCATGCAATCTTGGTTAAGACGAGTCAAAGGGTTAGTCACAGAGTGTTTGGAAAAGAGCAATGAAGAGCCCGAAATGTTGTTTATCACTGGCGGTATGAGCTTGTCACCGATAGTCAAAAAAGAGCTACAAGACATCATGTTACCGCATTTACCCGTTATGGAAGGCGACGCCTTTAACTCTGTATGTGAAGGGTTGGCTATTCAAGCAGCTAAGCTCTCACTTCGTTAGATAGATTGGTATAAAACGCATAGGCTTGCTGATGCTGAAAGCTGCCACTGTTATCGGATTAACATGGCATTGGAGGCCACCAATCATAAAAGCAAAACGGTATTAACTGATTGATGGCGTCATGTCGTTTCTAAGATCAACAGCTCCTAGATATTCACTAGTGCATCCCAAGGGCCATTAATGGCTAATGTTTTGGCAGGTGAGTAGATGTTAACAAAAAGTGTCTTGCCGTCTGGTGAAAAGCAGGCACCAGCTAGTTCTGTTTGCGCCCATAACTTAGCCAACGTGTAGACTTCTCCGGACGGAGTAACACCTCTCAAATGGTTATCAACAACTTCAGAGTATTGGTCTTCACAGACAATAAGGTGCCCATTGGGAGCAACGGTTAGGTTGTCTCCAAAATTATACAAGGACTCATGACTGCTCTCTAGAAATAGCTGTATGCGGCCGGGTGATTCTGTTTCATTGGGTTTACCTTCATTAGGCGATGGTTGGTAACGGATTATCTGGCCGAGCTTTTTATTGCCACCATTGGTGCAGCAAAAATAAAGCTCTTTGTCTCCCCAATGGATACCTTCCCCTCTCGCAAATAGCGCTGCACCGGCGGCGTATCCTTGCTTACGTAGGTCATCTTCTGGGCTTTCGGGGTTTTGGATATCTATCCATTGTGCTTCGTGCCAATGATTCAGAGCCATCTTTGGTGTGCCCCAGTTACGGGTATCGTATTGATGCTGACTTTTAACGACCAATGCCTGAAGTTTGCCTCCTTTTTGAAGGTCTCCGTATTTATGAGGGATAAAACGATAAAACAAACTGTCGCCACGGTCTTCGGTCATATAGACAATACCGGTTGCGGGGTCGACAGCCGCTGCCTCGTGATTAAAGCGCCCCATTGCTTTAAGAGGTTTTGCTTGAGACAGTGTTTGTGAGCTGGCAAGCACTTCGAATACATAGCCATGGCTTTTGTGTATTTCGCCATCGGCTTTATTGACGCTTTCTTCACAGCTAAGCCAGCTTCCCCATGGCGTGACGCCTCCTGAACAATTGCGAATAGTGCCGCACAGGCTTAAAAACTCTTTTTCGACTCGCTGTTCATGAGTGTTATAAATCAACGTACTTGTGCCTCCGGGAAGAGCAATATCGTTGGCATAATGATCGTAAGATAAAGACGAGCGGTGTTTTTGAATAGATTCTGGTTGCTTATCTAAGAGATCGGGGTATAGCTCGTGATTTCGTATCAACACGAGTCTGTTTTCATCCAAGGGGAAACAGCCCATGCCATCTGCTCTGTCAGGTACATGTAAGCCATCTGACATTAAGTCTCCGAACTGCGAAATCACTCGATAAGAGAAGCTTTTAGGTAGGTCCAATAGCTTTTTAGGGTCGGGAATCAGTGCTCCATAGCCATGAGTTGATAATGTCGATAAGTCGACATTGGTCTTGCCTAAGCTACTGTGTGTTAAGCCGGCAAAAGCTAATGTGCCAAGCCCTAATGAAAATTGTCTTCTAGTTAACATGAGTCGCTCCTTTTATTGGTATTACAATACCATTATGGTTCGGATATAGAATATTCTTAGTATTTTATCTTCAGGCAAAGCAATCATTTACATTTGGTAATTACCCACCGTGATCGGTCATCCTGAGTAGAGCCCTTGATTTGCAAGGCAATGCTAAGGCTACAAAGATACATTAGGTTCTAGCATGCAAAAAAATCCCCGCTCGTTACCTTGCGGGGATCTGTTTTTGGCGCCTAACTCGGACCTTTACCTTTGGTACTGAGGTAGGTGTACATCACCTTAGCGCGTAACAACAGGTGTACCTATTGTCCATGGACCGCCCGTTTCCACTATAGCTTTTTGCAAGGCTGGAAGGGTCGTTTCATACAAAGTGTTAACGCGTTTATTGACTGCACTTAGTCCCTCTGTCGCATAGCCTAACTGATCAATATGTTGCTGAGTAGGGCCATAAGAGGAACGCATTGCTGACATGGCGTAACCCAATCTACTCCTAATGGTTGCTGGTGTCGCACCTTTTCGAACACGTGACTGGAGACCATTCAACTCATAGTTGATAGCGTTAATCTCTGTTTGAAGAGTAGCAAACTCTGCCTCCAGTTGAGAGACATTACCCGGCGTACGATCGACCGCAGTGCGAATAACCTTCATAGAGTCAGTGATTTGTTCAAGCACAGCCGTTGTCATCGAAGAAAGCTTCTGTGCAGCAACAATATCTTTCGTAAAGCGCTTCATTCTGTCTGCCGATAGGCCCGTTAGGGCTTGCTGATAAATAGATTCGAGCTCCAACTCAACGGGTTCTGCGAGTTGGGTGATTTGAGAGCCAACACGTTTGTATAGAGTGGCAGTATATTTGCCTGGCATGGCTGTTAAACCACGACCATTACCTGAATCTTCGCTTGTTAAAGCACCTGCACTGGCATAGGTCATGTCCCAAGTAATCCGATGGAGCCCTTTTTTGGTCTTCCCAGTAATACGGTTGACGAATTGCCCTGTGGCATCGTTAATTTCAATATAGACAGCTGGTTTTGCTTCCTGATTCTCCGCTTCAATCGCTTCCCAAGTTGGGTATTTAGGGTACTTCTCTTCTTTTACTAACTTCTTATCAGCTTGTTGGCGAACTTCTTTGGAAGTTAGTAAGCTATCTTTCATGAAGTAGGTTAGCGTTGCCCCGTGCTCAGGATTTTTGGCAACGAAACGATCATCGCCATCAGTTCTTGTGTGGTTACGATCAAGCTGAAACCATTTAACAGGGCGGCTAGGAGCGAATAAAAGTGCATCGTTTTCCATCGACTCCTCAGTTAACGAGCGTAACGGAGCATAATCATCAAGGATATAAATACCGCGACCAAAAGTACCTATCACTAAATCATTTTCGCGACGCTGAATTTTTACATCACGGGTAGAAATCGTCGGTATACCGCCATCCAGTTCAGTCCATTTCTTACCACCATCGATCGTAAAGAAAACACCAAACTCTGTGCCGACGAACATCAAGTCTTTGTTTACATGGTCTTGAACGATACGCCAAACTAAGTGTTTTTCTGGAAGGCTATCGGCCAATGAAGTCCATCGTTTACCTAAATTGGTAGACTTGAGAAGGTAAGGTTTGTAATCCCCGTTTTTATGATTATCTAAGGCAACGTATACAGTATTGGGATCGTATAAATCAGCGCGAATATCATTCACGTAGGCTTCTGCGGGAATTCCTTTTACGTCACTAAGATCGATTTTCTTCCAGCTCTTACCACCGTCAGCCGTTACTTGAATAAGTCCGTCGTCTGTACCCACCCAGAGAATATTTTCATCAACAGGGCTTTCTGCGAAATTAGCAATGGTATGGAATTCAGACATGGCGTAAAGATCCCAGCCAGCTTCTACGGACCAAGTTCTGCCCATCATTGGCCTATGTAGACGGTTGCCATTTTTAGTTAAGTCGCCTGAAACAGGTGTCCAGCTGTCGCCGCGATTATCTGAGCGCCATACACGCTGTGAAGCAAAGTAAATACGTTTTGGGTCGTGAGCTGATACGTTGATCGGTGCATCCCAGTTAAAACGTTCCGCAGGATCGCCCGGAAGCGGTTGCGGCTTGATATACACACCCTCTTTGGTTTTACGGTCAACGCGCGTTAAATTACCTTGCTGCCATTGTGAGTAGAGGATGTCAGGGTTGCCCGGCTCTACTGCAGGCTGGTGTCCGTCGCCCCCTAACGTTAGGAACCAATCTTTGTTTTTGATACCTTCAGTTCGACTTGTTCGTGAAGGTCCACCTTGCGTTGAGTTGTCTTGCGCACCACCGTAGACATTATAGAAAGGTTTTGAGTCGTCGGGTGCTACTTTGTAAAACTGAGTCAATGGCAAGTTGGCCATAAAACGCCAGTTTTGCATGCGATCATGAGACATGTAGATACCGCCGTCAGAACCCATAAGCACGAAATCAGGGTCAGTTGGGTGGAACGCCATGGCATGATCATCTACGTGTTTACGTTTAGTATTAATAGGTGTCCAAGTTTTCCCCCCATCATCAGAAACTTTGCTGTAGTTACTGGCAATGTAAACACGGTCAAACTGATGACGATCGGCAAAAATCTCTTGATAATAATGAGGGCCAGTTCCTGCACCTACTTCATCAGATACTTTCGTCCAACTCGCTCCTTGGTTGCTAGAGCGATAGAAGCCACCTTTGCGTTCA
The DNA here is from genome assembly GCA_964640795.1 of uncultured Pseudoalteromonadaceae bacterium. Taxonomy (GTDB): domain Bacteria; phylum Pseudomonadota; class Gammaproteobacteria; order Enterobacterales; family Alteromonadaceae; genus M269. The sequence continues at coordinate 39,897 of CAZXIN010000007.1, read as the reverse complement.
TCAATCTCAATCGTCGCGTATACGACATTAGGATTAATGGGAGAGATGGCCATACCGATCTTGCCCATATTGCCTTTTGGTAGGCCGGTTTTTAACTTAGTCCAGGTTTCGCCACCATCATTTGATGTATGAATACCTGCGCCAGAGCCTGTGCCAACGTATGCGGCAACTTTCCTCTCACGAGACCAAGTTGCTGCATAGAGTTTGTCTGGATTACGCGGATCGATTAATAATGAGGTAACGCCGGTCCACTCGTCTTCTGGTGTTAATACTTGTTTCCAATTTTTGCCGCCATCGGTGGTTTTGTATAAACCACGCTCTCCACCACCTGACCACAAAGGACCTTGTGCAGAAACCCAAACGATGTCTGAGTTAGTCGGATGAATAACGATGTCGGAGACGTGTTCGGATGCTTTTAACCCCATATTCTTCCATGTTTTACCGCCATCCATAGATTTATAGACGCCATCACCAAAGCTAATATGACGACCACCATTATTTTCACCCGTGCCCACCCAAATAATGTCAGAGTTACTTGGGTCTATGGTTACATCACCGATAGAATAAACGGCTTGGTCTTCAAATATTGGCGACCAGGTTGTGCCGGCGTTGACCGTTTTCCAGACCCCGCCAGAAGCAACTGCTGTGTACCAAGTCGACGGGTTTTTTTGATCAATTTCGATATCAGCGATACGACCAGACATATAAGCTGGACCTATGCTTCGCAGTTCCATCGCTTTAAAGGTCTTACTACTAAACAAGGAGTTGCTTTCGCTATTGGTATCGTCCGCTAATACCGTAGCACTGGAAATAGTGAGAGTTACGGCAAGGGCCGCTTTTAGTATTTTTTTCATTTTTTGATCCGATTAAGGAAGAGAGTTTGGTTAGAGCGAGTTCGTCTTTGCTCTAATGACAAATTACAACCGATTGACTATATCGCAAATGTTATAGTATAACATTTGTGAAGCGACCAATTAACTAAAGATAGAGTTGAACTGTCTCTTTTCGGCATGACAAGGGCGAATCCATAGGTTTGGGTGTAAGCTTTATTTATGTTGATAATGACAGATTCAGCTATACGCCCTAGCGTTTTGATATGCCAAACTATGTTGTGATGTATAAACAACTGAGCGATAAATGATGTCAGACCATTCTATAGGGCGTATAGTGTCCTCAACCTTGATCACGTTTCTTTTTTCCCTATTTAGTTTCGATGGACAGACATCAGAAAAACTCATTATTGATGGCTCAACTGGTGTCAAACCACTGATTGAATCTTTGGTTAAACATTACAAGCAAACGCAACCGAATACCTCCGTCGAAATAGGTGCCGGATTAAACCCTCAACGTCGCATTCAAGCTTTAGTTGATGAAGATATTAACATCGCCATGGCGAGTCATGGTGTTGATATTCAGCGTATATCCCAATTGGGCTTAAAAGCACACCGAATAGCGAAGATGGCTGTGGTCATAGGTGTCAATCATACTGTCAGTATAAGCACTATCTCTGACGAGCAATTGTGTGACATTTATAGTGGGAAAATAAACAACTGGCATCATTTAGAAGGAGCAAAACTACCGATTATTCCCTTACTTAGGCCTTTTAATGAAGTAGACACTGAAGTCGTCAGTACACATGTTCCGTGCTTCTCCCAAGTACAATTTTCAGCAGATATTCAGGCATACAAAAAGTCAGGACAGATGGCCAACGCTATTAGACAAACACCTGGCGCAGTAGGTATGACAACTCTGGTCAGGGTTGCTCAAAGCAATGACAAAATCCGTGCTCTTTCGATTAACGGTATCAGTTCCGATTCAGAGAACCTTTTAAGTGGCGCTTACCCCCTCACTCGCGACTCATTTCTGATCACTCAATCTGAACCGACAAGGGAAGTGTCTGCGTTTTTAGCCTTTATCCGAAGTGAGCAGGGGAGTGCTATTATTCTGGCTAACAGCGCAGTACCTGCCGAATAATCAAGGCAGGCGGTTGTTTGGTATCGAAGGGAGGTGGTCAACTGTCTAGACGGTGAGAACCAGTGACAGTCTTCTGACTTATTCTTTAAGTATATCGATAAGCAATAAACATAACTGTTTTAGTTCTTTTATCTCTTCATTAAGGTCTAGTGGCAGGAATGATTCACCGTTCATGTAAGCTGCTAAAATACCTCTAGCCACTAAGCTTAATTTCTCATTACTGACTTTGGGATAGGTCGTTCTCAATTCATTTGTAATGATATTAATTGATTGTTTCATACTGGAGAGCTGATGTTCTCTCACATCCTTCAGTCTTTTAGCTTGTGAATAGATAGCTTCACCAACAATACTCTTTTTAACGTATTCTTGATCCCGTTCACCGAATAAAATATCAATCATGGTGGGTATTCGATTCTGTCTCGGAAGCCATTCCAAGGTTTGTTGCCATTGCATGTCATAGTAGTCCCTGTAGCGTTCACTAAGTGCGACTATGATGTCGTCTCGATTGCCAATGTAATGCCTTAATATACTGCGCTTCATATTGGCTTGTTCAGCTAACTTTTCAAGTGATGTTGCTTCCAAGCTATCTTGCAAAATGCACTGTTCAAATGCATCCAATATCTCTTTTTTGCGTTGGGCTGCCATACTAGGGCGAGGCATACTTCTTTTCCTCCGCTTAATTTTGTTGTTCAGTATATCATAAGTTGTCATGTTGACAATTTAAGTGGGTGGCTTTATTCTATAAATTGTCAATGTGACAATTTACGGTGCAAATGCACAATAGCTAACCAATTTAGAGGTACTCATCTATGGCACGCCATATGTTTGTGACAGCTTTGATAGTGGTATTAGCCTATGTGGGGCTTTTATCAGTTATTGGCCATCCGTTTGTTGCAGAAGCAAAGTCGGAATTAATGGCTAATAAAAATGAAGTAACCGAGGCTGTTCAAGGAAACTCAAAAGAACGTAATCCAGCGAGTGCTGAACAAGCTACTATCATAGATATTCAAAAGCCTAGATTCAAAGGTCCTTCGATAGTGGGTGTCACCTCTGTCGTAAACCTCGTGAATGCGGAACAGGAAATCAATCAAGTATGGCAGCGGTTGTTTTCGAATACAGCGTTGCTCAGTAATGTCAATTGGAGTAAGGGTAATTTAAATGCTTATGTTTACTACCAAAATTTTACAGCTGACATGAGCCAAGCTCAATTAACTGTTGGCTTCAGTGAAGGTGACTTGATAGTCGACAGCAGCATTGCAAGTGTCAGGTTGCCGACTGGGCAATATGAGCAGTTTTTTGTTGATCCCCGTACGGGTGTTGTGAATGACGAAGCCTGGCTGAAAGCTTATACACACAAGAATTTGGTCGAGCGTCATATATTGAATCGAAATGGTGAGTCTGTATCAACTGATGCCATTGTTGTTATAGAGTGAGGTCAAAAAATGGACTTTCTTAATAAAGTTATTTCTGAAGAAACACTCTACTACTGGGAAACGTTTACTCAAGATTGGGGTATGGCAATAGCCGTTGGCATTCTTGTCATAGAGTTAGTCGTTTTAGCATTGACGAAACGATTTACATTGCGTGTATTAGGAGATGCGTTTGCTAACTTTGGCACACTAGCCATGTTCTTTATTGTGGGTTATATCATTGTAGGGGCTACTTATTTAGCAGCCTTTTATTGGGTATATTTGAACTTCAGCATTACTCAGTTGCCCATCAATGGTTGGGTTATTCTCACATGTGTCATGTTAGCCGATCTAGTTTATTACTGGGAGCACCGATTTATGCATCGGTGTGGTATCGGTTGGGCAACGCACACGGTTCATCACAGCTCACCATACTTTAATATCTCGGTAGCCTACCGGTTTGGACCTTTGGATGGTGTCATGCCTTTATTCTTTCACCTACCGCTAGCGGTACTAGGTTTCAATCCAATCGTCATTTTTGCAGCCGAAGGGTTTGTACAGTTATATCAGACTCTGCTTCACACAGAAGTCGTTAAGAAGCTACCAAGACCTATTGAGTGGGTGTTTAACACACCATCTCATCACAGGGTTCATCATGGCTCTAACCCTGAGTATATTGATAAAAATTACGCCGGTATTTTGATCCTTTGGGACAAGATGTTCGGCACATTTGCCAGAGAGCAAGCCAAAGTAAACTACGGTATCACCGTACCAGTGGACACAATAAATCCATTTAAAGTGTTCTTTATTGGGCTAACTCGATTGGCAAAACAAGTTGCTAGAACTTCCGGTGTTAGAAATAAAGTTGGCGTGATTGTTATGCCGCCTGGATGGTCACCTAAGAAAAGTCGGAGCCAAAGAAATGCTTAAAAATGATGTTCTACCTATCAAGGCTTATACCGACCCGCAGTGGTTCGAATTGGAGATGCGGCATATATTCTCCGCAACATGGGCATATGCTGGTTTTGCAGAGGATTTGAGTGACCCCGGACATTTTAAAAGCGTGCAAGCAGGTTTAAACAACATCATCATTGTAATGGGGCGTGATCATAGGTTGCGTGCCTTTCATAATATGTGTCGTCATAAGGGGACGCAACTACTTAGATCGGAGGGAAAGATTCAAAAAGCAATCACTTGTCCCTATCATGATTGGACCTATGATTTGGAAGGTGAGCTCATTTCAATACCCAAAATGAACACTGAATTCGCTAACTTAGATAAGAGCTGTTTAGGGTTAAAACGGGCTTCTGTAGATATTTGGCGCGGTATGCTTTGGGTTCATCCAAATGAAGACGCTCCCTCAATTACGCAATGGTTTGGAGCAGTAGAACCTTATCTGGGGGCACATCAGCCTGAAAAGTTATTAGAGCCTGAAGGTTCCATAGTCATTGAACAAATCAATGCAAATTGGAAAATAGTCGTTGAAAACTATATTGACCATTATCACTTAGCTCAGTTGCACACTGGGACCTTAAATATGTATGACCACGCCAAAGCAGAATTTGGTTTTGTTGGGCCACATTTTGCGTTTTGGGAGCCGCTTGATAGTGAATATGCGGCAAATCTTAAGAAAAATGTAACTATGCCACTTATCGATCATATACCTGAAGAGAAATTGGGAGCGTCAGTACCCATGTTATTCCCAGGTGTCGGTTTAGGGGAGTCAGAAACGAGTTGGTCAGTGTTTCATGTCATCCCAATTTCTGTCAACCAAACCCGTGTAGAAGTGCGAACTAAAGTCATGCCAGTCTCTGATTGGGAGTATGCTAAATATGGTATGCGCTCAAACAAGTTTTGGGAAAAACGTATCGGTCCTAAATACACCAGTGAAGATGCTTCTCACCCGCTGGGCTCAGCAAACTTTATGCAAGAAGACATTTACGTTTGTGAACAACAGCAGAAATCTTATCAAAGCCCTTACTTTGAGCTTGGACCTTCTGCTAGTCACGGTGAATCGCCGGTACGCGGCCATCAAAAAGTAGTCTGGGAATACTTGGAGCTCCTTATTGAAAACCAAACAAGGAATAAATGATGGACTGGTTTGAATTGCCGATAGCGAGTATCAAGAAAGCTACGAAAAGCAGCACTACCGTAACGTTTTCTATTCCTGAAAGTCTGCTTTCAATATTTAATTGGTCACCAGGGCAACACATTCGGTTGCAGTTTCCTATGGAAGGTGAAATTGAATGTCGCAACTATTCTATTTCTGCACCTTTAGGAAAATCGCTAAGCATTACAGTTAAAGCAGTAAAGAACGGTAAAGTCTCAAGTTATGTTAATCAGTCACTCACGGTCGGGCAATCACTAAACGTTTCTCCACCAAAGGGCGAATTTGTATTAACTCCAGATAGCCAATCCAGAAGAAGTCACTACTTCTTCGCAGCAGGCTCCGGTATTACGCCCATATATTCAATGCTTGTTAGTATGTTGGATCGGGAGCCAGACAGCTTTGCTTATTTACTCTACGGAAACAAGGACGCTAAAAGCACCATATTTGCCGAGGAGCTAGCTATATTGGAGCAACAATACAGCGATAGGCTAACGATTTGCCATTGCCACAGTTCACCGGGATGGTTTAGCACTGATTCTTGGCGGATAGGAAGAATTGATGAGAGGGCAGTAAATGATTTTATTAAGGAAAATCCGCCATATGCACAAGATACGCAATACTTTCTTTGTGGCCCGGGAAGCTTCTTACCCGATGTGAAAAATGCGCTAAATACGATAGATGTCCCTGACAGGCGCATTCATATGGAATCATTTGGTGGTGCCGCTAGTCTCTCTGAAATGAAGAGTATTGAAGCTGAGCTAGATGTGAGTTTGCGAGGACAAAAGCACAAAGTAAATGTCAATAAAGGACAGAGCCTCTTGCAAGCTATGGTAAGCCAAGGCGTTGATGCACCTTACTCTTGTGAAGGTGGCTTATGTGGTACTTGCAGATGCAGATTAACAACAGGGAAAGTGGAAATGGCAAACAACCTTATACTAAGCCAAGGTGAAGTGAATGCTGGAGAAGTACTTGCCTGCCAATCATATGTTCAAACAGACAAGATTAGTATCAAATTTGTGTAAGCCTCAATTCTGAAGAGAGTTACCGAGCTTGATTAAGGTTCCTTAATCAAGCCCAATGAGAAAGGTAATTCTACATATTGATTGGTGCTAGACGGTGAGTTCGGTTCGAACGATTTCTGCGCCTGCGCCTAAAGCACTTAGCTTGGCTGTTGCTACTTGGCGAGATAACGGTGCCATACCACAGTTGGTGCAAGGGTAGAGTTTATCAGCGTCGACAAACGCAAGTGCTTTTCGCAGGGTATCAGCAACTTCCTCTGGTGTTTCTTGTCGATTTGTTGCGACATCAATGGCACCTACCATAACCTTTTTACCGCGAATGAGTTCAAGTAATTCAATCGGAACGCGAGAGTTGTGACATTCTAGCGAAATGATATCGACAGAAGATTTTTGCAGTTTAGGAAACACATCTTCATATTGCCTCCACTCTGACCCCAAAGTCTTTTTCCAATCTGTGTTAGCTTTGATGCCATAACCATAGCAAATGTGTACAGCGGTCTCGCATTTAAGCCCTTCAGCTGCCTTTTCCAAAGCAGCAATGCCCCAATCGTTTACCTCATCAAAAAATACATTAAATGCAGGCTCATCAAATTGAATTATATCAACACCAGCGGCTTCTAGCTCTTTGGCTTCTTGATTGAGAATTTTTGCAAACTCCCAAGCTAGCTTTTCACGACTTTTATAGTGGTTGTCATAGAGTGTGTCTATCATCGTCATGGGACCTGGCAAGGCCCATTTTATAGGTTGCTTAGTTTGCTGACGTAAAAACTTAGCATCTTCAACAAAAACTGATGCTGGGCGAGTAACTGCATCAACAATAGTCGGTACGCTTGCATCATAGCGGTTACGAATCTTAACGGTTTTACGTTTCTCAAAATCAACACCGCTAAGGTGCTCAATGAAGGTAGTGACAAAATGCTGTCGCGTTTGCTCGCCATCACTGACAATATCAATGCCTGCTTGCTGCTGATCTTGTAACGACAAACGTAATGCGTCCTGTTTGCCCTGAATGAGTTCTTCACCTTGTAATTTCCATGGAGACCAAAGTATCTCCGGTTGTGCAAGCCAAGAAGGCTTAGGTAAACTGCCTGCAGTTGACGTCGGTAATAATCTTTTCATAATAGATGATGCCTTATAATTAGGGGGTACTAGACGTAATTAGCAGACCATTGCTCAAGGACAGTTTGATAAGGTTTTATGAAGTATTCCTCAGCAAATTTTCCCTGCTCACTAGCCAATTGGCTGCGTTCTTCTCGGTCATAAACAATTTGAGTTAATGAGTGATCCTGATTCTTCAGGTTTGGTTGATAGTATTTTCCCGCAACGGCATTGGCATTATAAATCTCAGGTCTGTAGATCTTTTGGAACGTTTCCATCGTGCTGATGGTGCTGATGAGTTCAAGACTGGTGTAATCATTGAGTAGATCCCCAATAAAGTAAAAAGCCAAAGGTGCGGCACTATTAGGAGGCATAAAATAACGAACCTGTAAGCTCATTTTTTTAAAATATTGCTCAGTCAAGGACGGTTCACTTGGTTGGTATTCAATACCTAAAACGGGGTGCTGATTTTCAGTTCGGTGGTAGGTTTTGTTATCTGAAACACTAAGACATATAACCGGAGGCTTATCGAAATTACTTTTATAAGCTTTTGAATTGATAAAGTATTTAAATATTTTACCATGAAGATCACCAAAATCATCCGGAATACTAAACTGAGGTTGATTCTTATTGTGAGTCAGCAGCAGTACGCTGAAATCATAATCACGCACATAAGACGAAAAGTTATTACCGACAACACCTGTCAGACGCTTGTGAGTGGTATGATCAACAATATTTGTTCTTAATACCTCAATGGATGGAAAGGTATGGCCGCTGGCTTTAATGTCGATATCAACGGAAATGATTTCAAGTTCGACAGAGTAACGATCTCCTTTAGGGTTATCCCAATACGCCAAAGCATTGAATCGATTGTCGATCATCTTTAATGTGTTGCGCAAATTCTCCTCGCGCTTCTTCCCTCTAGCCAAGTTTGCAAAGTTTGTTGTGATACGCGTATTGTCCGAGGGATGATAATTTTCATCGAAACAAATACTCTTGATAGTAAATGTAAAATCTTTATTCATTGTGATCTGGTATCCAATTTTCTTTCTGATTTTCTCAGCCTCTTTTGATTTGTATCTAATGGCTGAATGAAAAATCAACGGTGATATTGTCGAAAGCTAAGCGTTGAGTGTGTTTTATACTTGGAACCTTTTATGAATAAAAATGATTTTATTTCATTAATGTATGAGTAATATTCATGTTTGTAATTGCTGAACATCTTTATTTGGAAATGCCTCGTGATATTGAATGAAAACAAACGTTGATCTGAGTGACGAACGGGAGAGTCGGATATGGAAGGTGTTCAAGGTTACGCGGCCTGTATGTGTGCCACATATTGCCTTTTTATGTTCACCTGATGTGCAGTGAATACACCAATAGCCCCTAGTAAATTAGAGGCTAATGTTATTGAACGAGAATGTGTTGGCAGCTAATTTGAAGCAAATTGTGGCAGGTTGTTGAGAGTTTCAACATGAAACGCTTGGCCTTCAAATAGTAACGGATAGTAAAAGTGCCTCAGCTCAGTGTGATAATGCCTCACTTTCTGTTCATAACTGAGTGCTGCCTTGACGTCAGTCTCTGCCAATCGAGTGAGCTGGCGCTGCACAAGCATAGGCGGTGATATGAGTGAGACTAAGCTAGCAAGTTTATCTCGCTGCTTAATCGCTTCGTGGTAATCATTAGACAGTGTGCCTGCTTTCATATCGCCCACTTGTTGCATCGCATAATACCACTTCCATTCGAACAGGCTTTTCATTTCAACGTGATTTTTCCACTCGGGATGAGTAGTAACAAAGTCGTCCATTGTCTTCTGTTGAGGGATATCCCAAGCATCATTGACGGCTTCTCGTTGCAATAAAACCACATCACCACCATTTGGTCCGTCGACGCCTTGTTTGATAAGTAAGTGTCCTCCAACAGGGATAATAGCGCAGAGTAATAACCAGATACCCATTAATGTTGAGGCTAGTCTCGGAGGTTCATGATCTTTCCTCATGATCCAAGCGCATAAGGCTGTCCAAAACGCCATATAGAGTAAGCTGATCAGGCTTGTCATAAGCACAGAAGACAACGCCGTACCTGCAACACTTGTTGCTATCCAGAAGGGGATGAGCAAACACAGGTACAAGGTCAATACTCTCACGAGTATACGTAGTAACCACAGTTGTTCAGGCTGTGTTGCGGTGGCAATGAGCAAATCAAAGCGGTTGGCTTTGCGTTCAGAGGCTTGTATATCGTATAGCAGTAAGATAATTATCAAAGGCACCAGAAAGCTCAGTACGAATGCATAGTCAACCCGGCCAGCTTGTGCCAGCTCGGGGTTTGGTGTGTCTGTTTCATAAATTTGTCCCTCAAGTGCTAGCATTCTTATGCGGTGCTTCCAAGGGTAAGTATCACGCTCACCCAAGGCCGCGAATGCTAAACTAGAGGGTGGGGCATAGGTCAGATGAAAGGTGTAATAGGCGGCGAGACCAAAGTCAGATTGCTCTGCCAAGACAGATTCACGCTCGTCCTTATCTGCCATGAGTAGTTCAGAAATGGTGCGTTGTTGATGTGATACCTCAGCCAGCCCAGTCAACACGGCAAAACTCGATAGCATAAAGGCTGCGAGCCATAGACCTAATAATGCTTTTTGTTGACACGCAAAATGCATCTCACGCTTTAAGCCAGAAAATAATGGGTTCATATCAGTTTTCTCCCGGCGGATAGGCATGTCAAGAATAAGGCTAAAAACCAGCCCATTAACTGCACGAATGACGCTATGCTTTTATTGAATCGCTGGGCAGGCGCATCTGGAGAAAAACTAAAGTCCTGTAAGACTTGCCAGTTGTCTGATGAAACACGAGCACGTCTTCCTGCTTCTTCGCTGCTGTTGCGATTGACGTCATCGCTATAAGTGAGCTTTTCTGCATGAACATCGTTTAGCGATTGTACGAAGTTAAATCGTGTTTTTTCTGCTTCACGTAAAAAACGATGATGTGTTTCAAGCCCCGAGCCTGCTAGTGTATGTGACACAGTGCGGATAGCGACAACCGGTGACAGCCAACCAAAAAGTCTAGCGACCGTTGCTTGGTTAACTTCGCTCTGCATTCGCTCTTCAGCGAACTTATTGAGCACGTCGGTTAATTGCGCTTCGGAGTGTTTTGCTACTACACCGCGGAAGTTAATCGGTAATTCTTCGATATTGTCTGCATCATATTGAGCTAATACATTCTTTTTTAATTGCTCGAACGCCGGATCAGCAGCGTTATGTCCATCACCCAGTTTGCGCATTTGTTGGATAACAGCAAAATCGCTTAACAGTTTTCCTTGAGCCTCTACCATTGCACCGGCGGTCGAACTGGATATTCGAGGTAACAGAATACACAGAGTAATCCAAAGCCCTATCGACAAGCCGAAGCTTGTGTTTCCTTGCTTAACAAAGCAAGACACCAAAGCGATCAACAAACACCAAATACCTATATACAGCAAGTAAGCCAGCCAGAATGATAGGATCATACTCAGTGATTCACCCCAAAAGAATGTCAGTAAACTCCCAAGCATCAGAGGTAATAAAACAAGGACACCAGCTAAAAACAAAGCAATTACCTTAGCGGTAAGCAGTGTTAGCGGGTTTAACCCTTGTACCAAAAGGTTATCTAATGTTCTGCTTTCCTTTTCTCTCGTCATCACACTGTAACCAATCAGAATGAGTAGTAAGGGGGCAAAGGCTTGAATAACAAAAGCAGGTGTTAGGCTGACAAAGCGCGTGAGGCCAGCACTTTGTTGTTGTTGACTAAACATGGCTGAGTTTTGCCTATGCCCCTCCAAGAAAATAGAGGTGCCTGTGTAAGCATCTACGCCTGGATCAAGCGCTGCTAGTGGTGAGGGGGTTCTAAATAAATAGTGACCATAGTGCACCATGCGATGCGGGTGTCGGTCGGGCTGACTTAAAAAAGTGTCATGCGCCTTTTCTTGTAAATGTGTTCTCTCATGGGTTGCTGTCTGTATATTGAAGACAGTCACCACGACCGAAGCACAAGACAATATGACAGAAATGAACAACACAGAGACTGCCAGTTTAGAGCGCATCCAATAGCGCCATTCTTCTCGTACTATGTTTAAGGCGATTTTCATTTTTCAGCCCTTTGCGCAAAAGCGGCGTGGACTGTTTCGGTATCTATTTGTCCCCCTTCCGGCGCTTCGAATCGCCCAACAAGCTGCCCATCACGCAATAAACCGATGCGGTGAGCAACCTGACAGGCACCGTACACATCGTGAGTAACCATAAGTACCGTCGCCCCTTCTTCAGCTAATTGACTGACTAGGCGGTTAAATTCGTCTATGGCAACTGGATCTAACCCCGATGTGGGCTCATCTAAAAATAAGATAGGCGCATTGCGTAACAAAGCTAAAGCGAGTGCCACTTTTTGGCGCATGCCTTTTGAATACTGCTTCATCGTTTGTTGCCAGGCAGAGGGTTGCAGTGCCACCCGGGTAAGTGCGTCTGCGATAGCGTCAGGCTGTTTTTGAATATTTGCCAGAGAGAGAAAATAATTTAGATTCTCGATGGCAGTTAAATGATCATACAAAGCCGCGGATTCAGGCAGGTAAGCGATATTGCGTCGTGCTTCTATCGCGTTATCTATCACCGATTGCTGGTTGATGAAGATATCCCCAGACATAGGTTGGATAAAACCTAATAAGGTTTTTAACGTTGTAGATTTGCCTGCACCATTGCCACCTAATAGAGCAAAGACTTCGCCTTTATTGACGTTAAAGCTCAAATCTTTGAGGACTTTTTTATCGTCCAATGATACGTGTAATGCGCGGGTTTCAATAACTGAATGTGACATCTGTCTGCTTAAATCCTCTTTATATTTTGTTATCGAATGTCGTTGCTCTCACCAAAGAGAGCCTTCTCGAACATTCGAGGTGTTTATTTTGTTGACAACACGGTATGTAATGCATTTTTATAAGCTTCTACAGCTGGGAGAAGAGCGGTAATAATCGTGGCAACCACAATGACGAGCATGGCCATCAAAGTGTCTTTTGTGAGCATGTGTCCACTCAAGAACAAGCCGTAGTGTGATGCTAACCAATCGCCTGATAGGTACTGTGTTAGGCCGATAAAACCAATAGCCGATGCCATCGCTAGAACGACGAGAATTAACGCTTCTAGCAGGACGAGCGAAAAAATAACCTGAGGACTTGCCCCTAGTACTCTCAATACGGCAATCTCCCCCTTACGTTGATGCATTGAAGCCAACAACATAGTTGATAGCCCAAACAAGGAAGAGATGAGAACCAACAAACTGATCACTCTGAGAACACTCTCTACCGATCCCATCAACTGCCAAAGCTCCGTCATGGCGACGCCCGGTAGAATGGCCATCAAACGATCTTCTTGGTTGTCGTTGATCTCGCGCTGTAAGCTGAAGGTAGCTAATCTGGACTTGAGGCCCAGCATCACAGCGGTTAGATGATCAGGTGTCATTTGCGGTGCAGAATGAGATTCAACAAGCCTATGTAACAGGGCAGGGGGTAAGTGGACTGCTTCTATCCCTTCAAGGGTCGTATGAACTGTTTTGTCGACTGGCGTGCCAGTAGGGGCAAGTATGCCGCTGACGGTAAAAGGTGCCTCGTCGTGATGTGTAAAGCTGGTATGGCCAATACCATGCGCAATAGTGATTTTGTCACCGACTTTATAACCGAGTGCTTCGGCAACCTCAGCCCCAATAACGGTTTCAAACATATCAGAGAAAGATCTTCCTTGCTCAAAAGTGAGTGACTGCTTACTTGCATATCTAAAGTATTCAAAATAGTCTTCATTGGTGCCCAAGACTCGAAACCCATGATGTGAATCACCCAGCGAAATAGGGATAGCCCAAGCCACTTGTTCATGCGTTTTAAGTGATTGGTAGCTGGTGTATTCAATGCTATTAGTGGGGGTACCCATCCTGAACACAGAATAAAGCAAGAGGTTCAATTGTCCGCTGGGTGCACCAACAATAATATCCACGTCAGACAAAGTGCGGTTGAAACTCTCTTTAGCCTGCTGCCTGAGGTGCTCGACACTCAATAAGACACTGATACTAATGAACAAAGATAAAAATGTGAGGACCACAGACTTCCGGCGACTGCCTAAACTGTGCCATGCCAGAGAAAGCAACATCATGCGGTATCAGCCTCTGTATCATGATGTGCAGCTTGACATAACAAGGGCATTGCGATGCTATTGTCAAAGTAATCTTGTATGCCCATATCATGGCTGACAAAGATCATGGTGGTGTTGGCGGCTTGACATGTTTCAATCAGTACGCTCATAAATGCGTCTCGCGCAGAGGCATCTAATGCAGAAGTGGGCTCATCTACCAATAATATTTCAGGCTGGTTGATCAGTGCACGAGCAATAGCTACCCGTTGCTGTTGGCCAACGCTCAATTCGCTTGCTCGTTTATGCAGTGTATTTGCCGGCAGCTTAAGCTTTGACAACATGTCTTTTGCGACTTCTTCAACCGTATTGGGTTCTGTTGACGCAAAGTAGCTAGCCAGTTGGATGTTTTTCATCACGCTTAAATAGGGAATTAAGTTAAATTGCTGAAACACCACGCCAATATGGCGAGCGCGAAACCTATCTCGTTGACGATTTGGCAGAGATGAAAAGGCTTGGCCTAATAGATGAATTGTTCCTTTACTCGGCTTTAATACGCCCGCAAGTAGATTGAGTAAGGTCGTTTTCCCTGACCCCGAATCACCATATAGAAATACACGCTCACCTTGTTGCAAATTAAATTGCTTGATAGTTAAGTCCGACTTTTCGGATGCTGAATGGTATTGGTATTCGATACCCTCTACATGGATAGCGAGTAGCGCGTTGTTCTCAGTAGCAGTCGTTTTTATCAATTCCATTGCGAGTGTTACCAATAACTTTCTCTGATTAAATATATTTGTTATGTTATAACATAATTTTTGTGATGTATACCCAATAACGATTGATGATGTAGTGTGGTGAATATGTTTCTCTCTGCGGTTCCAAAGGCAGTTTTTTTAAAGACTGTTATGATGGCTATTCTATTGATGTGGTTTTCTCCGGTCATTGCACAAAAAAACGAGGCCTACACCGAAATCGAATGGGTCGCGTTAATACCTCAAACTGATCTCAATGTGCTGCTTAACCCACCAGACTTTTGGAGTATCAAGGACGGCTCTGAACAAGATTCACTGGACGGTTTAAGTGATGATTGGCTTGATGACGAAAGCGTTCAGCGCTTCAAGCAGGCGATGAAATCAACTAATGTCATAAGAACCTACGAAAACAAGAAGATTCGTATTCCTGGTTTTGTTGTGCCATTGATATCAGGTGACTCAAACAAAGTGACGGAGTTCTTTGCAGTACCTTATTTTGGCGCCTGTTTACATATGCCGCCGCCACCGCCTAATCAAATTATTTACGCGTCTTCATCGGACGGCATAGAGGTCGAAAATTTATACGAGCCTTTTTGGTTTGAAGGGACATTAACCATAGAGACTAACCAAAATGTGCTTGGTACGTCGGCTTATCGACTCATACTCGACAGAGTGCTGCCTTATGAGGATGAATAGCACATTAAGAATAGCCGTTTTTCTGGCGCTTTTCTTTACGACAGGTTTACTGACAGGAAAAGCCTATGAGCACTTTTTACCAGCCTTTAAACAGCAATTTTATAGCAAGCCTATGCTCTATAAAACATCAGATAAGCAGCTCCAAAAGGCCTTTTCTGATGCTGAAAAGCGCAATCTGAATTGGCAAGAATTACTGCCTGTAAGTGAGCGAGAAGCGATTGATGATTATCGTGAACCGACAGAGGATGAGTTTGTTCGACAAATAACTGAAGCCATACAAATCGCTACCGACAGATCGTATCAACCGCCCCCTCCTTCCATAGATATTGTTGACAACCTTGTAGGACAAGCCGTGTCGATATCAGGCTTTATTGTACCTATTGATATGAATGAAGATCGCAGTATTAAAAGCTACTTCATCGTGCCTTACTACGGCGCTTGCATTCACTACCCACCGCCACCACCGAATCAGATGATCTTTGTCGAACTCACAGACGGTTTTTCAGCGTTAGATTTAGAACAAGCTTATACCGTCAGTGGCTTTTTAGACCAAGGCCTATTCGAAGACCCACTAGGCACCTCAGCTTACATACTCAATGTAACCAGCATCCAAACCTTTTACGGACAACCCGATGATGTTAGAGAGCACTGATTAAGGCTTGGTATTAAGTGCTCTCGATGGTTAATGGGTATCCTGTGAGAGCGAGCTTTAGCCGCGAAATTGTCAACCGATGCCGCGTCTTTGGGCTTAAAAGCAACCCCTAAAATTGGAGAGGATAGGTTGTGGGGGACATTTTTATGTCTTTAAGATTTGCTTGCCTTGTAGGAGTGAATTTATTCGCGAAGCATGATGAAGGTTGTTTCTGTTTGTGCAGAATAACGTTTTTTCATTAGTGAGTGCTTTTTTATAGGTCTAGTTTTTCTGTAGGTGAGGGGGAGTCGTTTGAGGTTGGAGCCTCTATTACAGCATGGCATTCCTACAGTAAGGCGCTGCCAACAATAATGATGTAAGTCAGCCTCATTAAGCTTTAACATACGGCTTATCTTAGTGGATGATGGTTGTTATGAGCTTACTTCTTCTTTATGTCTTTGTTGCTATTGGCTTTTCTTTTTTGTGCTCGATTCTTGAGGCGGTGTTGTTGAGTGTGAATTCAGCGCATATTGAGATGTTGATCCAAAAGGGGCATCCGGCGGGTGGGTTGTTTAAAAAATGGAAGAGTGATGTTGGTAAACCTTTGGCGGCTATTCTGACGTTAAACACTATCGCGCATACGATTGGGGCAGCGAGTGCAGGGGCTCAGGCGGCTGTTGTATTTGGTAGTGTGTACCTTGGTGTTTTCTCGGCGGTGTTGACCTTGTTGATCCTTGTGTTTTCGGAGATTATCCCTAAAACATTGGGGGCGCAGTACTGGCGACAGTTAGCGCCATTTTCAGCTTATGCACTTAAATACATGATTTGGGGTTTGTATCCTTTCATTGTGATGTCAGAAAAGATAACCAAGCGTTTTAAAGGTGAGCAAGAATACACGGGTTTTAGTCGTGAAGAGTTTGCAGCGATGGCAGAGTTAAGCTCGGAAGAAGGGCAATTGGAAGAGCAAGAAACTCGTTTCCTTAAGAGTTTACTGCTATTAAGGAAGATGCGAGTTAGAGATGCAATGACACCGAGAACCGTTATTTTCAGTTTGTCAGATAACTTGTTAGTTGAAGAGTATTATCACAAATACGACAAAGTCCTTTTTTCAAGAATTCCCATTTTTAGGGACGATGCTGACAATATTGTTGGTTATGTCTTTCGTAGTGATTTATTGCTCGCTCAAGCGAGAGACAATGGACACAACCGTTTAGAGAATTACATTCGTCCTATCCCGGCTGTTCTTGAGACTACACCAATACAGAGTGTATTCGATAAGCTGGTTAAAGATCGGGTACATATGATGTTAGTGGTTGATGAATATGGCAGCGTAGAGGGTATCGTCACACTAGAAGATGTGATTGAAACCGCTCTGGGGTTAGAAATTGTTGATGAAAAAGATCATGCCATTGATATGCAACAAGAAGCTCGGCGATTATGGAAGAAGCGAGCAAAAGATAAAGGGATTGATATTGAGTAATGCCAATCACCTTGTTAGATATACATGACATTAGCAGGCCTAATAAAATCCTCATTACATCGATATAAAGTCGTCATTACATCTATTCGTTAAGCCATTGCTGTTATTTGAGCCAATCAAAGTGCGGTGATAAAAAAAGTATGTTGAAATAAACAGCCTGTAACCCTGCTATAAAATCTGAAGCCACTAAGGTGACTACCATGTCTTATTCAAACCTTTTACCGCTAATCACTTTTGTTTTCTTGCTTGTATTTAATGTGCCGTCTAAGGCGGAGTCGCTCGATATTATTAACATGAGTGCGGGCGAGTTAGTTGAAGCAATTAAAGCTCAACGAATTACGTCTGAAGAAGTGGTTGCGCGTTATCTTAAACGCATTGCTCAGCATGATGACAAGCTCAACAGTATTATCTCGTTGAACCCCAATGCGCTAGAAGAAGCGCGACAGAAAGACCAGCAAGTTGTAGCAGGGCAGGCGATTGGCTCGCTTCATGGTATACCGGTTTTGGTTAAAGATAATATCGAAACCAGAGAGCTCCCAACCACGGCAGGGTCTATCGCTTTACTGGAAAATGATACCCAAAGGGATGCACCAATTATTGCTCGTTTGAGAGAGCAAGGCGCAATCATTCTCGGTAAAACGAATTTGTCGGAATGGGCGAATTTTCGCTCGACAGATTCGATCAGTGGTTGGAGTGGTGTAGGTGGTCAAACACATAATCCGCATAGCTTAGACCGGAGTACCTGTGGATCCTCTGCTGGTTCGGGGGCGGCTATGGCGGCACAGTTTGCGCCGCTGGCTATAGGAACAGAGACTAATGGCTCGATTATTTGTCCGTCGTCAATGAATGGTGTTGTTGGCTTTAAACCCACTGTTGGATTGATGTCTCGTCATCATATTGTGCCTATCTCTGTAACTCAGGATACAGCCGGGCCTATGACACGTCGTGTTTATGATGCGGCTTTAATGTTAACCGCGATGGCTGGCAGTGACGAAAACGATGCTGCAACCGCTATGGCTGATAGTAAGAAGGTTGATTTTACCCGTGCATTGAATGGCGATATTAAAGGCATGCGCATTGGTGTTGCGCGGTGGTCTCAGGGGAATCGCCCTGCGATTTTGTCGGCTTTTAACCAAGCTATCGCTACCTTGGAAAGCCTTGGTGCTGTTTTAGTGGATATTAACGAGTTTGAGCGTGAGGATGGGTATGGGGCACATTCACGGTGGGTAACACGTACCGAATTCAAACAAGAACTCAATACCTATCTAGCGGCATCGTCCCCTAGAGTGAAATACCGTACTTTAGAGGCGTTAATTGAATTCAATAAGAATAATGAAAGAGAGTTGGTGCTTTACGACCAAAGTCGTTTTCTCCAATCGCAAGCTACCATTGGCTATGACGACCCTAAGTACAAAGAAGCGTTAAAAGTTGTTCGCCGTGTTACGCGAGATAAGGGAATTGATTATCTGCGTGAGCAATACGATGTTGAGGTCATTATTATGCCAGCCAGACCGGCCGCCTTTATGATAGATGCGGTTTATGGTGACGACTATCCGGGCGGTTCTGTGGGAGTAAATTGGATGGCTGCGGTGTCTGGCTACCCCATTATTTCTGTGCCCATGGGCGACGAGCAAGGCTTACCTTTAGGCCTAGGTATTATGGGCGGTGCATGGGATGATGAAACCGTATTGCGAGTTGGTTATGCCTACGAGCAAGCATCTCATAAGATTCTCGTACCGACTTTTGTTAAAAATGCGCGCGTTAATCCGAAAACCGCTGCGGCGTTGGCACCCTATAAAGGTTAAGTGTTGCTATTCATGTCGTTTAGTCAGGCATTATTGATGCTGTGCTCTTTGGTGTTAGTTCTGCGATTGGCTTTAGTTGAGTTATTGTGCCTGAAGGCGCAGATAGCAAATAAAGCCAACATTATTGAACGAACTAACGCTGACCGATATGGCCATGAGTAAAGTGATTTAACGTGGCTTTTATTTTCTACACAACCGGCCAATGATATGGATAAGGCTATTTGGCATAAGGGACGATAGCCATATCAAGTAAGGGGTGCTTTTCTTCATATCGCTTCATAAATCATCACAGTATTTTCATGATAGTTACCGACAACAAACTTTATGAAGTGCTCTAATAAGGTTAAATATTTAGCCTCTCAGCATAAGCTTTTATTCGTGGAGTCATATGCTGAATATTGGATTAGGTGACGGTTTTGTCGGTAATTATTGGAACGCCTTGGCTAAAGAATAGTTCAGCCATAGAGTTAATCGATTTTTATGAGTCTATGTCTCATAACTTAGATATAGCAGCAGCTATTCTTGATACGAATAGCAACATTATATACCGCAATGCTATGTTCAAAGATTTGTCAGGATTTGTTCAAAGTTGGGTCGCTGTTAATATTATGCATCTACTGGACTGTAAAATGAGTCAGGTGCCAGGGTGGCCTTATGAAGCGCGTGTTATTAAAAATAAAGGGTGCTATGTTTTACATCTCCATAAGATAAATGTGATTCCTAGCGGCAATGAAACATTACTGAAAGCCTACCAAAGAGATGTTAAAGCCGGTAAAGATGAATACAAGGTGGCGACTCAGTTGTTGAGTAAATATTTAGGCTGGCGCTATGCTGCTGTAGTTGAGTTTGATCTGTCGTCTGGCATTAAGTTTCTGGAGTTTTGGGATAAAGGGTGTTGGTTCCAGATTGAAAATTACCCTATTCGTAATACGCCTTGCGAGCTGGCACTACACGCCAGTGACATGACTTTTTTGACTCAGGTACAGAGTGCGTTTCCAGAGGCAACGTTAGTCGCTGACTTTAATGTCGAATCGTATGCCAGTTTAATGTTTCGCGATACTAACAATAAACCTGCTGGACATATTATGTTGATGCACGACCAAAGCTCGGTGAATGTTGACCAAACTGAACGTTGTTTGAGAATAATGACAATGGCTTTGGGGGCATTACGCAGTCGTGGCCTTGATGATACGCCAGAGACGTCATTCTAGCTCACGCCTTATACCTGCCAGATCGCCTCGCCAGCGTTTGTTGCCGTCTATAAATAGGATTTCTCCGTATTGTCCTTTTTTTATGCTGGTGTCGATAGCAATGACTTTGCCTTGATAACGTGTTCGGATGCGGTCTTGCGATGTGTGCCCGACAACAATACCTTTGACATTGAAGTGTTCAAGTAGGCTGTCAATTTGGTCAGGTGATGCCGTTGGTTCTCTAAAGTATCCGCGATACCACACTGGGCCAGACCGCCCGTGTAGGTATTCACCAAAACCTTCTCTCGGCGCTTCAAGCTCTGACTTAACGAGGTTATCTCTAAACGCCTGATTAATCGATTGTAAGCTGTTTTTATTGGTGGCTAGATCGGGGTGTAAGCCACCGTGAGCAAAAAGATAACCATTGACTTTCGCTAAGACATTTTTACTTCTTAGCCATGCGCCTAATACCGAGTCTCTGCTATACAAGGCATCATATGAGGTGTTGAATAAATTAGCTGCTTGATGATATTTGTCGTGGAGATATTTTAAGTTGCCATTCATCACCATGACTTCGTGGTTACCCAAGAGAATATGAATATTTCCCCCTGCGTCGATTGCTTGTTGTTCTAGGCCGAATATGAACCATAGGATCTCAGTGACTTTATCACCTCGGTCAAACATATCGCCAGTGATGACTAGATGCCCGTTACCAAATTGCCAATTGAGGTCTTGATCAATGATGTTGTTGTTTTGTAGCAAACGCGTCAGTAAATCATACTGGCCATGAGCGTCGCTAAATGCTGCTATCTTAAAATTGCCTTCATATTCGATAGGAGATGTTGTCCATCCTATTTTGTGTACCTTTGCGGATAGACCACACTCTGAAAAATTGTAGGGTAAATCGGAAAGAGAAACACTCGAGCGGTTCAGGTTGTTATTGCAAAGCCAATTCACGTCTAAATCTTGGTCTTGTATATAGATGTGCGGACCGTCATCTATTGATGTGGTGCTCTGTTCAGGTGCGTTGCAGGCGTTGAGGACAATCATGATAAGGGCTAAAAGAACAACGAGTGCGAGTTTTTTCACTAAACATTCCTAAACTTAAGTAGCTGGCTTTTTTGCTTTGTCTGGAGTTTGGGGCAGGCTTTTGCACAAAACAATCTTTTGAATGTCCTTTCTATATCTTATCAATATCTATTTGAACTTTTTATTATCTTCTAAGGAAAAAAGTGTATTTTAAACAATAGGTTATATTTTGATTAGGCGCTGTGCTTGACCATAGTTGAGACGATAAAAGGGGGAGCATAAGAACAGTGGAGTATACCAACAGGTCCTAATCACCTCTTGTTTTGGTCAGCCATATGCGCAGAGGTTGGTGGTTCAGAAAGGCTATTAGATATTTTGCTCCACGGGGCAACCTGCTTTTCGGCAAACGCCCTCATTACATAGTCGACAAATGCGTCTTGCCTCCAATTTTTCTTTGGTCAAGCCTTGCATCGCTATGCGAAGTAAATCTGTGAATTCTTGCCTTTGCTTAGAGTCAAAATGATCAAAGACTTTGCCGATGGCCTTCTCTCTGCTGCTTAAAATCTTTTCGACTCGTTCATTGCCTTCAGGTGTTGCTTGCAACACTATCGCTCTCGCATCTTCTGTCGATTTAATTCGCGTGACGAGTCCTTGGGCTTCCAATGTATTGACTAAGCGTACTGTCCCTGAATGAGTGAGAAATAAAACTTTGCTGAGTGTATCTATGGTTTCCTTTGGGTGGTTATAGATTGCCACAAGGGCAGCTTCATGATTTAGGCTGCGGCCTCCGAGCTCAGACAAGCTTGTTTCTATTGCTGTTGACACGTAAGTAGCGAAGGCGCCTGTTAGGTTTGATCTGTATTTACCATTTTTCATAACGACATAGTATATAACTCCATCATAAATAGTACACAACTCAATCATAAATAGTGACAAACGCATTCTTTTTATTAATATATATGACTCGATCATGTATATTGGGCGGGTAATTATCAAAATGTGGAGAAGAAAATAATGAATAACCATTCTGAAGTACTTGGATATGCTAAACAGTTCAAGACAGTTATGGGAAAGAAGATGGCCTATGTAGATGAAGGGGCAGGAGACCCGATTGTATTTCTGCATGGAAATCCAACATCGAGCTATCTATGGCGGAATATCATGCCTTACCTTGAAGGGAAAGGACGATTAATTGCAATCGACATGATAGGTATGGGAGATTCAGATAAGTTAGATAATACAAAGGATGGTAATTATTCGTTAGCAGAAAACAGCCGCTATACCTCAGCGTTACTTAAAGATTTAGGGGTAGATAAGAATGTCACCTTAGTTTTGCATGACTGGGGATCTGGGGTTGGTTTTAAGTGGGCAAATGACAATCAAGGAGCCGTTAAAGCCATCGCTTTTATGGAAGCGATTGTTACACCTTTCCCAACATGGGATGATTTTCCTAAGGACCTTCATGGGCCAATTGGTACATTGCGCTCAGAAGAAGGTGACAAACTTGTATTAGAAGAAAACTTTTTTATCGAAACACTGTTGCAAGCTGTTATCTCGCGTCCTTTAAGTGAGAAAGAACATGACGAATACCGCAGGCCTTTTGTCAATTCCGGTGAGGATCGCAGAGCGACTTTGGCTGGACCTCGTCAATTACCGATTGCGGGTGAGCCTGCTGATACGGTAGACATTGTTGCAAGTTACGCTGATTACTTAGCTCATTCAGCAGATATCCCTAAGCTCTTCATTAATGCAGAACCTGGTGCTTTTTTGGTGGGTTATGCGCGTGACTTTGTTCGTACATGGCCTAATTTGAAGGAAGTTACTGTTACTGGTTCGCATTTTATTCAAGAAGAATCTCCTCATGATATAGGACAAGCTATTTTGGATTGGCTGCCGGAATAATTCCTCTCTCTTTGTATAAAGTCTTTGGGTATGGCTATTTTCCGTTTAAGTGCGGCGCTTTTGCTTAAGTGCAGTGCTTTTAGGTAGACGTCTTATCGCGAAGGCAAAACTCATTATTCTGATACTTAAAGGAATAAAAATAGCCATTGTTATTCCTTTAATAGCATGTATAGCTGAATAGGCTAATTTATACTTATTCGGCTATAAGTGAATGAGTTAAGTTTATTTAAATAATATTTCTCTCTTTTTGAAGGAGGAGGTTCGGTTGATTGAGCAGCATTTCTGCAAGTCTCTAAATGTTATGGCTTTTTTCTTGTTTGTTTTGATGGAGCGCTTTTATATGAAAATAAGGTATAAAAAATACACCGAAACTGGGTGTATATAATTATCCAAAGCTGCGTTTTGTATATATACTTTAGTATCACATGTTATGTTTATACACTCAAAGTACAAGGTTAGTATTTATGCGAACAATAAGTAAAATTGTTGACAATGGTGAGGTTACACCATCGTTATCTGAGACGTTTGGTAAAATTCAGAATGCCTTACAAGCCCCTTTTACACCTCACTTTTTCCAGGTATGGGCGACATCAGAAGAGTCATTGAATGGTATTTGGCCAGTAATGAAGCACATTTTAACAAGCGGTAAAGTGAGTAGAAAGCTTAAAGAAATGATATTTGTGGCAATCTCGTCTTATAAAGGGTGTAATTATTGCCAATCTGCACACCATGCTTTTTGTTTGAGTATTGGTGTGACACCAGAACAAATTGATGACTTAATCAATGATTATACAGCGCCGACAGCGACTCCAAAAGAAAAGGCGGCTATTGATCTGGCGATGAGATTAGCTCGCGACCCTCATTCGTCATCAGAAGAGGATTTTAAAGAACTTGCTGATCATGGCTACTCTACAGAGGAAGTGATGGAAGTGATTGCAATGTCGGGGATGGGTGTTTTCTACACACACTTAGCGAATGCTACTAAAATTAATGTTGATACTGGATTTAAGAAAAAAATCCAAGCATCGAATGCAGAGACCCTCGAAGCTTAAAAGGGCAACCCGTACTATACATACCTAGCTGGTTGAACGTTGAAGCCAGTCATATAGTTTTTACTGTATGACTGGCTTTGCCTTGAAACACGCTCTAGTGACTGATATTCGAAATCCATAAACTTTGATAAGGCGTTAGTTTGTAGTCGATAGCTTCTAACGTAATACTGGTTCCACTGATAAGGTCAATCCAAGCATCTGTCCCAATAAGATTGAGATCACTCAAACGTAATTGTTGCGGCTCGTCTGATATATTGTAGATACAAAAGATACTCTGTGCTCTGTCCATGCTTTGACGCCAAAAGCCAAATATTTGATCGCTTAGCTGCAACGTAAATTGTGTCGCATTGGGGTGAAACGCGGGTTGATGTTTTCTGATAGCGAGTAAATCAGTGATGCGATGATAGGCTTGATGGTGTTGGTTATTGCTTGACTCCAGCTGTTTGATTAAGGATTCATAATGCCATTTATGCCGATTAATAGAACGGTTGTGGCTGGTATTTTTGACTTTTTCTGTGTCATTGCCGGTGCCTAACAAACTGTGAATGTATAGCCCGGGAATACCTTCTAAACCAAACATAACGGCATGTGCACAAACGAAGCGCTCTAACCCCCATCTATCTTTGCCTTTTTCAGTACCTTGCAAAGCGTCATATAGAGCTATGTTTATTTCGTATGGACGTTGCTCGCCATTTTCTGATTGACGCCAAGATATCAATCCACCGAAATCTTGCATCGTGTCGACTAAGGTTTTTAATTCATTGTCGCTGAGTAAGCCTTCAGCCGGGCGCAGCCCGATACCATCATGCGATGCAATAAAATTAAAAAAGAAAGTGCCATTTTGTGCTGGTGGCATGCTGCAAAGCCAAGATTTTAGGTGCTCGCACGACCCAGTAATAAGTGCATTAACGAGCAAGGGAGGTAATGAGAAGTTATAAATGCCATGTGCCTCGTTGGCGTTGCCAAAGTAACTCAGGTTTTGACGATTAGGAATGTTAGTTTCTGTAATAATGGTTGCGTCGTCTACAGCATGTTCGATTAAGGTTCTGAACAGCCGTACTGCTTCATGAGTTTGCGGTAGGTTAATGCATGAGGTCCCCGATTCTTTCCACAAGAAAGCGATAGCATCTAGGCGGAAGATACGAATACCTGCATCCAAATACTGTCTAATAATGGACACGAAAGTGTCTAAAACTTTCGGGTTCCTAAAATCAAAATCGACTTGGTCATGACTAAAAGTGCACCAAACATGTTTTTCTCCTTGTTCTGTCGTGGTGGGCCTCAGTAAATCGGACGTGCGAGGCCTGACAACTTGTGACAGATCATCTGTCGGCAATGCAGTATAGAAAAAGTCACTGCCAGCACCTTCGCCTTTGATGAAATTACTAAACCATGCACTGCGAGAAGAGCAATGGTTGATGACAACGTCAGACATCAAGCGGAAATCATCAGCAATGGCTTGAATATCATGCCAATCACCTAACGACTCATTGATGCTTGAGTAGTCAATAACCGAAAAGCCATCGTCAGAGCTGTAGGGAAAAAATGGCAGAATATGCACGCTACTGAAAGCATTCTTGCAGTAGCTATTGAGAAAGCTATGCAAAGTATGGAGTGGCTTCTCTCCATTTTTTTCGATGCTGTCGCCATAGGTAATCAGCACCACGTTATTTTGATCCCAATTGTTGTGGTGACGTTTGGGTGTTATGACTTTACTCGATACATCTAATCTCATGGTTTTGAGCAATTGTTGACACAAGTCGGCCATCGATACTTTGATATCAACGCCTCGATAGATAACATCTAAGTGGTGGATGGTTTGCTCGATGAGTTGCTCTTGAGTCGATTGCATTTTTTTAACCTTCGTTAAATTCCAAATAATCTTGCTCTACGGCTTCTTTTAGTTGGTCCAGTACATCAGGCATAGCACTGACTACGCGGTTCCAACTGGGTATGAAAGGCGTGTCCATGGGGTTGTCAAGAAAGCTTTCGCCGGCTTTCATAATGTTGCTGGCAAATAGCTCAACTGCTTTTTCTTCACTATGAATGTCTAGAGTTAGACCATTCATAATTGCGTCGTTGTTGTAGGTTTCGATGAAATCAAGCGCAATACGATAATACGTTGCTTTGAGTGAACGAAAGGTTTCGGTATTGAAGGTTTGCCCTTGTGTTGCTAGCTTGCGTATGAGTGCTTTGGTGATATCAATGGACATCTTAGACAGCCCACCTTGATCGTTGTCGGCGGAGAGATCTTGGTGTTTATGATCATAAGTCTTGGCGATGTCTGCCTGACATAAGCGGTTGTTTGAATAGTTACGTTGCATTTCAGATAAGACACCGATTTCGAGTCCCCAATCACTAGGAATACGGATGTCGTTAAGGACATCTCGCCTAAAGGAAAACTCACCCGCTAGGGGGTATCTAAAACTGTCCATGTAAGACAGGTATTGGTTGTTCCCGACGACTTTGGTCAAGGCTCGGATGAGGGGGGTTACTAGCAAGCGAGAAACGCGACCATTGACCTTGCCGTCCGCTACGCGCGCATAATATCCCTTACAAAACTCATAGTTGAACTGTGGGTTGGCGACAGGGTAGATAAGACGTGCCAGTAAGCTGCGGTCGTAAGTGAGTATGTCACAGTCATGCAGTGCGACAGACTCTGCTTTGCCAGTAGCTAACGTATACCCCATGCAATACCAGACATTACGCCCTTTGCCTAGTTCTTTGGGGGCGACGCCTAGAGCTTGCAGTTTAGCGTCAAGTGCTTGTAATCGAGGGCCGTCATTCCATAACACGCAGTGTTCCTGAGGCAATGCACTAAAAAACTTTAGAGCGTGTTTGTATTGAGCTAGGTCAGCTCTGTCTAAACCAATAACAATTTGCGACAAGTAAGGCACGTCACACAATTGTTGAATAATGTTAGGTAAGGCCTTGCCTTCTAATTCTGAAAAAAGTGAAGGTAGAATAAGTGCCATTGGACGTTTTTTTGAAAACTCAAGCAGTTCGCTTTCCATGTCTTCAATGGGCCTGTCTGACAAATTGTGTAATGTCGTAACAATGCCATTTTGATAAAAGTCTGCCATGTTATCTCCGTACTAAGATGAAATTAAAAACGGTTATTGGTGCTGCTTAAATACAATGTGCTCGATAGCCTCTGCCCAACCTTTAGGGCCTTGCTCATTGCTTGTGTAGACGTTTGTTGCCTTGTTTAAATGGGGTAGTGGGTTGACAGGTGATGCAATGCGAACGGCTATATCAGCTGCTTCGAGCATAGCGATGTCATTTTGCCCATCTCCCAAGGCGATAGATATTATCTGACTGTCAGGCGTTGCCTGTTGGTAAATCGTTGTGAGCCATTGCATTGCTTGGCCTTTGTTACTTTCTCCAGACAAATGTAAGAATCGTCCACCTTGAATTGGTTTTGCTCCTTTTGCTTGTAGTGCTTTAATAAAAGGTTCTTTCGATACGGCTTCATCGAGCCACAATATGGGTTCTCCGTATTCGCGCTGTTGAGCCAGCTTGGCGTTCTGTTCTGACAATCCGGTGGCCGATTGGATTTCGGCTAACGTCATGGTGTGGAAATGCTTAAATAACTTGCTGAATTGAGGCTTAAGGGTTTGTAAGTGATTTAGCCAATGCATTCGTGGTAGCGCAAACTCTTTTACCCAATACTGCTCTCTAATAACGGTGTCAGGGGGTTGTGTTTCAAAATGCCCTAGCGGGATATAAACTGCGGCGCCATTCTCTACAATAAAAGGCGTTTGCAATGCCATGTCGTCTCGCATTGCTGCTAACTCTGCACAGGTTTTACTGGTATTCGGGATAACCGGTGTATTATTTTTGTGCAGCGCTTTCAGTGTGCACTGTGCTGGTGCAAAGCTATACGTGTTATGATCCAGTAAAGTACCATCCATATCAGTATAAATAAGGTATTGCTGCTGCGTTGAAGGCTTATTCATGATGATTTTTCTTGGTGTAGCTAACAATTTTACGCTGTGAATCTAGTGTGAATAGATGGTCACATTGGGCTGGTAATATCGCTAAAGCGTGTTCGGTTAATCTTTGATAATGCTGAATAAAGTGATGGATTTGGCTTGGTGACATAATGGCGTTGGTATGATCCGCTTGCCTTGTCTCTCCGAGCTTTTCCTCTTGCTCAAGACGCCAATTGTAGACATCATCAAACGAGGGGGCTTTGAGCATTATCCAACAATCAAAACACGAATAAAGTGCTTCATAATGCGTTTTAAGTTGATGATTAACGTACTCTCGCCACTGACCATTGGTGTCATGATGCTGCTCAAGCGAGTTCACGGGCTGCGCTAGTGCTGCCTGTGATTGAGAAGAAACTCCCCAACACCATCCTTCAAACAAAATGATATCAGCGGCTTCAGAGACGTCAGTCCATTGCTCTCTCGGATACGGGTTGTCGGTTGCCTTATTAAAGCGAGGAATATGGAATCCAGTCGTTTTATTCGAAAGTTTTTGTAAAACTTGTCGGATATGATCTGTGTCGTGTGTGCCCGGGACTCCTCTCGTCGCTAATAGTGGATGTATAGTTTTGGCAAGTTCTGTCCGTTTGGCTTTGTCGAAATAAAAATCATCGAGCGAGAGAACAGCCACATTGAGCGAATACTCTTGGGCTAAATAAGCTTTTAGGAAATCTGCCAGTGTCGACTTTCCTGACCCCTGACAGCCGTTGAGAGCAACAAATAATGGGACTTTTGCACCTATTTGGTGCGTTGCAAGCTTGTTCGCTAAGGGGATGAAATGATGTATAGCCGAGGCTTCAAAGCCGCTAGACAGCTTGTTTTTATTGATAAATTCGCTAAGCATTAAATTCAACACAACTGACAAATGACCTCTGTCTACTCTATGAATGACCTTATAGAGATAGGTAGCATCAACATATATGCCACCTTTGTCATAATTGGTGTTATCTACTCTGAGGTTTTTCTAAGCGTATTGTCTTACGCTTGATCAATGGGGAGCCGAAGTGCGAATTTAGTTAAGTTGCTGGGGTGAGATTCCAGTGACAGGGTACCGTTCATCTTTTTTGCTAAATTATAAGATACGGAAAGGCCTAAACCTGTCCCTTGACCAATATCTTTGGTTGTAAAGAATGGAGTGAAAATTTGCTTTCTGAGGTCTTCGCTAATGCCGGGACCATTATCTTGCACTGATATGCAAAGGCTTTGTTGCTCAAGTTGCGTATGAATATGGATCTTTTTTTCGTTTTCGGTTGAATTGTGGCTGTTGAGAGCCTGTGAGGCGTTTTTAATCAAGTTAGTCAGTATTTGTTGTACGAACCCTTTGTGAGCAAGAAACGGTTCTTCGTACTCATTAGTTTGGATAACATGGATTTCATCGCTTATCTCGGTTTTTAATAAGCGCAGAGTTTCAGTCAATAAGTCGCTTAGGTAAAAAGACTTTTTTTCTAACTCCTGTTTGTGCGAAAAGGAGTTCAAATCACTGATGATATCGCGTACTCGTAGCAAACCTTCGCGTGAATCGTTGACTATGGCTTTGACATCGTCAATGACGAAATCCAAATCAGATTCTTCGCGGGCTGTTTCAATATGCCTAACTTTCTCTTTTTCGGCGTCAGAGGGGGCGTCTATCGATTCTACCAAAGTATCGTGTAACTCCAGCATTTTGACCAATGTTGCGACATATTCATTTAACGGATCGAAATTACTTAATACTGACGCCAGCGGATTATTGATTTCATGGGCAATACCAGCAGCTATTTGTCCAACTGACGCCATCTTTTCTGCATGTAAAAGTTGACCTTGCGTTGTTTGTAATTCAGACAGCGTTGATTTGAGCCTGTGGTACTGTGCTTTAAGCCTGTTTTCGGCTCCACGTCTTTCTAATACTAGCCGTAATTGCTCGGCTGTGTCTCGCATGACATTAAGGTGTTGAGTTGAAACACGGTGCATATTGTCGTCGCTAATAAAACAGAATATGACCGCGAGCGTTTTCTTGTATACCGTGAGCGGGAAAACCAAATAACTGCCAATGGGTTGACGATAAATGGTGTTTAGGTGTTCTGTTAGTGTGGAGTTTGTGAGCAGATCGATGTTTGGTGATGTACGAGTAAATGATTGGCTTATAATGCTACTTAGCCCTTTTTGTTTTAGCTCTTTAATTTGTGATTCGGTTAGTGTTGGTAAATTTTCTTTAAGTTTTACAGCGTTTATTCTTGAGGGAAAAGCAACAATGGTCGATGTCGAACAGCAAAAATTCCCTAAAGATTGAGCGCACTCAATGATGAGTGATTGAATGGACTGTCGATGCTTTGTAAAGCGATTAACTGACATCAGTAGTTCAGTCTGCGCCGCCCTTTGTTGAATAATGTCTTCTGTGAGTTTTATAGCATCAAGTGCTCTATTTAAACGTGCATTGATCAGTTGAGTCTTGTCCGCCTCTAGTATGATTGATTCATCGACTGCGTACTTTTCAATGAGCCTCATATCGTCAGTAGCGTATTCGGCAGTAGTCAAAGCGATAATTTTTATTTGTCCATTGGCTAAGCTTTGCCTAATGTACTCTGATAATTGGCATGCCGCTTTCTCTGATTCACTGTTGTTGATACATATGATAACCATGGCAGCGGCATTTGAACGCAGGAATTTTTGCAACCCTTTGACTACGCTAAATGCATTTATTTCAGCGTTTTTGAGTTTGAATTCAGGTAAGTTTTCTGGCTGGAAGGAGAAAATAAGCACCTGAGCTTGGTCATCAATTGGCAGCATATATTTGAATTTTTCCGAATAGTAAACTATCGATCTATAGATAACTTATAGTACTAAAATGTCATAGTTGAAATAAATTAAGGAGTAGTTATGGGAAAAAAAATACGATTAGTCTATTTCAGCCTAGCCACACGAGAAATGACCTTGTCGGACTTGAAGAGCATCCTGACTGCCGCTAGAGAGAATAATAGTGCTCGGGATATCTGTGGCATGTTGTGCTACGACAATCAATATTTTTTGCAAGCGTTAGAAGGTGAGCGAGAGACTGTTAACGAACTGTTTTTCCATATCGCTGATGATCCACGTCATTCTGATGTTGTTATTGCCAGCTATGAATACATCGAAAAGACTTCTTTTGAGAACTGGAAGATGGGATACGCCAGTAGTACGCCCGTATTTACTGAACTCTTAGCGAAGCTGAAGCAAACCGTATTCGAACCGAAAGACCTGACACCAAAGCAAATTTATGCCTTACTCCGGCATTTATCTGCTCACCAAGATGATATTTGATATCTTCCTTATAATAGACTGGATTATTGGTCGATGCTCACCTTAATGATTCGGTTAGTACTGCTTTGATGGATGAGTAAGCCGCCGTCTTTGGTTGTGCGCATATGACGGATAATGCCGGCATACGTGTTACCTGTAGGGATTGGCCAGCTTTGGAAGGATTCGTCTTTGGGATCAAATCGAACTAGGGCATCTGGCCTTTTACCTGATTCGTTGTACCAAACAGTATCTCCGACAATAGCAATGGCATAGGGATGTGAGCGCTCGCCGCTTGGCGAAGGCCACTCTTTGATGTCTCCCGTTTTAGGATTGTACCTGCCTAATCGGCCTCGCGAAGAATTAACGTACCATATGTGACCATCATCAGCGATAGCTAATCGTCTAACTTTTGTTTTGGCATTAGGGAGTTTTATTTCAGTGATGTGCATACTGATGGGATCTATTTTAGCGAGACAATTATGGCCGTTGCAGGCGACCCAAGGGGTATCATTTTTGTCTATTTTTATACCGTAGGGGCGTGAGCCTTTTGTCGGCATGTTAACCAGTTTGATGTCGCCGTTTTTGGGGTTGAGTCGACCAATCATGTTGCTGTGTTGTAACGTAAACCAAAGTATACCTGTTCTTGCAAAAATAGCGGTATGTGGATCTTTAGCAGCTTTATCGGGCATGTGATAAACAGTGATTTCTTCACTGATAACATCTAACTTGCCGATCGTGCCGTTCTTATTGCCTGTGTACCAAACATTGCCTTGTTCATCTAAGGTCACTGAGTGAGGCTTGCTGTTTGCGAGTAAGGGGTATTCTAACATGTCTCCTGTGATGGGATTGAGTTTGCCAACGAGGTTTCCCCATTGACCTGCCCACCAAATGTTACCGTTGTTGGCTTCGATGGGGTCTCGTGAACGTTGTCCTAGTGTTGGGACTTGCCATTCTTTGAAGGTAATCTCTGTTTTACCAGAAATTAATTTGGGGTTGCGTTTACTGTTGGGTGGGAAATGCCTAGCTAGGTAGTCTGTTATTTTGTTCTGTAATTCTGGAGTGGCTGATAAGTCAATCATGGTTGATATGAGCTCTTGCCATTGGGTTTGTGTGTAACCAGAACTACGAGTAATGTTTCTGGTTGAGTGACAGCTGGTACAGGTTGCCGTAACCAATGCTTTGTTAGGAGAGTCTGGTAAATCTTGGGCAATAGAGGGGGGAGATATAAATGCACAGAGGAGTGGGAGTAGTAACGAATAATTTTTGCATATTGATATCATGTCAGGTCTCTGTCTTTTATCTCGCCTAATATGTCTAAAAGTTTAGCATGTCCTACTGCAGGCTGATTCAATGCTAAATAATTAACCTGAGGTTAATTAGTCTAATTTATGGATTTTGATAGCGGACTGTTTTAAGTATTTGCTGAATTGAATTGGTCAATAAAGGTATTTAGTTCGGCTCTTTCTGATTCGTTGTTTGTGTTACTGGCCCTATTTTCCAAAGCTTGCAATAGGTCGAAGCGTTCTTGCTGCTGGTAGTTGGTGATTGGGTTGTTACTGAATAAGCCTTGAATTCGTTGTGATATCTGCGGCTTTAGTTTTTCGAATTCCATTAAGATCATTTCACCTTTACTTATTTCACCATCGGCAAAAAGTTTCCTTGCGAGATTATCTACGTCAGAGGCGGTGACAGACTCTAGATTGACATTGTCTGCTGCTTGTTCAGCTTCATTTTCTTCAAGCTGAGATTTAATGCCTTCTGCGGATAGTTTGCTTAAGCTAATCAGATCATCTAGGTCTTTGACTTCTGTTGAAGTACTGTTTTTTGCCGTACTGTCACTGTTGGACTGTGTTAAAAAGGGCGATATTTGTGAAATTTGCATGAGTGCTTACGTGTTATTCAACAATTGTTCAAAACATAAGCAAACCGAATGCCATGAATAAGTGATGTATTTTTGACGTTTTAGTGATGACTTTCCTGAACGCTTGGTCTAGCTGTGCTAGGTGTTAACAGTTTCTGTAGGTGTTAAACATTTCTACGTAACGGGTATAACAAGTTATGGGCTTTTTAGATTAAAATACGCGGTTCTCTCCACTGTTACTTAGGAAATCTCCACATGCATGCTGGCCTAGATTTTGGCACGTCAAATTGT
This sequence comes from uncultured Pseudoalteromonadaceae bacterium, assembly GCA_964640795.1. Lineage (GTDB taxonomy): Bacteria > Pseudomonadota > Gammaproteobacteria > Enterobacterales > Alteromonadaceae > M269. Next base: position 6,212 of record CAZXIN010000007.1, on the reverse strand, counting down.
TCAATTGGTATTATGCATAATCAGCAACCCGAATTAATCCCATTGGAGGATGGTAAAACAAGAATGCCGTCCTGCTTGTTTATTGAACATGATGTGGTTAAACCAGCCGTGATTTCCGATGCGTTGCTAGCTGAGCGAGCGGGGGCACTTACAAAAGAGCTCAGAGATGCTCATCATGAAGATAAGGTATCTAGTGAAGCTGTGATGAGTATGGCGCGAAAGCAATTAAAGAAAGAAGCACGGCAAAAAGCGGTCAGCACACTGAGAGCACAAAGCATTTTGGAAGCTTTACAATCAGGTGGCGATGTTATTTTTGGCGAAGAGGCGGAGTTAACTCATATTAGTGATGCTGATAGTGGTTTTTATATTAAGTCTCCTAAATCATTTTTAGGGGCTGATATCAATAAAAGCCAACGGGTGGTTTTTACACGCATTGTTGAAAAGATGCTAGCGCATATAAAGTCTGAAGCTGAGTCGATAAAACGTGTCGAGCTCGACAACATAGTGATTGGCCGGCCTGTAAATTTCCATGGCCTTTTAGGCGTTGATGGCAATAAACAAGCACTGCAGATTATAGACGAAGCAGCTGCCAATGTAGGTTTTAAGCAAGTTGAGTTTTTGATGGAACCTGTTGCAGCAGCTTATGACTATGAACGTAGGCTTGAGAAGGATCGACTCGTGCTTATTTTGGATTTGGGTGGTGGAACAACGGATTGTTCTATGATTAAGCTGGGGCCTAGTTATCGATCATTGCAAGACAGACAAGATTGTATTTTGAGCCATACAGGCAAACGTATTGGTGGGATTGACTTGGACAACAAATTGGCACTTATGCAGTTGATGCCTCATTTCGGCAAAGATGCTGTTTTTACTAGCGGGCTGCCTGTGCCAACAAATCTCTTTAGGCAGGCTGTTTCTGTTAATGATGTCGGTGCGCAAAGAGATTTCAATTTACCTCGAACAGGAAGGGAGATTGATGACTATTGCTTGCGATCTGATGATGAACGGTTAAAACGATTTAAACGGTTACGTGATGGTAAATTTGGCCTTCGTATAAGCCGCAGTGCTGAACAAGCAAAAATTTTGTTGTCGGATAAGGAGTCAATCAGCTTACCTCTGGATTACATCGAGAGCGGCTTTAGTGTTTTGATCCAACGAGCTGAATTAGCAGCAGCCATTCAAGATGAGCTGAGTAAATTTGAGGTGTTGATGAAAGAAGCGACTCATCAGGCAGGCGCGCTGCCTGATGTTATCTATGTAACTGGGGGGACGGCTATGTCACCAGTTATCCAACACTGGATTAACACCTCATTTCCTAATATTGAGGTCGTCATTGGTGATCATTTTGGCAGTGTTACCTCTGGGTTAGCCACATATGCCGAGCGTTTATTTACTTAGATCGTTATAAGTGTTGGGGTTAAATAGGTTCATAAGTTAATCGTCTGAATGTAATTATGAGCCTGAGAATCGCCAGTGTAGCCGCCGACGAGTAATATTTTGCCATGACCATATACTGCTGATGCATGTCTTACAGGGTTAAAGCTCAAGTCTAGTTTTTGCCATTGCTGACTGTCTGTATCGAATGCAAAAGAGCGGCCCATGTCATTGTAATCGCCAAGAACATAAATTTTGTTGTTAACTGCGACAAGAGAGTGGGCACTTGTCTTAAGCGGTATAGGTGGGAGTTGTGTCCATTCATTTGATTGCGGGTTAAAGCGCATTACTTCGGTGATACTCCCTTTACCCGTATAACCGGCAATCATGTAGAGCTGATTATTAAGCGCGATCGTTTTGGTTTCGACCCTATGTTTTAATGGGGAAGCCAATGACCAAGTTCGCTTTGCTATTGAATATTTGTGTACTTTTGAAGAAGGCTTTGCTCGACGATTCTTATTAACTGCACAGCTGCCTCCGCTGATATATATGTCGCCTTTAATTCTAGCTGCAGTAATACTATGGCAATTGACAGGCATACTGGGGGCTGCAGATACTTCCAGTGTTCTCAGGTTGATAACCTCAACTTTACGTGCGTCGTTAGGCCGCAACGTTTGACCTCCAAAGATGTAAATTGATTCTTTTCCATCCCATGCTGCAGCGCCATATCGTCTTGGGATTATGTTTAAATTTAAGATATGGGTTTCTAGTGTTTTATTGCCGATGACTTCGATCGTACTGTGGTATTTTGTGAGATCGGCACCCCCTATAACAAAAGTAACCCCTTCCACTTTTACCGTTGTATGACCATACCTTGGTTCAGATAGTTGAGCTGTGTGCTCATACAATGGAGCGAGTTGCTCTTGTGCTGAGGCTTGGAAAAAACAAGCGTTAATAAAGGTAAAGAGAAATAACGAGAAGAGAGTTTTCTTTATTTTTAAAGAGAGTGTAGTCATATGACATTCCTTGTTTAGGGTTGTTCCTGCGTGCAGTATTATATCAATCTTTCGTGTTATTTAAACAAGTGTGCATGAATGTGGTGTGTGGCAATCACTGCTTTCTTTAGACTTTGGCACTCAACTCTTTACGGTAAACCTCTTGTATAGACATTCCTGATGTTACTACCGCTTATTCTTTGTTGAGCAAAGGTGATATTAATTTTTTTAAATTTAATTAAATATTTTTGAACCCTTATTTGGGGGCAATGACTCTTAATAGATGCAAGCAGGTTTGTTTTGGCTAATCTGGTTGTAGTTCCACGGAACAACATTCCTTTTATATTGAATTGTTACCTTCCATTAGTAACTTATGAATAGTTACAGCATGGTTTCCATTGACCATGCATAGGCTCTTACGTTTTGTAAGAGCCTTTTTTATTTGTCGTTTAAAATGCCGACTCTCACGTTAACCAGCGATTCTTTTATATACTGAAAAAGGCAATATAGATAAGAGGTAGCCGATTATTCTCCATCGTTTAGTCACATAAACCAATCGGTGCTTTTTGAATATGCCATTGAGTATTTGCTCTGCCGCTTTTTCTACCGGAGCGTTCCAAAATATACCTTCACCCTGAGCCATAGCTGTGTCGACAAAACCTGGACGTATATCGGTGACATGAATAGGTAATTTCCGATGACGAGATTGACAAATCAAACCTTCCAAATAGCTTGAAACATAAGCTTTTGATGCGTTGTAAGCGGTAGCTCGACCACCTCGGATAGCGGCGACCGAGGATAGGCCTACAATATGCCCTTTCTGACGTTTGGCAAAATAGTGGAAAGCGATATTAGCGAGTGCTGTAAACCCTTTGACGTTAACGTCTATTGTGCTTAATTCGTTCTCTAAAAGAAAATCTTCATCTAGATACCCTACGCCCGCATTGATAACAACGATGTCGACGTCTTCCATTTTTTTCAACAATTGATTGAAGATATAGCAAGCATCTTCTATCTGAGTGAGATCCATTAAATATTTATAACAAGGTGTCGAGAGCTCGTTTTCGAGTGAGTCGAGTAATTCAGTGCGGCGGCCAGCTATGCCGACAGTGAACCCCTTTGCTGACATTTGTTTCGCGAGCTCCCTGCCTATACCTGACGTTGCACCTATGATGATAGCATTCAATGTCATTCGCTCCTTGCTCTGTATATTGAGAATATTTAGTTGATTATTCTGCGTAGAACTCGTGTTTGAAGGAAAGTTTCTCTACATCGTTTCCTCGTCTAACATCAACTTCAAAGCGATAGTTTTCTTTGTGCCTAAACGGGATTTGAGCGAGGTAATATATGGCTTCGCCTTCTTTAACTTCTTTAAATGACAGTTTTTTCGTTGTGCCGAGTAAGTTAGTTGCCTTGCCTGTTAGAGCAACTGATTGGGCTTCTTTATTGTTTCTATCTAATACTGAGATATTCAGTAAGGCATTAAACTGACTACGTTGAATGCCATACTGTTTCGCGACCTCAGGTTCAAAGAAAGTACTGTTGACAACAATGTAGTGTACATCCCAAGACCCCAATGTTTCTTTCTGTTCGGCTTGTGCACCAAGACTCATTGTTGAAAGGACGATCACGGTTGTCATTAAAAACCGGTGTAATGATGTCATAGTGATGCTCTCCCCACCGCTTGTTGATTAGACGTAACGCAGTATATCTTGCATGAACATCTGCAAAAACTGTAGCAGAACAATAGCTACAAGAACTGAGAGATCTAAGCCACCCATTGGTGGCAATATACGGCGTATTGGTGCCAAAAAGGGTTCGGTTAATTGGTGTAATACCATTTCTATTGGGTTATGCCCCTGACTAACCCAGCTGAGTATGGCTCGAATAATCAAGACCCAGAACAAAATAGAAAAGATTTCTTTTAGAACAACTAAGCAAGCGCCAATCAAAACGGAGAGAGGGTTGAAATTTGTTGCACCGAAAACCAAAGACAAGGTGATCAATTTGGCTGCTGCGACAAGCAAAGCTAAGACGACCGTCGCTGTATCTAATCCACCTATTGCTGGCAATACTCTGCGCATTGGTGCAACAAGAGGGTGGGTTGCTTTGACGATAAATTGGCTAAAGGGGTTATAAAAGTCTGCTTTGGCGAGTTGTAGCCATATTCGCAGAATCACCACCATTAGGTACAAATCAAATACGGTGTTAATCAAAAAGTGAACTGAATTCATAGTAGAGTCTCAATAATTAAAACTGTGAGGACATTTCATTAGCGCGTTCAACAGCTGCTCGCATAGCGCCGGCTAAGATACCCTGCATGTTATTATTTTGCATATATTCTAACGCCTTAGCTGTTGTTCCGGCCCTAGACGTAACTTGGGTCCTTAGCTCGCTTAATTCAAGTTGAGGATTGTGACAAACCATTTCAGCGGCACCTAGCATAGCTTGTTGTACCAGTAGTCGTGATTGGTTATGGTCGAAACCCATTGCTTCAGCTTCTTGTTGCATAGCTTCCAATATTGCAAAGAAATAAGCTGGGCTGCTTCCTGCGGCTGCAATGATGCCATTAATCTTAGACTCTTCATCGACCCAGACCGCTTCACCAACCATTTTCATCATATGTTCGGTAAAGTTTCTGTGTTCAGAACTCACACTTGCGTTTGCGTAAAGTCCAGACATGCCTTTACCTATCAAGCTTGGCGTATTCGGCATAACGCGAATAACAGATTGACTATTGTGCAGAAATTGGGACAAGCGCTCGACAGTAATACCGGCAGCGACAGAGATAAAAAGCTTGGTGTTAAGTTGGTCGTTTGAGAATTTTTGACACACGGCTTGCATGAGCTGGGGTTTCACTGACAAAACAACACAGTCGCTTTCTTGTATCGCTTCGTCGTTGTCTTGTGTGATCTTGATACCAAAGTCATGCTGGAGTGCTGTCAACTTATCAATGCTGGGGTTGCTGGCGATAATTAATTTTGCTGGATAGCCGTTTGCTACCATACCGCTAATAATACTGCGACTCATATTACCTGCGCCGATAAACGCAATCGGAAGATATTGCATATTTGTGTCTGCTCTTTTATTCATTATGGTGTTAAATCGTGCGGTTCATTTTTGGTCTTTTGACGTGCACCAAAAATTGCTGTGCCCAATCTTACCATAGTCGTGCCATTTTTAATGGCTATTGCTAAGTCGCTCGACATCCCCATCGATAAGGTATCAACTTGCGGGTTTGTTGCCTTGAGTTGTGCGTATAAGCCGGCCATCGCTTTAAATTCTGCTTCAAGTTTTTGCTCGTCGCCTGTAGCAGATGGGATCGCCATTAAGCCGCGCAGTGTCAGGTTACTCAATGGACGAATGTGATTGGCCATATCCACTAGTGCTTCAGGTAGCACGCCTGCCTTTTGGGGCTCCCGACTGATATTAACCTGAATACATATTTGTAAGGGGGCCATTGCTGAAGGGCGCTGCTGATCGAGCCGTTGAGCTATCTTAAGGCGGTCAACGCTTTGCATCCAATCAAAATGCTCTGCGACCAACTTAGTTTTATTCGATTGCAATGGGCCAATAAAGTGCCAGACAACATCGCCCATCGCTGATAGTTTGGCTATTTTATCAACGCCTTCTTGTACATAGTTCTCACCAAAGTGGCGTTGTCCTGCGTGATAAGCGTTCTGTATATCTTCAACAGGCTTTGTTTTACTGACGGCCAGTAATTGAACCTCTGTAGGTGAACGATTAGCCGATTGAGCTTGTTGCTCTATTGAAGTGTGTGCGCTTTTCAGCCGTTCTGCTATTGTTTGCATAATTTGAACAAAAACATCGGAGTCAAAGCGT
>CAZXIN010000006.1:0-159717 GCA_964640795.1 uncultured Pseudoalteromonadaceae bacterium | reverse complement strand
TCATACATTTTTAAACAACTCAGAAGCTTAACATTGTAAGTAAGAGTGTCTGCTGCTTGTCTTTTGATGCCCGTCAGAAGTTTTTATGGGGCAGAAAAGTACGTAAAGCGGAAGTTGGAAGCAGTCTAGCTCGAACGATAACAGTGAACGAATTGTGTAGCTCATCAGGATCAAGGCTGAATGTATGTTCAATTAGGTTAAGAGGCAATATAAACCGGTAGCTCGATCTCGTTCAATTGCCTATGTTAGTCAGATTAGGAGTCTGAATGAACGCGATAAATTGCCTCGAAACGATTGTCGTTCGACTAGCAAAAATGTCACCAGTATTCCTATGAACATCTTCAGTTCCTAAAAGTCCTCTGGAATAGAGTTCCCTCCATACAACATCGTAAAAATCACGTTTTTCACGCAGTTCAGGAAATACCTCTTCCAACAGGCCTGCTGGAGAATGATTGAACGCTGGCCTCAATGAAACACCATTTTGCTCGATGTAGGATGGGGGATCATCGAAAAGATGTAGTAATCTTATATGTAGAACAGTCAGATTATCGATGTATGTAAGAAATAGTTTCTGAAGAGAATCTTCTGGGGCGTTTGGCAGTGCTGAGTTCTCCAGAGCATTTTTCAATGCATTCAGCTTTTCCTCGCTACTCGTGCGCAATGCAATATTCGAAGCTTCTATCGCAATGTCAATGAAGGATGCTTTGTACGGAAGGTCTTCCAGCACCAAGCCAAACTTTAATTCAAGGATTCTAAGCCCTTCTCCAACATCCTCCATCCATTTAGAACGGCGTCGATCAAGTGTGGGAGTCACTATCACACCCAAAAGCTCATTGGCGGCTGTACCAGCAAATGGAATTGCACCCAGGCCTGACCGGATGAGCGCATGAACAGCATCAGCCTTGTCTGGTACTGGGGGAGTGTATTTCTTGTCAGAGGTCATTTGCTGGAGCCTTAAAAGTAAATTACTTCTAATTCGCAGTATGCCCAGTTTTCCTCCATGTATGTACTCATTGCGTATATTTATTTTTCCAATCGTTATATCAAGATAGCTGATATTTACCGCTGTGTAACCTAAATCGAATATAGTGCAAAAGTAGCTATATGCACATTTCTATCGGAAAAAGCTTCAAAAATCGATCCAAATGACTGACCGTTCCTTGTCTTAAGCTGTCAGTCGATGATCACTGTCATTTCAACTGACTTGTTACTCTCTTATTGTGAAATAAGCCCTTGAAATGGGACTCGGTTATTTCAACTTAAAAGAGAAAGGACACCCACGGAGTAAAAAACAAAAATAAATAAAAAAACGCTTTACCTCAAGTTAACCTAAGGTTTTAAGCTTTGTGTCGAATCAACAAAACAAGAGCTTAAAATGATGAAGAACCAACAACCAAACAACACGGAATCAAACGGCAACGTCTCTATATTAGACCGTTTAATCTCACTGTATGCCAATACGTTTAATCCGGCTATGTCGATTAAATAATCAGGGGTACGGCATGAATCTTAATCAAGTCACTTTACCTGTATCGGATATACCAAGTACTGTTTCTTTTTATCAGCAACTTGGGTTTAATCTGATTGTCGATACTGATCACTATGCTAGATTTGAATGCCCTGAGGGTGACTCTAGCTTTTCACTCTCGCTCCATCCAAGCGTTGATAACCATGCCACCATTTACTTTGAACACCAAGATTTAGATGAATGGGTAGAGCAGTTAATCAGACAAGGGGTTTCATTTGAACAACGGCCTAGGGATCAGCCTTACTTATGGCGGGAGGCGGTTTTGCGCGATCCGTCAGGGAATAGGATTATTCTTTACTGGGCTGGTGAAAATCGATTAAATCCACCGTGGCGAGTCAATTAGGCACGTCATATGACTACTGGTGTAACAGTTTGCTCACGAAAGGCTGACGATTTAAACATATTTGCTTTAAACAGATTGAATCGGCACGGTTGTGGCACTTATATTCGCGATTCTTTTTCAATTCAGCCATGTCAGGAAAGCAACTATGCACAACGAAGTAAAGAATTACTATGGGAAAGTCCTACAAGAATCCGATGATCTCCAAACAGACGCTTGTGCAACAGATGAAGTTATTCCAGATTACGTGAAGCAGGCACTTAGCCGCATTCATGATGAAGTACTGACTAGATACTATGGTTGTGGTCTAGTACTGCCCCAGTCACTCAAAGGCAAGCGTATTCTAGATTTAGGCTGTGGTGCTGGACGCGATTGCTACGCACTAGCACAGATGGTTGGAGAAGAAGGGGAAGTGATAGGCGTCGATATGACCGACGAGCAGCTAGCCGTTGCCAATCAACACATTGAATATCATCGTCAGGAATTTGGTTACGAAAAGGCTAATACTGTGTTCAAGAAGGGTTATATCGAACGCCTTGACGAGCTCAATTTAGCCGACAACAGTATAGATATTATTGTATCCAATTGCGTTATCAACCTCTGTCCCGACAAAGAAAACGTGCTTAAAGAAGCCTTTCGAGTGCTTAAACCGGGGGGTGAGCTTTACTTCTCCGATGTCTATGCAGATAGACGCGTTCCCCAACACCTTGCCGAAGATCCTGTTCTCTATGGAGAGTGTCTTGGAGGAGCTTTGTATTGGAATGACTTTATCAATTTGTCCAAAAAAGTCGGCTTCCTCGATCCTAGATTAGTGAAAGATAGACGTTTGGGTATTAACAACAAGCAAGTCTCTGAGAAAGTCGGACACATTGAATTCTATTCAGCCACTTATCGACTCTTCAAAACAGCGCAATTGGACAGCCATCGTGAGGATTATGGGCAAAAAGTCACTTACCGTGGCGGCATAGAACATCATCCGGAGCTACTCGTATTGGACAAAGACTACGCTTTCGATAAAAATATAGAGCAAACTGTTTGTGGCAACACATGGCGAATTTTACAAAGCAGTCGTTTTGCCCCTTATTTCGACTTTGTAGGTGATTTTAATGAGCATAACGGTATTTCTCAGCACAGCGCAACGACCTTGCCTTTTGATAGAAACACTCAACCTATGACTGGAGGCTGTTGCTAGTGCTCAAAGAGCATCGCACCGATTCATGGCATTACACGCCCGACGGTGAACCTAGAGGCTATATACGTTCACATACGTTAAAGGAGCTTTGGTTCCATACAGGCACGCGTTGTAATCTGTCATGTGATTTTTGCTTAGAAGGATCTTCACCTAGCGATAAGCGGCTCCAATCCCCTAAACTCGAAGAAGTCGCCCCCTATATCGAAGAAGCTGTAAAACTAGGCACGGAGCAATTCTCGTTCACCGGTGGTGAGCCAATGTTAGTTAAGGATATTGTCGCTATACTGGGTTACGCATCAAAATACGGCCCGTGCTTGGTACTAACCAATGGCACAGAACCGCTGTTAAAACGTTTTGATGCCCTAAAAGCCTTAACGACTCATCATCCTATATCATTTCGTATCAGCTTAGATTCTCCCGACCCGGTCATTCACAATAAAGGCCGTGGTGAGGGGCAATTTGAGCAGGCGTTAATTGGTATGAGAAAGTTATATCAAGCCGGATTTCCGATCTCTGTTGCTCGACATATGAAAGACGGCGAAGACTCTGCGGAGATCAATCGCCAGTTTAACCAAGTATTCGAGCTAAACGGATTACCAACCGATTTAAACATTGTTGCATTTCCTGATTTTCTGCCGCCAGGCTCGTTACCTAACGTACCGCATATATCAGAAAACTGTATGACAAGTTACCAGACGGAAGAACAACGTCAGTCTTTTATGTGCGCCAGCTCTCGCATGATACTTAAAAAAGATGGGAAGATGCGTGTCTATGCTTGTACCTTAGTGGACGACGACGAAGAGTACGATCTAGGGTCTGAGTTAAATCAAAGCTTACAGACAAAAATAAGTATGAAGCATCATCGATGTTATAGCTGTTTTGCCTTTGGTGCGAGTTGTAGTGAGCGATAAATTGGCATAGCAAACTCTTAATCTGAAGGCGCTTGATCTTGAATCTCTTTCTGGCTAATGAGAGAGTGATAGCAAATAAAGCTCATTGTCGATCTTATGTCAGAAAAAGGCTCACAAAAACGCACCGTCGAAAACCTCAACCTTATTCTAGCGATTTGTGCGATTGCTATTTCAGGCGCCTCTTTCTACGCGACTTATATCCAAGCTGAAGCCGCTGAAAAACAAGTTAGAGCTGCTACTTGGCCGTTTCTATTATTTGGCTCGAGTAACTTTAACAGTAACAAGGAGCTTGAAATTTCCTTCCACATCTTAAACGGTGGGGTTGGGCCAGCTCATATCAAGCAGTTTCAGTTGCACTATAAAGATAAAACATACTCCAGTATCAGCGCTTGGTTAAAAGATTGCTGCGCCAAAGGATATCCATTTCTTGAGCATGCCTATAGTAATCCCTTAAGAGAAACAGATGGCATCCCCCTAACAGGAAGGGTCGTTAATAGTTTGATATCCGCAAACCAAGAGAATAAGTTTTTTTGGATGGGTGCCACCGAGGAAAATAGAGTATTGTGGGATGAAATCAATACTGAACGACACAAGCTAACAGCGTCAGCGTGCTATTGCTCGTTGCTTGATAACTGTTATGAAACCGATTTTAAAAATAATCCTATAGAAGTCCCAAGCTGCTCAGAGTAATAGCGGCGTGAAATCGCCCGCAACTTTGTACTCTCTTAACAAAAAAGCTACACTCCGTAGCACTTCTGACTGATCATACCAGTCGGCATTAACGTTCATACATTTTCGGAGAATACTCGCTATGCAGATTGACGCAATCGCTCCTGCCGTACAGACACTTCAGCAATATTTTGCGACGGGAAAAACCAAGTCAATAGCATGGCGTATCGAACAGCTTGAGCAAGTTAAGAAAATGGCGAGTGAGCAAGAACAAGCCATCATGCAAGCATTGAAAAAAGATCTCAGCAAATGTACATCGGAAAGCTGGATTTCGGAAATAGGTTTTGTCATTAGCGATGTAGAACACACCATAAAAAAATTACGAAAATGGGCCAAGCCACGCAAGGTATCAACACCCTTGTTAGCCCAACCCGGTAAGAGTTATCAAATGCCGGAGCCTCTTGGCACAGTTTTAATCATTGGTGCATGGAACTACCCTTTTCAGTTGGTCGTATCCCCCATGGTAGCGGCTATTGCGGCTGGCAACTGCGTTGTGCTAAAACCATCTGAGTTAGCGTCAGAAACGTCAAAAATACTCGCTGAGATTGTCCCTAATTATTTGGACCAAGAAGCATTTACCGTTGTTGAAGGTGACATCCCAGAGACCACAGAGTTATTAAAGCAAAAGTTCGATCACATTATGTATACCGGCGGTGAAGCAGTTGGAAAGATTGTCATGCGAGCAGCCGCTGAACACTTAACGCCAGTAACGCTAGAATTAGGCGGGAAAAGCCCATGCATCGTCTCTGACAGCGCGAATATTGATGTAACAGCCAACCGTATTGTGTGGAGTAAATGGATGAATGCAGGGCAAACCTGCGTTGCCCCAGATTATGTGCTTGTTGACAAGAAAGTATCGGCACAGCTGATTGATAAACTTAAACAAAAAATCACTGCATTCTACGGTGATGATGCTAAACAAAGTCCTGATTATGGTCGCATTATCAATGACAGGCACTATGCACGTATCAGCAGCTACCTTGATAATCAGAACGTGATTTTCGGTGGGACATTGGATGAACGCGAGCGCTATATTGAGCCAACGTTACTACTCAATCCAGACGATGCAACGCCTATCATGAGGGACGAGATATTCGGCCCACTGCTGCCCATCATTGAAGTTGACGATATGGAACAAGCCATTACCTTTGTGAACAAACGCTCCAAACCTCTCGCTTTATATTTGTTTAACAAAGACCAAACTATTGAAGATAACGTGATGCATAACACCAGCGCCGGAAATGTTTGTATAAACGACGGTATGATGTTTATGGTTAACGCTGACCTTCCTTTTGGTGGCGTAGGTAATAGCGGCATGGGCAGCTATCACGGTCAAGCAGGTTTTGATACCTTTAGCCATTTAAAAACTGTCATGAAACGCAGCTATATGATGGATTTAGACGTGCGCTATCCACCGTATTCTGATAAAAAGCTCAATATGTTAAAGATGCTTAGCTAATTATTAAGGCCTATTCATGTCTTCCAACCCACTTCCACCATTTCATCTTGCTATACCGGTAAGCGATATTAACGAAGCCATCGCTTTTTATGGCGATATCATGGGTTGTGAGATGGGCAGAAGTGCTGCTCAGTGGGCTGACTGGAACTTTTATGGCCACCAGCTTGTTACTCACCAAGTGATGACCATGCCATCACCAGCAGCTAAAAACCCTGTCGATGGTGATCAGGTGCCCGTACCACACTTTGGTGTGGTATTGTCGATGGAAGACTGGCGCCAACTTGCAGACAAACTCAAAGCAAATAACATCACCTTTGTTGTGGAACCTCACATTCGTTTTGAGGGACAAGTCGGCGAACAAGCTACGTTGTTCTTTATGGACCCTTTCGGTAATGCATTAGAATTTAAAGCATTTAAAGATATTAGCTCGCTGTTTGCAAAATAATAAACTCAGCCGACTTAACTCGTGAAGCTTTGGCCGTGGTAGGCCAACCTGACTTTAAAAGTCAGGTATTACTTATCCCGAACTAAGGTTACTTATTTCATGATCACCGTATAGGTTTTAGAAACAATCTTCCAACCATCCGAAAGCCTGAGTAAGGTCAACACGTCATAAAAGTACCGATCCGGTAAATCGAATTTCACAGTCGACCAAGCCATATCCCCAATCAACTCAAGTGAGAGGATTTCGTTGGTATGTTTGGGAAGTTTTCCTGCGCCAGCAAAACTGATGAAACGGTCACGTGGCACAATTTCCAATAGCCCATCACTGGTTGTCGAATGAAGATTTGTACTTGAGTAAAATGCTCTGGTGAGTCGTTCAGAGCTTGGGTCAGTTGTCCCTTCCAGATAGTCCATGACGGCTTCACGTGCCAAGTGTTCTTCGTGTGAATAATCGCTCATCTTAAATTCCTACATAGTTACGTTAAAATAGTGTAAACGGCGGTGTATCGCCACTTGCTCGAATATTTTTCAAATATGTTAAAAGAGGTGCCAGACCGCTTACAGGCACCCCAACCTTGCTGCATAAGAGAAGCAATAACAGGTTAGCTTCTCTTCGCTCGTTGATAACGAGGTACAACAACTGTTTCGAAGAGCGCGTCAGCGCCTTCTTTATTCATTAAGTTGCTTTAGCTGTTACTAACCAAGCTGTGGCAGAGAATTCAGCACTGCCTTGTGTCTTGATTGTTGCCTTGATGCGATCTGTGATGGACGCCCTTATCGCGTCAACATCGACATCTTGTTCTGCCAATGCGCGTGCAGCGGGGCCTATTTTGAGAAGAAAATCTGCACCACCTTCTGGCGTATCACTTGGAATCTTAAGCTTGCCGCTCCAAGGTTCAATATCAATGTTTTGCCACCCAGCGTTAGAAAGAACATTCTCTAAATAAGTCCTATCAGCAAAGGCAAATGGGCCGGGAGTGCCTGCGCTCGCCATTGCCGGAACTTCATTGAGGTAGGGCAAAGCTTCTTGTAATGCAAAATTTGCCCAATCATTGAGTGCTAAAGGCTGCCAGCAAGCAAACACTAGTCGCCCCTCTTGATTTAAGTTCTGACGAAGCGATGTAAAGGCCTCAGTCGGATCAGAAAAAAACATGACGCCAAAACGAGATATCGCACAGTCAAATTTCTGTTCTGCGCGATATTGACTCGCATCTTCACAGAGAAACGCGGCATCAATAGCTGCTTTTCGAGCACGTTGTTGCGCAAAATCAAGCAAAGGGGTTGAAACATCAACACCTGAAACTTCGCCTAAATTGCCCAAGCTTTTCGCAGCTTCCAACGTGAGGGCGCCACCACCACAACCGATATCCAACACGCGCTCATTGGGTTGAAGAGCGGCGCGAGTGAGAATTTCAGGAATAAAAGGCGCTAGCAGTTCGTCTAGTTGCTGAGACATCTTGACCCATTTTTCGCCTGCTTCACCATTCCAATAGTTAATCTGCTCGTCATTATTCATTCGATATTCGTCCTAGTCTGTCACCTATGGTAATCAGGTGTCTGAACACGTGCTTAAGAGATAAGGTTGCTATTCCAAATATCTCGGTGGTATTTCCATTGTCCATTTTCGTTTTTCCAAATGACAACATACTTACCCATGTCTGCGGTTTCGCTGCCGGCTTGCATCACATAAGAACCAACTTCCACCGCGGTTTCGCCATATACATCTAATTCTTCTGTGGTCAATTCTGCGTCTGTAATGCCAGAGTGAATCACACCGTACCAATAGTCCATGATGTCTTCTGGCCCAGAAACCATTCGATTATTCGGCGGCAGTAATTTACCTTCATTAGAATAGATAGCGACTAAGCGCTCAGCACTGCCAGAGCGCATAGCGCTCTCTAGCTCTCTATTGACTTGATTAATCATTTTAATGTCAGGTGAATTTTGGTCTGGACTCATCGTTACGTTCTCCTATTAGTTAGGCTATTCAACAGCAAACGCTGCTGAACCTTGTTCTACGGGTAAGTTGCTCTCACTTTTCCATTCCGAAAAAGAACCGTCATATAGTGGTGCATCAATGCCAATAAGCTTCATAGCAAGCAGCAGTACTGTGCCAGCGTAGCCAGAACCACAAGAAGAGATAAAATTGGCATCGCCAGCTAAATTGAGATGAGTAGACAACAACTTATGTAACGCTTCTCTATCTTTGAAAAGCCCTGTTTCATCGTCGAGTAGTGACGAATAAGGGAGATTTAAAGCGCCGGGAATATGGCCCGTTCTGGGGTCATCTGGCTTGCCTGTATAGTTAATAGG
This sequence comes from uncultured Pseudoalteromonadaceae bacterium, assembly GCA_964640795.1. GTDB lineage: Bacteria > Pseudomonadota > Gammaproteobacteria > Enterobacterales > Alteromonadaceae > M269. The sequence continues at coordinate 150,801 of CAZXIN010000006.1, read as the reverse complement.
CCCTCGGGCGTCTATAACATAGGTGTCATCGTTTCTGTCCTTCACGTCATCAAGGTGAGCAATCAACTGAGGTTGCTCGCTGGCAGAAAAGCCACCTGATTCGTTACTCGCTATATCGGTACTGGTAGGCAAGCCTTCTCTTGACCAGTGCTTCCAGCCACCGTTTAGCACTCTCACATTTGAGAAGCTCCAATAACGCATGGCCCACCACACACGACCAGCCAACATATGATGGTAATCGTCATATAAAACAACATTGTCGTCTGCTGATATTCCAAGCTTCTCAAAGCTTGCTTGTGCATGTTCTTTCGATGCGACAGGCGCCATTCCGATAGGCATGCCTTGCGTTAAAAAGTGCTCTGTCCAATCGAGATAAATTGCACCGGGGATGTGACCCCGAGCATAATCATCGTAGAAGCTCGTTGGGGGATCGCCCCATTTACCTCGAATATCAAATACTTTAAGGTTTTTATCTCCTAACTCACTCCTCAGTTCCGCTGCGGAAATAAGGGGTAACTGACTGTCGTTTAATGGCATAAAACGTCCTTAAATAATGTGTATCGCTATAGGCTTAAGCGACGGCTGATTCAAGTATGGTGCGACTTGCTTCAAGCGTCACTGCGTTGTTCTCGCCAAGCTGAGTCATGCCATGCAATGCCAATTGATTCATAATCTTATCAATGGCTTCAGCTTTGGGTTCTGTATGTTCAGTTAGCTGAGTAGGCACATTCAATTTTTGGTAGAAAGATTCAATATGTTGAATTGTTTGTTCCGCCAAATCTTCACTGTCTGGAAGCATGAAGACATTGCGGCCCATTTGTTCGAGCTTAGCTTTTTTGGCAGAGAGTTGATCTCTCAACAGCCAAGGCTGGATAATGGCAAGTGACCGTGCGTGATCAACACCATAAAGTGCCGTGAGTTCATGTCCAATCATATGGGTGGCCCAGTCTTGTGCTATGCCCAATCCGATTAAACCATTCAATGCTTGGTTGGCAGACCACATTAAATTAGCGCGCCACTGATCGTCTCGCTTGTCAAAGTTGTCGCCTAAATGCTTTAAGCTTTTTAACAGTGCTTCGGCATAGCCTTCTTGTACAAGCGCTCCCGTAGGGAATGTCAGATACTGTTCACACACATGTACCCATGCGTCGACGACGCCATTCGCCAGTTGGCGTTCAGGCAGTGTTTTCATCACGTCTGGGTCCATAACGGCGAATATTGGCTTAACATTAGGGTTGGAAAATGCGAGCTTGTCTTGGGTCTCAGCTTTGGTAATAACCGAATGTGCATTGGATTCCGACCCCGTTGCAGGAATGGTTAATATCGCCGCTAAAGGTATCGCTTCAGTTACCATATGCTTACCTTCAAGGATGTCCCACCCATCGCCGTCATAACATATTGCCGCAGCCGCGTATTTCGCGCCATCAATGACTGAACCACCACCTACAGCCAGAATAAAGTCAACTTGCTCCTCACGTGCTAGTGCAACTGCTTTGTTCATGGTTTCGAGAGTTGGGTTTGCCTCAACACCGGAAAACTCAAGCCACTGATGTCCTTTGAGTGCTTCAGCAACCTGATCATAGACACCATTCTTTTTAATAGAACCAAAACCATAAATAACCAAGACTTTTTTGTCGCTAGGTATCAAGGTACTAATGCTTTTAATTTGGCCTTGACCAAATTCAACTTGTGTACTGTTCGAATAAGAAAAATTCATTGTATCTGCTCTTTTTAAATACCTGTTTATTTCATAACGGTAGTGAAGGTTTTACTGACAATTCTCCAACCAGAATTGATCTTCAATAACGTAAGGTAGTCATAAAAGTGTCTGTCTGGCATATTGAGGTGTACTTTCGCAAACGCCATATCATTAGTGACTTCTACACTTAATATCTTACCTTCGTGCGAAGGCAGCTCGCCTGAAGAAGCATAGGCAACCAATGCATCTCGTGGCATAAATTGTAAGTTACCCTCACCATCCAAAGTGTGTAGATTTGTACTTGAGTAAAATGCTTGCTCTAAGTGTTCTTTAGCAGTGTCTGCATTTTGTAAACCTGCCAAGTAATGATTAACCGTTTCGATTACCGCTTCATTTTCTGTAGATGACATCTCGTTTTCTCCTATTTGCGCTAAGCGGTTTTGTTGGTGAGGTTTTGTTTCACCAGCCTGTGTATTGCTGGCAAACGCATTTAACATAACTAAGGTTAAGCATGCGGTAAGCCAATAATGTCGTTTCGTCATTCTCATTTCGTTTACTAACTCATTAATCTGTGACGTACATTCTAATTACCGACTTTTGAAATGATAATAGGGTTGTTTTGCAAATAACTATTGCAGGTGTGCAACAATGTCATTATTTGAAGGTATGGCGGAATTCCATGTGGAGATTTCAAGGTAATTGAGATGTGCTTGTTCTAAATCAAAGGTGTCGGACTCATCAATATTTAAAGCCAAAAAGGCGAATAAGAAAGATAAACACCATGTACTTAAAAACCCGGTCGATGGTCAACTTGCAGACACACTCAAAGCAAGCAACACCGCCTTTGTTGTGGAGCCTCACACTCAATTTTAAGGAACAAGTCGATGAACAAGCCACTTTGTTCTTTATGGGCCCTTTCGGTAATGCATCAGAATTTAAAGCGCCCAAAGATATCAGCGCCCTATTTGCAAAATAGTCTATTCAGGACATAATAAGGTTGTTTTAATAATGCAAATAGATATGTAGGGACTAACCAGAGCTTCCTTTTCAGGTAAGTTCAGAATTGGTATAAACCTATATTCGCTAAGACTAGAACCGGAACTCGATGAAATATCATCATTCAATCACTGAAGCGCAAGAGTACCTCAATGAGGTTTTCTCGTTCCTTGAAGAGAAAGAACTGCCGTGTAACCCCATCAATTATTCTGTGGGGTATGATTTCTTAAGCAAAATGAATAAACCATTAGTTAAAAAGCTTAAGCAAGCAATTGATGCAGGCCAAACGCTGGATTCATACTTTATGGAATCACTCTACGAAGATTTCATCAAAGAGCCGCCGCAATTCGAAGACAAAAATATACGCCAATTAACAGGCACGGTCGGGAATCTGCAAGCCGCATCTGATCAATCTAAGTCTTCGATAGAATCACTAGAACAAGAAATATCTGTAGTAAAACAAGAGCAAGCAGGCGCATCGCCAGAACTACTCGATTTAGTAGAAGTTGCAACCAAAACAATCAAAGACAATCAAGCAAAACTTGAAGCTTGTGTTGCGCAAGCACATGAGCAAACTAAGCAGATACAAGCAGAGCTTGAACAAGCAAAATTAGAAGCACTGACAGACACATTAACTAAAATCCAGAACAGAAAGGGTTTAAGTAAGTTCTTTGAAGAAACAACGACCTCTAAACCTGCCGCCAATCTAGCAGCTGTTATTTTGGATATTGATCACTTTAAGAAGTTTAACGATACTTTTGGCCACCTTATTGGTGACGTCATCCTTAGACGCTTAGCTAAAGTATTAGAGTCTGCAACAAAACAAAATGGTGAAGCCTTTAGATTTGGCGGTGAAGAGTTCGTTATTGTTTTACCGGACGCCACAATCGATAAAGCCACAAACTTAGCTGAGCGCTTACGCACCCATGTCGCCAAAATGCAATTAAAGCATATGAAAACAGGTGAGGTTCTCCCTCCTGTCACCATTTCGCTTGGTGTGACCATGCGCCAGTCAGAAGAATCATTGGAGACTCTGCTAAATAGAGCTGATGAGGCACTGTATGAAGCCAAAGATGCTGGACGAAATCAGGTTAAAGTTAAATAAACCTGCCTTAGAATGACTTATGCGAAAACCTCGCTTATCAATTACTGAGTTATCAGCGGAGACAGGGTTGACAACAAAAGACATCTTTTAGGCAATCAAGTCGCAGACAGACACTTTTGAGACCCTATAAACTACATACGAGTATCAGCTCTTAAAGGGGAGCCGTTTAATATTTTAGGGCAAGACTCGGCATTAATAGCCATTCTTTCGATAGCGAGTAAACAACGACCTGAGTAATCTCTCGATCGGTATAAGAGAAAGCCTAAGCGTGTATAGGCAAGCAAAAGAAAACGGCCCCGAAAAGAGGGCCGTCCGTATTAGTACTTAAACACGCTCAAAGACTGTTGCAATACCTTGCCCCAGACCAATACACATAGTGGCTAAGCCAACGCTAGTGTCTTGCGCTTCCATTAAGTTAATCAAAGTACCTGAGATACGTGCACCTGAACAACCTAATGGGTGGCCTAATGCGATTGCACCGCCATTTAGGTTAATCATGTCATCGACTTTATCCATCAAACCGAGCACTTTCACACAAGACAAGGCTTGTGCTGCAAATGCTTCGTTAAATTCAGCTTGCTCGATATCATCAACTGTCATGCCTGCATTTTTTAATGCTTTTTGCGTAGCAGGAACTGGGCCGTACCCCATAATAGCTGCGTCACAACCCGCAACAGCCATAGAACGGATTTTCGCTCTCGGTGTCAAACCTAAGGCTTTTGCTTTGTCTGCAGACATAACCAACATAGCCGATGCGCCATCAGATATGGCTGAAGATGTACCCGCGGTGACAGTTCCGTTGACTGGATCAAAGACAGGTCTCAAACCTTGCATCACTTCGACCGTGCTATCAGGACGAACGACTTCATCGTGAGAAACAAGTGTTAACTTGCCATCAGCATCATGCCCTTCAATCGGCACGATTTCATTTGCCCAGCGGCCTTCAAGGTGCGCTTGATGCGCACGGCGATGCGAACGCGCACCGAACTCATCTTGCATTTCACGGGTAATGCCGTTTTGCTTACCTAGCAACTCAGCTGTCATTCCCATATTACCAGATGCTCGAGCCGTATATTTGGCAAGCCCAGGGTGGAAATCAATATTAAAGTTCATAGGAACATGTCCCATGTGCTCAACACCACCAATAATGTAGGTATCACCTTGGCCTGTCATAACGCCCAGAGCGGCATCATGCAGCGCTTGCATTGAAGAACCACACAAACGGTTAACCGTGACGGCTGGTACACTGCGAGGTATTTGAGTTAATAGTTGAGCGTTACGTGCAACATTAAACCCTTGTTCTTTAGTTTGCTGCACACACCCCCAAATAATATCGTCAATCTCTGCAGGATCGAGGTTAGGGTTTCTCTCTAGTAGGCTAGTCATCAAATGGGCAGACAGAGTCTCTGCTCTAACATTACGGAATACGCCGCCTCTGGAGCGACCCATTGGGGTACGAATACAATCGACTATTACGACTTCTTTCATTATCTTCTCCAAAGTTGCTTATGATTGAAAAAACGACTTGCTAGATGCAGCCATCTCACGCAAACCGTCAGTCACTTGATACAACGGCCCTAAATCGGCATATTGATCAGCTAACGCAACAAATTTGTCTAATCCCATCGTTTCCATGTAACGGAAAATACCGCCACGGAATGGAGGGAAACCTAAACCAAACAGTAAGGCCATATCAGCTTCGGCTGCACTCGCAACAACACCTTCTTCTAAGCAACGAACCGCTTCGTTTGCCATAGGTATCATTAAGCGCGCAATGATCTCATCTGCGGTAAATTCTTTTTTGTCAGCAACGTGATCAGCAAATAACGCATAAGCTTCGTCGGCTGCTTTCTTAACCGGCTTACCTTTCTTATCTAAGCTAAAGTTATAGAAGCCTTTACCGTTTTTCTGTCCAAAGCGCTCGTCTTTGTACAAACAAGTCACAGGGTCGTTGTCTATTTTCTGCATACGCTCAGGAATACCATCAGACATAACACCTGCTGCATGGTCCGCTGTATCAAGTCCAACAACATCAAGCAAGAAAGCTGGTCCCATAGGCCAACCAAATTGACGCTCCATGACTTTGTCGATAGCCACAAAGTCAGCACCATCAAGCACCAATTGACTAAAGCCAGCAAAGTATGGAAATAAAACGCGGTTTACTAAGAAACCCGGACAGTCGTTAACAACGATAGGGGTTTTACCCATTTTAAGCGTAGTAGCAACAACAGCCGAGATAGTGTCGTCTGATGTATTTTCACCACGAATAATCTCAACCAAAGGCATTTTATGCACAGGGTTAAAGAAATGCATTCCGCAGAAACGTTCAGGCTTACTTAGGTTCTTAGCGAGTGAATTAATTGAAATGGTTGACGTGTTAGAACAAATAATCGCGTCATCAGCAACAACACCTTCAACTTCTTTTAAGACAATCCCTTTAACTTTAGGGTTTTCGACAACGGCCTCGATGACAATGTCGCTGTCTTTCATTGTGCTGTATTCAAGCGTTGGCACAATCGCGTTAAGCGTGGCAGACATTTTCTTACCGTCAACTCTACCGCGCTTCATACCTTTGTTAAGGATACTAGATGCTTCTTTCAAGCCTAAATCTAACGCGGCTTGGTTGATGTCTTTCATGACAACAGGCAGGCCTTTAACGGCTGCTTGGTAAGCGATACCGCCACCCATAATACCAGCACCTAACACAGATGCTTGATTAATGGCTTTAGTCGCAGCTTTTGCTTGTTTCTTGCCTTTACCTTTCACCAGCTGATCAGCTAAGAAGATACCTACTTGTGCTTTAGCAGCGTCAGATTTGGCAAGCTTAACAAAGCCTTGGTTTTCAAGCGCTAATGCGCCATCACGATCAAGGCCCGCGGCTTTAGCGACTGTCTCAACCATCATATGGGGCGCTGGATAGTGCTTACCAGCCTGAGCAGCTACCATAGCTTGCGCTGTTGCAAAACTCATGGTGGCTTCGTTAGGGTTCAGTGTTAGTGCCGCTTTCTTTTGTGCACGACGCTTTTGCCAATCTAATTTTCCAGCAATAACATCTTGCAACACAGCTAATGCGCCATCACGCAAGTTATCAGGTTCGACAACTGCATCAACTGCACCTTCAGCTAATGCTTTCGCTGCTTTCCTATCTTTACCTGTTGTCATCCATTCAAGTGCATTATCTGCACCAATGATTCTAGGTAAACGAACCGTGCCACCAAAACCAGGCATAAGGCCTAGTTTCACTTCGGGCAAGCCAATAGCTGCCGTGGTATCTGCAACACGTAAGTCCGTTGCAAGAGCCATTTCACAACCGCCGCCTAAGGCAAAGCCATTGATAGCAGACACGGTAGGAACGGGTAAATCTTCGAAACCATCGAAAACTTGTGACGTTTTAGCAACCCATGCTAACACTTCTTCTTCTGGCATACCGAAAAGCTCAGTAAACTCTGTTATGTCCGCTCCCACAATGAAGGTGGATTTCGCAGAACGAACCAGAACGCCTTTAACTTGTGAATTAGACTGGATATTTTGTGTTGCTTCTGCAAGTTCGCTCACAGTTTGGCGGTCAAACTTATTAACAGAACCTTGAGCATCGAAAACGAGCTCAGCAATACCATCGTCCAGTAGCGAGACGGTTAGGCTTTGGCCTTGGTAAATCATTATTTGTCTCCTTCGGCAATGCCGGAAATTAATGGAAATGAATGATTGGCTTAAGTATGTGTTAGTTACGAACTAACACTACCTCGAAAAATCTGTGCGCCAATTCTTGTTTAAGACCTTGGAAAATTCAACTTAAATTCAAACAATTGTTTAAATTTATTTTTAACGACTTAACAACAAAAGGAATAAAGCCACATTATTTACGCCATTTACGTACTGACAAGGCTTGCATATTCATGAATATATTCTATGGTACAAGCTCAATTTATCTGAGTGATCAATCTTATGGGTAGCACAAAAGCTATCGGTTTTCTTATTATCAGCTTTGCGCTACTACTGTGGCCAAGCTTCTCAGTAGCAGATATCGATACTAACGAGCAAAGGCGCCTATTTTCGAGAGGCGAGAGAATTGCACATAAACCTAAAAGTGCAGAATACAAACAAATTGTTAAGCAGTTGTCTGAGGCCAATTACCCTTTACTGCCTTACATTGAGCAAAAAACGCTCATGCGTTTCCCTTATCTTTCGAATAAAGACAACATTGATAGATTCTTAACGAATTATTCCAGTACCCCTTTGGAAAGGCCTTTACGCAAAAAATGGCTCACATATCTCGCCAAAAACGATCAACCTGCACTGTTTTTGAAGTACTACAAAGACATCAATGACCCCGTATTAGCTTGCTATAAAGTCAGAATGGAGTTGGAACAACCCGCATTGAAAGCGCAAGCACTGAACGGAATAAATGATTTATGGCTAATAGGTAAATCGCAACCTAAAGAGTGTGACCCAGCATTTAGAGCATGGAAAAATGCTGGCAATAGAACCCCCGAAATGATTTGGCAACGCATGGCTCTAGCTGCTAATGGCGGTAACCACACCTTAATTCCGTATCTACAAAAGCTACTTGATCAAGACCAAAAGTACCTCGGTGACTTATGGCTTAAAGTACGCAGATCGCCTAGCTTTGCTAGCCGATTGTCAGAATTCCCAGGACAATTTCCACAAAAAGAAGCTGAGATACTAGCTTATGGCTTTGGGCGTTTGATTTGGCGAGACCGTGATTTGGCTCTAAAAGGGTGGAATAAAGCGAGCCAACGTTTCCCTTTTAGCAAAGAACAATTAGCCTATATAACAGACCGGTTTGCATTATCACTAGCCTCAGCTGATCACCCCAAAGCAGGAGAATGGCTTGAAAAAGCAAGTCAGTATGGTGCCAATGAACAGTTATTCCGTTGGCACTTAACACACTTACTACGTAAGCAAGACTGGCAAAAAGTGCTCGGCGTTATTGATTCAGCCCCCGTAGAGATCTCATCCGATCTTACTTATCAATACTGGCAAGGTCGCAGTTACGAGAACATAGGTGCCAAACCCCAGGCTGACGCAATATTTGGTCAACTTGCTGACAACCGTCACTACTATGGTTTCCTAGCGAGCGGTAAAATAAAGCGTGATATTCATCTAATGAACCACCCGCTAGCTTATACATCAGAGCAAATAGCGTCTGTCGAAAATATGCCCGCAGCAGCACGCGCGAAAGAATTTTTAGCACTAAAACGCTATGCCAGTGCACGACGTGAATGGGTGCATTTTCAGGCAAAAATAGACGACCAACAAAAGCTCATTTCGGCCGTTATCGCAAATAATTGGGGCTGGTATGATAGAGCTATTTTTACTTTGTCACGTGTCGGTTATTTGGACGATGTAAAACTCAGGTTTCCACTGGCTTACAACAGTGAAGTTATCAATTTGGCTAAAAGCCAGAATATAGACCCGGCTTGGGCATTTGCAATTGCTAGACGCGAGAGCTCTTTCATGGCTGATGCAAACTCAGGTGCTGGCGCTCGCGGGCTGATGCAATTGTTACCATCCACCGTTAATTTCATCACGAAGAAGAAGGTCAAATCGAGAAAATTATTTGAACCAGCTTTTAATATTCAACATGGCACACAGTATATGCGTTACCTGATGGATCGCATGGGTAACAATTCTGTGTTGGCAACGGCTTCGTACAATGCGGGTTGGAGTCGAGTCAAAAATTGGGTTCCTAAAGATGATGCTGTTCCGCTGGACATATGGGTAGAAACCATCCCTTTTAAAGAAACGCGCAATTACGTTAAAGCAGTATTAGCTTACCAACAAATATACAGTCGCTTGCTAGGTGAAGAAGACAATCTTTTCCATAGTTTAGCGGATATGGAAATTAGCCGAGCGGCCCTGTAATACCAATTTATCTAATGAAGCACAGTGTCTGTGTAGTATGAGCATTGTAAATGCTCTGTACGCCTGTAATACTAATGCCTATCATACTTCAAGGCTTTCTGTGGGTACTTTATGCAACCGATGTACGACCTTTATCCCGATCATATTAAAACACTTCAACAACGAACCAAAGAAGCGTTACAAAGAGAGGGGATTGAAGGATTAGTCATCCACTCAGGACAAAATAAGCGCCGTTTTCTAGACGACAACGATTACCCTTTTTTTGTCAGTCCGCAGTTTAAAGCATGGCTACCTGTTATCGATAACCCCAATTGTTGGCTGATTGTTAATGGCGAAGACAAACCCAAACTCATTTTTTATCTCCCTAAAGACTTTTGGCACAAAGTGCCTGATGAGCCGAATGATTTTTGGTCAAGTGAATTCGATATTCAGCTACTCAGTCAGCCAAACCTAGTAGAGAAGTATTTACCTTATGATAAACAAAAGTTCGCTTATATTGGTGAGTCGATAGAAGTTGCGAAAGCGCTGGGGTTTGAACATGTTAACCCTGACAGAGTTATGCACTATTTGCACTTTCACCGAAGCTATAAAACAGATTATGAATTAGCGTGTATGCGCAAAGCTAACCAAATAGCGATAGCTGGCCATATCGCTGCCGAACAAGCCTTTATACAGGGACTAAGCGAATTCGATATTAATTTAGCCTATGCTGGCGCCACACGTCTTGGCGACAACCAAGTTCCTTATAACAGCATCATTGCGTTGAACGAGAACGCATCAATACTCCATTACACTAAATTAGAGGCAAAGGCTCCTACTGTATCTCGTTCTTTTTTGATTGACGCCGGTGCAAATTATCACGGCTATGCTGCTGATATTACTCGCACTTATTGCAAAGATACGGGGTTATTTGCTGATTTAATTGATGACCTACATCAAATAACATTAACTGTCGCCGAACAATTAAAACCAGGCGTTAACTACACAGAGCTACAATTCGACACGCACAGGCATATTGCCAACATACTTTCACAACGCGGCATTGTTAATCTAGCGCCTGACGCTATCATAGACACACAAATTACCAATACTTTCTTCCCTCATGGCATTGGCCACTTCTTAGGCCTACAAGTGCATGATGTCGGCGGATTTATGAGTGATGATCGAGGAACGCACAGAGCTGCACCTGAACAGCACCCATTCCTAAGATGCACACGCGATGTAGAAGCTAAGCAAGTGTTTACCATAGAGCCAGGCCTGTATTTTATAGACTCACTACTTGCTGACTTAAAAGCCACCCCCAAATCAAAGTACATTAATTGGGACATTGTGGATACATTGCGCCCTTATGGTGGCATTAGAATTGAAGATAACATCATCGTTCATCGTGACCGCAATGAGAATATGACACGTGAGAATGGATTAAACTAAACGCCACTTGTCTGCCCTTCATCTCCCCTAAAGTGTTGTCACTCTGACATCACTTTAGGGTTACACCAACCTGTATCAAGCATGTATAGCTATATGACTGCTTGTAAACGAATATTAATAAAACGCCCTATTCATCACTTCGTCGCATTTCACCGTCTTTCATCACGTAAAAGCCTGCTTTTTTAGTATCAAGAGCGACTATCTAGATAACAGCAGGCACATAAGGTTCTTGCTTGTTGCTAAACGACTTGAACGCTCTAATGAGGAAAAAAAGATGAAAAAACGAATGATAATAATCACAACTTGCGCAGCAATAACTGCGTCCATGACACAAGTAACCCATGCAAGTGACGCGCTTTTCATGAACGACGAAGATAGGATGTACCTTAGGCTGTGTAAAGCGGTTAGGAGCAACAACAAACTCCATCTTCACCTAACACTAAAACGTGAAGGCGTTAGCTATCAACAGATGCAAGATGGCCTTGTATGCAACGGGCAAGATCCAATTACATTTGCTATGTACAGTGGTTCAGAAAGAGTGGCCCATGTTATCGCAGAAAATACTGAACTTGATGCAGCTACAACCTTAGCAAAAAACTAGCTTATGAGTCGCGTTGAAGAGCATCCTTGTATATTCAAGGGCCTAATTTTAGGCCCTTATTCTTAACTTAAACTATCGCCAAAACGGCTTCGGCACTACTTTCTTCGAACTGACCTGGCTTATCGATGTTTAACGCAGTAACAACACCATTATCAACAACCATGGCATAGCGTTGCGATCTCACACCACCAAAGGTTGCCGTATCCATATCAAGCCCAATAGCCTTAGTAAATTCAGCGCCACCGTCAGCTAACATAACAATATCGCCGGCATTTTGATCTTGTCCCCAGGCTTCCATGACAAACGCATCGTTTACTGACAAACAAATAATTGAGTCTACTCCTTTGTCTTTAAATGCGCCTGCATGCACTACAAAACCAGGTAAGTGTGCCTCAGAACATGTAGGCGTAAATGCACCAGGAATCGCAAACACAACCACTTTTTTACCTGCAAAAAGGTCTGACGTTGTTGGGTTAGACGCTTCACCATTTTGTCTAAGACTAAAAGTGACATTAGGCAGCGTTTCGTTAACATTGATCATAGTGTTTCCCTCTAGGAGTTAATTAAATTTTGTGTTCGCAATATCGGTTATCGCAAATACACATCAAATCGGTGTTTCTTGCTACTGATATCCATATTGGGCTTTTTGTCTGCTAAAAAAGGGGCATCTGCGGGTCTTTTTACAACAACGCGTTTTTTCGCCAAAGATAAAGCCGGTTCAAGCAGGAGATCTGCATCTTCATCAGCCCCCAATAGCTGTTGAAATAGCCGCATTTCTTTCTTAACTTGCGCAGATTTTTTTCGGTGTGGAAACATAGGGTCCAAATAAACCACCTCGGGAGACTCGCCTTCCCAATGTTGCATCAAATCCGAACTCGTCCCGTGATGTAGGGCCAATCGCTTAGGCAGCCATTCACTTAATGCATCATCTTTATAACCACGTGCCAACCCATCGGCTAAAAGCGCTGCAACAATAGGGGAGCGTTCCAACAGAGTCACACGACAACCTAAACTAGCGAGTATAAAGCCATCTCGACCAAGCCCAGCTGTTGCGTCAACAACAGTAGGTGCTGTATTCCCTTTAACGCCAACGGCCCTAGCTATCGCTTCTTTCTTTAATCCGCCACCATGCGCTCGCCTATACGCCAATGCATCAGACGCAAAGTCAACAAACACAGCGCCTGTTTTAGAGCCATCTAACAAACGTAGTTCTAACCTCTCTTCCGTTTGGAATAGGACTAAGTCGTCTTCAGCTTGAGCGTGTTGTTGATAAGGCAAACGCCAAGTGTTCGCGACCTCTTGCGCTTGCTCTATACAACCTTCAGTCGCTGCTATCACAGGCACAGAATTCGTCACCTGCTGGTTAAGCTTGTCCATAGTGCTCCCGACTAGCCAGCCAGCGGTTGATAATCGCCTGCGCAAAGCTAGGGTATTGCTGCCACAAATGCTCAGCGATTGAATGCACTTGCGGTATAAGCGCTTGGTCTCGCATCAAGTCAGCGATACGCATATCGGCCAAACCGGTTTGCTTCGTGCCTAAGAACTCACCTGGCCCTCTAATTTCAAGATCTTCTTGGGCAATCACAAAACCATCATTAGTCTGTCTCAGCACCCCTAATCGCTTCTGCGCCGTCTTTGACAATGGACTTTGATACATTAAAACACAGTGACTCTCGACTGAGCCTCGGCCAACGCGTCCGCGCAATTGATGAAGTTGTGCTAAACCTAGGCGCTCTGGGTTTTCGATGATCATAAGGCTCGCGTTCGGCACATCGACGCCCACCTCAATCACAGTCGTCGCGACCAAAACATCTAAGTCCCCTTTTTTAAAATCGTCCATGATTTGCTGCTTTTCGGGGCCTTTTAAACGCCCGTGGACCAACCCAATTTTGAGATCAGGCAGTGCTGTTTTGATAACAATACAAGCATCTTCCGCCGCTTGTGCTTGTAACACGTCAGACTCTTCAATCAATGTACAGACCCAATACACCTGTCTTTTCTCTTGCAGACAAGCATGATGAACGCGCTCAATCACTTGATCACGCCGCAAATCTGGAATAGCGGCGGTCGTCACGGGTGTTCTGCCAGGAGGTAATTCGTCGATAATGGATGTATCCAAGTCAGCATAAGCCGTCATCGCTAGCGTTCGCGGAATCGGTGTTGCAGTCATAATCAACTGATGTGGGTATTGACCCGCTTTTTCACCTTTTTCTCTTAAAGCGAGCCGCTGGTGCACACCAAAACGGTGTTGCTCATCAACAATAATTAACGCTAAATTGGCATACTCAACTTGTTCTTGGAACACCGCATGTGTACCCACTAGCATCTGAGTTTCACCACTTTTAATCTGCTCTAATGTTTCGCGTCTTTTCTTGCCTGTCAGCTTACCTGCGAGCCAGCCTACCTTAATCCCCAAAGGTGACAACCATGCGTCAAACCCACTAGCATGTTGTTCTGCAAGCAACTCTGTGGGTGCCATCAATGCTACTTGATATCCTTGTTTAATCACCGCTAGCGCTGCCAACGCTGCAACCAAAGTCTTCCCGGAACCAACATCACCTTGCACTAACCGCATCATAGGTGTTGCAGCAGCAATATCTTGATAAATTTCTTCGGTGACTCTTGTTTGAGCCTGAGTGGGTGTAAAAGGTAGCCCTTGAACAAAGGTATTTATCGTTTCCCTGTCTATAACTATAGGTGCGGCTGCTTGTTGAATGCTGTGTTGTCGGCTCTTTAGTACGCTTAAATGGTGAGCGAGTAATTCTTCAATAATTAAGCGTTGCTGAGCGGGATGTTCAGCGGCTTCTAGTGCCTTTAAAGACACTTCTGCTGGCGGCCTATGCACTAATAACAAAGAGTCTTTTAAGCTAATTTGTGTTGGGTAAAGGCCTTCTGGTAACAGTTCAGCCAGCGCTCCTTTTTCCAGTTGTTGTAACGCCTGACTCGTGAGTTGTCTTAGGCTGGCTTGTCTAAGACCATCTGTTGTTGGATAAACAGGGGTGAGCACATCGTCTACGGTTTGCTCCGCGCCGTCTTTGATCGCTTTATATTCAGGGTGCATCATCTCAAGCCCGTGCTTACCACGCCTAATTTCCCCAAAGCACTGAACTTGTGTCCCGATAGACAAGTTATTCTTTTGCGCAGCAGAGAAATGAAAAAAACGTAATGTTAAGGACCCTGTATGATCTTGTATACGAACCACCAGCATACGCTTTCGGCCAAACTGCACGTCACAACTTTTTACCTCTCCTGTGACACTCACGTGCATACCAGGCAATGCGTTGTCGATCGGACATATACGTGTCCTATCTTCATAACGTAACGGCAAGTGAAACAACAAATCCTGCACAGTTTGAATATTAAGTTTATGCAGTTTCTCGGCGACTTTGCTACCGACACCTTTTAGTTGAGTCAATGGAGTATTGGCAAGCGCCTGCATGGGATGATTTCAGTTCAAATAGTGTATGCTTGTACAGTGCTATGTAATATAAAAGAATTTAGCCTTTAAAGCCAATAGATATTGCTCTCAGACTAGAGCCTGTTTATCTTTTCTGTATCGATTTTGTTCTAAATAAAGGCTTTTTGACTGAGGCACGTACTTGCAGGCCTATAAGCCATAAAAAGCTCACTCTCATCATGCGTTTTGTTAAACAGAACACCCGCCATACCACGTCTAACAACACAAAGAGTATTTTTATTCACAAAGATAGTTTATATTTTCTCTATAAACATTGGCTTGTCTAGGTCTATTTTATAGGCAACCTACCGTGCAAACCAATGAAATTGAACTACTATTGAAATTAGTTCGTATCCATCCCCACTAACTCTACTGTCAGGAAACAAGAATGTCTTGGATTTTGAAACGACTATCAATCATACAAACATCCATTCTAAGTTTGGTTATTTTTATTGTCTCTTTGATTGTTCTTGCTTCCATAAGCCTTCTCTCGTCTTGGTCAAGTTTACAAAACGCCAAGTCTGATAAAGAACTCTTATTATTAATGGACGTTCTCGAGAAGGTCGCCCACAATCACGCAGTAGAGCGGGGTTTGACAGCAGGTTACTTAGGCGCTCCTTCAGATAATGCTAAAGCTAAACTTACTGAACAGCGTAAAAAAGCTGATCAATCCAACTCAGATTTAAATCGGATGGCTCAGGTAGAGTCAATCAAAACACTCGAACTCAATAAGCATATTAACGTTGTCTTAGATCACCTAAAGCAAAAAGCGGCAGTCCGTAATCAAGTCGACGCCCAAAACGCAGCAACCGCCTTTAATTATTACAGTGGATTAAATAAAAAAGCGTTAGACGCCGCACAGATTATCAGAAGCTATATTACCGATGATAACCTTCAACAAAGCGTCGGTGCCGCACTCAATGTGGCATGGTTTAAAGAACGTGCTGGTCAAGCACGTGGAAAAATTAACGGCTCACTTGCCAGACAGCAGCTATCTGATGTGGCTAAGAATGATATCAATACCTACATCGACGAAATGGACACACTCAGTCTGTATCTGAATAACCTGTTAGAAGGAGAATTATTAACAGAATTTAAAAGAGTGATGGACAACTCACAGAGTCAGGAAATTCGAAGTATTCATAAACAAGTACTTAATGCGAGTGGTGACCTGAGCCAATACGACCTGCCTGCAGCGAATGTTTGGTTCCCTTTGGCAACAGAACAAATAGGCTCGATTAAACGTATTTTAGATAAACAGTGGTTATTTGCGCACAGCAATGTGCAAAAGAATGAGGCTAAAGCATTAAGGTTACTCGTCATAGAGAGCATCTTCATCGTGGTTATTCTGTTGATACTAGCTGCTTTGAATACCTATCTCATGAAATCCTTAAAATTCAAACTCGCTAAGTTGACCAATCTGCTCAGAAAAGTGTCAGATGAAGGTGATTTGACCACAGATGTGAGAATTGAAGGTGAAGACGAACTTGGTGATATCTCTACCGCTATCCACGAAACTATCTTCGCTTTTAAGGATTTAATGGTTGGCTTGGCCACATCAATCAAAGTTAGTTCAGGCTTAGGAGAACAATTACACGACGTGACAACAAAAGTTGTTGTTGATGCAGAGTCGACCCAAAAAATGGCAACAAGTATCGCGACCTCAATTGAAGAAATGGCGTCAACCAGTGTTGAGATAGCAGATTCGGCGTCCAGCTCACTTCAAGCTTGCGATACATTAAATCAGCAAACAGCAGAAACGATGAAGGTTAACTTGCAGACTACCGAAGCCATGCAAACGTTAGCGTCAGGTATGATTTCAGTTGAGGAGAAGGCTGGACTCATGGAAGAACAAGTCAGTTCTATCACCGGCATTTTGGAAACGATTAACTCACTTGCAGAACAAACGAACTTGCTGGCGCTCAATGCAGCAATCGAAGCAGCGCGAGCAGGGGAAGCTGGTCGAGGCTTTGCCGTTGTTGCTGACGAAGTCCGTAATCTAGCAAAAGGTAGTAAGGAATCTTCTGACCGCATCTCTCATCTGTTAGATGATTTACAATTAGCCAGTAATGAAGTTTTTGATGCCATTAAGAATAATACGACAACGGTTCAAGAAACGGTTGAAAGAGCCAATGATGCCAATCAGATATCAACACAATTGAAAGAACAAGCAAAGCAAGTTGAAGAGTTATCAACGCTAGTCTCAACAAGCGCTGTGCAGCAGTCAGATGTCGCTAAGCAGATTGCTGAAGACATTACCAAGGTGCTAGAAGCCGCTAACGATGAGCTTGAAGCAGCAAAAGAAATGAAGGAAATCTTTAGCAGCATGAACTCTAACGGCAACACCCTGCAAAGAACCATCGACAACTTTAAAATAAGCTAATACTAGAGCGTGTCGGTATGAACCACCGGACACAAAAAAGGCCGACTAAGTCGGCCTTTCACTTTTCTACGTTGGTTAATTACTCAGTAGGTGGTGTTTCGATACTAATAAGTTCAACTTCGAACACTAGCGTAGAGTTAGGTGTAATCTTACCTGTCGCTCTAGCACCATAAGCTAGCTCTGAAGGAATGTGGAATTTGAACTTAGAACCGACATTCATCAACTGTAAGCCTTCTGTCCATCCTGAAATAACACGATTTAATGGGAATACCGCTGGCTCACCACGTGCAATTGAAGAATCAAATTCGGTACCGTCCAATAACGTCCCCGCGTAGTGCACTTTTACCGTGTCTTCAGCGACAGGCTTAGGACCATCACCTTGTACTAAAACTTCATACTGTAAACCTGACTCCGTCACCATGACACCGTCTTTAGTCGCGTTTTCAGCCAAGTAGGCTTGACCCGCTGCTAGGTTTTCATTACTTGCTGCGTCTGCTTGTTCTTGTTGTTTTGCTCTTACCAATGCTTCTAATGCTTGAAGCTGTGCTTGGATTTCTTCTGGTGTAAGCACCGACTCATCTGCCATAGACGCAGTCAAGCCACTCATGATGAGTTCAGCATCTAATTCAACACCAAAATCTTTTTGTTGTTGAAGGTTTTGCTTCAAAAATTGCCCTACATTAGCCCCAAGCGCGTAAGAGTGCTTCTGCACATCTGTTTCTAATACAACAGCCGCTTTTTGTTCTGGCTCTTTCGTCTCTGATGGTTGGCAAGCAGCCAAACCTAATGTAGCCAACATCATTACGGCTATAGGGGTCTTTCTCATGAATTGCTCCGAAGTAAAATCAATAATCTGCGCCGATACTAACAAAAAAGCGTTAAGCACGAAAATAAAGCACGTATACTAATATTAAACGACGTAATTATATAGAGCCGAGGCCTTTTAAAACCAATAAATTGGTAAATTTTATAGTCTTTTTTTATCGGTTAATTGTAATGACGTTTGGGCAGAGGAATTATAGTACCTGCTGATCCTGACTGTATACTCTTGCAGCAGTCATCAGACTTTAAGTAGAGCGAAGAAAATAATGAAGTGGATACCCGTTGTTGTACTAAGCTACTTACTCACAGCCTGCTCAATACCAGAGAGCACGCCGGTTAGGATGTTTCAACAAGCTGAACAAGGCGCTTATGCTGCAGCCATATCGCCAGATGCATCCTTAAGCGTGGTGTCGAGTACCTTCAACGGTGTTGGGGTTTGGAATTTATCTGACAATACAACAGGTTTCCAATGGAGCCACCAAGGGGAAGGTAACAATGTGGTTGCGTCTATCCACATTGCTTACGATAACTCTTATGTTTTGACATCAGACCGCGAAGCGTTTGCACTTTGGAATTTGAGTACAGGCGACCCCGAAGGTTTTTGGCGAATTGATGAGTCGACTATTCGCGATATTGCGGTGTCGAATCAGGGCCGTGGTATTTTGGTTGGCCGTGGTAATGGCAAGGTGATGTTTTTTGAACCAGAAACAGGTAGGCGTCTGGAATTTTTAGGACATCAAGAAAAAATAAATAGTATTGATTTGTCGCCCAATGGCTTTTTTGCTTTAACCGGTGGAAATGACTATGTTGCCTATTTATGGGACACACGCACGGCACAAGTGATCCACAGGTTCTCTCACCCCAGTCGAGTTACCAAAGTCGCTTTAGATGACGCTGGACGTTATGCCTTTACGGCTGACAGCAAGAAGCAAGCGCGCATCTGGAACTTGCAAACAGGCGAATTTGTTAGTGAGCTCATTTATCAAGAGCGACAAAAGATATTCAGTGCCGCTGCTTTTTCAAAAGATGGTAAGTACCTACTGACAGGTTCTCCATCTCGTAGTTTGATTTTGTGGGATGTCGCAACAGGTAAACAAATCAAAGAGTGGCGAGTGGCCCCGAGAGAAAATAGTAAACCGCCTAGCGCTGTTGTTTATGCCGTCGGCTTTTTATCCGATACAGAAGTCATGTCGATAAGCAGTAGTGGTTTGGCCGAAGTGTGGCAATTATAGGTACCTAAAAGAACATGACAGAAGATATGCAGCAAGAAATCGAACAATTACAATTTAAAGTTGCGTTCCAAGAAGACGCAATTGAGCAATTGAGCCAACAGTTGGCCAATCAACAACAGCAAATGGACAAAATGGCGTTCCAGCTAAAACATGTGATTGATAAGCTCAAACAGGTACAAGTGTCGACTGTATCAGGAGATGGAAACGAGCCTCCTCCGCACTATTAAAAGCCAGCAACTCACTGAAAAGCATACAGCAAAGAGCTGCAGGCTTTATGGTTTGAATACCCCGATGACATTCTCGCTCTTACGGGTAGCGTGACTAACGTCACTCTTTGTTTGAGACTTTTGGTAACCACAGGCAATACACTCAACTTTTTCTACGTTGTTTTGTAGAAAAAGTTGCAGTTTGTCCATTTGGTTGCAGCTGGGACAACTTGCACCAGCAATAAAGCGTTTTTTAATTTTCGAAGACATATTGTTTTGTATTACTGTAATTACTAGTCACCATTCTACGCGTTATTTGCGATAATAGCTCAAACCTTAGTTTTTTCACTCATTGGCACAAGAAGCATGATTCAATTTTCTGGACTACGGATGATCCGTGGCACCAAAGTTTTACTAGAACAAACCGATGCGACCGTCTTTATCGGTCATAAAGTCGGGCTTATTGGCGCTAACGGTTGCGGAAAATCAAGCTTATTTGCTCTGATCCGTGGAGAAATTGAATCAGATTTAGGCTACTGCAAATTGCCACAAGAGTGGCGAATAGTATCCGTCGCGCAAGAAACACCGGCAGTGGCAAAAGCGGCCATTGAATATGTGATTGATGGAGATAAGCAGTTACGCCAACTCCAGTTTGAACTTGAACAAGCTGAACAGTCACATAACGGCCAAAAAATCGCAGAGTTGCATGGGAAATTGCAAGATGCTGGTGCCTACGAGATCGAAGCTAGAGCAGCAACTATCTTGAATGGTTTGGGTTTCACCAATGATCAACTGCGCAATCCTGTCAGTGATTTTTCTGGTGGTTGGCGCATGCGTTTGAACCTAGCTCAAGCCTTACTTTGTCCTTCAGATTTACTACTACTCGATGAGCCGACTAACCACTTGGATTTAGATGCAGTAATTTGGCTGGAAAAATGGATTCAACGTTATGAAGGCACATTGTTATTGATATCACACGACAAAGCATTCTTAGATGCTTGTGTGAGTCATATTATGAGTGTTGAACAACAAGAACTCGTCACCTATACCGGCAATTATTCCTCTTACGAAAAGCAACGCGCTGAACGTATCCGGTTGCAAGGTATTCAATACCAGAAACAACAAGACAAGGTCGCTCATCTAGAGTCCTTTATTAATCGATTCAAGGCCAAGGCCAGTAAAGCCAAGCAAGCACAAAGTCGTATTAAGCAACTAGAGAAAATGCAAATGATCATGCCTGCCCATCAGGCCTCTGCTTTTTCATTTAACTTTTTCCCGCCAACGGCATTGCCAAATCCGTTAGTGAAAATGGAACAAGTGAAAGTCGGCTATGGCGAGAAAGTCATCCTAGAAAAGCTCCATTTAAATTTAGTACCGGGTAGCCGAATTGGTTTGCTAGGTCGTAACGGCGCAGGTAAGTCGACATTAATTAAGTTGCTTGCAGAGCAAATGGCCCCTATCTCTGGTCTTTACGAGACCTCAGCAGGCTTAAAAATAGGTTATTTCGCGCAGCACCAATTGGAATTTTTAGATGCTGACTCAACGCCTTTACATCACCTACAACGCTTGGATGAAAAAGAAACTGAGCAAAAGTTGCGAGACTATTTAGGTGGTTTTGGTTTTAGAGGTGACGATGCGCTGAGTAAAGTCGCCCCAATGTCTGGTGGCGAAAAAGCGCGACTTGTTTTAGCCCTGCTTGTCTATCAAAAGCCTAACCTTCTTCTACTGGACGAGCCAACCAACCATTTAGACATTGAAATGCGGCATGCATTGAATGTTGCTTTACAAGCCTTTGAAGGCGCGATGTTGCTGGTATCGCATGACAGGTTTTTATTAAACTCAGTGTGTGATGAGTTTTATCTGGTCGATAGTCAGCAGGTGCAAAATTTTAAAGGTGATTTGGATGACTACAAAGATTGGCTAATGCAATCAGAATCGGGCCTTGAGTCGTCATCGACTGATTCACCTAAACCACCGTCTGGACCTAACCGTAAGCAGGAAAAACAGCAACAAGCTGCTTTTCGCCAAGCGACACAGGCACTAAGAAAGCGTATTGCTGAGCAGGAAAAACAGATACAGAAACTAGAGCAACGCTTACAAAAAATAGAGTCTGACATGTCTGACCCTGAGCTCTATACCGACACGCAAAAAGACAAGCTCAAAAAGCTTTTAACCGAGCAAACAGATTGCAAACAGTCGCTACAAACAACTGAAGAGCAGTGGATGATGGATCAAGAAAGTTTAGACGAGCAACAACAAGCGTTCGAACAACAGATGGCTGGTTAGTATGCTGTCTTCTGATCAGTTTTGGTCGTTTTCGTGCGCTCATTACGAGCAACAAGTCGTTAAGGAAGCCTGTCTTGAATTGCAGAATGAGTATCACTTTAACGTAAACTTATTGTTGTTATGTTGTTACTTACAAGGTCAACAACTACGACTCGATTTAACTCATATTGACCAGTGCTTAACAGCAATTGCAGAGACTCACGAACAGCTCAACCAAGTACGCATCATTCGTACCGAAATAAAAAACACGAATGAACTCGCTTATCAATACCTGTTAAAAGCAGAATTAGCGTTAGAACAACAACAGCAAAGTGTACTAATCGAGACAGTCAACCAACAGAATTTGTCTCCAAGCAGTGTGAGAGAGAATATAACAGTTTATGCTCAATACCTCGGTTTGCACGACAATAGAGCGGTGCTATCCCTATTGAATTTAGTAAACAGAACCTAAGTATGATCAAGTCACCTTCATCACACACCAAGTGGCATGGCATCCACTCCAGCCAGTTTAAACCACCTTTTTGGGCAAGCAATCGACACACTCAAACCATTTGGCCACGCTTTTTACAAAAGAGACGTAACCTAACGACAACACTCGAACGATTCGAGCTTTCGGATGGTGACTTTGTTGATCTCAATTGGACTGAAAAGCCGGCTGCATGCTTAGGTTTGATTATTATCTTTCATGGATTGGAAGGGTCAATAAAATCACATTACGCCAATGACTTAATGGCTGTGTTACTCGATCAAGGTTGGCAAACAGTTTTCATGCACTTTAGGGGATGTAGCGGTGAGCCTAACCGTTTGACGCGCGCTTACCACTCTGGGGAAACGCAAGATGCCAGTGAAGTGGTAGATATGCTTGAAAAGCGTCTTCCCGATATGGACAAGGTGGCGATTGGCTTTTCGTTAGGTGGCAATATGTTGTTGAAGTTTATGGGAGAGAAAGAACAAGCTGATAACCTTAAGGCTGCTATTGCTATCTCTCCTCCTTTTAGATTGGCCGAATGTTCAAAAGCAATTAATCAAGGCTTTGCTCGTCGATATCAGAATCACTTACTGAGTAGTATGCTGAGTAATCTGGAAGACAAAATGCAACGAATAGACTACAGCAAGGTTCTGGACACAGAAAAGCTACAGCTCGATAACATAGAGAACTTTAGACAATTCGATCATCAAATTACCGCGCCACTTCATGGTTATAAATCAGCAGATGATTATTATGAAAAATGCAGCGCGATAGGCTTTATGCGTTTAATTAAAAAGAAAACGTTAGTGTTGCATGCCAAAGACGACCCTTTTATGAATGAGGCTGTTCTGCCTACTGATGCACATTGTTCTGACATGGTCAGAGTGGAGATCAGTGAAAAAGGCGGGCATGTCGGATTTATACAAGGTTCTCCTTGGAACCCTACTATTTGGTTTCAACAGCGCATTTTAACGTTTTTAGATGAGATAGCATCATGATCATCCCCATTTCAGAAGTGAGTGCTGACACACTCGAAGCAATTGCAGAGTCTTATGTATTGAGAGAGGGAACAGAGTACGGCGTGGAAGACTATTCTCTCGAACATAAGGTTGAACAGGTAGTACAGCAGCTAAAGGCTGGGGATGCTCTGCTGATGTATTCTGAATTACATGAGAGCGTCGATATCATCACTCAACAGCAATATCAGGATATGCAAATTGAATGATGAATGCTCACAATAGGTGACCCCATTATGGCTTAGGTTGTTTATCTATTACCGAAGCTTCATTGAAGGATATTTGATTATTAATGATATCCGCAGGGCTAAGAGAACGTACTTTTAAATCAGAATTGAGCGCTTTGCTGTATAGAGACAAATTGTCGCTAGTCCATTTAGGCGTTGATAAGAATGCGCCTAGTGTGTCAACATTGTCTTTGCTTAATAGGCTCATAGGTACATTGATAACAGTGCCTAAACTGTCCGCGAAATCAAACCCTGCGAGATAGTCAGCATAGAGCATTAAGGCCCAACCAGCTTCCATAAAATGGCCGCCCAAACTAAAATCTATATGGCCTTTTCTTATCTCGTTAACAGTAGGAGGGGACCAATCAATACTGCCGACCAAGGTATCAACCGGCAAGGCTTTATTGATCTCTTCCAAACCATCTTGAATGCCATAAGCCATAATGTCACTGGCTACCCAATAGGCATCAATGTGTGGGTGACGGGTTGTGATGGTATTCATCATTGAGGCCACAGCCTCTCTCTTCCAGTTGCCATAAACAACATTAAGCAACGCGCTCCAACGATCACTTTCAACCGCTTTTTTTAATCCAGCGATTCGCTGCAAACTAACCGCTGAGTAGTTGAGGCCGGTGATAGCGAACAGGTCGACTTTACATTTTTTAGAAAGGCATTTTTTTTCTTTCTTCACTTGCTCAATTAAGAGCAACCCCAACTGCTCTCCAACGTTCACATCGTCAGGGGAAATATGGCCCAACCAAAGCGGGAATTTTTCTCTCGGCTGGCCGAGCATAGATAATTGCTCTACTGAGATGTTCGAGTTGATAGTGATGGAGGGGATTTGCTTTTTATCTAGCATGCTGAGCATCTTATGCTCTGAGCCAAGCCAGAAAGAAGTCACCACCAGATCGGGGTATGTCGGTAAGCTATCAAGGTAACCTTCTACAAAGTTAACAACATTAAACCGGTTGCGGTATATTCTTGGCGTGTGGACAACGTCGAGATCAAATTGGTGCGTCTCAGCCATAGCTGTGGCAAACAACACCTCACTGTCCCAAAAGTGAAAACCCGGGTCTGCTTGCACAAAGAAGGTGACCTTAGGTTTATGATTAACAGGTATTTTGTTTGTAGGATTCCCCCAGCTGATGGACGAATAAGCCATCAGCAATAGAAGAAACAGGTAGGATCGCACTCTTATTGTCTTGAGGCGTTGTTACAGCTCTACTGGTCGAAAACCAAATTGAAAGTCACCGGAACCGTTAAACCTATGCTAGTTAAGCCTGCAAGTTCTTGCAATTTCGCTATGCCCTGCACAAATTTGTATTCACCTGCATTAATCAATAACGGGGTAAGTGTACTGACGACTAAGTGATCGTTGTCGACATTCGATACCAGTACCTCAACCGAGACTTCTTTTTTCAGTCCATGTAAATCAAGAACCGCGCTGACCGTTGCTTGAGTAACGCTATCTTTTTTAGCTACCTTTAATACATCTGAAACATCAGCAGATATGCTGGCTTGCGCAAAAGATGCTGTTTCAAAAAGCCACTTCTGCATGCGTTCATTACGAATACCGATATTAGTTTCTACAGATGACAAATCGATGTTTAATGTAAAAGCCCCTTTGTCGGTGATTTGGCCATTCATAGATTTGAAGTAGTGGCTTTCAGTAATATGCTCTTGCTTTGTACTCATAAAATTAACACGAGAATTATCATCGTTTAATTGCCATCCGGCCAGTGATTGAAACGAGAGAAGAGACAATAAAGTCAGTAAGCGGAAATTATTCATGTTAATCCTATAGTTGATGGAGGACGATATTGCGCCAATCGACTCTTTGGTCACCTAGCACAACGAAGTCTGGGTTCGTTAGCGTATGACGCATATTGTAAGTCAGAGGTTCAAAATTTGCCGCTAAAATTTTACCGCCAGCTTCCGAGACGATACATTGAGGCGCACCTGTATCCCACTCTCCGGTAACGCCTAACCTCAAGTAAAGGTCAGCTTTACCTTCGGCAATAAAACAAGATTTCAACGAACAGCTACCAAGAGGTTTGGTTTCATAACCTCTTTGGCCATTCATTTTGGACATTAATCGCTCTTTCGATTGTCTGCGACTAATGGCAATAATGATTTCGTCATTTTCGGGGTCATCAAACTTTCTCACATGTATAGCCTGAGTCTCACCATTGGCTTGTTTAAATGCACCTTGCCCTTTCATAGCAAAATATAAGGTATCGCCAACTGGCCAATAAATCACACCAAGTATAGGTTGGTTATCACTAATTAAAGCGATATTAATGGCAAAATCACCACTACCAGCAATAAACTCTTGCGTACCATCGATAGGATCTATCAGCCAATAGTAAGGCCAATTTTTGCGTGCATCCAAGTCACCATTATTGGTTTCTTCCGACATGATGGGGATATCTGTTTGGTATTGACGCAATGCGTCACTGATAATTTCGTTTGCCTTATAATCAGCCGATGTCACTGGGGATTCATCGTCTTTAGCATAACTATCGTAATGACCACTATTGTATATTTTCAGGACTTCTTTACCGGCCTGAATTGCTGTTGATTTGGCTAATTCTAATAGCTGAGTAAGGTTATCAGGTGGCACTATTCTCTTTGCTCCATTTCTCTGCCATTAGTAAAGCTACTATACTGCGTGCTTCGGTAAAATCTGCTCGGTCCAGCAGTGCCTGACTATTTTTGATTGACCATGGTACAACTTCAAGAGGTTCAGGCTCATCTCCAATGAGTTGCTCTGGGTATAAGTCTGTAGCGATCAAAATATGCATCGTGGCATTGAAAAATGTTGGCGCCATTGACACCGTATGCAAAGGCTCTAGTTTCATAGAGCCATAGCCGACTTCTTCCTTTAATTCTCGGTCAGCGGCTTGTACTGGTGATTCACCGGGATCAATCAACCCTTTTGGAAATCCGAGTTGATAAGAATGTGTGCCTGCAGCATATTCTCTTACGAGCAAAACAGTTTCAGCATCAAGGAATGGCACAATCATCACCGCGCCACGCCCCGAGCCCCCCATACGCTCAAATTGGCGTGTTTCACCATTAGAAAACTCAAGATCTAACTGCTCGATACGAAAGAGATTGCTCTTAGCAACGACACGCGTTTGGTGAATTATTGGAAGGGGCTTGTCAGATTCTATTTTACTCATCTATCTATCACGCTAGAATAGCTTACACGCACTATAACCTGTCTACATTTAAATGCCTATGCTGCCTTGGAAGGAAATCCACACTGTCTTGTTAGATATGGACGGTACATTGCTCGATCTGCACTTTGATAACCACTTTTGGCTAGAATATGTACCCCAAAAATGGGCCGAGAAGCAGGGAATATCGCTTGAACGATCGCACGAGCTAATGCGCATTGAATATGAGCGTGTGATGGGGCAATTGGAATGGTACTGCCTTGATTATTGGAGCGACACATTAGATTTAGATATTCGACGCTTAAAGCGTGAGATCGAACATTTAATCAGTTTACGGCCTGATACATTGCCTTTCTTGAATGCCTTGCACCAGAGCGGCCGCGAAGTAGTACTCGTAACGAATGCGCACCCTGACAGCTTGTCATTAAAGATTGAAAGGACACAACTAGATCAGCACATTAATACATTGATTTCCACGCACGAATTTGGTGTTAGTAAAGAATCGCAACGCTTGTGGCAGAAGTTGCAAGAACGGTTAGGCTTTAACCCTGAACAAACATTGTTTGTAGACGATAGTTTGGCTATTTTAGAAGCCTCATCAACTTTTGGCATTGCTTATCAATTGGCCGTGCTGAATCCCGACAGTAAACAACCAGATAGAGTCATTGAACAATGGTTAGCGACTGCCGATTATCGTGAGCTCATCGAAGATATTGCGAACAACCCCATCGGCAGCACGTCAGGAAATTAGAACTTCAGTGTGTAAAAGCCACTACTGTCAGGCTCGCCAAATATGGAAGCAGCTTGTTTTATTTGAGGCGGTAGGCTGTCGTCAGGCTTAAACTTGCCGTCAATACTGAATTTACCTTTAGCATCCATTCTAGCTTTGGCTGCTAACCCAAGCACATTGGGTTGTTTAATATCGAATACAACTTGTTGTGTTTCGCACCCCAACTCTGCCGCCATCGAATCAAGATCGACAGCCGTATTCAGTGCATTCACACTCGCATTAAGCCACTGTGCGTTGCCTGACAAAGCAGTACAGTATTGGTCATAACTGGCTTCGCTGAGCTCAACTTTTAATCGCCCTCCCACATCGGCTGGAAATGGCAAAGTGAATTGACTAATAAGCTGTGCAACAGGCGCATAGACTGTTAACTCGCTTGCATCGAAGGCCTGGCCTTTAATTGACACATGCCCGTTCGCTGATATGAGCTCAGAGTCACGTACATTACCAAACTTGATGTCAGCGCTAATACGTTGCGTGATCAAAGGTAAGAAGCTTAATGACCATTCAAGCGATTGTAGTTCGATACCTTTCACTATCGCACGCTGTGCTTGTCCATGCCAAATAGAGCCTGAAACACCTTGTAATGTTGTGTTATTGGGCAGTGTTAGTCGGCTAGTAACATGCTTAGCCGGAAGGTAAACGACTAAGAATATAAGGTAGACGACAATAGCAAGCGACACCCATTGAATACGCTTTTTCAACATTAAGATTTACCCACTTGCAAACGCCTTACTTTGATTTGTCCTGGTTGATTAGTTTCGATTACATCAGCATCTAAAATACGTACTCCACGAGTTTCCATCGCTTGGAACCAAGCTAACACACTATCAAACGGTGCTTCGTCTACCCATACGATTAACTCTTCACCTTGCGGTTGCATACGGGAAATAGAAATAGACAGCGAATTTGCCGTTCCATCAACCGCTTGCGCTAAAGAGCCGCTGAGTGACTTACTTCGACTACCACTCGCTTTTAACTGTTGAACACGGTTGCTATTCTTCTGCATAGTCTGCAACACATTTCTTTGTGTTTTCAGTGTACGTTCGCCTTTTTCAACAGCCTCGACAAGTGGCGACCAAACAACGGAATAAATCATTGTGACAATCAGGAACACGCCAATTATTTTGACTAGCCATTGCTCTCGTTCAGTGAGGTTTTCGTATCTTTTTTTAAGTTCGTCCACGTCGACCTTAACTCCTAATTGTCATTGAGCCGACAACTTGGTTGTCGCGATTATTTACGGCACCTTGCTGCACAGTAAAACCAGCTTGTTCAGCCATTTGGCTAAAGGTTTGCAAAGCCTCGAACGAAGAGCCTACGGCTTGTAAGCGCATTTCGGCACGCTCACTATTGAAGCGCATAGATTGCGGCTTAATGCGGCTTTGTTCAAAAGCATTGGAAAGCTGCGATAGCATCAGCAGCATGGATACACCACCGCCACTCTTGTCTTCAAGCTCTTTCATTTTTTGGCGCATCATGGGTTGAACGGTTGCTTTAGTCACACGCCTTACCTCAGGAAATGTTGCCTTAAAGGTTTGTTGAATGTCGGTCCAAACTTGCGCTTCTTCGCGCTTTATTTGATTAAGTGTGACGGCTTTGTCAACTAGGCTAGCTGTAACTGCAACGCCAGCTAAAATAGCGGCTAACCGCCATTTCTTCCAAGCACCTGAAACTTCTTTCTTCGGCTTATAGTCGCCTTGCAATAAGTTAAATGATGCTGTTAACGATTCCTCAGCCAACACCTGCATGGGCATGTCGAGCGGCTGCGGCAAGACAGTGACATTGTCTAGTTCAGGTAGTTGGATTTCACTATAGCTGGCGATAGTGAGCGCTTCTTCTTGCTGCGAGATAAAATGCGCAACAGTAGGCAACATCCATTCACCTTCACCTTGCATGCCTTTCCAGGCATCTTGCCTGAGAAGCAATTGATCGCCGAGCTCCAATACCGACCATTGATCATCACTTTGGGGAAGTGCCAAAATGTCAGGTACCAACTTACTACAATGTAAATCGGCTCCTTTGATGACTTGTAGCCATTGTTCGATTCTGCTTCTTTCTACAATGGCAACCTCTTGTTGATCACCACGTTTCTGACCTAAAGCAAAAAATTGTTCCTCAATTTCGCCAGAAATCTCTTCCTCCAACATATAAGGAATAGCTGCAAGTGCTTTACGGCCTGCCTTCGCTGGCAATGTAACGGTGCGCAAGGATACTTCACTGGTTGGTACAAGTGCGATGATAGAGCGATTACCAGCTCTTTCTGTCAATGAGCTTAATGCCGTTGAATCAGGTAGCTCACCCGATGCAATAATTTCTTGTTCGGAGAGTGACCAAACAATCCAATGGATAGGGTCTGTTAATTCTGTCCCTAGCCTGATCACTAGTTGTTCGTTCACTTACTGCCTCCAAATTCCCGTCTCAGGACTGAAATTCTATCGTTTTCTATTTGTATTACAGACGACATGCTAAAAATGGCGTCATTGTAACGGGTCTTCGTATCTAAAATAAAATATTCTGTCGTTATATCAAACCATGCCTGTTGTTCATCGGTTAAGGTCAAAGATGTAACCTCAGGCTCTTGGAAAAAATCTTGAATATCACTGTAGCCATCTCTTGGCCTTGATGACAACAAATTCTGCGCGTCAGCGAGGCTAGGTAAATTCAATATCGCTTGAAGAATAATAGCATTGTCGCTGTCAATGGTATTGATATTGATTTTGAATTCGTTGTATTGCGGAATAGCACACACAAAAGGTAATAAAGCGTTTATCCATTGCGGGCTGACACCATTCACTAGTCGCAATTCTGATTTATGACTCATTAAATTATTCGCGGCTAAATAAGGGGCCCTGCGTGATTCGTACTCACTATCTTCCGCACCAAAGCCACCACTGATATCACTGTCAGCATCTAGCCAATCAACCAAGGAATCTCTTAGCGTTTCCGCTTCAAGTGACGGCACATTGACATCTAGGCCTTGGATCAGGCGGAAAAAAGCGTCTCTACGCGCATCAAGCTCTGTATTTTCTCCCGAGCTAGAATTTGAACTAGCAACTTGCAGAGCATTCACATTAAAGCACGCTTGCATATCCGTAATCGTTGCCTGTATACCCCCACCTTCCAATGGAAATTGCAGATCACCCTGCGCCCAAGGTTGGTTCAAGTGAACAGTGCCATCATCGAGATCTAATATTTGCTGAATTGACTTTAATGCAAATTGTTCAGCCCCAACCGCATACCAATAAGCCTGATTATTGTCTCTAATATTGATCGCACGTTGAACTTGCAGTTGCAGTCTACCGCCCATCTCAGTAGCAATAACAACAACTAGCGCAACGACTAGAATAACAATAATAAGTGCAACACCTCGCTGCTGATGAAGAGACGACCGCACTATGGACTGTCCCCAGCAACTATAAATTCTCGGCGTACTAAACCAAAATCAGCCGTGGTGACTTCGATGGCAATTGCTGCTGGGATTTCAGAACCCGTATAGCTGTCGTTCCATCCTTCATTATCTTCGCCATCGTTGTTGTTCAATGCACGTGCCGCTGAGAGTAAAAACTGGATTTGAAAATCTTCTACACCATGCAGAACCGTTCTGACTTTGGGTTCAGCACCTATTACATTGTCCACATAATTACTAAAAACGCGCTGGAGTTGCTCTTCTTGCATACGATAGCCTACAGCCTGTAACGTACTGCGAGGTAAAACCAACTGTGGGTTTTGCCAGCCACCACGAACAAAAGCGATACCATCAGTTTCGCTGTCTAACACATCTTCACCGCCGGTCATGACGATATCATTTTGCTCACCATTGACCCGAGCCGCTCTAGGCATCGCCTGAGTTATATCCCGTTCAATGAATAGCATCGCTCTTTGGAGTTCTTGCAATTTCTCAATACGGTTCTTAGAGAGCTCGTCACTATTGATAACGGTAGTCAAAACACTGTATGAACCCAAACCAATAAGAGCAAAAATAGCCATGGCTATCAGGATCTCTATGAGCGTAAACCCAGAGTTTGGACGTGAATTAAACATAGCTATTGTTGTTGGCCAGAAGTGGGTCTTGAAACGAAACTAATGACCGATGTTATAGAAGATGAAAACTGCTCGTCTTCACTTACGATAACTTCAACTGAACGGATATCGTTGTCAGCTGTCGTTGTGACCTTCTGTTGCCAATAAAAGGTACGGTTAGCCATCTCCATACTGCCTTTTTCATTATTTTTAGGTGGCCAGACAGGTTCAAAGTTAACTTGTGTTAATCGGTTATTGGCAACCCAAGTCGCAAAGGTCATCTGTTCAATGAGACCAACGCCATTTAAATTTTCGCTGGCCGATTTCATGACCGCTGTCCCTGTTAAAGCGAAAATAAGCAAGGCGACCATGACTTCTAATAACGTAAAACCTAACTGTTTCATAAAAACTCCAGAGGCCCTTCAATAATCAAAGGAATGTACTCTTCAGCATTAACGCGATAGTACACAGGCTCATCGTTTCCAAAGCTAGGTTCGTATTTTAAAATCATGCTGAACGGAGTAATTTCGCCACTGGAAAATAACAGTATTTGTGGCGGTGGCGGCGGCTCATCATCTTCACCAATTTGTACATCTTTATCGTCAAGTGATAGTTTTTCATCAAAAATGGTGTTGTCTTCAAATAAGCTGTCTTCACTAATCCAAGGTAAGTCATCAAGCTGCAATTCTAAGCCAAAGGGCTCAGGCAATTGATAGGGTTCGAAGAGAGCGGTTCCAGCAAAAGGTTGCCACTGTTGCTCCTCGTCTAGCACCATAAAAAAGTATTCATTTGTCTCAGGTTCAAAGCGCATACCCATTTCTAACTGATTGAGTATGGCGAACTCCGACACTGCACCAACAACAACTTGTAAACGTTGTGCTTGTTTCTTCAGAAGCTCTTCTTGGTTAACAGAAAAACTATTATAAACCACTGAACTGACGAGAATACCTATGATTAACAACACCATCATCACTTCAAGTAGTGTGAAGCCCCTCTGATGGTGTCGTTTCGTCAACATGATGCTTCAGCTATTTAAGGTAGTCGTTGATATTCCAATTACCGATGTCATCATCAGTGCCTGGCTCTTGATCGGGACCATTAGAGAAAATATCAATACGACCAAGCTCACCTGGGCTTACTAGTTGATAATCGTTACCCCAAGGATCTTGTGGCAAACGTCTAATAAAACCATCTTCAGGGTAATTTCTAGGAATAGGATCCGATGTAGGCACAGCTACCAGAGCATCTAGACCTTGCTCAGTGCTAGGGAAGCTATTTGTTCTGAGTTTGTACATTTCCACAGCGCTCTCAAGCTGCTGAATATCAACAGCGGCCTTTTTCAACTGAGCAACCTCTTGGTTACCCAAAATGTTTGGGGCAACAACAGACGCCATAATGCCTATGATCAACAGTACGATCATGACTTCGATAAGTGTAAAGCCCGATTGGGCGCGATTAAGTTTTTTCATTAAAGACCTACCACGTTATTAAGGGCCAAAATAGGTAGTAAAATGGCCATGACGATAAAGAGAACCACACCTGCCATTGTCACAATAAGCAAAGGTTCGAATATTTTTAATGAGACACTAATTGTTGTCTCGAATTCCCTATTTTGATTATCTGCAGCACGTGAAAGCATTTGTTGCAATTCGCCGCTTTTCTCACCTGAGGCAATCATGTGCATCATCATGGGAGGGAATATCTTTGTTTTTTCAAGCGAGGCTCTTAAGCTAGAACCCTCTTTGACATTCACTGAAGCTTCTGCGACAGACGTTTTTATATGAATGTTCTCAAGCACATTGCCTGCTATACGCATACTTTCCAGTAGAGGAACAGCACTGGATGTGAGAATGCTCAGAGTGCTGGCAAACCTTGCCGTATTAATGCCTCTTGATATTTTCCCTATCAAAGGCACTCGCAATAAATACTTATGATACTTAGCTTGCAGTGCAGGTTGTTTCAGTAGCCGCTGAATGGCAATAATTAATAGAATAATAGCTAATACCAGCCATATACCATTAGCAATCAAAAAGTCACTGACATCGATTAAAAATTGAGTAATACCTGGCAGATCTTGCCCATTCTGTTGGAACTGCCCAACGATTTTTGGCACGACGATGACAAGTAGTAAGACGATAATTCCAATTGCAAAAAACATCATAATCGACGGGTAAACCATCGCTTGGATGATTTGACTTCTTGTCTGCTGCCGTTTTTCTGTGTAATCGGCAAGCCTTGATAGTACAGTGTCTAAATGGCCTGATTTTTCACCTGCTGCGACCATGGCGCAATACAGATTATCAAATACATGAGGGAACTCAGCCATGCTATCGGCCAAGGTATAGCCTTCTACTACTTTACTGCGCACAGCCATCATCATGTTTTTCTGACGTGGCTTCTCACTCTGCTCGGCAACAGCTTGCAAGGCTTCTTCGATCGGCAACGCTGACTCGATCAGCGTAGACAATTGTCGAGTCAGTAATGCGAGATCTGACGTCGATATTCTTGGTTTGAAAAATGAGACACCTTTGCCCTGGCGTTTCTCTTTTTCAGCGACTTGTTCAAGCTCAAGCGGTATCAGTTCCATCTCGCGTAATTGCTGACGGATTTGGCGAGCGTTATCACCTTCGAGTACACCCGACTTATTGCTGCCCTTTTTATCTAGAGCTTTATATGAAAATGCCGCCAACGTTATTCTTCCCTAGTCACACGTAACACTTCTTCAAGCGCCGTTTCGCCTTTCAATACACGCTGACAACCGTCTTCACGAATACTTAACGTTTCGCCTCTGATGTGTCTTTCAATTGCTTGTTCACCGCGACCTGCATGAATGAGATCTCGCACTGGCTCATCGACAATAAGCAATTCATGGATACCGGTTCTTCCACGGTAGCCTGTATGGTTACATGCCGCGCAACCCGAGGGTCTAAAGATCATATTGCGACTAGCCTCAGCAGCCGGGATACCTAAAATACCGCATTCATGTTCTGACGGCTCATGCGGCTTCTTGCAGTCTGGACATAATGTTCTCACGAGCCTTTGGGACAATACAGCGAGTAAGCTCGATGATAGTAAGAATGGCTCAATACCCATATCTTCCAGTCGAGTAATAGCGCCTGACGCCGTATTCGTGTGTAATGTGGATAACACTAAGTGACCCGTTAAACTGGCTTGAACAGCGATTTGTGCGGTTTCGAGATCTCGTATCTCACCAATCATAACGACATCAGGGTCTTGCCTGAGGATTGCACGCAAGCCGCGGGCGAAAGTCATATCAACGCGAGGGTTAACTTGTGTTTGACCAATACCGTTTAAATCAAATTCAATCGGATCTTCTACTGTTAGGATATTGCGATCTTTGGAATTGATTTCTGATAAGCCGGCATAAAGCGTTGTACTTTTACCTGACCCCGTAGGACCAGTCACCAGAATAATGCCATGCGGTTTGCGAATAAGGTCTGAGAAGTTAGTTCGATTGTCTAGGGTCATACCCAAGTCTTCAAGATCAAGCCGAACACTGTTCTTATCTAAAAGACGCAGTACAACACGTTCACCATGACTGGATGGCATTGTACTCACCCGAACGTCTACTGCTCGACCGGCTATACGCAAAGTAATACGGCCGTCTTGCGGTACACGCTTCTCGGCAATATCTAGTTTGGCCATAACTTTAATACGAGAAACTAGCATTGACGCCATTTTACGATGAGGGCGCAGAATTTCTCTCAAAACACCATCAACACGGAAGCGCACGACAAGTTGAGTTTCAAAAGTCTCAACATGGATATCTGACGCACCTTCTTTTATCGCTTCACCCAACATTGCATTGATGAGCTTAATAATAGGCGCATCATCTTCATTTTCGAGCAAGTCTTCGGTTTCGGGCAACTCTTCAGCTAGAGCAAACAAATCACTTTCATTACCGATATCTTCCATCAACTGCTTTGCCGCAGATGAGTCGCGCTGGAAGGCATTGGTTAATAGACTTTCAAACTTGTCAATTTCGATCAACGCGGGCTTAAACGGCTGGCCTAAAAAGCGCCTAACTTCGGCAAAGACATGAAAAGGCGTTTCAGAAGTATGATACAAAGTCACCGGTGTATCAGCATGCTCCAAAATAACATGATGGCGTTTAGCAAAGCTAAAACTCAGTTGTTTGTAACCTAGCTCTTCTGCTTCTGAAGTTGCTTCTTCTGATTCAAGCGCTTGTTGTTCATCCTGTTCAAGCGTTTCGTTAGTCTCTAATGCCGCCATTAGTTCCTAGTGTCCTTCTTTCTTTTTTTGCCCCGTTTTCTATCTTCTTCTTTCTTCTCCAAATACTCTTCAACTGTCGGGGGCGCCGTTTCTGCATCATCCCAGTTTGGTAATGTTGGCGTTGACAAACTAGGCATGAGTGGCACACCTTTCTCTTCTTTTTCTAACTGCTGCGCACGGATAAAGTTATATTTCGAATGGCTGATACGGTTAAGCGTTGCACCATCACGGATAATAGTTGGACGCAAGAACACCATCAAATTACGTTTATTTCTTGTTGTCGACGTTGAACGGAATAATTTACCTAAGAAAGGGATGTCTCCTAAAATAGGAACCTTAGAGACACTTTCTTGTACATCTTCATCAATCAAACCACCCAACACAACCGTGCCACCATCTTCAACAAATACTGAGGTTCTAATCTCCCGTGTATTAATAGAAATATCGACAGCTGTTGCACCACTAACACTTGAAACCTCTTGCTCGATATTAAGTAAGACGCCAGTCCCTTCATTAATTTGCGGCGTCACAAGGAGCCTGATACCAACTTCTTGACGTTCAACCGTTTGGAAGGGGTTAGTGTTGTTATTGCCAGCTACTGACCCAGTAATAATGGGTACTTCTTGACCAACAATGAAGAAGGCTTCTGTATTATCCATGGTAGTAATAAAAGGCGTCGATAAGACATTGGCATTGGTATCATTACTGACAGCTTGAACAATAACCCCCCAGTCATCATTAGCAACACCACTGATGAATCCATTTGCACTACCCAACAAATTCGCCAGTGCCGTAAAATCGCCCTGCTCTGTTCGCTCTGTTTGAGTTACCGTGGCATTTTCAGTACCGATGACATTATCTAGAATTATTTCGTCTTGGGCTTGCTCAATGGCCACACCTAAAGCACCAATAGGAATGCCAGCATTGGTAAACTGTGTACCGCCGCCTTTTTCTGTCGCAAATTGAACACCGAGTGTTGTACCGTCTCCTTCAAAGATCTCAACAATCATTGCTTCAACTTGTACTTGAGCTCTTGGAATATCGAGCTTACGTATCACTTCTTCCAATGAACGCATCATGTCAGGTGGCGCGGTAATAACCAGTGCGTTTGTTTCTTCGTGAGAGTTAATAGAAACATCATTAGCCCCTCGACTTGAGCGCCTTGCCGCCCCGCCAGCTGCTGGAGCAGCTTCTTCTGCTTGAATACTGTCACTAACGCCTTGTAAAACCCCAACAATATCTTCTGCTTTTGCATACTTAATGTAATAAACGCGTGTATTGCCGCTACTCTTTAGCTCCAAATCTAGGCGGTTAACAAGCCTAGCGATACGCTCTCTCGCTTTAACGTCGCCACTAATAATAACGCTATTCGTTCTGTCATCGGCGACAACACGAGGTTCAAGGTTCGCAGGGCCTTGGTTTCCTTTTTGAGACTTGTTGATGCTATCAATAATACGAACCATCTCTGATGCCGCTGCAAACTGCAGCTTGATGATCTCAACTTCTTGGTCGCCTGCTTGGTCTATTCTGTCGATAATTTCGACTAAGCGATTCACTACAGCAGCTCTACCTGTAATAAGTAGCGTATTTGATGGATCATTTGCGACAACATTACCACCGCCTGCCACATCATTAAGTTGGCGTAATATAGGAGCAAGCTCCCTAACCGAGACGTTGAATACAGGTACAACTCGGGTAATCATCTCGTCGCCATTAAACAATGCGCCATCGACTACTGGGATGTTTGAATTTTTAGCATCTTTGTCACGGACAACTTTAAGGACATTATTCGGCATCTCTACAACAGCAAAACCATAAACTTGTAGGATGTTTAGGAAAACCTGATAGTACTGTTCTTCATTCAGCAGATCGTAGCTTCTGAAGTTCACTTTACCTCTTACATTAGGGTCAACAATGATATTTCGTTGGAGGTTCTTGGCAACAATATTGATCACTTCTTCTATATCAGTTCCCTTGAATTGAGGAGAGAACTCAGCTGCAGAAAGTGAAATGCCTATGCTCCAAAAGCTTGTGGTCAATGTTATTAACACGGCCCCAATAAAGCGGCGGCTTATTAGCCTCATGTTTGTATCCTTTGTTATCATAATTCGGTCTCTTCTGCTGAAGGGAGTTCCAAGAATATTGATTCAAGTTGTCCTTCACGTTCAACAGTCATTTGTAACGCTTCAGATTCGCGTAAGGCGGTCAATGCTTGTATTGATTGCCTAGGATCAGTCAGATCTAAACCGTTAATATCAACTAAAATATCACCAGGTTGTAGACCTGCAGCATTAAATAATTCAGGCTTCTTACCGGGGCTAACCCTATAGCCTTTCAACCCTTGGCCATTGCGAACCGGGGCAATGGAAATAAATTGTGTGAAGTTCGATGGACTATTCTTCAAATTTTGAGTCAATTCCAACGCATCATCTGATAGCTTACGGGATGGTGTAAGGCGTTGAGGGCTATTGTTGTCTGCTTGTTGTATCGCGCTATTTCTAACTCTTGCAGGCTGAGAAACCTGTGAGTTTTGGCTGAAGTCGATCCCTTCTAGCATAAGCGTTTCATGTTTGGGACCATTCTTAATAATCAAACGATCCATTCGAACTTCTTTAATCGTGGCATTGGTGCCGTCTATTTTATCACCTATACCGTAGGTATTTTGACTACCCTGATTCTCGATAATTGCCGCACTACCATCTACAGTAGAACTTGTGACAACACCTGTTAGTGTTAAGTTCAGGTTAGTTTCAGGGGCATCTTCAATAATAGCTTCGACAACAGGAGCGTTTGCTTGTGAAATAGGATCACCAAATAACTTTAATGCACTCAGCCGTTGAATATTAACCCGTGAAGAATTGCTAGTGTTTTTATTCGACCTTGCCGTGTTAGCAGCTGATGTAACTTGTGTATTGCTTTCAGGCGTAGGGAGCAGTCGCCATGTTAGCTCTGCAGCGAAGGCCAACAAATATAACGACAGTATAACCACGATCAATAAATTGATCTGATTTTGATACCGACTAATATGCAGCCAAAACGTATTTAAGTTATAATTGCCCAGCGTCATTTG
Organism: uncultured Pseudoalteromonadaceae bacterium; assembly: GCA_964640795.1. GTDB lineage: Bacteria > Pseudomonadota > Gammaproteobacteria > Enterobacterales > Alteromonadaceae > M269. The sequence goes on along the minus strand of CAZXIN010000006.1, from coordinate 111,669 downwards.
GTTCCAAGTTCTTGCAGAAGAAGCGAATAAAAGCGAGTAATAAAAAGATAGCCCGCAAACCTAGCAGGATTATATGAAAACTTCATTACAACCTACAATCAATTCCCTTAACAAACCATGAATAATAGCAACTCCAATCCTCCAAATAATGCCGTTAGATTAGACAAATGGCTCTGGGCTGCCCGTTTTTTCAAGACCCGAGCTATAGCTCGTGAAATGGTTCAGGGAGGCAAGGTACAATATAATGGGCAACGTAGCAAACCCAGTAAGCAAGTTGAAGTGAATGCAATTGTCACTATTCCTGCCGGTTTTGACGTAAAGTACGTTGCGGTAAGGGAATTATCCGGCACAAGAAAAAATGCCACGCTTGCACAAACGCTATATGAAGAAACGCAGGAAAGCATTGAACAGCGTGAAAAAAACAAAGAAGCAAGAAAGCTAGCAGCTTTTCATAGTCCCAAGCCCGACGGCCGTCCAGACAAAAAACAACGCCGCTCAATTATTCGATTTAAACAACAGTGAGCCTCTTGCGGGAAAGCAAAAATGATAAGAGTTTGTGCAGACGACTTATCTTTATCATGCGATTCTATAGTGCATTGTTTTTGTACTCATGCAAGTGAGAGAAAAAGTCATCTGCATGCGAAACCATTTCAGAATGTGCTGATCTTTGCTGTATAGAGTTTGTTCTAAGTAAAATCTTTTTGATTGCGACACGTAATTGTTGACCTATAGATGTAAGTCAAAAGCACATAACAAAGAAGCCTTTATGGCGAGTCCTTTGTACCATGTTTGTTATTGAGACAGCATCAGAGCCGGATCACTATCTTACTGACAGCTATGGTTGGCATTGTTAGGCTTAGCTGCTAAATGCTAAGCCTAAAACTAAATGGGTAATACCAAACCAGCAAGAAAACGAATACATAAATGAATAATCGAGAAACCTTTAGCAAATTCACTCATGCTCAATAGACGCTCCAAGAATGTTCACGCTATTGATTCCACTTAGTTAATGGGTGCTCCCATTGATTACCCTTTTTCATGACTAATCTTTAGGGAATTACAATTAATTCCTAATAATCATTCTCTCTAGCACTTGACTAGATGAACCTGAAGAGCAACCTGGACCGCCGAAAAAATCAACCGTCTTGTTATTTGCAAATGCAAATTGAATTAAGTCTGCTCTTAATTGGACTTTCTCACTTGCGGTGCTTCGAAAGAAAACAGCCCACTGATGATCGTCAGTCACACAGCTTGAGGCGCCACTGGCATTTTTATTTAATTTAATCAGTAGATTATCACCTGTTACATCGTGTTCGATTGAAATGATTTTTGCTGATACCGCCGATGCAGCCAATGCAGATGTAGACATCATTACACAAACAACACTTGCTAATACATATTTAAGTTTCATTTTAATTCTCCAAATATTTTACATTCATAATAAGTAGCCACTCCTTAAATACTTAAAAAATAATCACCAAATAAGCGATCAATAAATATAAAAACAACCAAGCAACCGAATCAAATTAAATAACAAAGATCACATTATGTAAATAACTTTCGTACTAAACCCTTCGTATAAAAAATAGAACTTAACATTTACTTACACTATTGTGAAACTGAGTAGAGAGTGAGAGAGAATTAACTACACCATTGATTTTAAATAATTAATTTGAATTTAAAATGAGAAAAGCCAACTGCGACAGTTATTTTACACAAACAATTTAATTATAGTCTTTTAATAGAAACACTTTATACAACAAAAATAAAACAAAGGATGCTCAGAAATCTAAAGATAATAGATAAAAAAACCACTTTGTGTTACAAAATATTTTTAAAAATTATTACAACATTATTAAATATATTGTCGTATTAAAGACAAAAAACATACAACAGTGAGATCAAAAAGCACCTTCGATGCTCCCCAAATTATCAGCTGGATTGCATCAACAATAGAGATGGTTGGATTATCTACTGAGATTGGAGCAGCTAAAGGCATATGTGTCTGGAACGGTGCCATATCCGAAGAGAAATCAATAAATCAGCAAGCATAACGCCCATCGGTGTTAAAATAGATGCACTGAATAACTCCACTTATGCAAATACAAGGTTATTTAGCAGTTTAGTCATCTAAATGAATAGATTATCATGCGGTATAAATGACAAATTAAGTGCTGTTTGCAGACACAACATAAAAGACATCTGCCTTATTCAGAACAGATCTGCTCAGCAAAGATAAACAGGCTCTAGTACATGTTAGATTTTGATCAACTCCATCGTTACCTTTTTTCAGATGCTCAAGTTCGTGGCGAAATGGTGCGCTTACAACAAAGCTATAAGGCCGTATTAGCGGCGCAGGATTACCCAAAAGAAGTGCAAGCACTGCTTGGTGAACTAATGGCAGCTACTTGCTTGTTAACAGCAACACTGAAATTTGAAGGTGATGTTAGCTTACAGCTCCAGAGTGACGGTCCAGTAAATTACGCCGTAATCAATGGCACACACGATCAGAAGCTTCGAGGGGTTGCAAGATGGCAAGAAGAAGGTGCATTCGGCAATTTCTTATCAATGTGCCAGAATGGTATTCTCATCATCACGATTACACCTGATAAGGGAGAACGCTATCAGGGTATAGTCAAGCTCGAAAAACCAACCTTAGCAGCTTGTGTTGAGGATTATTTTGCACAGTCAGAGCAATTGCCAACGCGCATTTTATTGAATACAAATCTTGATGCTGAAGCTCCCTTCGCTTGGGGTATGTTAGTGCAAGCATTGCCTGGAGATGAGTCTGACAAAGCGTCATTTGAACACCTTGCGTATTTGACTGAAACCATGAACACAGAAGAAGCGATGCGATTGGAAGCGCAAGATATGCTCTTTCGCTTATATCATCAGGAAAAAGTCGAGTTATTTACACCTCAAGCCGTGGTATTCGAGTGCAGTTGCAGTAAAGAGCGCAGTGCAGCAGCCTTGTCTGGCATTGATGAAGAAGAACTTTTAAGCATTGTCGCTGATGAAGGGGATGTAAAAATGAATTGCCAGTACTGTCATGCGGAGTACCGATTCGATGCGATTGACGTGCGTGCTATCAAATCTGGCACTTATGGACAAAATACTCCAACCATAAATTGATGAGTTATGCTTTGCTCACGCTGCCGATAAAGGCGTGAGCAGCTTTGTTTTCTCTGGTAGACAAACCATAGCCTGTAAGCCGCCGCCATCGGGAATATTCTCCAAAGTAATACTACCGTAGTGCATATCAACAGCCCTTTTTATAATAGCTAACCCAAGCCCTGAACCGAGACTTCCGCGTGCTTTATCACCTTGCTTAAAGGGTTCAAATAAGCTGTCTATCTGATCTTCTGGAATACCTGCGCCATAATCACGCACGATAAAATAGAGTTTACGGTGCTTTTTGTCGTAGCCTGAAGTAATTTCAATATTATCACTACCATAGCGAAAAGCATTTTCGATTAAGTTATCAAGTACACGTTTGATAGCCACCTTACGTAATCTAATCTCTGGAATATCCCCTAAGTTCAAACTGATCTGATGATGCTCTTCGATTGAGCGTGCCTTCACCGCGTTCTCAATGAGAGCATTTAAGGAGATTTTCTCTGGTTTCTCTTGATGATCCTGACGCACATAGTTGATGAATTGATCGATAATATCATTCATATCTTCAATGTCATTGATGATACCTTCTCTGATCCATTCTTGCCCCTCTGGCATCATCTCAGTGGCTAATCTGATACGCGTTAGTGGTGTCCTTAAATCATGTGAAATACCCGCAGTCAGCAAAGCTCTGTCATCTTCAAGTTGCTTTATACCTTTAGACATTTGATTGAATGCTTGGGTCACTTCGATAAGCTCACTCGTGCCTTCTTCTTTCAAAGGCTTGGGGAAACTCCCCCTTCCCACTTCTTGTGCCGCATAAAGTAGCGCTTGTAATGGGCGATTAAGCCGCCTGACAAAGATCCATCCACCAGCGACACTGAGAATACCAATCACAATGAGGTAATTGGTTAATGGGGAATAATCCAGATCGCCGACACCTTTCATCGGTACAGTTACCCATAGATCTGGAGCTTGAGGCGGGTTAATCCAATAAATAGGAGGGGAACCGGGCAATATCCGAACCTGCGCTTCACCATTTAGCTGTTCAGACATTTGGATGGATTGGCTTCTATAATAAGTTGCTTCATTCAACCCGCGTTGCTCTGCTTGTGTTTGAGTGTATATACGAATACCGGTCGAGGTGAAAAACCGTTCTTTTAATTCAGGATCAAGGTTGTCTGCTTCATCTAAAAAAATAACTTTTATATGATTGGCTAGCAAGGTATTAATTTGTTGGTAGTTTGGCTTAACCAAATAATACGTCACTGATAAATAGGAAAAGACTTGATTTATCAGCAGTAAAACGCCTATGAGTAAAACAGTTTGGCCAAAGGCGCTTTTAGGTTTTAGTTGCATATTAGTTAGCGGGTTGGCTTAATTTGCGCTTTCGCCATCAGGTACAAATACATACCCTAGTCCCCATACCGTTTGAATATATCTCGGATTTGCCGGATCTTCTTCAAGCATACGTCTCAGCCTAGATACCTGTACATCAATACTGCGTTCCAAAGCACTGTAATCTCGGCCTCTAGCAAGATTCATTAATTTATCTCTGGATAATGGCTCTCTGGGGTGTGTCACAAGAGACTTAAGCACCGCAAATTCACCACTAGTCAGTACCATGGGTTCTTCGCCTTTAAACATTTCACGTGTTGCGAGATTGAGCGTGTAACCACCAAACTCAATCACTTGCTCATCTAATGAAGGCGCTCCCGGAGCTTCTACTGAACGACGACGCATAACAGCTTTTATTCTTGCAAGAAGTTCTCTTGGATTGAAAGGTTTTGGCAAGTAGTCATCCGCTCCCATTTCTAGTCCTATAATGCGGTCAACTTCATCACCTTTAGCCGTTAGCATAATGATTGGCATATCATTTTCTTTTTGACGAAGCCGTCTACAAATCGATAGTCCATCTTCCCCAGGTAGCATTAAATCAAGTACCATAAGATGGAAGTTTTCTCGTTCTAGTAAACGATCCATTTGTTCGGAATTTGCCGCAGCTCTCACTTGGAAGTTTTGCTCAACCAAATAGCGCTCAAGTAAACCTCGCAAGCGCATATCGTCATCGACAACTAAGATTTTAGGTGTTTCGCTACCCATGTCTTTTCCCTATTTCGGCCCGTACTAACTTTAATAAATAGCTAATCACTATAAGTGAAAGCTATCCAATGCAAAAGCCTTCACTAAGGGCGATTGTTACAAATTCTTTCGGCATCGATTGTTATTGCTCAGACAACCAGTCCATCTGTAAGCCCGCTCGTCTTTGTTTATCTAATAATTCTTCGATAAGTGGTGACAAAATGAGCTCCATTGCTAGCCCCATTTTACCACCTGGCACGACCAAAGTATTAATGCGAGACATAAATGCACCGTCTATCATTTTGAGTAGAAAGGGATAATCAACATTTTTCATCTCACGTCGAAAGCGCACAACGACAAAGCTTTCGTCATGTGTTGGGATTTCTCTGGCACTAAATGGATTTGACGTATCGACGGTTGGAACACGTTGAAAGTTGACATGGGTACGGGAAAACTGTGGCGTGATGTACTGAAAGTAATCGTCCATACTTCGCACTATACTGCTCATAACAGCTTCGCGTGTATGCCCTCTATCGGTAGTATCTCTGACTATTTTCTGTATCCACTCAAGGTTTACGATAGGAACCATTCCAACAAGTAGATCGACGTGCTTAGCTACATCAACATTATCTGTCGCGACACCGCCATGAAGCCCTTCGTAAAAAAGCAAATCTGTATCACTAGGCAGGTCTTGCCAAGGTGTAAAAGTACCAGGCATCTGATTAAACGGCACCGCTTCATCAAAAGTATGCAAGTATTGCCTGTGCTTACCTTTGCCAGTTTCAGCATAAGATTTAAAGAGTGTCTCAAGCAACTCAAAGTCATTGGCTTTGGGACCAAAATAGCTAATGTGTTTCCCTTGCTCTTGCGCTTTCCTAATTTCAACTTCCATTTCAGGTCTGGAGAATCGATGGAAACTATCTCCAGCCACAAAGGCAGAATTAATATTCAAATTACGGAAAATATGCCGAATCGCATTGGTCGTTGTAGTTGTCCCCGCACCGGAGGAACCTGTAATCGCAATAATTGGATGTTTAACGGACATAAGACACTACAAGAAATGAAAGTGTTATCTTTATATGCAAGCTAAGTCGCTGGGTCATGTGTTATACCTATCTTAGTGACCGAATTATCTCTTTAATCTACCGTCCTCAAAGAGTAATAGCCAATTATTCAGAGTTGTCTAAGCTGACGTTGCATCTTCCGTAGCTGACGCAGACTTTTTCGGCATTGCGCCTTTACTAATATTCTGACAGGCCACGATATAACCACCTAATTGGTTTTTGCACCAGGGAATCTTGATCTCTTGGGGTTGCTTAGCAATGAAATGATTGATCTCTTGTATCTCAATAGTTGCTCGTTCTAGTGATTTATTCACGGCTTCTTCGACTGTGTCACCATGCTCACAACAGCGTGAAACAACATAAGTGAAGTTTTCGATAATGTTAGATGAGATAGTAAAATCTTCGTCATTAATCAGGCCGTGTTTTTTAGCCGAATTCAGACGACTCATACAAATTTTTTGCATTTCTTTACACAAAAAATTGAGACTATTAAGAGTATTGCGAGCCTGTTTGTCACTTGATTTTAATGAATGCTTATATTGATTCAGCTCTTTGCTTAAAGATTGCGTCTTTAAAACAAAATAAATCAGAATTAGTACAACAAAGCCAATGACTCCAATAGCTGCCATTTAAAACGTGCCTCTTTACTTGTCATTTGAAAATTCGCGTAAAGCAAAGTTCAACTTGCTTCAACCTTTAACTATACCCGTTAATGCATTTTTTTGTGCAAATATGATTATTACTTTTTCGTATAAATAGGGCTAGGAAACTGTGCGACTTTGTCTGATAACTCAGTGATTTTCGCAGTCCCCTGCTTTTCCACTTCATCAATACGCAAAACACTGTGCATCGGAACGTAGGTATGTTTAACACCCTCGAATTCACCTTTCAGCTTTTCGTGAGATGGGTCCAGAACTAAGCTGGTGTGTGTATCCCATACAAAACCACCAATTTCCACAAAGCCCAACATAGAGCTTTGAGTCACCTCTTTGACATAGAGCTCATAACGTTCGCCATTACTGATAAATTGGATTCTAAATAACGGCGTTTTTTCGCTCATAATATTGCCTTGAACTGCTTTATTTATAGAAAAGGGGAGCGATTTTAACGAGAAACCAGAGATACATAAAGGGGCCATTGATATTATTTTGACAATGGCCCTAATAGTGCTCGCGTTGCTAATCTTAACTCTTCGTTGTCTGCTGTCATGATGCCGTTTACGGCAAACCCTTGTACGTAACTGGTCAATTGCAATGCCGTTGACTCGATATTAATAAGAGAACGTATTTGCCCTTGTTGTATTGCATTTTCAAGGCAACCAATAAAACCGAGCTGAAGCTGGTCGATATAGTGCCTGCCAATGTCTTTGATTTTATCATCATCAAAGCCTAATTCTGTAATAGCATTGATTAATAGGCATCCTCTACCACCGACAAGATCAATATAAGATTCAAAAAACTGCTCTATGGAGAGTAACCCTTGATGACCATCGAGAATTGCAATGATAGGCAGTAATTTTGTTTGCTGATAATGCTCAATAACACGGTAGAAAAACTGTTGTTTGCTTGAAAATTCAATGTAAAAGCCACGGCGATTAAAATCGGTACGGGCAATCAATTCATCCATAATGGTTCCGTGGTAGCCGTGTTCTAACAGCACATCGACGGAAAGAGAAAGGACTTGGTCTATATCATAGAGTGCTTTTCTGGGCATCTGTAAAGTCATAAGAACAGTAATTCTCAATAGATTAGTGCTATATCAAAAGATGTCAAGGTGGCAAGCCCTAGCATTTTTAGAGGGATTAGATTAACGTTGCGGCAGCTCAAAAATGAAAAATAAGCGTCCGTTGATAAAACTTCAACGGTTTTACATAGGTTACAAACATGAATAAATCGTTAAAGGTCGGATTATTGGCTGGCGCAGTTGCCCTCACAGCTTGCCAAGGCGAGGTACAATCCACCGCCAAAGAGACATCACCCCAAGTACTTGAAGCAGACTCTACTCGTATCAAAGCGCATTTAGGGTTTCTTGCGCATGATATGTTGGAAGGCCGAGATACGGGTTCACGTGGACACGAACTGGCAACGCTCTACATTGCTTCACAATTTGAACAATATGGCTTAATCCCCATGGGTGACAATGATAGCTTTATGCAACGTGTGACATTTCGTCAGGCTTTCTTGGAGCAAGAGTCGCCCTCACTGACTTTGACAAAAGACGGCCAGACAACATCACTCAGCTATCCAGCACAATACCTAACGGGACCTAGCACATTGGAGACTGAAGCAACTGTCTCTGGTGAAATGGTGTTTGTTGGCTACGGTATTGTGGCACCTGAGATGTCCCATGACGATTACGCCGGCTTAGATGTCGAAGGCAAAGTCGTTGTTATGTTATCTGGTAAGCCTGCGTCCTTCCCTACCGAAGAAGGCGCTCACTTTGGTTCTGGCGCAGAGAAGAGTAAGCATGCAGAAAAGAATGGTGCTATTGGTATTATCACTCTGAGTACGCCCACTGCTGAAAAAGTTAGACCCTATCAGAATCAGCTTAATTTCTTGCATACCCCTCGTGTTCGTTGGGTTGGCAAAGATGGACAACCTGCTAATGTGAATCCAGGCATAAAGAACAGTGCTTACTTCAGTAAAGAAGCTGGTTCGATTCTATTTGAAGGTAGCGAACGTTCTTTAGAAGATATCTATCAAGATTTAGAAGCTGATAATTCACCGAAAGGCTTTGAATTAGCTTACACATTGGACTTCTCTAAAACCAGTACACACAAAGAGATCACCAGCCCGAATGTGGTCGGAATGATAGAAGGTAGTGACCCAACACTTAAGACTGAGTACGTGGTTTACTCTGCACACTCGGATCATATTGGTTTAGCTAAAACAGTTAAGAAAGACAAAATCAATAACGGTGCAATGGATAATGCCAGCGGAACCTCAATCATGTTGGAAACAGCTAGACTGTTCAGCGAACTGAAAGAGCGTCCTAAGCGTTCTATCTTGTTTGTGTCAGTCACAGGTGAGGAGAAAGGTTTACTCGGTGCTGATTACTATGCTCGCAACCCAACGGTGCCACAAAGTGCCATGGTTGCTAACGTTAACCTCGACATGCCGCTCATCACACATGACTTTGCAGATCTCATTGCATTCGGTGCAAATCACAGTGACTTGAAAGGTTCTGTGAAGAAAGCAGTGAACGAAGTTGGGTTGGAGTTAGCAGATGATCCTTGGCCGGAGCTGAATTTGTTTACACGCTCAGATCACTACAGCTTTGTTAAGCAAGGTGTTCCTGCCGTATTCTTGTTCCCTGGTTTGAAGTCAAATTCAACTGATATTGATGGAAGTAAAGAGTTTGGTCGCTTTATGGCTGCCCACTACCACAAACCATCTGATGAACTGAACGATGACTTTAATTGGAATGCGGCGAAGAATTTCGCTCAAATCAATTATCAAATCGGTTTAACCATTGGTAATCAAGCAGAACGCCCTAAATGGAATAGTGATAGTTTCTTCGGTAATACATTCGGTAAATAAGCTATGTGCCACCGAAGTTTTTGTGGGACCGACTTTAGTTAGGGATTATACCGAGCAATTTAAGGTTTTCGCAGTTTAAAACTGCTCTCACAGAAACACCTGTCCAAACCAAATAAACCTGCGTCACGGAATCTTTTTCGCGGCGCAGGCTTTATACCCGCCCCGAGTAAGAACTGATCATTCAACAATATTTAACAGGTGTTAAATCTAGGACATTGTGGGATCTAATAGATCCGGTTCAGGTTTATTGATGTAAACGAATAGGCTTTGATGGAGTGTCAATAACAAACGTTGTCCGAAGGATTCGTCATAAAAGCTTCTTGCTCTTTGTTGCGTACTTTTGACTTATCTTTATAGCCTAGCAGTACGCGCCGCAATCAAAAAGCCTCTATTTAGAGCAAAATCTACACAGCAAAGAGTAAAAAGCTCTAGATAAAAAACTGGGTTTTAATAACTTGCCATTGTTCATTGAAGCCCTCAGTTGGCCTCCTTGTGAACTCACTACGTATATATTGATTAATACGACCATCAGCAAAACAAATAAGCAGATTGGCAATAAGTGCTTCATCTGCACTCAAAGCTTTTCCTTCGCGTAACTTACGCTCACGTAGAACTTGCCTAAGCTGCGTCTCAAGACGTTCAAATAGTTGCGCTATGCGAGTACGCAATCTTTCTTGTTCACCCATTAGCGCATCGCCGTTGAGTATACGTGTAATACCGGGATTTTTTTCCGCAAAGCCCAGCAATAAATGCATAATGAGTTGGCAACGAACCGTTGTGTCTTTCTCCTCAGCGAGTATTTTGCTAATGCGAGAAAATAAAGTTTCTTCGATGAACTCAATCAAGCCTTCAAACATGCGGGCTTTACTGGGGAAGTGCCTGTATAAGGCAGCTTCTGAAACACCGACTTGTGCCGCCAACTTAGCGGTAGTAATACGTTGCCCTGGATTTGTTTCAAGCATGCTCGCAAGCGATTGCAGTATTTGAGCGCGTCTATTCGGCCGTTTACTAGCTGGCATGACTTCTCCTTGCCGTTAGAGTTATTGAAGGCGGCGTCACCTTTTTGTCTTCAATAGTTGGTTCATTTCTATCCGAGAATGGCTATTCGCAAAAACCTAGTATTAAGCACTATCTCGATCCGGTATGACCTCATGGTCTAGGCCCAAAGACCCTAAGCTTGAAACCTCTTCGCTACGAGTGATAACAAGTTTCTTGCTAATGTTTGTTTATCCGCTGTAGGTAAGGTTTGCTCACCACCATTCCAAAATACGGTCAGCGCGTTATTGTCACTGTTGAATCCAATGGTTTTGTCAGAGACATCATTGGCTGCGATCATATTTAACTTTTTACGCTCAAGCTTACCTTTAGCATAATGTGCAACATCCTGCGTTTCAGCGGCAAAACCAACAGTAAACGGAGCATCTTCTTTTGCTGCAATAGTTGCAAGGATATCAGGGTTTTTAACAAGAGTAAGTGTTAACTCATCATCTTTTGTCTTTTTCATTTTCTGATCAGCAACAGCGACTGTTCTGTAGTCAGCAACAGCGGCACAAGCGATGAAAATATCACACTGACCACTTTTACTTTCGACTGCTTCTAGCATTTGTTGAGCACTATTTACCTTAATTAAGTCGCACCCTAAAGGTGCGCTTAGGTTCACTGGCCCAGAGACTAAACTAACTTTAGCCCCCATAGCGACTGATGCTTGCGCCAATGCGTAACCCATCTTACCTGAGCTAAAATTACTGATATATCGTACAGGATCAATATTTTCGCGTGTCGGCCCTGCTGTAATAACAATATGTTTACCAGCAAACTCATTGGAAGGATCAGGTAAACCGAGCTGCTCCACAATCTCTAAAGGCTCCAACATGCGCCCAGCACCCACATCACCGCAGGCTTGAGAACCTTCATCAGGTCCTAGCATAATGACGCCTCGCTCCTTCAAAGTGGCTAAGTTTGCCTGAGTTGCTGTCGCAGCCCACATTTGTTGATTCATCGCCGGCGCCATCACCATTTTGGCGGTTGTTGCTAAACATAAAGTGGTCAGTAGATCGTCGGCTATCCCGTATGTGATCTTAGCCATGATATTGGCTGTTGCTGGGGCTATCAAAATAATATCTGCCCATTTAGCAAGTTCTATATGTCCCATGGCTGCCTCAGCAGCGGGATCAAGTAAACTGTCCGAAACAGGTAATCCAGAGACGGCCTGTAGTGATAAAGTACTCACAAATTCTTTGGCTGATTGCGTCAAAACAACTCTGACGTTAGCACCAGCGGCTTTGAGTTTTCGAACAAGGTCAGGCGTTTTGTATGCGGCGATACCACCGGAAATACCTAACAGTACATTTTTGTTTAATAACTGAGACATAGTAGAGAAAGGGCTGTCGCTATAATTTGAGCTAAAAACTAAGAATACCATTATCGGTTGTTTTTGGCTTGTTTGGAAAGTGTTATTTCTTACTACTTAGGTATAGGTATGTAGAAGAAATAAACGAATTTATACGAAAATAGGGATACTGCGATGAAGATAATGGATTGGCCCGAACAAGAAAGACCCAGAGAAAAGTTGCTTCTACAAGGAGCAAGCGGACTCAGTGACGCCGAATTACTAGCAATATTTTTGCGTACAGGTTTACCTGGTGTAAGTGCGGTTGATTTGGCAAGGCAACTTTTAACCTCCTTTGGTGACTTACGCGCATTACTCTCTTGCAATGAAACAACATTTTGCAAAGCAAGAGGGCTTGGGAAAGCTAAATACGTGCAGTTGCAAGCAACTTTGGAAATGGCGCGGCGATATTATGCATTACAGCTAGAACGAACCAATGTGTTCTCTAGTGTCGAAGAAACGTCGTTATTCTTAACAAGCCAATTGAGAGACGAAGAACGAGAAGTTTTTGCATTGCTACTCCTTAATAGTCAACATCAATTGATAGAATATAAACCCCTGTTTTATGGCAGCATAGATAGCGCACCAGTCTACCCAAGAGATATCTTAAAGCTTGTTCTTGATAAGCAAGCCGCAGCAGTAATACTTGCGCACAATCATCCGTCAGGAGTCGCTGAGCCAAGTCAGGCTGATAAGCAAATAACACAACGTATCAAATCAGCACTTGCTTTGATCGATGTTCAGGTCTTGGATCACCTCATTGTTGGCGATGGTCGAACAACGTCTTTTGCTCAACGCGGTCTAATATAGTTTTGTCGTCATTATTCTGTCACTCCGCTATGAATAATATAAAATGGGTGCTGGTAATGAACTGATCGTTAGGTCTATGAAAATTAGTGTCATATTCTCAACTTATAACTCCCCAGACTGGATGGAGAAAGTACTTTGGGGATTCGAGAATCAGGCTTTTAAAGATTTCGAAGTTGTTATCGCAGATGATGGCTCTACGATAGATACCAAAGAAAGGGTCACTAAATTTCAACGTAAAAGTACATTAAAAATTAAACATGTATGGCAAGAAGACAAAGGGTTTAGGAAGACACGAATTCTCAATAAAGCCATTGCAGTAAGCCAATATGACTATTTGGTCTTTACCGATGGTGATTGCGTCCCTAGGAGCGATTTTCTGCAAGTGCATGCAAAGAATGCGCAAAAAGGGTATTTCCTTTCTGGTGGCTATTTGAAGCTTCCAACCATGACGAGCAACATCATCAGCAAAGAAGATATTGACGATGGTAGAGCGTTTGATCCCGATTGGCTTAAAGAGCATGGAGTAGAAGATACCCATAAGCTAATGAAGCTGACAGCCAAAGGATGGAAAGAGAAAGTATACAATAGTCTGACACCGACTCAGGCGACATGGAACGGCCACAATGCGTCTGGCTGGCGCAAAGATATCATGGCCACTAATGGTTTTGATGAGCGCATGCAATATGGCGGGGAAGATCGTGAACTAGGGGAAAGATTGCTTAACCGCGGATTAAAATCCAAGCAAATTCGATACTCTGCGATCTGTGTACATTTAGATCATGAACGAGGCTATGTTACGCAAGAAATGATAATAAAAAACAAGGAGATAAGAAATTATACGAAGAGGCGGAAACTAACACGAACACCGTACGGGATCATAAAAGATCCTATTTGATGGCACAGAATTGTTGAATCGAAATCGGATATGCTGTATAAAGTGCGCCCTCTTATCTCTAGAGTAGATTGACTGACTGCGAATAATGGGCTGTCAGCGTTATAGTAAAGTTAATGTGGAGACAATTACAATGTCCAAAGTATGTCAAGTCACTGGCAAACGTCCTGCGGTAGGTAACAATCGCTCACACGCCAGAAATTCGACCAGACGTCGCTTTTTACCTAATCTACAAACGCATCGTTTTTGGGTTGAAAGTGAAAACCGTTTTGTTAAATTACGCCTTACTGCTAAAGGTATGCGTATTATCGATAAAAAAGGCATTGATTCAGTATTGACTGATATCCGTGCACGTGGCGAAAAAGTTTAAGGAATTTGTATTATGCGTGACAAAATCAAATTGGTTTCTTCTGCTGGTACAGGTTTTTACTACACCACAGATAAAAATAAACGTAATATGCCAGGCAAAATGGAGATCAAAAAATTTGATCCTGTTGTGCGTAAGCATGTGATGTTCAAGGAAGCAAAAATCAAGTAATACTACTTGTTTATTGTCTCCATCAAGGCCCGGTTTCGCCGGGCTTTGTTGCATCTAGCGCTTTGCTTGTTATCATGGCCTTAGTCTAGGTTAATGGCATTCTAGTGTGATTCGATTAGGTCAAAAAGGTGCAAACAATGTACTGATTTTCAGTATGTTGATACTGATTGTATTATTTAGTCGTATGGATAAATTATTCGGTCCTCCGACGGATAATATTCAGGGTATCATTCCATTATTACCTCAAGATAAGCCTCTCATCACACTCGATTACGGTCAGCATGAAATACAGCGTATTGGCAAAGGGTGGCGTGTCCAACCTGCAATTAATAGCGGTGAGCAGGCACTAGCGACTATTGCTCTACAATGGCAAAGTACAGAAATGATTGCTTATAGTCAGGTAACCTTACAAGAGCCTTATATTGTGACAGCTTGGATGGCAGGAGAAGACCAAGGCAGGGTATTCAAAGTCATGCCTTTTGGCACCGATATTTTAATGGAGTATGAACAGCAGGTTTATTTGATCGCAGATCAACCACTGTCTGCTTTTATTCCGGAGGAGTTACATTAATGCCTGAGTTACCGGAAGTCGAAGTGAGCCGTTTAGGCATTACCCCCCACCTTCTTGATCAACGCATAGAAAAAATCGTCGTCAGACAGCGTCAATTACGTTGGCCCATTCCAACAGAGATAGATAGTACAGTTGGATTAAAAATCACCTCTGTGACGCGCAGAGCTAAATACTTGCTACTTGAAACGCAAGTAGGCGCTATTATTTTGCACTTAGGGATGTCAGGAAAGCTCAGGGTCGTTCCTTCAAATACACCGGTTGTGAAACACGATCACCTTGATATATGCGTTGAGAATGGCTCTTGTTTGCGATTAAACGATCCTAGGCGCTTTGGTGCTTGCTTGTGGCAAGCAACCGGAGACAAGGCGAGTGTTCTCGCACATTTGGGTCCTGAGCCTTTAACTGAGGAGTTTGATGGTGAGCGTTTGTTTCAGCTGTCACGTGGAAAGACGCAAGCGGTTAAGAATTTTATTATGGACAATAAAACGGTTGTTGGTGTTGGTAATATCTATGCAAGTGAGTCTCTTTACTTAGCTGGCGTTAGTCCATTACGCTCGGCTAAAACCATCTCCAAAAAGCGCTACGTGACATTAGCCGAGAAGATAAAAATTGTCCTAGAGCGTGCTATCAAACAAGGTGGCACAACGTTAAAAGATTTTGCTCAAGTGGATGGGCAACCCGGGTATTTTGCCCAAGAGTTGTTTGTGTATGGTAGAAAAAATGAACTTTGCAAAAGCTGCGAGAGTGACATTAAGTCTGTGGTTATAGGTCAACGTAACAGCTTTTATTGCCCTAAATGCCAAACCTAAACACCAGCCTAATCCCAACTGTACAAGTGATACCAATCTACCAGAAGTGATTGGTATTATTGTTTTTCTCGTTCTTCAAACTTCTTAAAAATAGCTTGCTCAACAAACGGGTGACAAAAATCACTGACTCTACCCCGATGTAATGCGACTTCTTTAACCAACGTAGAAGAAATAAACGAGTTCTTTTCTTCTGGCGTTAAAAAAACACTTTCAAGGTCAGGGTTTAATCTACGATTCATATTGGCTAGTTGGAATTCATACTCAAAATCCGAAACAGCTCTTAAACCTCGAATGAGTACAGTTGCTTGGTTTTTAGCAGCAAAATCAACAAGCAAACCGGTAAATCCAACAACACTTACATTCGGTAAGTGAGTCGTTACATGCCTCACTAACTCAACCCGCTCATCTAAGTCAAACAAAGGCTTCTTACTCGGGTTGGCCGCGATACCGACAATAACATTGGTAAACAAGTTTGCAGCACGTTCTATGAGATCTAAATGACCGTTAGTAACGGGATCAAACGTACCGGGATATATCGCTTTTCTGTGCATAGTGTTTGCTTATTTATAGTTTTCTTCAGATGAAAATGAATCAAGCCAATAAGGTTAACCGATTTATTCTTAGGTGTGTATCAGAAAATCCATTGTGATTTATACGCCTAGAACTTCCAGTAACTTAATCTTTTACGTTGCTTGAAATTTCTAATGAAACTTGTCGGTTTAGGCGCGAGAGTATCCAATGTCCTAACTGCCTCTTCAACAGCATCTAACACTCTTGAGCTGGATAGGCCATCTATGTATGGATGTGTTTCTTCTGCAAAACTACGGATAGCATTCATCAGTATTGCTGGTTGGGTTAAACCATATTCGATGGCCGACTCAAGTTTGGTTGGATCGGTGATGTTATGTAAGTAATCCTTTGGCGATTGATTATTAACCGTAACGACAGGCTTCTGCAGCAATAAAAAATCCGTAATCATTGACGAGTTGTCACCGACCATTAAGTCAGCATTAACCAGATACGGTGCTAATTGATCGGTTTCTATAAAACTAAGATTCTCGTGCTGAATAGCTTTGTATGCATCGACAATGCTTTTATCCATCTTAGGGTGAAAGGTCACCTGCCAATGCCACTTTGTATCCTTTGACAGGCGCTTGATATGCTCCAGTAACAAAGGGGCTTGTGTCATCCTAGGCGAGAAGGTAGAACTGAACAAAACAATTGGTTTGTTTTTCTTTTTTGATACTTGATGAGAACCATTGAAATAAGGATCCATTTTGCAATAGCCCGTTTCGATAACTTTAAAATGCTTATGCTTCTCTGCAAGCTCCTGAAAAGTCAATGTGGATGAATCACCATGTGTGCAATATAAATCGAAGCAATCCCGAATGATAAAATGGTAATTTAGATTGTCTTTACGTCGGGTCTTGAAACCGACGAAGCCATGAAAAATACCAACTTTTAACCCAGGTAAAAATGCAGGCACCAAATTACCAGGTACAAAAATAGCGTAAGGGTTGTAGTCGATGATTGCTTCAACAGAGCTTAGTACTTGCTCATTTGATTTGAAAAATGCGTTGTTGACATCATTTGATTCAACAAACCATTTAACCTCATCACCTCTATCAATAATGGTCTTCTGTAGAGGGCGTAGTACTTCAAAGGCGTAGTTTTGAGCAATGTAAAATAGGTACTTTTTCATTGAACTTTCCAGTAACTCCATGCCATACGTTGTTTAAATGCTCGAATGATGTTTCGTGGCCTTTTATTCAATGAACCTCGGCCTTTTTCAATCATATTCAGTGTTGCATCAATCACACGCGCTGATGAGCGATTATCGTAATAAGGGTGCATGATGTCGACATTACGTTTGATCTTATCTAATAACTCTGTCTTATTAGACAATGCATAACTCAAGCTCTGTTGAAGTTGATCAGCGTTCTGTATGTTAATCAAGTGATCTTCAGGTGAGCTATTGTTAAAGGTAATAATAGGTTTGTTAAGTAAGGCAAACTCAGTAATAACTGAAGATGTATCTGACACCATAACGTCAGCGGCCTGAAGTACAGGTGCAATATCTGCATCCTCAACAATGTGTAAGTATTCCGATTCGATGGCTCTGTACTGATTAACCCACTCGCTCTTCATCTTGGGATGGAACTTAATCAGCCATTGATAATCTCGTTGGCTAGACAAGAATTTAATCTTTTCAAATAAAGCTAAGGCAGAGGTTAATGAAGGCGAGAATGTTGGTGCATACAGCACCGTTTTTAGATCTTTTCTCTCTTTCCATTCATAAGGAGCAGTCGCCACAAGATCGTCAATTTTAGGCCAACCGGTTTCTACGACATTAAAGTGCGGATGTTGCCTCTTCAGTGTATTAAATTTGTCAGTAAATAAAGGGCCTTGAGTACAATATAAGTCAAAGCAATCGCGTATGCGAAAATGCCCTTTCTTCTTCCATTCAAAACCATGAAAAACCTGTACCTTAAGGCCAGGGATAAAGTAGGGAACCGTATTCCCAGGTACATAGACAGCAATAGGATTGAACTGCTGTACGTCACTGATCGAGCTTAACTGTTTTTCGTTTTTTGCAAATAAAGACCGATCAACACCTTTCCCTTCCACAAGCCATGCAACACAATCACCACGTTTATGTATCTCTTTCTGCAGAGGCCTTAAGATCTCAAACGCGTAATTCTGGGAAATATAGAACAGATAATGCTTCATTGAATATCTTTGATTACTTCAATGATCTCTGTCGTAGATATCGAAGGTGTACGCGGTAAGTAATTAACCTGACAGATATCCTTAAATTCATCAAAGCGGCCTTCCCAGTCATTACCCATGACTAAGACGTCCGCTTTGTTATCAAGAATGTACTGACGTTTCAAATTCAGAGACTCTTCGACAAAAACTTCGTCGACATATTTTATGGATTCAATAATCTCCATACGGCTTTTTAGGGAATAGACAGGTGCCCGTCCTTTCTTTTGAATGTTAAGCTCGTCTGATGAAACACCAACAATCAGTGTTTCACCCAAGGCTTTGGCACGTTTAAATATATTAACGTGCCCAACATGGAATACATCAAAGGTACCAAAGGTAATCACTCTTTCCATAACGCGCCTAGGGCTGACAGTCTTTCATCAAGAGTTACCAGCGGAAAAACGCTGATATACGCCCGAACTGCTCACCAAAAACATTTCTACCTGCATAGACTTCTGTACCAAAAAAACCATAACGTGTTGCTTTACTATACCTTAGTTGTACTTCGTGAGCAGTGTCATAGTCAAAGAGCGCAGATGTTTCATTATTGATAATACGGAAAGTTGAATTGATAATATTTCCAGACATTAACGTCCAATCGGCATTAAACGAATGTGTCTTGGAAGGTGTGTCATCGTTGAATATTCTTTCTCCACCAGCGAAGTGACCTAATACCTGTCCTTCGTTGGAATAGCCTCCAGAATAAAGAGGATGAACATACCAAGCTGTCGACCAACGAGTAAACTCGTAACGTAAGGCTAAATTGTCTCTAATTGCAGGTAAGAAAAGTCCTGCTGATAGAGTTTCATTGCCTAATTTAAAGTTACTTTCACCTTCAGTATCTTCACCGCCAATTTCTCCATAAAAAGAAATCGGTGTGTACCAAGTAAAGTTAATTTTAGAGGTGAAAGATGCCAGCTGATTACCAAACTCAAAGTTAGGGTCATCAGCGACTACATCAGGAATGTCACCAACATTATCTATGCCTGCTGGATTAAAAATAGCTTGAAAAACATCGCCAAGACTTGGATCACGCAAACCACCACCAAACTGCAATGTCCTATTGACCCCTATGGTCCAAAAATCCCATGGCGTTGCACTTAAATGTATACCCGCAATTCTTGGTCTACCGGGAGTAACTTGATCCCCTAAAACAATACCTTCCTGTTCTTCCAAAATAGAATAGAAAGCTTCATAGCGAATATTCCACTTGGTAATTGGCGTTGCATTACTAATCGTAATAGAGGGAGACGAAACAGCGTGCGTACTTAACAACACAGCTGAGTCCTGAAAAGGTGAATACCAGTGCTCACGGTAGCCTAGCTCTACTTGTGCATATTCATAGCCAAAGCCTAAGTGAGTATTGGTATGAATAGTACCGGCACCATCGGCATAGGTCGCTCCCAACGAAACGTAAGCATAAGGCGTAATATAAGCCAACGCTCCCACGGAAGCTTGATAATTACTGTCTGCATTAATGTTTCTTTGGTTGGGTAACGCTCTACTCGTATCATCATTGTATGACGCAGATAGCTCAAGGTGGGTTATCCCTGCAGGCTTAGTAAAACGGCTTAAATAAGCACTTAATTGACTGTGTAGTAAAGGGTGGGAGTCTTTAATTTGTTCTAGTTTAGATAATATTTCAGATGCTTTGTAAGGCTTAGTCAACGGGACGTTCTTGGTTAAGCCTAACAGTTTCTCTATTTTCACTTCTATCTCTGGCGAAGTTTTAAGCGGTAAATAAGGGGAGGGCCCTTTAGCCTGAGCTGGCATAGTTAAAGACAGCAAAATAGCGGCAAGAAGTCGGTAATGAAAGCGCATAATCATCCTGAAAAATGGAGCTAAAAAAATGAGTCAATGGTCAATCAAGCCTACCATTAACAATCGTCATATTATTGGTATAGGTTATTTTATCATAAGCATAAGAATAAGAGATTAATAAAAGCGTAATTTGCTTCGTATTAATGCCGCTAAACAATGAGTTACCCAAAAAACACCCAATGCTGTCGGTCAGCACCTAGCCAGCTGCCTCATAGTATGCATCTGTCAATTGCTTCCATCCGTCGTCGTTAAAGAAGTACTGACTTTCACGGCCTTGCTCTTTATTCAGTGAACGCTTAAGCCTTTCAAGGTTAGCTTTCTTCCAGTCATGACCTGATTTAACAACACATTTGTCAAAATCGATTAGCCACACTTTACCCATATTATCTAACATGATATTATGAATATTAAGGTCATGATGAAACACTTGGTTTTTGTGAAATAACGCAATGGTTTGTCCAATGCTTTGCCATTCGTTATTTGTTAACTCACGCTGCGCTAAATGCTGATGAACATCGGATGCACCAGCAATCTTCTGTAGGATAATATCTGCCGTGTAAAATAAGCCGTGATGACTGACGATAGCTGCGACAGGTTTAGGCACTGGCAAATTCAGCGCAATCATAAATTCAAGCAACTTAAATTCTAACCAAGCTCTAGACTGTTGATAGCCAGTATTGAAATAACGGTTTTTGATCAACTTGCCAATTAACCCACCTCGCAAATAGTGCCGAAGTACCAATTCCTGAGATCGGTGTTTAAAAAATACGGTAATACCCCGGCCTTTTGATATGCCAAGTATGCTATTTTGCTTAGCCCAATATTCCTGAGTAAACATTCGTGGTTCTATTTTGGCGAACGACTGAGGATCGTATATCATTTGATGATTGTGCAATTTAACTTGTTGCATATCCGTCATATTGAACTTCTCTTAGCCTTGATGTTCATGTTATTCGTTTGCACTCACAAGAGGTATCTCAGTGCCCACGCTTCGAAATTTATGCCTGCTCAGACTTTCTGCAATCGGTGATGTTTGTCACGCCGTTGCGTTAGTAACCCGTATTCGCCAGCAATCACCTGACACTAAAATCACTTGGGTGATTGGCAAGGTAGAATATCAGCTTGTTAAGACGATTGCAGACGTAGAGTTTATCATTTTTGATAAGAAACAAGGGGTAGAAGCATTTAAAAAGCTGCGTAGAGATCTCTCTGGCCGGAAATTCGACGTGTTATTTGCTATGCAAGTCGCGTTTAGAGCTAATATTGCCGCATTTTGTATTAATGCTAACCGCAAAGTGGGTTTCGATTGGAATCGCAGCAAAGAGCTACATTGGTTATTCACCAACAAGCGTATCAGTGCAAAGCAGCACGCTCATGTATTAGACGGCTTTATGGGTTTTGCTGATGTGTTAAGTATTCCACAACAAAAGGAAGTCAGTTGGGAGCTCCCCATTCCTAATGAAGCGCATGATTGGGCAAGACAACATATTAGTGACGAGCAAACCTCTGTCATTATTTCGCCCGCAGCCAGTAAAGTGGAAAGAAACTGGATGCCAGAACGCTATGCAACTATTGCAGATTATCTTATGGATCGAGGCGTTCAGGTCATTCTGTGTGGTAGCCCTTCTGATATGGAGAAAAAGCTTGGCGCTGATATTGAGGCCTGCTGCCAATCAAAGCCAATAAATTTGATCGGGCAAAGCAGTTTGCTGCAACTACTAGCACTCATACAGAAAGTCGCCTTAGTTATCGCCCCTGATACAGGTCCTGCACATATGGCCACTATGGTAAGAACACCGGTTATCGGCCTCTACGCTCATAGCAACCCATTGAGAACAGGACCGTACTTAGATCAATCTCGCGTAGTGTCCGTTTATGATAAAGCTATTCAAGATCAGCATGGTAAGCCTTGGCAAGCAATGCCATGGGGACTAAGAGCGAAAGGTAAATCACTCATGCAGGGTATTACTGTCGAACAAGTCAAAGCACAAATTGACGCACTATTGCTATAGTTTTGTCTACAGCTCCTGCATTGGCTTCAATGGCTTTCTTACCACACTCACCGCGCATTTGAGCCACCTCAGGATTCAAAAGCCACTGAGAGAGCACCTGTTGAACCTGAGCGCTTGTGTTAACCGTTGTAATAGCCCCAACGTCCTTTAATGTTTGGCAAATCTCTGGGTTATTGTCGGTGCTACTACCCATAAGAATAGGCACAGCACATACTGCCGCCTCCAACGCATTGTGCCCACCTCTTGGCGCAATACTGCCACCTACAAATGAAAATTGCGCTATTTGATAAAGCTGACTCAGTACCCCCATTTCATCCACCAGCACAATATTGGCATCCTCTTCTATCGATTCACTGACCCTACAAGCCTTTAAATGGCGTTCTTGACAAAGTCTATAAACTGCATCAAAACGTTGTGGATGTCTCGGTACGAGTAACAATAGTAAATTCGAATGGTTGGATAGGCAGGCTTCAAACGCTTCCAATACCACACTTTCTTCCGGCTCATGCGTGCTACCAGCTAAGAAAACCAATTTGTTTCTTGGATTGTACTTTTTGTTTAAATCGGTGTTATTTAACTCTTTCATAGGCACATCAATATCGAATTTGATGTTGTTGGTCAGTGCGAGCTTTTCTTCGGGCATACCAAGTTTAAGGTAATTATCATAGTCCCTCTTACCTTGCGCACAAACTAGAGTAAGCTTCTGTAGCATAGGCACAAAAATAGCAGATACTTTCTCGTAGCCCTTGATTGATCTATCGGTCATTCGAGCATTGATCACAGCAGTCGGTATATTTTTCTTCCAGCATTGGTGAATCAAAATGGGCCAAAGTTCAACTTCTGTAACCCACAACACTGTGGGTTGTATCTTTGCCAAAGTCAGGCTAACGAAAAGTGAAAAGTCATAAGGTAAGTAACAATGTTGAACACGATCACCAAAGCGCTTCAAGACGCTCTGAGAACCAGTATGTGTTGTTGTTGTTATGGTAACCGTGAGGTCAGGGGTTTCTTTTAGTAGTCTTTCAATCACAAAAGAAGCCACCGCAACTTCACCCACCGACACACAATGCACCCAAATTCCGCCAGTTCGAAAATCACCTCTGATCAAGCCAAAACGTTCTAGCTTTCTCATGTCGTATCCGTCTGCCTTGATGGCCGTTTTTATCAAGGTATGCAGAATCAACAAAGGTGTTAGTAATGCCATAACACAGGTGTAAGCAACAAGCGCTAGCCGTTGTTTCATTGTTGGTTTGAAGTCACTGCTCATGAATTATTTTTTAAACCTTTATATAGAACAAGATGTGTAAAGAAAAGGTCAGCATGCTCTTATGAATAACATATGATATCCACCTAATTGTCAGGCAGGTAGTTGTTATAAACGAAATCATAAAAAGTTAAATTTATATACCATCAATTTTTCTACCTATTGCATTCTAGCATCGCTATATTGAACAATTGCTTGCGTTTACTAACTCATTGATTAATATGGCCCAACGCTTTGGAATCTTAGTCATTTATTCATTAAGTAAATGCTAATTAGGCCGATATGGTCATATGATTACTCATGTATCAATTTATTCTTCCAATAGATGGGTATAAAATGGTATTTTTCTTTCCGTATCAAAATCTTCCCGCTATTCTTAGAGTAGTGTAATTGTCAATAATGGAGTTGTCTGAGTGTATAAAGGCTATTGCCTAAAAGCGAGGAATATTGGCATCTCTCTATTATTAGGATTGAGCCTAGCATTCTTCTCGATGCAATCAATGTCGGCAACTCTCATTGCGAATACGTCTGTCGTTGATTCTTCGTTGAGTAAAAAGAGCCTACGCCGAATTTTTATTATGCGCCAAACTAAGTGGCCCGTAGGCGATCCTATTAAAGTGTTTGTGATGGAGAAAAACTCTGATGTTCATCGCACTTTTTGTCAATCAGTATTAGGCTTTTTCCCTTATCAACTTGAAAGACAATGGAACAAACTCGTCTATTCGGGCTTAGGTGACGCTCCTTATGTTGTAAGTGATGATCAAGAGATGATCGAAAGAATTGCAGCAACCCCAGGTGCCATAGGCTATGTTAAAGAATACAAGCCGACGGATGGCATAAAGGTTATCACTCTCGAAGGAGTAAGCACTGGTGAATAGACTTTTCGGTAAAAATACTGTTTTAGTTGTTACCTTCATTATGTTTCCTTGGAATGTAATAGCAAATGTGAACTGGCATGGGTTCGTTGCACAAGGGTTGATTCACACAAAAGATACATCCTTTGTCGATCCTGATGATGAGTTCAACCTTAAGCTAACTGAGTTAGGTATCAACGGATCGATAGATTTAACGCCCTCCATACGCATAGCTGGACAAGCCGTTTACCTCAACGGTGGCAACCGTTACCCTGAAGGGGCTCGCCTTGACTACTTATTCGCAGATTTTGACTTGTTTGACGAAACATCACTCAGTTTAAATTTACATTTAGGGCGATATAAGAACTATCACTGGTTATATTCTGCTACTAGGGATGTTCCACATACTCGCCCCTCAATTATACTGCCTCAGTCGGTTTACTTTGATGGTTTTAGGGATATAGCCGTAGGTAGTGATGGCGCTGCATTGGTTGGAAATTACAGCAACAACATCGGTGAATGGGAGTTTAATTGGAGCTACGGTAATTCACCTGTTAGCCGAGATCAGACTCGCGACTTTTTCAGTGACTTATCGACTGGCAGTACTGACCAAGACTTTGTTCATCAGTTTAGTACCTTCCTAAGCCCAAATGCAGGTCCATTGCAAATTGGTATTAGTCTTATGGAGTCAGACTTTAGCTATAATGCTGGCGAACAAGACGTCCTACAAAGTGGTCTGGCGACTGTGCAACGGTTTATGTTAACAATGCAATATGCCGCGGAGAAGTGGGACTTAACCAGTGAAATATTACAAGAGAGGGTTATCTTTAGAGGCATCTTGGCGCCAGGCTTTCTGCGCGATTCACTCGGGCAAGGCGGGTATGTGCAAGCACGGTATTTTCTAAGCCCTCAAATCACCCTACTTGCCAGAATAGATTTACTAGACTTAGATAAAGATGACCGCAATGGTACGCAGCTTCAAGCAACAACGGGGATTCCTAACCACTTTGGCTTCCATGATACAGGCACATTAGGTTTAACTTGGCATGTACAGCATAACTTTCGGCTTCAGGCTGAATATCACCGCGTAAGGGGTGCTGGCAGAATCAATCCATCTATTTTCCAAGATGTTGCCAACAACTCCGAAGAGTACAACAGTATTTTCGCTCTTCAAGCGACCTATTGGTTTTAGGTATTGAATATGAAGCCTTTTGTCAGTTTACCTTTTAAATTACTGACGTTACTTATTGTCATGCTCCTTATGACAGGTGCGCTCATTACACGCCTATGGTTTGTCAAAATACAAGATGATTTTGAATGGCAACAACTGCAAAAGAGGCGACTTGCCATTCAGCAATACACACTTCTGCATGAAATTGTACGCAATCGTATAGAGACATCACTCGAATCCTATGTGGAGCTAAAGGCTACAAAAGGGAACCATTTAAGCAGCATTATTACTGGACTAAATGAGGAGTTCGACTTTTTGCAATTGCAATGGAATATGAGCGACTTATGGTTGTTAGATGACAAATTTAAAACGTTATTCGCATCGACCGCATTAAGTAGCGACGTTGTTGATATGACAGCCGAGACTATTCAGCAGCAAGCGCCAGTCTCTAAAATCATTTGCCATGAAGAATGCGATTTATTGTTGTCGTTGCCAGTTTTAACTAATGACGGTGAAATTGCTTATCTGGCAGTAAGCCATTCCATGCTGGAAGTATTAGCTTTTCTTAATCAATCAACTGGCGCAGATTTAGCTATCGTAACGACAAATCAAGGCAGCTTTTCGGGACAAGAGTTAGTAAAAGAACTCGCTATATTGCCACCACTATCCCCCTCACTACACCAACAGATGAGCAATGTCATCAATACCGCCGGCGATACATTGAACATGAATACTCTCCTTACGTCAGGCGCACGCATTAAGTTCAACGACATACATTATTTAGCCAACTTAGTCCCTCTTAATGATGGTGAGCACAATAGTTTCATTTTTATCGTCGAAGATATCTCTTCTTATGTCGTTAATTATCAACGTATACAAAACGTTGCCTTCATCATCGCCTTAACTTTGTTTATCGTATTAAGCGCACTCATGTTGTTGCTCACTTATCGAGTGCGTGTACGCATGTTGAAGTTAGCTAGGAACCTGCCATTGCTTGCAGAGCATGACTACAAAACATTTAGAAGCAATAAGCCTGAGGAGAGCCGTTGGTTTATCGACGAAATAGACTATTTAAATGACTCTGCTGAAAAACTTAGTGATGAGCTAGAGTTTTTAGACAAAGAAATAGATCAGCGCACAAGAGAACTAGAAAACATAGCCATGTACGACCTTATTACAGGGCTACCTAATCGTAACATGCTTAATTTCCAGCTACGTAAAGCGTTTCAAACACTCCAAGGCGATGAGCGTTTTGTAGGGCTACTCTTCCTTGATCTCGATGATTTTAAAAAAGTTAACGACAGTCGTGGGCACACTATCGGTGATGTCCTGCTACAAGAAGTCTCCAAGCGCTTGAAAAAAGCAATCACCAGTACAGATATCGTCTGCCGCTTTGGCGGGGATGAGTTTTTGGTCATGGTACCGTCGGTTGAAAATGCTGCACAACTCGAATCATTAGCTGACCATATTTTGCAAAAATTTAGGGAACCCATTCAGCTAGATAATAGCCGGTTCTATATGTCGACCAGTATTGGTATCTCAATGACCAACGACCGCGACTGTAGTACCGAAGACTTAATTCGACAAGCTGATGTTGCGATGTATGACGCCAAAGACAAAGGGGGCGCTGCATATCAAGTTTTTGATGACAATATGTATCAGCGTGTAGCTAAGAAAGTACTACTAGAAAGTGAGGTTCATGAAGCACTAAAAGAGAGTCACTTTTTCTTCGCATTGCAACCTCAAATTGATATCAATACAGGCCAGTTAGTTGGTTTTGAAGCGCTATTGAGATGGAAGCACCCCGTGCGGGGAATGATAGCCCCCGATGACTTCATTCCGGTACTCGAAAACTCAGAACATATGATTGTTCTAGGGTATTGGGGCTTAAAACGCAGCTTTGAAATACTGCAAAATATGGCATTAGCCGGGTTCGGCAGACAAAAAATAGCCGTCAATATGTCTGCTTCTCAGTTTTTAGACCCTGAATTGCTCCCTTTCTTAACTAACCTTCTAGAGCAATATACCGTAGAGCCTGAACAACTTGAGCTAGAACTAACTGAGCGCTCTCTGGTCGTAGATTTCGAGAAAACACTCAGTGTTATGCAACAAATTCGTGCTTTAGGCATTACTTTTTCTATTGATGACTTCGGCACAGGCTACTCGTCTCTCAGTTATCTCAAGAAAATGCCCGTCGATATTATCAAAATTGACCGAAGCTTTATTACCGGCATGATGGACAATAAAGCAGATATGCAAATAGTTGAATCAACCGTCGGTATGGTCAGAAGTTTAGGTATGCATGTCATCGCGGAGGGCGTTGAGACACGAGCACAACTGCGTCAGCTCAGAGGTTACAATTGTGAGATGGCGCAAGGTTACCTTTTTTCCAAACCTATTGCTGAATCAGACTTGATGGATGCACTCAGTCGAGATTGGATAGAAGGCGTTTGGAGTGGTATTGAGCAATCCAGATAAACTAAAACATATCCTACCTGATAAATAATACCTCGCATCTCTACCATGTTACGTAATATAAAGGTTACAAGTTTTCCGAATATAAGATTGTTCTTTAGCGGTATGCGCTCGGTTCTGGCTGTATAATGGTCAGAATAGAGAAATGCAGCTTTAGCCTGTTCTAATCATTTCACCAAAGCCCCTAGGAGAGCAAAACGTGACTCAAGCATTTACTGATTATCTTCAAAACCAATTGGACGACTTGCATGAGCAAGGACTGTTTAAAAATGAACGTGTGATAACGAGTCAACAACAAGCAAAGATCCAAACGCAAAGTGCACCTAATGTTTTGAACTTTTGCGCCAATAATTACCTAGGGCTAGCGAACAACGAAACATTGATCGCCGCAGCGAAGAAAGGGTTAGACAGCCACGGTTTTGGTATGGCATCTGTGCGCTTTATCTGTGGAACTCAAGATATACATAAAGAGCTTGAGAATAAACTCAGCAGCTTTTTAGGTACAGAAGATACTATTTTATATCCCTCATGCTTTGACGCCAATGGTGGCCTGTTTGAAACCATTCTAACGGCTGAAGACGCCATTATTTCAGATGCGTTAAACCACGCGAGTATTATCGATGGTGTACGATTATCAAAAGCACAGCGTTATCGTTACGCTAACAACAATATGCAAGAACTTGAAGAGCAGCTACAAAAAGCGACTGAAAATGGCGCCCGATTTAAGCTTATTGCTACCGATGGTGTCTTCTCAATGGACGGCATTATTGCTGACCTTGGTGCTATTTGTGACTTAGCTGACAAATATGACGCCATGGTGATGGTCGATGATTGTCATGCGACGGGTTTTGTTGGCGAAAATGGTCGCGGTAGTCACGAATACTGCGATGTTATGGGTCGTGTTGACATTCTTACCGGTACACTTGGTAAAGCGCTTGGTGGCGCTTCAGGCGGCTATACATCCGGTAAGAAAGAGGTGATTGCTTGGTTAAGGCAGCGCTCTCGCCCTTATTTGTTTTCCAATTCTGTTGCGCCTGCCATTGTCTCTGCATCGCTTGAGGTTATGTCACTACTTGAGAGTGGTAGTGAGTTGCGAGCGAAACTGAAAGCTAACAGTGAGCGCTTTAGGACACGCATGACGGACGCAGGGTTTACACTAGAAGGTAAAGATCATCCCATTATTCCAGTGATGTTGGGTGATGCTAAGCTAGCCAGTGAAATGGCAGATAAGATGCTTAAAAGAGGTGTATATGTTGTAGGCTTCTCTTTCCCCGTGGTGCCTAAAGGTAAAGCACGTATCCGGACACAAATGTCAGCAGCGCATAGTCTAGAGCAAGTTGACTTCGCGGTAGATGCATTTATTGAAGTTGGTAAAGAATTAGGAGTCATTTAATGCGTGCTTTAGCTAAATTACATGCCAAACCCGGCATTTGGATGACTGAGGCGGAAAAGCCTAAAGTAGGTCACAATGATCTATTGATCAAAATTCGTAAAACAGCAATCTGTGGCACGGACATGCATATTTATCATTGGGATGATTGGTCACAAAAAACTATTCCTGTGCCTATGACTGTAGGTCATGAGTATGTTGGTGAAGTTGTCGATATAGGGCAAGAAGTTCGCGGTTTTGAAATTGGTGATAGAGTGTCTGGTGAAGGCCATATTACTTGTGGACACTGTCGAAACTGTCGAGCTGGCCGCCGTCACCTCTGTCGAAATACACTTGGTGTTGGTGTTAATCGTGAAGGTGCATTTGCCGAATACTTAGCTATTCCTGCTTTTAATGCGTTTAAAATACCGGACAATATCTCGGATGATTTAGCTTCGATATTCGACCCTTTTGGCAATGCAGTCCATACGGCCTTATCATTCGATTTAGTTGGTGAGGATGTCTTAATTACGGGTGCGGGCCCTATTGGTATTATGGCTGCTGCAGTGGCTAAACATGCAGGCGCTCGTTTTGTCGTTATCACCGATGTAAATCCGTACCGCCTTGAATTAGCTGCAAAAATGGGCGCCACTCGAGCGGTCAATGTCGCTGATGAGTCTCTTACCGATGTCATGAGTGACTTAGGTATGACCGAAGGATTTGATGTTGGCTTAGAGATGTCGGGGGTGCCTGTTGCTTTCAATGATATGCTAGATAAGATGAACCACGGTGGCAAAGTCGCTCTTTTGGGGATACCGCCAGGTGAAACAGCTATTGATTGGAATCAGGTTATTTTTAAAGGCTTGGTTATCAAAGGAATCTATGGCCGTGAAATGTTTGAAACCTGGTATAAGATGGCAAGTCTGATCCAAGGCGGATTAGATCTATCACCGATTATCACTCATCAGTATAACGTGAGTGATTTTCAAACCGGTTTTGAGACGATGGCATCGGGCCAATCAGGTAAAGTTATACTCAATTGGGATTAGAGGTATTGTCATGAGTGATGCCACAACACTACAGCATTTGGATGTGGAAAGTGCTGCTGAAATGCTAAAAAATAATAACACCTGTGTTGTTGATAATCGCGACATACAATCTTTTGAATCCCGTCATATACAGGGAGCTAAACACCTGTCTAATGACAATGTTCAACAGTTCTTAAACGACACGGATCGCACCAAGCCTGTGATTTGTTGTTGTTACCATGGACACAGTAGTCAACAAGTAGGGCAATTTCTTTTACAGCAAGGGTTTACCGAAGTATACAACTTGGATGGTGGCTTTGAAGCTTGGATAACGCGATTTCCTGACAACGGAATCGATGAATAAAGACAACCAAGCTTTGATATTAGTTAGTTTTCAACAAGAAAATATAGCGCGACTACTGATACACTTCTTAATGAGTAAGGGTGTTGATGTCACTTATCAGCTTTTAACTAATGAAGAAGGCCACGCCGTATTGCTCAACAATTTGGCTCAAAAAAATGAAGCCATTCAGCATGTACATGATTTCTTATCAACCCCCGATCATAGACAATTTCAGCAAAGCGCATGGGAATCTGGCCAAGCCGTTACATTAAAGACAGGGCATCAGTTTGATTGGTTAAAAGTCAAAGGTGGCTTACTTGCTGTGCCTTTGACCAGCCTTATCCTCTGTATTTGCCTTATTGTTTACATAGCATCTTCGTTAGGTGGGCATTGGGCCATTTTTGAACAACTGCAAATGCAATCATTCACTGCGTTGATGCAGGATAGTCAATGGTGGCGTCTTTTAGGTCCAGCTTTCTTCCATTTTGGTGCATTGCATGTGACTTTTAATCTATTGTGGTGGTGGACTTTAGGTAAACAAATTGAAAGCGTGTTTGGTTTTAGTGGTCTGCTCATCATTTTTTGTATTACAGCGATCATACCTAACGTCATTCAGTACTGGATTTCTGGGCCCAATTTTGGGGGCTTATCAGGTGTTGTCTATGGCTTAGTTGGATTTGTTTGGTGGATTGGTTGGTTAAGACCGAATTGGGGCTTATGGCTACCTAAGCCTATGATAGGCTTTATGTTAGTCTGGCTTGTACTTGGTTACACCGATATTCTTTGGGTATCCGTTGCAAATTCAGCACACACATCTGGATTAATCAGTGGTTGCGTACTGGCATTTATTTGGAGCCGATTTGGTTCGGCTAACCCTGATACAAATACTTCGTAAAGATTACATCCTTTATCATCTCTGAACTAGCCTCTTTCTTCATTAACTCTCTAAGAGTATCAAGACACATTCTGCGAATATCTTCTCTGCCGGTAAGAGACTTAATCTTATCTTCTGGTTGGCGACCAAAAATTTCGATTATCGTCGAGCGTAGAAGTGGCGAGTGATGCTCTGCTATCTCTATATCGTCAATATCTTCGAGTAATAACTCCACTGTCACTCGAACGTACCCTAGGTTTTTAGCTCCTGTGCTCAGGTAATTCGTGACAATATCCGGTTCTAACCCATAGTAAGCAACATCTGGCTGTGCAGACGTGTAAGTCGCAGGCAGGGCAAGCACAACTAGGGCAATCATTTTAAACAGTTTGTTCATTTAGTAACATTTACTCTCGTTGAGTGAAGATTGATATAAAACATGGTGAATTCACCTCTGCATACGGCGAATAAAATGATAGCAACAATTATAAATCCCGTTAAACAATTTACACACCGACTTTAGTATAGTGCATGCTATTTTTATGATATCGGCAGATCACACAATATATATACCCTTCAAAATCCAATGATACCATTTAGCTTTGGTAAATGATCGACTCACGACCAGTTCAGTGTAGAAGTTAAACTCCCCCATTAGACTAGCAATCACATCCTTGACTCGGCATTTTTATGCTCTCGCTGAGTGAGCATTTACCTACAGTGAATTGGTATAAAGAACCGTTGAGTTTTTCAATTCAAGGCAGGTCCATGATAACATGTTGTTAGCCTAATGAATGGGCACAACGTCGAAGTGGAAAGCCTCAAAGGCTTTCAGAAGATGGATATCAAAGCGATTAATACGGTGTTAGCTGATATTGACTTGGCGCTACCAGCCCTTCCAAGACCGCTTTGCTTGAATCGCTTCGAACTTCCGCTGGTTACAATATTTTGAAGGGTAAAGGGTATAAAAAAATTGATTCTGAATTGTTCTTTCCCGTTAGATATAGAGTCGCAATGGTTTGAGCCAACGGATCTGGCGATTGATGATGCTAAGCTTAAAAACTGGCTTTTAGCAACGGGGTCTCTCACTGAAAGATTGCAGTCACAGTGTCGACAGTTTTCCGTTTCGGTCATTGGACAAGGAGAGGCTGACTTACTCGAAGATGAAAAACAGCAACTAAACGCTCAAAATGAAGATTGGATTATTCGTGAAGTGATATTGTCTGGTGATGGCATTCCTTGGGTTTTTGCACGCTCAGTGTTACCTAAGAGCGAACTAGATGGTAGCTTGAGTAACTTCTCCAACCTTGGTAACAAACCTTTAGGCCAGGTTATTTTTAACGATGCGCAATTCGAGCGTTTACCCATACAAGTGACACGTCTGGAAACAACGAATAAGCTATTACAGCGCTTATCTATTGTGTCAGATAAGCCATTATTTGGACGTCGTTCACTCTTCCGTTATCGCCAATCTCGCTTGTTAGTGGCCGAGATTTTTCTCCCTCAATCACCTGCTTATAGTAGGCCCTTATAGTGATGCACTCTTTCCCAATTAAAGCTTTCTACAAATTGATGCGTGCAGATAAACCTATCGGTACTTACTTATTATTGTGGCCTACTTTGCTCGCTCTTTGGTTTGCCAGTGAAGGTGTACCTGATATGAAAATTTTGGCGATATTTGTTGCGGGCGTATTTGTTATGCGATCTGCGGGTTGTGTAATCAACGATATTGCCGATAGAAAGATTGATGGGCATATTGAGCGAACAAATCAACGCCCTTTAGTCAGTGGTGAAGTCACGACGAAACAAGCCATTCTGTTATTTGTGGGCTTGGTAGTTTTAGCTTTTATTTTGGTACTCATGCTCAATTGGCAAACCGTGGTTTTATCCATTGGGGCATTGCTGTTAGCGTCATGTTACCCCTTTATGAAACGCTTTACCTATTTGCCACAATTTGTATTGGGCGCAGCGTTTAGTTGGTCAATACCTATGGCATTTATGGCAATACAGACTAGTGTGCCTAACTGGAGTTGGTTATTATATTTGGCAAACTTACTTTGGACTGTTGCTTATGACACACAGTATGCGATGGTAGACCGTGACGATGATGTTAAGGTAGGAGTTAAGTCAACGGCAATATTATTTGGGGAATATGATCGGCTGATTATTGGTCTTCTGCAAATAGTAGTCGTTGCTATTATGAGTGGTATTGGCATTTTGCAAAGCTTCACTTTAAGCTATTTTGTGTTCTTGGCAATGGTCGCTATGCTATTCATATATCAACAAGTATTGATTAAAAATCGTGAGAAACAAGCTTGCTTTAATGCGTTTTTGAATAACAATTATGTAGGGTTAGTGTTGGTTTTGTCGATCATCAATCAGTATATAAACTGGGTTTAGGGGCAAACTGTGGGTGAATGGTTAAGTATTGTATGTGGTCCGGCGAAGAGCTTGATGTCTCAATTGAGATACTCAGTGAAATTTACTATTGTCAGCATTATTTTTCTTGTTCCTCTGACAATCAGCGCTTTCCTGTTGCAGTATGAATACTCCCATTCCATTCGTTTCACCAAACAAGAACTCAAAGGTTTGGCAGTCATTGAGCTAACCTCACAAGAACTTGGTGTCATAGCGTCTGATATTATACGCCACAGAACGACAGAAGACGCAGTAACACAAACCACGATGAATCGAGAATTGGCAGCGCTAAATGACCTTGATAGTGACCCTGCGAAAAAAGCCTTCTCAGTTTATAGGCAAGTCGCTGAAAATGGTTCACCCACCGACATGTTTAATGCGTTGCTAACATTTAAACAGGCCGTGACCGATTACAGCAATCTTGAACTAGATTTGGAGCTTGATACAAGCTACCTGATATCTAGCTTAGTTAATACGCTGCCGAGGTTACAGGGGCAATTTGTAACGACGGCCTCTCATGCCGCAGAAGTTACCCAACGTGGGCGTTTTACCGCAGATAGCTTTATTGGCCTTTCAAATGCTAATCAGGCACTGCCCGAAGCCATAGGTGTTATAGGCCATAACCTTAATGTCGCGTACTCAGCAAACGCAGCATTACGCAACCAATTAAACAGTACTTGGTCTACGTTAGAAGGTAACTTAAATGATTACCAAAACTGGGTTCAAACTCAAATACTTGATCCTGATACGATTCAAGTTGATCACAGTGAATTAATTAGACGTAGCGAAGCACTCAATGAGGAGCTGTCTGTTTTTGGACAATCGCTATTACCTGTTTTGGAAGAGTTGTTAAATCAAAGGATTGACAACGCAAGTACCAAAAATATTTTTGTGATGGCAATCTCAACAATTGCGGTTGGATTAGCGATCTATTTGTTCTTAGGAATGTACTTTTCAGTCACCGACAATATTAAAGATGTTGTTATGACCGTGCACTGCATTGCGGATGGCGATTTAACTGCGCGAATCAGAGTACAAGGTCGTGATGAAATGCGTGCAATTGCCATCGATACCAATCAAATGGCCGAGAACTTGGAGCACCTCGTGCAACGTATCAGTAGCGCTATTGATACGTTGAGCGACTCTGCTACCAGCCTTAAGAATGTCACTGAGCAGACAATTAAAGGTGTTAGTGAACAGAAAAACAAGACGGATGCCATATCAACTTCTATGCAGGAGTTAACTGTTGTAGCTTCTAAAGTAGACAATAACTCAGCGACTGCATCCGAGTCAGCCACCGTTGCTGAAAATGAAGCCAAAGACGGCATGCAGCTAGTTGAGCGTTTGCAATCTGTCATGCGAGATATGCAAAATGAATCCACTCGCTCACAAGAAGCACTTAATCGGCTTGTGAAAGACAGTAAAGATATTGGTCAAGTCTCTAATGGCATAAACGAAATTGCTGAACAAACTAATTTGCTGGCTTTAAACGCCGCCATTGAAGCTGCTCGGGCAGGTGAGCATGGTAGAGGGTTTGCCGTAGTTGCAGATGAAGTACGCACCTTAGCTAAGCGCACACAAGACCAGACTGGACAAATACATGACATCGTCAGCAAACTGCAACAAGCAACACAAGATACACATACCAGTATGGAGCAGAGCCGCGAGCAAATGGACTTGAGTGTTAAAGAATCAACAGTCGTGGGTGAAGCGTTAATGCGTATCACCGATGTTATCGGGACCATTAATTCTGTTAGTACAGAAATTTCAAGCGCCGCCACTAACCAGAGTCGTGTGACAAATGAAGTAGCTGATCAAGTTGATCATATTGCTACGATTTCTGAAAGCACAAAAGAGGGTGCTGCAAACACAAACCAATCGGCCGACAAGTTACTTTCATTGGTTGAAACATTGCGCAGCGAACTAGCCAGCTTACAAAAAGGTGCTTAGAAGCGTTAATTTGAGCTCAACTGCATTGAGTGTTGATACACAGCTGAGGCTCAAGCTATCTCTTATTGCTTGATCTGGATACGCTCTATACTCTGAGCAATATCAGGTGAAATCAGGCTGATAACCCACTGTTGTAACTCAGAGGTTTGCTCTGAATGCATGAGTAAACCTTGATCGCTTGCATCGATGAGTGCATTGTCTTTTAAGGCATTGATAAAGGTCGACAACACATTCTTGTCATAGAACTCAGGCGCACTAATTCCGTGTAGTGATGACAAACGTTCTGCAAATAATCGGCTTTGTTTTTCGAGTACCCCACGTTGGATTTGGTGTTCTTTGTCTAGTAAGGTTAAAACAAGTGCATAACGCTGCAAAGTCTCTTGGATTGTTCGGTTGATTAACCACAATGAGTAAAACGCTTTATCTGTATATTCGGGCGCGCATATTTTTCGACCTTTCTGCACCAGCAACCCTATCGACTTCATCCTTTGTAGCGTCTCTTCCGCATATGTTTGACATTGCTCAGCCGTCATATACATGAATAATTCTTTTTGTAAAAGCGGATAGAGTCTACTCACCAATTGTAAAAGCTGTGACTTTTCCATACCACCA
This sequence comes from uncultured Pseudoalteromonadaceae bacterium, assembly GCA_964640795.1. Taxonomy (GTDB): domain Bacteria; phylum Pseudomonadota; class Gammaproteobacteria; order Enterobacterales; family Alteromonadaceae; genus M269. The sequence goes on along the minus strand of CAZXIN010000006.1, from coordinate 74,904 downwards.
TTCGCTAACACGCCTGCGGCTATCAGCGCGGGTATCGTAAACAAATGTAAAACATTATTGCGATAATAAGTTTGTGCAATAGTCGCTTTACTATCTAACGAAATAATTCTCCCGAAACTGTCTTCATGAATATCAAACTTATCAAGCTTTAGCGTATTGTTAAGTATATCTTCCGGTTCACCTTCGGGTAGGGTGACTAACTCACTGTAAGGCGTATCCTTAAACAATAATAAGCAATGTTCTAACGCTGTCGTCAGCTCATGCTCTGACATCGCTTTTCGTTTTGAAGCCAATACACAGGTTGATACTAGTGCCATGCCACTTAGCGCAGCAGCTTGATTAATACGACACATAATATGACTGGCAAGTGAGTTAACGGCTGGAGTTAGCCAAACAGGCTTCTTATCTTGCTCAGGTTCAATCATTTCTCTCCAGTCTGCAACTTCCTTATCAAGAAATTGATTTAAGGAAATAGGTTCACCGAAGTTAAGAAAACCCGTACCGTAATTTCTCAACTTCTTAATGGCAGAGAAAATATTGAAAAACGACTCTTTCTGCTTATCTTTACCTTTAAGTTCTTTGAGGTAGCTATTAACCTCCATAACATGCTCATAGCCGATATAAACAGGCACTAGGCTGACAGGCCGATTGATACCTTTAATCATGCTTTGCAGTGTCATAGCTAACATCCCAGTCTTGGGTGGCAACAAACGTCCCGTGCGACTGCGACCGCCTTCTAAATAGTATTTAACGGAGTAACCTTTATTGAAAAGCTGTTCCAGATATTCTCTAAACACAGCAGTATAGAGTTTATTGCCGGCAAAACTGCGACGTAAAAAGAAAGCTCCTGCTCGCCGGAAAACCCCACCAATGGGCCAAAAGTTTAAGTTAATGCCCGCAGCAATATGTGGTGTTACTAGCCCCTCATGGTAGATAGCGTAAGTCAAAAGAAGATAATCCATATGACTACGATGACAAGGTACATAAATAATCTCATGACCATTGGCCGCTAGATCTCTGACTTTATCAGCATGATTAACTTTTATGCCTGCATAGATTTTATTCCAAAGCTTAGTCAGCAAGCGATCGGCTAACCGAATCAGGCCTTCGCGATAATCGGCCGCGATCTCCTCAATATACTTACGTGCTTGTTGACGCGCCTGTTCTTGCGATAGTTTTTTGCTCTGAGATTCCTCTAAAACCGCTTTTTTAACCGCTTCAGAGCCTAGAACACCATTAAACATTTGCTGTTTTTCTAGCATCCTCGGGCCAGCAAAAGATAAGCGTTTACGGTGAAAGTGAGTACGAGCGACACGAATAAGCTTCTGAGCTAATTGATTGTCTGTCCCATGTGTATCGAACATAGCTCGTGACGAAACCGATTTGCTAAACACGACAAAATTATCGCGACCTAAGAAAAGAACAATAAAAAACTTCCTTAGCCAGCTTGGAGAAGCTCGGTTAGCCAGTAAATCTGTCCAGCCAGGTTTGGACTTTCCGGGTGCTCTTCCCCAAAATACAGACACAGGAACGATTTGCAAATCAAGTTCTGGTTGTTCTCTGTGCTTTTGGAATAACGTCGCGAAAGTGTTAAGTACATCCGTCGACTTGTTAATTTTTTTGACCAGAGTTTGAGGTCGTTCTAGAAAAACACAGTTTTTTTGATTTAACCCTTCAACACCAATTTCTTGCAAAGGTTTAGGCATATTAACTTGCTGTGTTGCTATAGAGAGCGCTACTTGATCTGTTGCAGATTCGGTACGTAGTAAATAGATAATAGGTTTGTTGATATCTATGCCGAGTTCTTTAGATATGTCGGCTGGAATACATTTCGTTTTGACCAACCAGCGTGTTGGATGTTGAATCGCCAGAAGGAAAATTTTCCGTAACCAAGTCATAAATCATTCTCTTGAAGAAGCTAGCAATATTATAACATATCTATCCCTCCAATTAATGTGACAAAGCTTAGCCAATATGCGCTTTAACGCATTTTACTGCCTCTCGTATATCCTATGTTTATAGGGATTGAGCCAGCTTTTTTACCACCTGTAATAATAGTAGGACGGCTACTCGCTTCAGTTTGCACAAAAATGGGGCTTTTGCTTCGAAAAGGCGATATATTTCATTGAGAAGTTCATGTGCAATATATTGAGATTTGTTGATCTTTGTTGTTATTGTAGAATGCTATCAAGGATGTTCTTCGTTGCCTGAAAAGGCGTATCTTATTTTTAAGGTTTTAGATGATCAATTCACTCCAATCGATGTTTTCAGCTTTTAGACGCAGCGGTGGTGCAGTCAATCGCAAAGGTTTAAATTTTATCGGGTTGAATTTAGCGATTAGTGCAGCTTTCGTCTTAACCTTTCTTGAATGTAGCCGCCCATATTTAGGTGAACTAAATTACACTTACTTAATGCTGCGATTGCTGACCATAACTGCTCATCTAGTGATGTTTTCTTTGGTCATATTTATATCGCTAAAACGGCATATCAAATATTCTGTGGTCTTGGGGTTATTTTTATATCAAATAGCAACCATCGTTTCGCTACTTAGTGTTTTTAGAGAGCTGGAGCATGACACCTTTATTATTGTCCGTGACTTGGCATACTTTTTCGGTGGGATATTAATTGCTGCCGGTTCTACAGCTTGGGTTGTCTTAACGTATAAAATGTCGGTACAAGATGCATTAACAAGGACGCACAATCGCCGCTTTTTTGAAGCAGCCATTGAACACTACCTCAGAGGACAGCAGAGTGAAGTCAAAAGTAGCTTCCTGATGTCATTAGATTTAGATGACTTTAAACGTATCAACGATGACTTTGGTCACGCAAAAGGTGATGAAGTCTTAAAGATAGTTGCTGACGTCCTAACAAAAAATGCGAGAGAAGGGGACATCGTTTGTCGCAGCGGCGGCGAAGAGTTTGAAGTCCTGCTACTAAACTGTGAGCTGCAAAATGCAAAAGGTATAGCACAACGAGTTCTTGATAATTTGATAGCAAGAACTCCTGAGAATATGCCCCGATTAACGGCTAGCATTGGGTTAACCCAGATCTTTCTTGAAGACTCTGCTGACTCGGCTAGAAAACGAGCAGACGACGCAATGTATCAAGCAAAAAGAGGCGGCAAAGCGCAGGTCATCTATAAAGACTAAATATTCTCAATCCATTTACGAAACAGTCATAGAGCTAAATGAAAGCGTAAGCATCGCCAAATAAGTTTTCTGGTAAAAGGCCCTGTTGAGTGAAATCATCACGTGCAACGGCAGCCATTTCGAATCGACCAGCGACGTAAACGGAGAATGGTGATAAGTCCGAATGATCATGCATGACGGCTTGATGCACTAAGCCTGATTTACCGACCCAATTTGAATCCGGCTCCTGAACAACTGGTTCAAAGTGTATCTTAGCGTTTTCCTGACACAACGCCATCAGCTCATCAAACTCGTATAGGTCTGCTTTCGTTTTTGCTCCCCAATAAAGATAAACGTCCTCTGTTAATGGTTTCTCGATAAGTTTATGCAGAATTGAACGAATATAGGAGTAACCTGTACCCCCAGCGAGTAAGATGATAGGCAGAGTACTATCTTGTTTCAAAGATGCTTCGCCTAACGGCCCTTCAATAATAGTTTCTCCAGTATCAAATTTTTCTAACACTTGAAGTGCATAATCATTGCCTGGATTAGCGCCAATATGTAGCTCGATAAGATCGTCTTCACGTTGCGCGTTTGCAATAGAAAAAGGCCGGCGATCCTTCTCACCCATAACAACCTGAATGTACTGACCAGCAGAAAACGTTAACGGCTTTTCTGGCGCCAACATGACCCTTTTGACAGAGGCTGTTAAGTCATCAATGTGAGTAATTTTACAATGTAATTCTGGCATTTTATTTAGAGTCTATTGATCTTTGTTATCTATACTTCTCCTGATTAAGTTAAGTATAGACATAATGATGAGCGAGTTATACCAACCAGTTTATTAGTCAAATTGGTATTAAGATGTAGTAATTCTACATGAACGAGTTATAAAGTAGTAGGCATGTTAAATATAGCTGAATAAGTATCAATTAGCCTATTCAGCTATAACACCAAACGACACTGACAAATGATCAAGGTCGTTTAATGCCTTCACGACACTAGTCAACAGCATCGAGTGACTATCCAACACTACGACTGAAAGATGTTAAGCTCTTCCCACATATCATCAACTCTTTGTTTTACATCAGCATCCATTTCAATAGGAACCCCCCACTCTCTGGTAGTTTCCCCTTCCCACTTATTCGTGGCATCCATTCCCATTTTTGAGCCTAAGCCGGAAACAGGTGAAGCAAAGTCTAGGTAATCAATAGGTGTATTTTCTACCATGGTTGTATCTCGAGCAGGATCCATACGGGTAGTGATAGCCCAAATAACATCATTCCAATCCCGCGCGTTAACATCGTCATCACACACTATGACGAACTTGGTGTACATAAACTGTCTTAGAAAAGACCAAACCCCCATCATGACGCGCTTCGCATGTCCTGGATACTGTTTCTTCATCGTCACAACAGCTAAACGGTATGAGCAACCTTCAGGAGGTAGGTAAAAATCAACAATCTCTGGAAACTGCTTCTGTAAAATAGGTACGAAGACTTCATTTAAAGCAACGCCCAATATAGCAGGTTCGTCAGGTGGCCTTCCGGTATAAGTGGAGTGATATATCGGCTGCTTTCTATGAGTGATATGGGTTACCGTAAACACAGGGAATTCATCAACCTCATTGTAATAGCCGGTATGATCACCATAGGGACCTTCCGGTGCCGTTTCTTCAGGATTGATATACCCTTCAAGGATAATTTCAGCGGTTGCTGGTACTTGTAAGTTATTACTTACACTTGATATGACTTCTGTTTTGTCACCCCTTAGCAACCCAGCGAAAGCATACTCTGATAAAGTATCTGGAACCGGTGTTACAGCACCTAAAATAGTCGCAGGGTCCGCACCTAATGCAACAGAAACAGGAAAGTTTTGTCCGGGGTTCTCGATGCACCATTCTCGGAAATCTAATGCCCCTCCTCGGTGTGACAACCAGCGCATAATGACTTTATTGCGCCCTAGCAATTGCTGCCTATAAATGCCTAAGTTTTGTCGTTTTTTCTGTGGCCCACGAGTGATGGTTAAACCCCAAGTGATCAGTGGCGCAGCATCTCCAGGCCAACACCTTTGTATTGGAAGCTTATTCAAATCAACGTCATCTCCTTGAATAATAACTTCTTGGCATGGCGCCTTGCTGACTTCTTTCGATGGCATGTTAAGTACCTGCTTGAATACAGGAAGTTTATTCCACAGATCTTTAATGCCTTTGGGTGGATCAGGTTCTTTAAGGTAAGCGAGCAACTTACCGACTTCTCGTAACGCTTCAACAGATGTTTGCCCCATACCCAAAGCGACACGTTCCGGCGTACCAAATAAGTTTGCCAGAACAGGAATATCACTCCCTTTAGGGTTCTCAAACAATAGAGCAGGCCCTCTCGCACGTAAGGTGCGATCAGCGATCTCCGTCATTTCCAAGTCGGTATCAATTTCCTTAGATATGCGAACGAGCTGACCAAGCTTTTCCAATTGGTCGATAAAATCACGTAAGTCTTTGTATTTCATTGTTATGCTCTAAGTGAGTTTGCACTCTTTAAGATGAAGCTATTATAACGTTTGGCGTCGACTGATACGAGCTAGGCTAGATAAAGATTACAAATAATTATCATAGGTTGCTTCTGTCCTTCTTAATTGTAACCAAATGAAGAGAGTGAATATTTAGACTGGCTAGCAACTGAGAAAATGATACTCTATTAAAAAATACAGCAAAGTTCTGACAACAAGAACAAGTCGCTGATTCATACTAATAAGGTTTATTTATGCCATTCAATACTGAAATGTTCGATCAGTTAAACTTACTCCTAAAGTTTCCAACAGACAGCCTAATGCAAGGACTAAAGATACATCATGACGCTGATCCAAGTGTCATTGCTGCAGCAAGGAGTTTATACGATATGGGGATCATTAGTTTACCTGATGGCGGGTATTTAACTGATTTAGGCTTAGATTTAGTTGAACATGCGCAAATACTTAAGTCAGCACTTACTATTCCTAAATCACACTAAGAAAGCTACTTTAATAAGCTAATTTGAAAGTTGAGTGTATCTAAGTCGTTGCTAAGGTACACTTCATCTTCATCAATATTAACGGTGAGCGACATATTCTTTTCAGCAAAGTCTTTCAAAGAATGGTAGTGATCAGCATTAATGTGGAGTACTTGTAGATTTTTTAAACTGTTGAGTAATTGTTGATTTGGACCCCACCAGTTTTCAAGTACTGAGTCACCATAACTAAAAACAATAACTCTTTCCGATTTACTACACGCTCGTTTTACCTGTTTTGTATCAGGTTGCCCTAAATCGATCCAAGTATTGATAGTGCCATTATCATTGTGTAACCAAAGATCAGGCTCATCAGCTGATGACAGCCCTTTGCCAAAGCTTAGGTTTTCGTCAGCATATAATGCGAAACTGAGCAAACGCAGCATCATGCGTTGCTCAGTTTCAGATGGATGACAAGCGAGCGTTAGCGCATGTTCAACATAATAATGGCGACGAAGATCACAGACGTTGACCTTCGCTTTATATATTGTTGAACCAATTGCCATCGTCTAACTCAATGTCAACCTTAAAGAATATCCAATAATTCAACATCAAATACTAATGTTTCGTATGGACCAATAGCACCACCAGCCCCTTGCTCACCGTAAGCAAGTTCTGAAGGTACAAAGAGCTTCCATTTCGAACCAACAGGCATCAATTGTAGGGCTTCGGTCCATCCTTTGATAACACCATTAACAGGGAACTCAGCTGGCTGACCTCTGTCGTATGAGCTATCAAAAACTTCACCTGTCATTAGGGTGCCATGATAGTGAGTACGTACTGTACTAGCAGCCGTAGGTTTCTCGCCATCTCCAGCTGTAAGTACTTCGTACTGCAAACCAGACTCTAATGTCACTACACCATCTCTCTTAGCATTGTCTGCTAAGAACTTTTCACCTGCCTCAATGTTGCCTTTGAACTCTTCACTCTTAGCAGCTTGCATGCGTTCATGGATTGCTGTGAAAGCAACATGTAAGTCTTGTTGGCTAACTTGGCTCTCTTGCTGTTTAAATCCATCTTCAATACCAGCATAAACTGCATCTAAATCTAAACCATCAAAAGGATTGCTGCGCAGTTGTTGACCCATTTGTTGGCCAATGCCATAACTTGCTTGTCTTTCAACTGTAGTGAACTTGTCTGACATAAAATGTACTCCAGGTGGGCGAATTCAGCCAAATTCGCTATAACTGTTAAAATAGCGCGCGATTATAGCACAAATGTTTTGCAGCCGAACTTGTAATAAAATTACATTTATGATCAATAAATATCAATTTAAGTATTAAATACTGGTAGTATGATGAATTAGGCATAATATTTTCGAAAAACGGGAGTAAGATTGTGGTTAATTTAGATAATGAACTTAAACAAACAGTACGCGAATTGGGTTCGACTCTAGGTGAAACCATTGAAGCGCAATTGGGGGCTGAGTGGCTGCAACGTATAGAAGGTATTCGTTTGCATGGTAGAGAGTCACACGCGGGTATCGAAGAAAGTACCGATCAATTAAAAACATTGTTTGAAACTTTACAAGATAACGAGTTGTTGACTGTCGCTAGAGCGTTTTCTCAATTTCTTAATTTAGCTAATATTGCAGAGCAAGAATATAATAGCTCGCATAATCTAACAGACTCTATGCAGGAGCTTTTTGATCATCTGGATGACGTTGGTATTAAACAAAATCAGTTTTCTGCCGCTTTTGAACAACTTCATATCGACTTAGTTTTAACTGCGCACCCTACAGAAGTTACAAGAAGAACACTTATTCATAAATACACTGAGCTAGCTGATTGTTTGCGCAACATACACCAGCACGAACTCAATGACTTTGAACGAGAGCGAGTTAAAGAACGGATCGCTGCTTTAATTAGTCAAGCTTGGCATACGAATGAAATTCGCTCACAGAGACCGACGCCTATTGACGAAGCTAAGTGGGGCTTTGCCGTTATAGAGAATTCATTGTGGGAAGCTGTACCGTCTTTTGTCAGAACACTTGATAAAAAGGTCAAGGAAAAATACGGTGTAGAGCTACCTTTGGATACTGCTCCCGTACATTTTAATTCTTGGATGGGTGGTGACCGAGATGGCAACCCGTTTGTTACCTCCAAAGTTACAGAGACTGTCTTACTCTTAGCAAGAAAGACAGCGGCAGAGCTTTTCTTCAATGATGTTGAACACCTGATCGCAGAACTATCCATGTCACATTGTAGTGACGAACTCCGAGCCGCAGTTGGCGATAGCGACGAGCCTTATAGAGATGTCCTAAGGCCACTAGCCCAAAGACTGAAAACAACATCGATTGAGATTGGTAAGAAGCTACGCAACGAAGCATATGACAGTAGTGATTGGCTCGAAGATAATAATGAGCTTTTAGCACCACTTATGTCGTGTTATCACTCACTGCAAAAATCCGATATGAAAATCGTTGCAGAAAACGATCTACTTGACACCATACGTCGAGCAAATTGTTTTGGCATCCACCTATTAAAGCTCGATGTAAGGCAAGATTCTGAACGCCATGCTAACGTGTTTGGAGAGCTATCAAGATACCTTGGTATGGGTGACTACGAACAATGGACAGAGTCTGAAAAACAGGCATTTTTACTACAAGAGCTCAATTCCAAACGTCCTCTTTTTCCCAACAGTTGGCAACCGTCAGATGATGTCAAAGAAGTATTAGATACCTGTAAAGTCATTGCTAACAACAGTAAAAATGGATTCGGGATATATATTATCTCTATGGCAAGCTTGCCATCCGACGTATTGGCTGTTCAATTGCTACTCAAAGAAATGGGTTGCACTTGGCCCATGCCTGTCGCACCACTATTTGAAACGCTAGACGATTTGAATAACGCAAAAGAGGTGATGACCAGTTTATTCGATATCGACTGGTACTTAGGCTACATCAAAGGCCGTCAGCACGTCATGATAGGCTACTCTGACTCCGCGAAAGATGCTGGAGCATTAGCTGCAGGGTGGGCACAATATGAATCTCAAGAATCTTTAGTTGCATTAGCAGATAAGCACAATGTCGAGCTAACCCTCTTTCATGGCCGAGGGGGTACTATAGGTCGCGGAGGGTTACCTGCACATGGTGCTATTTTATCTCAACCACCGGGCTCTCTAAAAGGCGGGTTCAGAGTAACAGAACAAGGCGAAACCATTCGTTATAAATTTGGTACGCCAGTGCTAGCTGTCCAAAGCTTAAGCTTATATGCCAGTGCAATACTAGAAGGTATTTTAGCACCGCCTCCTGCACCGAAAAAAGCTTGGCGTGAAGTGATGACCACAATGGCCGCCGCTGGTAGAGATAACTACAGGGCCGTTGTAAGACACAATGAAGAATTCGTGCCTTACTTCAGAGTCGCGACGCCAGAACAAGAGCTAGGGAAGTTACCGTTAGGAAGCCGTCCAGCAAAACGAAAGCCTCAAGGTGGAATTGAAAGCTTGCGAGCCATCCCCTGGATATTCGCCTGGGCACAAACCCGTATGGTCCTACCGTCTTGGCTGGGCGTGATGAAAGCGCTACGCACTTCCATTAATGACGGAAACATCAACTTAATCAAAGAGATGATAGAAGACTGGCCATTCTTTAAATCAAGATTGTCTATGCTAGATATGGTATTCAGCAAGGCCGATGCAAATATTGGTGCCGAATATGACAAAAGACTGGTTCCAGACGAACTGCGTCATTTCGGTGACGCACTACGTGATGAATTAGCCGAGAGCATGCAGTTGCTGTTGGAGCTACTCAACCAGAAAGAAGTACTTGAAACTGACCCTAAAGCCAAAGAGTCAATGCTAATACGAGCAAGCTACTTGCAGCCTTTGCATTTCTTGCAAATCGAGTTACTTAGTCGTATTCGTGAAGTTGAAGATAAACCTCAAGAAACACTTGAGCGGGCAATGATGATAACAATAGCCGGTATTGCTATAGGCATGCGTAATACAGGTTAGTTTGAAGAATCATGATTCTTAATGAAACGCCAGCCTTTATGACTGGCGTTTTTTATGAGAGCAATGACATCATTATTTTTTGATAGCTTCTAAGTTCTGTATCAAGTTAGGCAGTATATTGAGTACCCATTCTGTACTGTAATCAATGCTTGATCTTAGAGCTAAGTCATTGAAGTGCTTGCCTGCATCAGTTTCCATAAAGTTCGCATAGGCACTAAGTTCTTCGTCTGATAAATCTTGGAGCTGGAAAGCCATCGCCGTGACCATTTGCGGACCAACGGCAGCATTAAAACTCTTTTTCATTCCACCTAGTTTCTTCTGGAAAGCATCAGCGGCGTTTCCTGTCACACTTTTTTGTAGCTCCTTCGCATCTGGAGAGTTTTGCGCGAAAATGTCAAACACCTTGGGGGCAAGCGTTTCAAGTAAAGTGAATATTTTGTCACTCAGCGCTAAAGCACTAACAAGCCGGATATATTGTTGATGCCTCTCATTTTGCTTCTCAGGTCGGTAGCGTTGCATAAATTTTTGGAGCTTTGCGATATCAATTTGTTGCTGGCTCAGCAATTCAACTTGAGTAACACGTTGCCCAACAGGGCTAGTCAACCATTGTTGAATCTCCAGAAGTTTAGCTGTATCACCGTTTTCTACAAAGTAGTCGCGCATAGACCTTAATGCATCAGCTTCATTGAAGCTAGACGCTAGTTCAGCAGTAAACTCATCAACAAAGGCAGCTTGATCCTTAGCGCTTATCGGCAGCATCTGCGGCATTTGTGCGAGCTGTTGCGGAATACCCTGAACAGTAATTTTAATACTAGATTGCTGCATAATCTGGTCAACTATCGCGACTTTATCTTCCTGAGCTTGTGCATTGACAGTGACGAGTAATAAAGTAACAACAGCGATTAGAATAGCCATTTTATTGATAAAGGGTGCTTGCATTGTTTAATCTTTCTCCCTGCCGTTTTAAGCGATTATATTCAGAGCACATTGATTCTTGCTGTAATCAGACATCATTCTATCTAACGATATTCTTTGATATTACCCAATATTCAACTGTATATCAGGTAATGAATACTCAAGAATACGCTGCGTTGACCTCACTAGTCACTCGTTAATCTGAATTCGAGGTAAGAGTTCAGGTTACGTAGTTGCTGGAAGAAGGTGTAAACGACTAAAACAAGGACTAGCGATTATGTACACTAAACTTTTAATATCATTGTGTTTAATTTTATCATTTCATGCACATGCACAAGTATCAATAAAAGCCATTCATCAGTCTGAAGATGAGCTTAAAATAAAGCACGATTTAGAGTCACTCCAAACTACTTTCGACTTATCTCAATGGATTTACACCAATGAAGTAATAGTCGATGAGAAAGCGAGAACGCCTCGTAGTCATCCAGTTTTGACGATGAGTACCCAAGAAGAATATTTGAATAGCAATATAAAACTTCTCTCAACCTTCCTCCATGAACAGCTTCATTGGCACATCATTGAAAATGGCAAAGCGAGCAAAGAAGACTTCAGAAATGAGATAAAAGCGGTATTTCCAAACGTAATGTATGAACATCCATTTGGTAGCGGTACAGAAGGCGGTACGCTGTCACATATCATCGTTTGCTATTTGGAGTACCTCGCACTTGCCGCGTTAGTTGGTGATGAAAAAGCAGCTTATACACTTTCTACAAATGAGTATTACATTTGGGTTTATAAAACCATCCTAAACCCAGAAAATCATTTTAAGCTTGATGGCTTAATCCAACGATTTGGCTTGGGGTTCCAATAAACAACCATCCAATCAAAAGTTTGTATAACCCTAGGTATAATCAGCTAATTCAGTTCAAGATTAGCTCACCAGTGACGTTATTTTAACGCGTTAATAAAAGGAAAACGCCATGACATTAGGCGAAAAGTTAAAACAATTACGTAACCATAAAAACTTAAGTCAACCTGAGTTAGCAGAGAGAGCAGGTATCGAGCAATCATATTTGTCTAAATTAGAGAATGACAAATCCATGCCATCTAACGATATATTCAGGCGTTTGTTAACTGCGCTAGACACAGACCTAGCCAGCTTTATCTCGCAATTTGAAGCACATTATATTCGTTCCACTCTGTGTCAAATTGAGGACATTGAGAATTATCATCATAAAGAACAATCTAAGCAGCAGGAGAATAGCCGAAAACTGTTGATTAATAGTAGCTTGTTAATAGCCCTTGCGACTACCTTCTTTTACACAGGCGTTATGTCAATATTATTTTCAGAGAGAGTATATCACTACGAATCTCCAGGAATAATACTGGAGGGGGAGCCGATTGACCTTTATGAAGGTGGTCTTAGGCGCATCACCCCTCGCAATGTCGAATATACGCCGTTAGAAAATGAATTGAGAAAACGCCACAATCCTCATCGGCTGTCTATTTCTGAAAATAGGGGCCACCTCTTTACTGTAGAGGTTAAAGGAGGGAGAAGAACCTATGAATCTAGAGGGAGTGACGACACCGATCGAATAGAAAACGCCATTCTGCAAATACTAGGGGTATTTATGTTCAGCGCAGGCGTTATGGGTTTTGTTTTTGAATCCAGAATGCTGCGGTATAAGAAGTAAAAATAGCCGTTTCTCATTAGGGTCTGTTGATCTTCACTGAACAAAACCCAAAATGATGCGAGCAATTTATAGAGCTGAATAAGTATAAATTGGCTTATTCAGCTCCATGTCTTCTATCTGTCGAATGACTAAGCATCGTTATCCGCTAATCCCGCCAGGCTCAAGGAAAATCAGGTCTGGAGCATCATAATTTGGAAACACTTTCTCCAATGCTTCTGCCACAAACTCAGCAGCAATTGGGCCAACTCTAGTCGCACCTGAAGTTGAAAGGTATGCATAATCAGGACCTTTGTAATTCCTAGAGGCGGTAAACTTGGGCACTAGCCCTGTCCAAAGGTCATACTCAGCAACTAAGTCTCCTTGATTATCAAAAAGCTTAACTTTACCTTCCATCCTTGTATTGAATGAATTAATAGCAGCTAATGGGAACCTCGACACATACATTTTATCTACTTCAAGAACCACACGTCCATCGAAGCCGTCCGGGTTAGCCCCTTCAATACCACGCTTCATCATTTCTGTTAACAAGGAGGGCACAGAGTATTCTGCTAAATCTGGAATTAAGCGCTCATTCGCCCATTCAGTCTGAAAAAATCGACTCTTATTTAAAACATCACGAGGCCGCAGTGAACGGCGTGAACCATCTCGACGGTATTTACGGAAAACCTTTTCTCGACCTCTATCAATGGCAGAAATGCGTTCCATACGTTTATCCAAATACTCTGAGAAATTTATCTCTAACTCACTCGTTTTGACGCTCGCTGCGGAAGAAACACTAAGTAAAAGAAATGAAGCCAGAATCGCTGATTGTGTCACTTTAGATAATATTTTCGCCATAACAATCTCCTTGATAGTTTTTCACTGCCTAAGCACTGATGTATAGAGTATAGACTTAAATATGATCCTAGTCTGAATGAGCCCTAGCACCTCAATAAACTCACCCTCCAAAACTTCTATCTAAAAGTCTACTCCTCTGCTAGGCAGGTACCGCTCTTTAGCTTCTTATTTATTGATATTTCATCTTCTCAAGCTATAGCTTCTAATTCGTAGTTACACCACTTCTTGTAACCTCCCCAAAACACAAGAAAGCCTAGGGCAAACAGCCATAAAAAGTGTATAGGTGAAGGCAAAATGATAATGGAGGATAAACCAAATGCCAGCAAGAAAACAAAGATGGTCGTATATCTAAACCCTATAGAGTAGTGACGCTTATGGCTGGCAAGAGCAAACAATATATAGCCAACGATAAATGGTATAAAAGTAAGGTTATATAAACTGATAATGGCAGTCGTCTGTATTCCATCAGTTGACGGTGCCAACACTAAGGCTGCAACAGAAAATATCAGCGTAAGAGCTGCATATAATCTTACTACACGTCTGAGTTGTATTTTGGCTACCTGCTGCATAAACCCTAAACGTGTACCTTTATACCAGAGTGGCAATTGCCCTATAAGTGACTTGTTCGACATTAACTCAAACGTTAAGAAGATGACAGTTAAGTACCACGCAACGATAAAAAAGAAGTTATGTATTATTGAGTAGTTTGAAATTTCAGAATAGCCAAGTACTTTATCCATAATCACTAAAAGCATCATCATCATCCCCGAGAAAAGAATACCAAATGAGCCTGTAGCACTATGCTCCCCAGAGAATAAAGCAATCTCTAACGCATCGTTTTTATTAATTAGATTCAACCTTTCTTGCCAAACATTAAACCGAGATATGTTCTTATTGAACCGTCTCTTTCTTGAACGCCCGGCATTAATGCCGACTAAGACATTCCTATTAGCTTTATGAGCCCAGTTAAGTGCCAGCTGCTCTTCATTAATCTCCTGTGGTTTCATATATAGGCGGTAAGCAATAACAAATAACATAAAAGAAATGCCCATCAATAACCCAGAAAAAAGCAATTGAGTCGCCTTTGATAACGCTTGAAACTGTTGAAGAGTAAGCAACAGCAGTGAACCGAAATTAGTGAAGATTATGAGTAGGATAAAAACAAAAAACAGTGAGCTTAATAAGTGTCCGAAGCCTTTATAATTTGGCGAAAGTGACATCACTGTCATACTGCCGATTAATATGAAAACAGCTAAATAAAACATGATGTGCACAATATCCCTTTCCCAGATAAGTACAACCATTAGACTGGCTAGAACATAAATACTTAAGCTATAAAAATATTGAAACTTACGCATATGAGGAAGCATGTAAGCAAGCACATGAGTGTACATTGATTTCATAGCGCGATATTGAATACCTAATATAAAGAAAGGTAGCAAAGCGGTGCAGAGAATCCAAACAGCACTATCCGCACTGATTTGAATTGCCCCATCTAAAACCAGTTTTTCCGTTGAATCCGAACCAGACAAAAAGAGAGTAAGAGGGACTATCATAGATATCATTAGAAAATAGAGGTAAGCCCATTTACCTTGTCGCAAGTCTCGTTTAGCAATTGCGATATAAGGACTCATCGATGTAACTCCAAGAATATGTCTTCCAGATTTAATGTATTTACATCAATGGTGCTATTGAGTTGTTTTTGAAGATTTACAATCTGGCTTTGATCGAAATCTTTGACTGTTACCAAAGCACCACCAGCATTTCTCGATTCATTAATAATATTAGCAATGGGTAACCTACTGGGTAGCCCAGACATGCTACGAACAGTCAGCCGTAAGATCTTTTCTTGCAACTCATCAAGAGGCCCACAATAACTGATGCTCTTGTTCTGTAAAATAGCGACATCAGCTGCTACACGTTCAAGATCAGACATGATATGAGTGGAAAAGATGACGCTAGTACCTTCATCAATATTCATATCGATAATTTGCTTGATAAAATCTCGGCGTACAACTGGATCAAGACTGGCGACGGGTTCATCTAAAATCAGTAGCTCTGGATGATGCCCCATTGCTTGAATAATGCTGAGCCGTTGTTTTTGTCCTTCAGAAAGTTCGTTAAGAGAAGCTGCCGGGTCAATCTCCCACATTTTTAATAATGAATTAACCTTTACCTTATCCCAGTTACTGAAGAACGAACCGGTGTAATCCAATAGCTCTTTTGCTTTCATCCAATGAAAATGCTCGCTCTTTTGGGCTACATAACCTACTTTTTCCTTAACATTAATAGGCATATCCCACGCACTCTCGCCCATAATACGAATGTCGCCAGTATCAGCTTTTAACATACCAACCGCTAATTTAAGTAAGGTGGTTTTTCCCGCACCATTCTTACCTATTAGCCCTAATACACGGCCCTGCTCGAACCGCAACGATGTTTCCTTCAAAACAGTTTTTACACCGAAACGTTTTGATACGTTGTCAAAAGTCAAAATACTCACTGGACTTCCTTTTCTATTTGATAGTTAAACCACTCCACTACTTGCTCCTTTTCTAGGTCTAGTTGCTGCGATTGATGAATGAGGGTTTCCATAATTGGAATAAGCTGTTCAAGTCGCTCTTCGGTTGTTGCTTCATGCGAATATTCCATGACTTTCATACCTTTGCCCCTTACTCGCGTAACAATATTCTGCGCTTCAAGCAAACTGTAAGCTTTTGATATGGTCATGGGGTTAACATCCAATTCAGCAGCAAGTTGTCTCACTGAAGGCAGGTAATCTTCTGACTTCAATTTTCCACTAGAAATCATACGCTTAATCTGCTCTATCAGTTGCCGATAAATTGGCTCTCCTGAGCTAGGCACCACTTGTAATAATAAGGCTGAATGACGCATCATCACTCTCAAATGTATTGGTGTATTATATATACAATACACCAATACAGAATACAAGAACTCCTTGGCTAATAAATGAAAGTATCTTGAAAATTTTTTGATTCGGCGGGCTATGCCTATGACCTATCACAAAATGTAGAAGGTCGATAAACTCAAACGAGGGTTAAGGTGTTTGTTGTTCAGCGATAATGGCATCTATATGTGTATTGATGGCACTTAATGCGAGTTGGGACCATTGATCCGCGGCAACCATAGTCGGTGTAATATGATGTTTAAGGCTGACGTAGCCATGCAACAATGCCCATATCTCAAGGGCGACTCGTTTTTTAACAGTATCACCGGCATTAGCCGTCAGGAGGAGCGAGGTCAATTCAATGAGTTTATTAAATGCACGGTGTGATGACTCTTGTGCAATAGCAGAAGGCGTATAGTCTGAATCGCTTTCTCCAAATATTAGCCGATAGTGTGCCTCATACGTTTGGGCGATATTTAAGTAGCCATTGACCCCTTCAAGAATAATGTCCTTCGGTGTTTTTCCCTGCTGTTCTACGCCATTCATAGCATCGTAAACAAGATTAAAGCCTTCTATATAGAGCTCATCTAGTATGCCTTCTTTACCATTGAAATGACTATAGATACCGATAGTTGAGACTCCCGCCTCCTTAGATATCGCTCTGACACTCAAGGCATTAGTGCCACCTCTCAAGAATAATCTAGATGCGGCACTTAAGATCTTGTTCTTGTTTTTTGCATTGTTCATAAACGTTTAAGGCTAGAATAATTTGACCAATATAACAGCGTTATGTTTAACTATAACAGCGTTATGATCAAATTATTTACAAAATTAAAATGTAAGAGGTGTCACCAATGGTTAAGCAAATTCACGAGACAGATTATCTTATTGTAGGTAGCGGCGCGGTCGGCATGGCATTTGCCGACGTTCTACTAACCGAATCGGACGCGAATATCATCATTGTTGATAAACATCACAAACCCGGTGGACACTGGAATGTTGCCTATCCTTTTGTAACCTTACACCAACCCTCTGCTTTCTATGGTGTCAGTTCTCGTGAGTTAAGTGGTGGTAATATTGACAAGGCGGGCTTAAACAAGGGGCTCAATGAGCTGGCTTCAGGTGCTGAAGTTAGTGCTTATTTTGATAATGTAATGCGAGAGCAGTTTATACCCACTGGCCGTGTGAAGTACTTTCCAATGTGCGACTACCAAGGTGACGGCGTGTTTATCTCCATGTTAACCGGGGAAGAACATCAGGTTAAGGTCCGTCAGAAAACTGTGGATGCAACCTATTTAAAAACATCGGTACCGTCAACACACACACCTAAGTTTAGTATTTCCCCAAAGGTCCAGTTTATACCACCGAATGATCTACCTAGCATTAGTCAACGGCCTGAAGGATACACTGTTATCGGAGGGGGTAAAACCGGGATCGATTCAGTTCTATGGCTATTAGAGAATGGCGTGAATCCAGACGATATTCGTTGGATTATGCCAAGAGACGCTTGGTTGATCGATCGCAAAAATACACAACCTACCGAAGACTTCTTTGTCGACGCAATTGGTAGCCAAGCAGCTCAAATGGAAGCTATCGCACAAGCAGACTCCATGGATGATATGTTTAATCGGTTAGAACAGGCTGGTGTTTTCTTGCGTATTGATAAAACAGTGTGGCCGGAAATGTTTCATGGTGCAACAATCAGCCAGCTTGAGCTAGAACAGCTGAGACGAGTGAAAAATATTGTTCGTTTAGGTCGAGTGACAGCCATTGAAGCGAATCACATTCAGTTGGAAAAAGGTGAAATCCCCACTAGCTGCAACATAATACATGTCGACTGTTCAGCAAGCGCTTTGCTCGATGTTAAACCCAAGCCAATTTTTGAAGAAGGCTTAATTACACCTCAGACAGTGCGATCTTATCAGCCAGCTTTTAGTGCTGCCTTTGTTGCCCATATTGAGGTAGCTTATCCAGAAGAAGTAAAAAATAAACTGTGTAATGTCGTACCTTTGCCAAATACTACCGTCGATTGGATACGACTAACGGCAGCGTTTATGCTGAATCAACATATTTGGTCTCAAGATGAGAACCTGAGAGAGTGGTTGCTAAACAATAGGCTTGATGGCTTCAGTCAACTAGTTAGAGGAATCAAACCTGATGACATAGAGAAGTTAAGTATTCTCAAGCGTTTAAAAGAAAACGCTCCATTGGCAATGGCAAAATTACAACAACTTATAGCGATTGCCGAACAGACAAACCAAGCCTAACTGATCACTTTAACCGAGTTACGTGCGACAACTTCAGGTTTGAAAATATTCTGAATGGCCGACCTTTGCTGCTTGTAGACACGTTGCAGTATTACTTCGGCGGCCATTTTGCCCATATCTCGAACAGGATAATTAATAGTCGATAACGTGGGGTATGTATAGGAAGCGAATACGACATTATCAAAGCCGAAAATAGAAACATCATTCGGTACGTTTAATCCTTTCTCTCTAGCGGCTGAGATGGCGCCTGTTGCCATTTCGTCATTCGCACATATCGCGGCACTAAAATTGATTTTCTTATCTAGAAAATAGTTCAAACCGGCACATCCGCCTGTTTGCATGTAGTCACCTTCATATACTCGCGTATGGTCGAAGCCAATATTGAACTCTTTTAGTGCGCGTTGATGTCCATGCAGACGTTCGCGAGAATCAGTTTTTCTGCTGGGACCAGAGATATAGATCATGTCACGATGACCTTTCTCTAGCATGTGTTTAGTAGCAAGGTAACCACCAAGCTCATTATCTAAACTGATGCAGTGCTCAGCTATTCTTTCAATATACCTGTTAAGAATGACAACAGGGACCTTACCTTGACATAAATTAATCAAATATTCGTCTGACACAGCCTCAACGTGCAAAATAAGTGCGTCACAGTTTCTGCTAATAAGAAACTCAATATCATCTTTTTCTCTTTGCTCTTCGTTATGTCCAGCAGTGACAACGATGTGCTTATCAGATTGCCTTAAAACAGACTCTACACCACTCATAATACCACCATGGAATGAGCCATAGAATTCACTAACAAGGACGCCAACGCAATCAGAGCGACTAGAGGCTAAAGATTTTGCTGTTAGATTGGGTTTGTAGTTAAGTTGCTCCATTGCTTTGAGCACTTTACTTCGTGTCTTTTCAGACACTCCCCTATTTTTATTAACAACGCGTGAAACCGTTGCAAGTGATACACCTGCAAGCTTGGACACTTCGTATATAGTTGCCATAGTTTCCTATCAGAATAATGAATGAACAGACCTTGAATGATGTTCATTCATTATTCTATTCATTACGGTGGATGATGTCTTATGAATTTTTGCTACGGCTCTTTATAAAGCCACGCTGCTATTCCACACGTACTTATACCCAAACCATTTCAAAGTGCCCGTTTCAGAGCGACTCAGCCTAATCGTTGGGATCTATATCAATCTATGGAAGTCAGCAGGATAACCCAATCTTTATCCTCGTCGCTTGGCGCAATGCCTAAACCAACATGCTCTCCTGCCGTGACTGATTTAATGCTGCCGTCCAGCAATTCCCCACCTTCGCGCGGGTTGTACCACTTGACGGTATAGCGACCTGAGTCGTCACTCAGATCGAGTTTAATTGTTTGATTTGCTTGATGGAAATACAGTGCATAGACTTCACCTTTCTTGCGTAAGCAAAATGAATGTTCTTGCGCACTTGTATGGCAATCTGGATTCATATCCCACCACGGGATATGCGTATTAAAAAAATCTAATGCGACTTTAGTGAGACTCCAAAGTTGATCTCTTTGACGCCAATCTTCAGAGGTCAAATCATTGTGTGGCTGATGTGCACCAAAGTACCACTCAACACCGGCAGCACCGCTTAGCATACTCCCCCATAACACATCACCTCGCAATGATTGATGGCCCGAATCAAGTTCATCAGTACTAGCGCCAAGATCCCATTTGCCAATCTCGTCCATGGTAATCAACCACTCATTACCAAATTGTTTGGACTTTTCTTTCCACGCTTTAATGACGTTAGCCGTTTCCGTTCTATCTTCTTGTTGAAGAGATAAACCATCCAATCCTTGATACCCGAGTAGTGCCTCTAGGATAGGTTTTCTATTGTCGGCTTTTGAATGTGTATGCAATAAAACGGGATGATTGTATGGGTCATACTCACTAAAAAAATCAATCATCATTTTACGTTGATTGTCATCTTGCGGAGGCGGCGCCCATTCAGCGTAGCCATTCTCTTCACCAAGATTCCATGTCAATGCAAGGTGATGTCCAAATCGTGCAATCAACTCGTGATAAAATAAAGCGCGTTGTAAGCCAACATTTCCGTCGTCTAGCAGGCGTTCATTCTCTGTCTCTTGTGTCACAACATGCAGCATGATCCCTTGGCTCTGCATGTGTTGGAACAATTGATCCCATTGCGCTAATCGACTGACATCGAATCGGGTAAAGTCATTCGGGTCGACGTAAGGCCAAACATCATTACCATCACCATCGATATTCAAGACTAGAAAATAAGCCGCATTCATTCCCTTGTTGGCAAGATAATTCATAGCACCAAATAACGCCTTGCCCTCACCATGACGAAAAGTGGGATCACCTGACTTCCAATCTTGCTGATGCGCCGCGAACTCATGCAGTGCAGTATCGATTGCGGCTTCACCTTCCCTGCTTTGTTTCTTGAGGCGATATGTGCCATCAATACCCTTAAAAGCCAGTAAGTTTTCAGGGCTATTAGTACCGCCTTTCATCCAATAGGTATCATTGTCAGGGAAGTAAAAATGACTCCCTTTAATTGCCATACGGCCCAAGGCACGAAAATCAGGTGCTTGTCTGTCGCTGTCTATGACTTGAAATTCACCTGTTTGCGACGTGATCTGTTGCGCATTCTCTCGCGTTTGAGCAACGGCGATGTTAGGACCTTTTTCCAACAGCGCTTCGTAATGCCACATTCCCGTCATCGGTGGCTTAAATTTAACTTGCCATTTATTTCCACTGTCAGAGGCAGAGCGAGCGGCGTTACCATCAGCAGCGTAGTATCCTCTCACTGTTTTAGTCATGTCTTTATGTTTAAAGGTAACTAACAGTCGATAGTTCAGGAATGGGTTATCTGCCTCTTTTTCAGAAGTTTCTGGACCTTCGACATTCAAAGTCACTGTGTGCCATTTTTTTACAATAGCGAGTGAGCTCTCATTCAAGGGCGCAGTAACCTTTTCCTTTGGTTCCTTTGGAGGTAACTTTAACCTCTCTATGGTATCAAGCTCTGGTCCGCCACCTCGATTCAACGAACCGGACGCGGTGTAAACATAGTCATCAAGAACAACAAATCCAGATCCATGTCGGCCTTGAATCATATTAGGCCAATTCTGCCAAGAGCCAGTCATTGTATTGAACGCTTCTACTTCTTTGTGCGCAGGCTCTTGTGTTGCACTCTCACCACCGCCAATGATGACGTCGTCGTTCCATGTGAAAGCGGATGTACCTGCTCTCAGTGTTGGCAGTCTGAGGTTGTCATAAACTGGCTCCCAAGCTTCTGTATCAAAATTAAAAACATTGCCATGTTCAACCACTAAACTGATAGGCTCGCTTGTCGCTGTTGAGCTTCGACGGCCAGCAAACGCATAAATTTTGTCATTAGCTACAACGGCTTGGAAATGATCTCTGGCATGGGGTGCATCGGCCAGCGCTCGCCATTTCCCTGTTACAGGATCGTATTCATCTGTCCAAGAGCGATAGCCGTCGTTATGACCATTGGTAATTCCCCCCACTAAATAAATTTTATCATTGTAGAGCACCGCTCCCGCTCCACCTCTACGCCTGTGTTTTGGGATTTCATGAGTAAATTCAAAACGGTCTTCTTTGGGATAATAAACGAGAACACGCTCAAGCCCTTGCTCATTAGGCCATTTGCCAGTCATTGCGCCGACTAGGTATATCGCATCTTTGAAGACCACAGGTTGAAAGTGATGTATCTCAATCGGGGGCTTGGAAAAAGCTTGCCAAGTGTTTGTTTTGGGATCAAAACGGTCAACCGGTTTAATGCCACGCCCTCCAAGTAAATAAAGCTTCCCTTCAAAAGCAACCAAGGCAGCCTCATGCCGAGCTGTGGGTTTACCTTTTGTCTCTATAACCTGCCATTCCCATGGTTCTTTCTGGCACCCTGTTAGCGAGAGCCATGACAGAAACAATAGGAGAAGAGCAGATTTGGACGAAACGAATTTTTGCTTTTGCATAGCTCTGAATCTTTACCCTTTATGTTAAGTACTTTGTCTCATACCGCTGTTAATCACATTCTAGGTGCAAACCACATCACTAACGTACCTTACGTGGCACTGAATGGTTAAAGAGGTTTATGCAAAAAGCAAAATGCACCAGCTTATGCCCAACAAATGTAACCGCTTACATTGATACTTTCAAGGTATTTTAAATACTGCCTCTAAAGTTTTAAATTGGAATTAAGCTATTTAGTCGCCTTCAACATCATCCTAAATTTCATTATTTATTAATAAAATACAGCACCTTGAGCTCTAAATGATGGCGTAACCACTAAGTTTCGAGAAATACTTGCGTACAAAAAAATGCCTATTAATTAAATTAATCCTTGACTTTAATTGTAAGCGGTTACATTTTGTAAATAGAATGTTGCAGATGTGAAGCGGTAGAGCGACAAGTAAACACTAAACAAGTTGATTACTCATAATTATAAGGTTAACTACTATGCACAAACGGAAGAGTTTTAAATATTCGCTGATAGCACAAGGGATTACACTGATACTGTGTTCCGCTGCAGTCATGCCGTCAATAGCTCAAGAGTCAGAAGCTCAAAGCGACGAGAATGACAAAAGTCTTGAAGTGATAGAAATCAAAGGGATTAGAAGCTCTTTGCGTCAAGCATTGCAAGTCAAACGAAGCTTGAGTGTGGTAGCTGATGTTATCAACGCTGAAGACGTAGGTAAGCTTCCCGATAACAACGTTGCGGAAGCACTTTCACGAGTGCCCGGCGTACAAGTTGAACGGGACGGCAATGAAGGGGCACAGATCCAGCTACGTGGCTTAGACTCAGTTAGATTAGAGGTCAATGGTCAGACATTAGCCTCTCCGAATGCAGAGCCTCAGGCATCTAGTCTGCAAGTTATTCCATCTCAACTATTCAAGCAGATTCAAGTTTTGAAGAGTTTCTCTGCCGATCAGGTTGAAGGTGGTTTGGGCGGTACGGTCAAGTTTGAGACCTTCCGCCCATTTGATTTTGACGAGGGTCACAAGGTTTCTATCAACGCCGACGGCGGCTATAGTGACGGTGCAGAAGAAGCCTTCCCGCGCGTCAATGCCTACCTATCTAAAACATTTGAAGACACCGCTATTGGTGACTTTGGTGTGCTGTATTCAGGGAGCTTTGACGGACGTGTTAATCTAACACGAGTCGCTAGTGTCAGCGGATTCAACCTTTTCGCATCACCTAACCTAGATGTTGACGGTGACGGTATTTTTGGTGAATCCGAACAGCTTGCTTGTGTTAATTCGGGTGGTACAGCGTTTACTCCCCCTTCAATCGAAGGAGCCTCATCGACTGTTGCTTGTGAAGCGGCAGGTGGCTTTAACGTCGTTAATGATTTTCAAGATGCGCTTTATTTTCCAGGCCGTATTCGTGAGATTGAGACTGAAAACCGCTCAGAGCGCCAGTCTCACCTGTTAACACTTCAATGGGCACCTAGCGATAAAGTTGAAGTTGTTCTTGATTATCTCCGCATCGAAGAAAACCCTTTTAACGTTGGCTCTGACTTATTCTTCAATAACCAAATAGAACGTAACCCTGATCGTGTTCTGGCTGACAGCATCATCTTTGACCCCAACACGCGTAACGTTAGTCAGTTCTTCATCGGTGATCCAGACGAAGTTGCCCCTTCTAGCAATGGTGTGCCCGCGGGTCCAATAGGCGCCAATATTTTCTTCGGTTCACAGTCTAATGTGGTCACTGAAGAAACAGAAAACATCAATTTGGCTGTGGAATGGCAAATTAACGATGATTGGCAAGCGAGTTTTTATTACAACAGAGCTGAAGGCAGTCAGGAAACAGATCGATTCGCCCCCTTCCAAAACTTTGCTACTGTACAAGGTGGAAATGTTGAAGACCGCTTGACGTCTCCCTTCCAAAGGATCAGTGCAGGACCTGAAACACTTGGCTTGGAGTTGTTTGCTAATGGAACAACAGACCCGATTGATATTCTTTCGTTCTCTCCTTTCGTTAACGGTGTTGATGCGTCGTTCAACTCTGCATCCAACGAGGAGGATAGCTTTAGAGTCGATTTTGACTGGTATGTTGATTATGGTGCTTTAGAGAGTTTAGAGTTTGGTGCTCGTTATTCTGACCAAGCGTCAGAAACCTTTAACTTAAATTTAGGCACGTTCTCTGATCCCGACCGTATTCGCTTTTCTTTCAATGACTTAGAGGCCGCTATCCCAGGCAGTACTACCATTATCGACAGCACTGAGTTTGCTAATCGAGGTGGCCTGAACCTTCCTGGCGCGTTCCGTATTATTAATCCAGAACAATTCTTTAGTGACGGCAGAAGAAACGAGTTGAGAGACTTGTTTAACTCAACAGCACCTAATCGTTCTACATCAACCAATAACAACAACGTCAACTTCGTCGAAGAGGAAAACACCGCTTTCTATGTGAAAGGTAACTTTGCTGGAGAATTGGGCCGCTATCCATACTCCGCGAGCATTGGTGTGCGCTACGTAGATATTGATCGTTTGTCATTCAACGCGGTTCAAGGTACTACCCCAGCAGACATTAATTATGATGATATTTTACCTACTTTGAACTTCAAACTGGATTTCACTGACGAACTAACCCTTCGTCTCGGCGCGTCCAGAAACTTCAGTCGATATGAGTTCAATGATGTTCGTGCTAATGAAAGTTTGAACGAGGAAATCCTACAAGGTAATGGCGGTAACGGTTTCTTAAGACCCGAAACGGTTAACTCTGTAGATGTTTCAATTGAGTACTACCCAACTCAAGACCTTGCTTTCGCGGCAGCAATTTACTCTAAAACAATTGAAGATTTTATCTCTAGTAGTGTAACGCAGCAGTGCCGCTTCTTGCCACCTGACACACAATTTTCAGAAGGTGATAGACAAGCCTTGTCGCCTTTTGTTAATCAATGTTTAGACGGGTCTTTAGGTGCTGTTTCTGTCCCATTGCCAGCTGACGGCCTAGTCAGCGATCAACAACTTCAATCTGGCCAAGTCGCATTGCCATTTACGTTTTCTGGTCCAGTCAACGGCCGAGACGATGTCGATCTGTTCGGTATCGAATTGCAGTACCAACAAAACTTCACTTTCTTACCTGCTCCGTTTGACGGTTTAGGCCTGCAATTGAACTATACCTACACCGACGTCGATAATTCAGGCTTTACAGCGGCAGGTAACCCGTTGCGACGTCGTGGCTTGTCAGACAATAGTTACAACGCAACTGCATTCTATGAGAAAGGGCCTGTAGAAGTGCGCTTAGCATGGAACTTCCGAAGTGATTTCTTAGCAAGCCGAGGAGATGGCATTACGTCATCGGGTGAAGCAGGAGAACTACTAACAGAAGGCTTCGGTCAATTAGAGGCTTCGGCGACATACAGAATCACTGAGAACCTAGCGCTCACAGCTTCTGCGGTAAACTTGCTGGCTGACGACCGTTTTGAGTTCTTTGACGTAAGAGAACGTTTTGGTCGCCTTCGTACAACGGAGCGCACATTCTTCTTCGGGGTAAGATATCAGTTATAAGTAGGGCATAACAAAAAGAAAAGTAGCCCATTGACTTCATAATTGAAGCTTAAAGCTCCGGAATATGGTTGTTTCCCTCATATTCTCGGAGCTTTTTTATTGCTTTTTGTTACGACGGTGGTTCTTGTACAAGACGACAAAAGAATGGGAGATATGCGTTTCTTGCTGAGTTAGATAATACCAATCTATCTCATGAAGTGATTGGTATTATCTATTCTTAACGTTCAATTTTTCTAACAGAGTTCCGTTCAACAATTTCGGGTTCAAAAATGTTTTGAAGCACCATATCCTCTTGTTTATAAACTCTTTTTAAGACAGCTTTGGCTGCCATCTTACCCATATCTGAAATGGGGTAGTTGATAGTCGACAACGTAGGATAGGTATAAGAAGCAAAGGTCACATTATCAAAGCCAAAAATCGACACATCACGTGGAATGTCTAATCCGTTTTCTCTTGCGGTTGCTATTGCTCCGGTCGCCATCTCGTCATTTGCGCAAACAACAGCCGTAAAATGAATGTCATTTTCCAAGAAGTAGTTAATGCCTGCACTTCCACCGACTTGAAGGTAGTTACCTTCATACACACTCTCAGGATCAAAGTTGACACCATAACTGTTCAAAGCGCGTTTATGACCTGCCAGCCGCTCTAATGCATCTACTTTCCTTTTCGGTCCTGATATATAGGCAATATTTGTGTGTCCCTGTTCCAAAATATATTTGGTTGCCAAATAGCCACCCAGTTCGTTATCGAGACTAATACAATATTCTGCAACCTCCGGAATATGGCGGTTAAGTATGACAACAGGTGTCTTTCCTTGACAAAGATTAATCAGATATTCGTCGGATAATGCTTCAACGTGCAAGATGAGTGCATCACAATTGCGACTGATGAGAAACTCAATATCATCTTTTTCACGTTGTTCTTCGTTGTGTCCTGCGGTAACAACAATATGTTTGTCCGCTTTACGTAACACAGATTCAACACCACTCATGATTCCGCCATAGAAGGAACCATATATCTCACTCACTAATACACCAACACAATCAGAACGGCTTGAAGCCAGAGATTTAGCAACTAAGTTGGGTTTATAGCGTAGCTGCTCCATTGCTTTAAGAACTTTTAAACGTGTCTTATCTGATACACTGTTGTTTTTGTTTACAACACGCGAAACGGTCGCTAATGAGACACCTGCGAGCTTTGACACTTCATAAATTGTTGCCATAGATTCTCATTACCCACCTTAGGTTGACGTATAGACTTACTGCTCTTTATTGTATAAATTTCACTCAATCATTCTTGTGTCAGCTTTTCGCTCATACCTACCATGATTCAGCAATGCTATAATAAATCATTTTGAAAGGGCTTACATTGCTCTTTTTTGATTTTACCCTGCTTTTTCACTCTCTTTCGTAGGGCATGATTTTTGGAACACAGTGTAAACCACTTTATTTACTTAAAAATCATTGAGTTGACTAAAAAATAAAGCCTTATAATAAACGTTAAAACAAGTGTTCTAACGCCTCTGACTTGAAGCAAGTGATATAAATCATGCATAATAATATGGAAGCGCTTACATTTTGCATCTTTATGCGGTAAATTATCATTAAGAAGCTATGGATTTGTGAATTCTTCTTTCTCTGCAAGGTGGTAGTGTTTGAATGAAAATTCATATCACTTGATTTGATGACCATTCAATGACGATGAACCAAATTGTGGCTATTTATTCTCTACTCGGTAGGACAGCCAGAGCATGAACATAAATTTTTCCCCGAGTAACAAATGTGATATGAGAGGGCTTTAATACTGATGAAACTAAAACTACAAGAAAAAGTCGGTTATGCACTTGGAGACGTTGCATCTAATTTTTATTGGCGCGTTTTCGATGTTTTTCTTTTTATCTTTTATACCGACATCTTCGGCTTGCACCCAGCAGCAGTAGGCACAATGATGCTGGTTACTCGGATTATTGATGCTTTTTCAGATCCTATCATGGGGGCGTTAGCCGATAGAACACAAACACGCTTTGGTAAATTCCGCCCCTATCTACTCTGGGGCATTATCCCATTAGCTGCGGCTGGGGTGTTAACGTTTACTATTCCGGATTTCTCTGATGGCGGTAAGCTGATTTGGGCTTATGGCACTTATATTTTCATGATGCTAGCTTACACTTTTATTAATGTACCTTACGGGGCTATGTTAGGTGTCATCACATCGGATACGCAAGATCGAACCTCCTTAAGTAGCTTCCGGTTTATTGGGGCTTTCAGTAGCGGGACAATTGTTGCATTCATGACACCTAAGCTAGTCGAATACTTTGGTGCAGGAAACGAAGCGCTAGGTTGGCAATACACCATGGGCTTGTATGGCATTCTTGCTGGAGCGCTATTTGTTGGTACTTTCCTCAATTGCAAAGAACGTGTTGTCAGCTCTCAAAGCGAGCCGGTAAGCATACGTCAAGATTTAACCGACCTGTTCCACAATAAGCCCTGGCTTGTCCTATTTTCGTTAGCATTGATCATTATGCTAACCATTACGATTCGTGGCAGTGTCGGTACGTTCTATTTCAAATATTTTGCTGAGCGTGAAGACCTGATAGGTACATTTTCAGGGGTATACCTGATATGCCTTGCGGTAGGTGCTGCAATGACACCAGTTCTGACGCGCATTTTTGACAAAAAACGCTTACTCATAATTTTAATGAGCTTGGTGACGGTACTATCTTTTGCTTTTTATTTCGTTCCGCAAGACAGCATTGTTCTGATGTTTGTGATCCAAGGTGCTATCGGATTATGTCTAGGGCCTAAATCCCCGCTTGTTTTCTCTATGTATGCAGATACCGCAGATTATGCTGAATGGAAAACAGGTCGCAGGGCGACAGCCATGGTCTTCGCAGCGGCAGCTTTCTCACAAAAACTTGGGGGAGCGATCGCAGGTGCCACTATAGGTGGCGTGCTGAGTGTCATGGGCTATGTGGCCAATCAAGCACAAACCAGTGAGTCGAATCATGGCATTGTGTTATTGATGACCATCATCCCTGGCGTGTTTGCTTTAGTGTCTGTTTGGTTTGCTCGTCTCTACTCACTCGACGCAGAGCAATTAGACAGCGTTCAACGTGAATTGCAGGAAAGAAAAGCAGGAGAGACACTTTAAGATGAAAAAAGATATCGTCTTTCAGTGTTCAGCTGATGATGGAAGTGTCTCACTGTATTCACCAACGCTGATGCCATGCGCGGGCGGCTTTTTGTGGAATAAAAAGCTGATGATTCAAATGAATTGTCGTGGGTATGCTGTTTCACAACACATGCAACCTGAACCAGCAAAATATGCTTATGGCCCTGCAATTGAAGGCAAAACCTTTATGCAGCCTGAGCACCATTATTATCCAAGCCACTCGGGGCGTTTCTTCTATGTCAAAGATGAAGAGTCCGGCGAACTTTTCTCATTGCCCTATGAGCCTGTGCGCAAAGAACATGATCATTATGTTTTTACACATCATGCGGAGTCTTTAGAGTGGTTGATTAACATCAAAGGTATTGAATTTAAACTCACGCTAGCCTTGTTGGGCGATCAAGCAGCGGAGCACTGGTCTTTACAAGTAACAAACAAAAGTAACGTCGATCATAAACTGAGTATCTATCCATACTTTACTATTGGTTATATGTCTTGGATGAACCAGTCAGCTGACTATAGCGAAGATTTGAATGCTATCGTCGCAAGTTGTATCACGCCCTATCAAAAAGTCGATGAGTTAGAAAAAATAGAAAGCTATAAAGATTTAACTTACCTTTACTCTGACAGAAAGCCTGACTCTTGGTTAGCTCAACAATCTTTATTTGAAGGTGAAGGCGGGTTGCGATGCCCTGATGCGCTGACCAAAGAAACCTTACCTAACATCGATGCGCATTACGAAGTACCCGCGGCTGTTATGCAATACAGGTTAAACCTCACTGCAGACTCTACAGAAACATTCACCTGGTTGTTCGGCCCAGCGAAAGATCACGCAGAAATTAAGCAGGTGATATCGCGTTATTTAGCTCACGGAAATGAGGGCGTTGCAAGGACAGATGCACAACATCAAAGCCTTTCAGGTATTGAAACGCCAGACAGCGCTTTTGACCATTTTGTGAATCACTGGTTACCACGCCAAATGTCCTATCACGGCGAATCTAACCGATTAACCACAGACCCTCAGACGCGTAACTTTTTACAAGACTCTATGGGGATGATCTTCCTCGACCCTTCCGCATCAAAGCAAGCTTTTCTAACTGCATTAAGGCAACAGTCGTATGACGGTGCTATGCCAGACGGCATTTTGCTGCACCCCGATGCTGAACTGAAATACATCAATACGGTTCCACATTCTGACCACAACGTTTGGTTGGTTATTTTCCTATCAACTTACCTCAAAGAAACGGGTGATTTCGATATATTGCAGATGACCTGTGAATACAGCGACAATGATAAGCAAGAAAGTATTTTTGACCACATCCATAGAGCGATGGAACACCTTATTAGTCATGTAGATCACCGCTCACTCAGCTATATTTATCAAGGTGACTGGTGTGACCCAATGAATATGGTTGGCGTTGAAGGTAAAGGCGTCTCGGCTTGGCTCACGCTAGCAACTGCTTATGTCTGTGGCTTATGGGGAGAGATTTGTCTAAAAAGTGAAGATACATTGGGCAATCAACGTTGGACGATGGAAGCTGACAAGTTTAATGACGCCATTAATAAGCATTGTTGGGATGGACAATGGTATGGGCGAGGTATAACTGATGACGGTCGATTATTTGGTGTTTCAAAAGACAGCGAAGGAAGAATTTTCCTAAATCCGCAAACATGGTCGATACTTTCAGGCGCTGCAGATTCGAAAAAAATACGTAGCATGCTTGAGCAGATAGATAAACAACTCGATACACCCTATGGCCCGATGCTTCTTGCACCGAGCTACACATCATTTGAAAGAGACATAGGCAGAGTAACGCAAAAGTCTGCCGGTGTTGCTGAAAATGGCTCGGTTTATAATCATGCTTCAGCTTTTTATATCTATAGCTTGTACCAAGCTGGTGAAAACCAACGCGCTTTTTCTGCAATACGCAAGATGCTGGTAGATGACAGTGACGCCTCGGTTAAAGGGCAATTGCCTGTCTATATACCTAACTATTATCGTGGTGCTTATCACCAATATCCGAGAACAGCAGGTAAGTCGAGTCAGCTGTTCAATACTGGTACGGTCGCATGGTATTACCGCAGTTTGGTTGAAGGCTTGTTTGGGTTAAAAGGTCATGAATCTGGTTTAGAGATCACTCCGCAGCTGCCTGACGAATGGGACCATGCCAAAGTTAAACGGCAATTTAGAGGGGCGACGTTCGATGTTGTTTATCAACGCTGTCTGAAGATTCAGGACACCTATATTGAAGTTGATGGTAAACCCTTAAATGGCAATACCATTACCCCTATTATTCCTGAAAAAACCTACCACGTTGTCGTTAAGTTAGCGAAGAGTTGTGAAAGTAAGGTAAGCCATGCCTGACAAGAAAAATTGCTCATATCTCATTATTGTTATGGGCGTGGCTGGTTCAGGAAAATCAACACTCGCTACCTTGCTAGCAGAGCAACTCAATATGGCGTTCATCGAGGCTGATAACTACCACAGTGATGAAGCTGTAGAACGTATGCGACAGGGCTTACCTTTAAACGATGATTTAAGGAAAGGCTGGATTGATAGGCTATGCGCCACTGTCACGCAAAAAGCGACAAATAATGATTCAATGGTCATGGCTTATTCAGGACTGAAACGTCAACAAAGGCAGAGGTTCAACACACTTAACTGCAAAACCCTATTCTTGTTTTTAGATCTAAACTTTGAAGTGCTCGCAGCCCGTCTTGAGAAACGTGAAGGGCACTTCTTTCCCGTTTCATTACTCCAAAGCCAATTCGATGATCTTGAGCCACTGCAACAAGAAATCAATGAATGTATTGTTGATGCAGATAGGCCCATTGATGCTATCGTGGCCGATTGCCTTAAACATATTGAAGATTTTAGGGAAACTCATGCATAGTCTTTTAAACAAAAGCGTTATTCTAAGCGCATTTCTCGCTATCTCAGTCAATGCCGATGAGGCTGCTTTCGTCAAGCAGGCTCCTGTAATTGACGGTGTAAAATCCGAGTCAATATGGCGGGACGGGCCATGGTACGCCATTGATCAGCATGTGTTAGGTGACTACCCATCGACTGAAGATTTTAGTGGTCGTTATACCTTGCGATGGGATAACGGTTATTTGTACTTGCTAGCAGAGATTCAAGACGACGTATTGTTTGACGCTCACCCAGATCCTAAACAGAACTATTGGGATGACGACTGCCTTGAAATCTTCATTGATGAGGATAGATCCGGTGGCGAACACCTGCGCAATGACAATGCATTTGCTTACCATATTGCCTTAGATAATCAGGTCGTTGATATCGGACCAAACAACTCTGATGGTTCTGCTAATGTACGCATTCTAAATGAGCATATCCAATCGGCATGGAAGCGCAGCAAAACACCACCATTTAACATGACTTGGGAGTTAGCGATAAGGCTTTACGACGACACGTATACCGATGCATCGCATAATCAGTCCGTGACATTACAGGAAGGTAAAAAGCTAGGGTTTATGGTGGCGTATTGTGACAATGATGGCAGTGAGGAGCGTGAACACTTTTTATCCTCGCATGAAATTAAGCCTGTCAATGGAGACAAAAACCTCGGCTATATAGACGCTTCAGTTTTTGATGAGGTGGTGCTCAAAAAGCACCGTTAAGTAATAAATTTTAAGATAATTGATTAAACCGGGACATGCCATTTGGCACTTATACCGGTTTTCCGTTTTATGAAGGAGATTTTCTGTTGAGAAAAGTCAAAACTACGTTAGCTGTCTGTTTGTTGGTCGGTTTGTATGGTTGTAATCAGCCACAACAAACCACCACAACAGAGAGTGTTGAAACGCCATCATTAAATGAAACGACACCTGAGCTGTTTGTTCAAAGCCTTGTGTCTCAAATGACATTGGCGGAAAAAATAGGGCAAATGACCCAAGCTGAACGCAATAATGTCACACCAGAAGACATAAAAACCTACTTTTTAGGTTCTGTACTTAATGGCGGTGGCTCTGTTCCAGGGGAAAATCGTCCTGAAGATTGGCGCAACATGATAGATACTTATCAAGAAGCTGCACTGAGCACTCGTCTGGGCATTCCTTTTATTTATGGAACAGATGCTGTTCACGGTCACAACAATGTGAAGAATGCGACACTTTTCCCGCACAATGTTGGCTTGGGTGCAATGCGTAACCCTGAGTTGATGGAAAAAATTGGCAGAGCAACAGCAGCAGAAGTCGCAGCGACAGGTATACACTGGAATTTTGCACCCGCTCTATGTGTTTCTAGAGACAAACGTTGGGGCCGTGCGTACGAGTGTTACGGAGAGAATCCAGAGATTGGCGTAAGCTATTCCGGGCCTTATGTTAAAGGGATGCAGGAATCAGGTTTGGTCTTGGCTACTGCTAAACATTGGGTCGGTGATGGCGGTACAACTTATGGTACCGGTGATCATGAATATATTATCGATCGTGGCGATACACGTATAAGCGAACAAGAATTGAGAGATATTCATATCGCTCCTTATTTGAATGCATTCGATCAAGGTGTTGGTTCAGTAATGTTTTCATACAGTAGTTATGCTGGTTTAAAAATGCATGAGCATGCCTATTTGAACAACACAGTACTTAAAGGCGAACTGGGATTTGACGGATTCGTCATATCAGATTGGCAAGCCATTGAAGAGATTGCCGCAGATACAAACCGTGGTCGTATCGTGAAAGCTATTAATGCTGGCCTAGATATGGCTATGGAGCCTGAATTCTGGCGCGAATACATTACCGACATTACAGCCGCTGTGAATGCAGGTGAAATCCCCATGCAACGTATCGATGATGCGGTAACACGTATATTGACACAAAAGGTCAGAATAGGCTTATTCGACTCACCTATGGCTAATGACAGAATGCCAAACTTTGAAGGTGTTGTTGGTAATGATGAGCACAGAAAACTTGCTCTTCAAGCCGTACGAGAATCCCAAGTTGTACTAAAAAATGACAACCTGCTACCACTAAAAGCTGACGCTAAAGTGTTTGTTGCAGGCTCACACGCCAACAACATTGGTTTACAGTCAGGTGGTTGGTCGATTGAATGGCAAGGTGGTGACGGCGCGATTACTCAAGGCACAACTATCTTAGAAGGTATTAAACAGCACGCTAAAAATGTTACTTTTTCTGAAGATGGGCAAGGCGCGGCAGGTCACGATGTTGCTGTCGTTGTTGTCGGTGAAAAACCTTATGCTGAAGGTTTAGGGGATTATAACGAACAACCGTGTAAAAACTGCCAACCTTTAACGTTGAGTACCGAGCAACTCGATACCATTGCTCAGATCAAAGCGACAGGTGTTCCTGTCTTGGTTGTATTAGTTTCTGGTCGCCCTTTATTGATCAGTGACGAATTACCCCAGTGGGATGCGTTAGTTGCCGCTTGGTTGCCAGGAACCGAAGCTCACGGTGTTGCAGATGTACTGTTTGGTACACATAAACCAACAGGTAAGTTACCTGTATCTTGGCCTGCAAGCCTTGAAGATGTTTCTAAGAACACCGGTGAAACCGGTTACATACCGCTATTTAAATATGGCCATGGCTTAACGTATTAACAGTAATATCAATACGGATTGGTATAATAGATAGGATAGAACGATGACACCGACTCATACTAAAGGCTCTGTTGTGCCGCCTGACTCGCAAATTCACTCCAAGTGGCCGCTAATCGCACTGACGTCCCTATTTTTTATGTGGGGATTCATAACGGCACTCAATGACATTCTGATACCTCATTTGAAAGGTGTCTTTAGTTTGAGTTACACCCAAGCAACCTTAATCCAGTTCTGCTTCTTTGGCGCTTACTTTCTGGTTTCTGTACCGGCAGGTTGGTTGGTCAATAAAATTGGTTTCCAAAAAGGCATTGGCGTTGGTTTAAGCATTGCAGCTGTTGGTTGCTTGTTGTTTATTCCTGCAGCAAAGCTTGAAGTGTACGCGATGTTCTTGGGTGCCTTATTTATTTTGGCAGGTGGTGTCACCATCTTGCAGGTATCAGCAAACCCTATGGTTACCTTGATGGGTGATCCGGCGAGTGCGTCAAGTCGGCTAACGTTGACACAAGCGTTCAACTCATTGGGGACGACTATTGCGCCAAGTTTAGGTGGCTACCTTATATTCTCTTCTGTATCAGGTTCTGAGAGTACAGGCGCAGATACCGTCATATTGCCCTATGTGGTTTTGGCTGGTGCGCTGTTCTTTATTGCCGTCTTTATGATGCGTATGGCATTCCCACAAACAGCCGCGGATCAAGCAGAAGATCAAAGCGACGATCGGTCTTTTGCTGCCTTAATGCAATTAAGTCGCCCACTGTTTTGGGGTGTGATCGGCATCTTCATGTATGTTGGTGCTGAGGTTTCCATTGGTAGCTTTATCATAAACTTTCTTGCTGAAGAGTCTGTTGCTGGGCTTGAAGAACTTGCCGCTGCATCTTATCTCACCTATTACTGGGGCGGTGCAATGGTTGGCCGATTTATTGGTGCAGCTTTGATGCAGAAAATCCGACCTGGCCTATTACTTGGCATCAATGCTAGTTTATCAGTGTTGTTGATCCTAACAGCTGTGATGACCTCTGGTAGTCTGGCTATGTGGTCCATATTATTAGTTGGTTTCTGCAACTCTATTATGTTCCCAACTATTTTCAGCCTTGCTTTGAGAGATTTAGGTCGATATACCAGTAAAGGGTCAGGCCTACTTTGTTTGGCTATTGTGGGGGGAGCCATAGTACCTGTTATACAAGGTGCGATTGCCGATGCTGTTGGCTTGCAGCTGTCTTTCATCCTTCCGATGATGTGCTATTTATTCATCATATTTTATGGTTTAGTTGGATCGCAGTACAAAGTCGATAAACTATAAAACGCTTTAACATTATGTTCTCAGCCTAACGATGTTTGTTAGGTTGAGATTTTCCTCAACAAACCTTAATGAGTAGGCGCATCAATCACAATAATTTCGCTGTCTTCTCGTGCTTTAATCTGTATACGACTTGACTGAGTAACCTCCGCACCGTCACCTTTTCTAAGTATGACCCTCTCATCATCCTCGATAACGTCGAATGATCCACTGGAAGCCAAAACATAGGCTTGATCAGTAATGGCATGTTCAATGGTCACTCCTTTCGCAACTTTGCCTCCGTAGATACGCGCATACTGATGAATGAATAGCGCATCATCTCTATCCTCTGTATAGCCCGACACCAATAGAGGTAAAGTAAGTGCGAATTCGTTAGGAAACGGTCGACTGTCCCAGCGCGGCGCAACATTTTGTGTATTGGTATCTATCCATATTTGATACAGCGTTAAGGGCTCATTCGACAAGTTATACTCAGAGTGCACAATCCCCGAGCCCGCGCTCATCACTTGCACTTCGCCACTTTTTGTCACGCCTCGATTACCTGCATTATCTTCATGTGTAACCTCACCACTACGAACAAGAGTGATAATTTCCATGTTGTTATGTGGGTGAGGAGGAAAGCCTGCTCCCGGCGCGATCCAGTCATCATTAATAACACGCACTTTACCAAATGCCATACGATCTGGCCGATAGTAATGAGCAAAACTAAAATGATGATTTGCTTTGAGCCAACCGTGATTAGCTTTACCTAGTTGCTCAAAAGGGACGTGCTTTATCATTATCCTCTCCCATAAACAATTTCATTTGTCATTATTCTACATACATGATATTCCGATAATAAGATGGCAATTTTGATGAGTTTGTTCAGCTCAATTGAATAATAATAAGTAACCTGCCCTTCCAGATAATAGCACCTGCAATCAGTATAAATTTTATCGATCATCAACCTACAATCACCTAGAAATGGGAATTGTAAATACAGACCGTATCCGATTAGGGCAACACGATGAACCGTTATGAAGGTCGAAGTCGACACCTGAGTCATGAGCAGCTAGGTGACACAATGAATACATCAGGATGGTTGAAATATCTTACCTATGACAAGTATTAATCGAAAAAACAGATTAAATTGATTAGGTTTCTTATATGTACAGCGATTAGTTGGATCTATAATTTATAACGATTATACTTATAATATTAACTATAAAAACGAGTAGCGTTACCAATGAATAAACTTTCAATCAAGCTAAGGTTGTTCCTAGGCTTCGGCTTCATTCTCTTAATGATGATAACCATCACTTTAGTCGGTGCCAGAAACGTTGCCTTTATTGATGAAAAGATGCGCGTTATCAATGAAGGCAACAGCGTGAAGCAACGTTATGCCATTAACTTTAGAGGCAGTGTTCATGATAGGGCCATCGCAATTCGTGATGTTGTCTTATTTGATAATCCTGAGAATGTGCAAGGAGTAATCAATGACATAAGAGAACTTGAGCAATTTTATGAAGATTCTTCTGGCCCACTAGATAACATTATGGCAGGAGGTGCGAGTAACGAAGAAAGACACATCTTAAGCAAAATAAAAAGTGTCGAGAAGAAGACGCTACCCTTAGTTGAACAAATTATTGGGCTGCAGCGCCAAGGCAACATGCAAGCTGCTAATCAGTTACTTCTCACTCAAGCACGACCTGCTTTCACTGAGTGGTTAACAGTCATCAACCAATTCATTGACTTACAAGAAGCCAAGAATGTTGTAGAGACAACTTTAGTCAGAGAAAGGAGTCACGCTTTTTCCGGCATAATGTATACGGCAACGTCAATATCTGTCATATCTGGCCTACTGATTGTAATCATCGTTGTGATTAGTCTTAGTCGATCACTTGGCGGTGAGCCACATGACATCGTCCGCATACTTGGCAAAATGGCTGACGGCGACTTGAGTCAGAATTTCACCCATCACAACGAATGTAGTGTTCTTGGCAGCTTAGAAAAGATGCAAAATCAACTTCGAACGACTATTGCAGGGATTAACGAAGCCTCAAGCCGCATAAATTTGCAAACGGAGACCACATCAAAGGGATCCACTGAGCTAGTCAACTTTACAACTAAACAGCGACAGTTAGTTGATAACGCGACGAATAAATTAGACGACGTTAAAATGATAAACAATGATGTTTCTGCGTTACTGGCAGAAACCGAGCAAAACTCTGGAGACACCTTGAATTCATCTGTGCGAGGAAACAGTGAATTGAAGGCAACAGAATCCGAAATTAGGCAGGTCTTATCAGTGGTTTCAGCAGCGGTCGAAAAAATTCAAAAGCTGGAGGAAAGAACTCGGGACATTGGTGGGATTACTCACGTGATCAGTGAGATCTCTGATCAAACGAATTTGCTGGCACTGAATGCTGCTATAGAAGCGGCAAGAGCCGGTGAAACAGGCCGCGGTTTTGCTGTAGTGGCAGATGAGGTGCGCAGCTTAGCTGCACGAACAGGAGAGGCTACGTCCGAAATAGAAGTCATGCTGTCAGAAGTGCAAAAGGAAACAGGCGCTACGATGCAAACAATGGAAAGCAGCCTTCCGCAAATAAAGAAGGGA
This sequence comes from uncultured Pseudoalteromonadaceae bacterium, assembly GCA_964640795.1. GTDB lineage: Bacteria > Pseudomonadota > Gammaproteobacteria > Enterobacterales > Alteromonadaceae > M269. The sequence continues at coordinate 35,991 of CAZXIN010000006.1, read as the reverse complement.
TTAGAATTGACCGTTAACTCTTCACAACTACTGCAAGACATTGAGCATCAAGCGAATAGCTCAAGAGGCAAAGTAGGGCAAGTTGTGAAAGCATCTACAAGCCAAATTGAAGCTATCGACTATGCGGCCAACCAAATAGCTGAAGCTTCTATAACGGCAGATGAAATGGCTAATGCAGCTAACCGCTTCCTAAACCAGAACCAAGAATCAGCTAATGAACTCAATACCTTGGCAAAGACACTCAAACAGCGTGCCGATTACTTTTCGTTAACCTAAACTTAGTGGAGGGCAACCACAACACTTATGCAAATTAGCATGACTTTGTGTGTCTCTTTCTCTCTACCTCTTTACTTTCAATAATTACACATGTAATCTTTAAAAATAAAGAGGTAGGAGCATCCAAATGACTGACATCAGTAAAACAGAACTCAAAGTCTTAGAAGCCATTTGGCAAAGCAATCCAATAACGTCCAGCGAGATAGTCGAGCGCCTGAATGAGCATGGAGATTGGCATGAAAAAACCGTTAAGACGCTCATTGGCCGTCTAGTAAAGAAACAAGCCATTGCTTTTCAAAAGGAAGGAAGGAAATACCTCTACTACCCGCTTGTCAGCCAACATGACTATCAACTTCAGCAGAGTAACAGCCTTATTGGTGGCTTTTTCAAAGGAAAAGTTTCCCCATTGATTGCCATGTTTGCTCAGCAAAATAAGCTAAAGAAAGAAGACATTCAGGAGCTGAAGCAACTTATTGATCAATGGGAGCAAGAAAATGATTAATTGGCTTGTTGAGCAAACGCTATTAATCACCTCAATACTCTGCCTGCTAATAGTCAGTGGATCATGGTTAACTAAAAAAATAGGGCCAAGCAATCATTATCTACTCTGGCTTGTTGTGCCGCTTAGCTTATGTATCAGCACTATTGATTTTTCGTTAGGGTTGCATAAAAGTCCTGTCCCAGCTTTTGTTGTCTCAGCTAAAACGCAGGCCAGCGAGCTGGCTTCTCACGCTTCCTCATTCAGCGAAACCTTGAGTATTCTATGGATGTTAGGGTTTGTGGCTATATTGGGTTATGTGTTTGTCCTTCACAGTAGAGGCGTAAGTTTAGTTTCTAAAAAGAGCAGAAAAAGTGGCGATGAGGTAACGCCATTCAATCTGAATTCTGATTTTGGCCTGACAGAATCAAAGATAAAATTACGTTTCGCGCAAGAAAACAGTAGCCCTTATGTTGAGGGACTGCTCTTTCCAACCTTAGTCCTGCCATCCAACTTCACGACCTTATTCGATCAAGAACAGCAAAGTCTTATATTGAAACACGAACTAGTGCACCTTAAGCGCCGAGATATTTTATGGAATATGTTAGCACTGACCTTACTGTCTGTTTTTTGGTTCAACCCTATTTTCTGGAGAGCTTATCGTAGGTTCCGTCTACTACAAGAACTGTCTTGCGATCAAATTGCACTACAAGGGGAGAGCAAGCAGACACGATTGCGCTATGCCAAGGCACTGCTCAATAGCAGCAGCCCTCTACCTATCTTTACCTTGAACCAACTCAGCTTTGGAGAAAAAGCCATGCTTAAAGAACGTCTAGTACAATTGAAGAGCAACAATGCGTCGAGCTTTGTTGGGCGCTCAGCTGCTGTCGTTAGCATCTTGTTATTAGGTGCTATGTTAACGCTAGCAAATGCGAAAGTTTCACACACATCAAGTGACCTCAAACCCATTATGCGCGTCAATCCACAATACCCGATAGAAGCAGCTGAAAAAGGTATCGAAGGAGCGGTTATTATGAGCTTTGATGTCGACCCTCAGGGCAGTGTCTCAAATGTAAAGGTTATCGGTTCTGTTCCAGAGAAGGTATTTGACCACAACGCAAAACTTGCTTTAAGTCAATGGGAGTATGACAACCCAACGGGTAACACTATTAGTGCTGAAGTGCAGATAGATTTTGTACTTTCGTCTGACTCACGAGAAAAAATTAAAGTCGTCGCTCAGTGATCCCTCTATTGGCATAACTTGTCTCGCCATATTTGCGTTTTCTCTTCCAAACGCAAGGTATGTGCGGGACTCGTTGAAGGGAGCTGCACAAAACAAACACCATCACAATTTACTTTAGGAAGAACATATTTTTTAAAACTCTTCTGTGCCTCTTGGCCATTAAAACCCACGACCTTAATATCTGAATGCTCTTTGAAAAAGGTAGCGAAGTCATTGGGTATTCTCGAACCTGCTTTGATATCGCTATCAAGGCTACCGGGGCGAATACACTCACTGAGAACATCCCAAACAGCGACACCTGACGCGATGAGCTTTTCTATTCGAACGTCATAAGTCAGGTTAACATCAAAATCAAAAATGTTAGCCATAATTGGCCAAAATGCATTACGTGGATGGGCGTAATACTGATGTGCATTAAGGGAGGCTACACCAGGCATACTACCCAATATCAATATAGACGCAGATCTATCACTTATTGGAAGGAAGCTCTTGATTGTATTCACGAATGATAGATACCCGGCAATTACTGAAAGAGCGTGGACGCCTCAGCTGGGCGATCAAATAAATACCCTTGAGCCAAACTGACACCGCAATATTCCAGCACATCTCGTTGTTCTTGTGTTTCGACGCCTTCACCTAGTGTGATACCGTCGAGTTCAGCAATGCGTAACCTCGTCTGTTTAATTTCTTCTGCCACTTGATCACGACCTTGTATACGCTTAATGACAGTAATACAGAGTTTAACCATGGAAGGCCTGAGTTGCTCGACCGTATCTAAGTCAAAAAAGCCACAGCCTGTATCGTCGAGTGATAAGCGAATACCTCGTTGCTTCAACGACAAGACACGCTCTTTGATCTCTTCGGCGTGCTCTAAAGGTAGGTGCTCCGTCAACTCAAAAACCAATCGAGGCAAAATAGGTTTTATACTCGCTTGATTCAATAATTGTTCGAATTGCTGACTCATGAGTAGGCTCGGTCCAATATTCAACGATACCCATAAGTGTTCCGGTACACGAGGCACCCAGCCTAACGCCTTCTCAATGCATAAGAGTTCAAGCTGATCTGTTAAACCAAAATGGGCAGCACTATTAAACAATAAGTCTGCTCGCTGGATTTCACTCTCTTCAGGTCCGCGTGTTAGAGCTTCGTAACCAACAATATCGCCTGCAGGTAAACTAACAATAGATTGGAAATGCGTTTGGATGGATTTACTGATGAGGACTTGCTCAAACTGGGCTCGATTAATAGGTGCATAGGGGGACATATCGTCATCAAGATCATTTAACTGAAGTGCTTTAACGTCTTCTAGAGCACTTAATTTAATCGCGTCAAACGCTCCTTCGCTGAAGCTTTCTTTAGCGAACGTACTCGGTAACGTCGCAATAGCAACACTAAACGAAAGCTTACGACCGGTTGCCAACCCTAGTTGTTCAATGAAAACCTCTCGTATAAGTTTGCGCGCATTGTCTATGATAACCGGCTTTTGCTCTTCAATATCCAACAAAGCATCTTGCTTCTTTGGTTCAAAAAAACCATGACATTGACCTATTTCTTTGCATTGGAATAACTGAGTAAATTGGTACCGACTGAGCAACTTGCCAATTGCGGAAAAAGTTGATTGCTGAATATCCTGCCAAGCTCGCTCTGTTACTTCTTGACCAAAAATCGCTTCAAATTGTTGCGGTTCATTTATGTCAAAAATGAAAGCATATTGCTGTGACATGAGTAAATTCCTTGAATCAAATCTGCAAACTTTGTTTGTATAAAGCAAGCGCTTCAGACGGATCTTGTTGTTGTTCTTTTATGCGCGCCAAGAGCAGAATATCTTTGTTATCTGATGTCAGACGAATAGCCTTGGCTAACGCTTTTTCTGCTAATTCCCAGTCTTTTGCATTAAACGCGACTTGTCCTAGGATAGACAGTAGCTCAGCATTTTCGCTGTCTTTTTTCAACCACCCCTCAATCCGTTTAAGGCTGGCTGTAGGATTCGTTAAACGCAACTGGCGAAATAAAGGTACTAATAAAGGGTTAAGCTGTTTGGATTGGAAGGCCAGTAGACTTTCTTCTGCGTCAGTAAACATACCTTGCCCAATAAGCTGCTCAATGTAAGCCGATTGTTGAGCTGGATCGTTGCGCGTTTTCCTAGGTAAACTCTGCCAATACTGCTTTAGTGGATTTGCGCCCTCACGACTGGCTAGTTCCGCATAAAAACCTTGAGCCGTTTGCTTCATCCAGTATTGATAATCTTCATTCGATAGCTGCTTTTTCCAGCCTGACAAATTGTCTTTGAGGGTTTGCCATTGTCCGCTATTTGCTAACGCTTGCACCCATAAAGTCACCACTCTCTGATTTTTCTGTTCTTTTTCAGGAAGTTGTTTTATCAATGCAATAGCTTCGCTCGGGTTCCGTTGTTTAATATGATGCTCAATAAGATGAATGGTGGCCGCTAATCGACTCGCCTTCTCATTTTGTGCTTTTTCCCACAAACTCACCGCTTTGTCTGAGTCACCTAAATTATTAGCGGCTTGTGCGGCTGCCAGTAATTCGACACCGGCGAACTTGCCATCGCCAACAGTCGATAGCTGCTTATCTGCTTCAGCATAATTGGCTTCATCCAACGCGACCAAACCTTGAGTAAAGGCTTTATTGTGTTTTCTGTCTGTCCAACCACTAAACCATTTCTGTGAACCAGAGAACGCATACCAAACTTTCTTAAAAAACCATTCTAGAATGAGAAAACAAACAATAGCTCCGAGAATTAAAATCATGAGACTGACAACGCTCATTTCAATCGTCCAGTTATCAAGTGCGATAAGCACATAGCCCTTTTGCCCAATAAGATAGGGCCCTGCAACCAGACCTATGACTAATAATGCTAAGAGAATCAATAGAGCAATCATAAAGGACTACTCTGTAGAGCAGGAACAATACCGCGAGTCCTCGCTTTTAAAGCATCTTCTAGAACGAGTTGTGCTTCTAAGCGCGATGGATAGTTTTGCTTAATATCGGTTTGCTTCAAACTATCTAATTCTCTCTTGATGCTACTAACTCGATAATTCTGTTCGTCGAATAACGATATCGAATCAGCTGCTAACCCCAGAAACTCTGAAAAAAGCACCTGATCGTTACTGAGTAGCGCCGTTTGTGATTGCAGTAGGTAATGCTTTAGTTTTTCTCGTGTTAGCCATTGTTGCTGAGCTGACATAAGCGGCTGTATTGAGTCTGTTCGCCGTCTGACTGAGACAAAGTCATCAGCGATTTTACGCCAGCTTCGATACAAATTAGCACGCCAATCACTGACAGAGTCGGTTAATTCGTCATTGACCACACTGTCCTCAGCCTCTGGTAAATTCACCATATCAAGAGGCAAGCTATCAACACTCTTAATCAAACCGGTTATCTTTAATGCAATAGCGGTTATAGGAACTTGGTTAACTTGCTGGACGTTGACAATATCGCTAGCAATGAGCTCTCTTATCGGAATCAAACTTGGATCATTAATGTCTGCTAGGCGCTGATCTGCGGTTTGTAACATTAGCACCGCTGTTGGGGTATCATTCTCCAACCATAGCTTCCTACCAGCCATACGCACTAAATAATCAGCCTCTGCAAGTAACCAGTCGCTTGGACGTCGCCCTGAAATCTCACTGATACTCGCTTGCGTTGCATCCGCTTTTAACGACACCGTATTAAGCTGGTCAAAAACGGGTTTCAAAGCATCTGAGGTATTGTCGTTCAGCTGTTTAAGCGATTGAACCAACGCGCTATCAAGCTGTTGTTGCTGGCTTTGAAATTGCTGATTAATACTCGTTTGTGTTGCATGTTTTTGATTTTCTGTTTGTTGCCAAAACCAATAGCCCCCACCAGCCAAACTCAGGATCAGCAACAAGTTGAATAGCGTCACAAGCCATAAAGCTTTCGTTTTGATAGGTTGAGTTACTTGATTCTTGCTCTTAGGTGCTTTGGGAGTAGCGATCTTCTTCTCTGTTGTATCCACGGCATCAGATACAGAAGTACTAGAAGTTGCTTTTTTTGTCGCAGACTCTTGTACTTCTTCTTTTAATTGATCAAGCTTTTGTTGCTGTTTATCTTTGACATCATCTGACTTTTTTGACACCGAAGAAATATCAGCTTCAGGCTTATCTGTCATGCAATACTCCAATATTCATAATTTTTGGCAAGTCGTGTAGAGATCCTCGTTACGTGCCGATGGACTAACAACCACATCCTCAATACCTTTCTCGCGAGCTATCTCTGCAGTTCTCTCACTAACAACAACCCACGTTTTTAAGCGCCATGCATCATCTAAATGCATCAAAGCCAATTCGATAAGTTCTCCACTCGTGGCAACGACGCACTCTGCTTTTGCCTCATTTTGACCTAATTGCTCTATCACTGCTAGGTTAGGAAGCCTTTCGTAACAATCAAAGTTGGTAACACTCGCACCTAATTGGCTTAAACGCTGTTTTAACAATGTTCTTCCACCAACACCTTTGATTATAGCTATATGCATGCCACTCACATCTAACAAGTCATTCATATTCAGCAAGCCTTCGCTAGAAGCAACATCCGGTGTTCGAACTGTAATTCCAGCAGTTATCAAGGTGCTTGCTGTGCCTTCGCCAATTGCAATGATGTTAGTTGTTTCTGGCCAATCTTGTTGTTGCATTGCCTTAATAACAAACTTTGCAGCATAAGTACTAGTGAAAATTACGATGTCGGGCCCATTTGCACTTGTCAGCTGATGTCTAACGTCATAACAAACAGGCTCAATTGCTTTCACGCTAATCAGAGGTAAGCCAAAAGCTTTAATTCCTTGCTTTAAGAAGGCTTCCACCGTCTTCTGACATTTGCCATCTGGACGAATGATGAGAGCAGACTGCACAGGCGCGTCGTTATTTATTAATGCAGTGCATTTAAGATGTCGGCAGCACCTTGATTCAATAACGCGTCAGCAATGGCAATACCTATAGACTCTGGATCGTCAACAGGCCCCGTTTTATTTGCTACCAATAACGTTTCACCATTCAAACTACCGACTAAGCCTTTCATGTTAATCTGCTCATCCACCAGCTCTGCGTATCCAGCAATAGGCACTTGGCAACCACCCTGCAATTTGTTGTTCATGGCGCGCTCAGCCCGAACCCGCAAAGTTGTTTCCTGATGGGCGATAGACTGCAAAAGAGCAATCAATTCTTGATCATCCTTTCGGCACTCAATACCAACCGCTCCTTGACCTACAGCAGGCAACGAGTCTGCGGGGGAGATATAGTCCGTAATCCTGTCTTGCATATCTAAGCGAATAAGACCAGCTGCGGCCAAAATAATAGCGTCGTATTGCCCATCATCTAATTTGGCTAAACGTGTATTGACGTTGCCACGTAAATCGACAATGTCTAGATCAGGGCGGTTTGCTTTCAGTTGACACTGTCTTCTTAGACTTGATGTCCCGACTTTGGCACCTTGAGGTAAAGCATCGATAGACGCATATTTATTGGAAACAAAGGCATCGCGAGGGTCTTCACGCTCACAGATAGTGGCTAACGTAAACTCTTCGGGGAATTGTACGGGTACGTCTTTCATTGAATGCACAGCAATATCAGCATTGCCTTCGAGCATGGCAACTTCTAACTCTTTAATGAACAACCCCTTACCACCAATTTTAGCTAATGGCGTGTCCAATATTTTGTCACCCTGTGTGCTCATTGGGACCAGTTCTATTGTCAATTGGGGGTGTTTGCTAAGCAATAAACTTTTGACGTAATGAGCTTGCCATAAAGCCAGATCGCTTTTTCTAGTAGCTATGCGAATTGTGCGCTGAGTCATGATTATCCTTTCAAGCGAGTTTCAAAGGCATTAACGTGTTGTTGTGCTGCCTTGGTTTATACAAATAAACCGCTGACACCACCCCTAAACCCAATACATTTCAACTCTCGCTGAGTTACCACATTAATTTAATGTTCTTGGTGTAAGCCATTCGCTATTTTAACATTCAATTGTTGAATATGCAGTAATACCAGATCAGTGAGGTACATCAAGGAGGCTAAATGAGGCTACGCAGGCATAAAAAAAGCCTGCGTTTATGCAGGCCTTCATTGGAGAATAGTGATTTTGCTTATTTAAACTCTTTAACGTCTGTTACGCTAGGGTAGTTCTTATCAGCAACTGCAATGTCTGCTAGCTTTGTGGATAACCACTCTTTTTGAACTCTTTTGTTAAAGTTCAAGTAAAGCTTGCCTTCGTATATGTGCCATACATCGGGGTCGATACCAGCAGTTCTGCCATCGCCATCTGCCATTGCCCATGCACAGTAACCGCCATACTGAGGTGCATACTTCTCAGGATCGCCTTTAAATAAGTCAAGATTCTCTTGAGAAGAGAACTGCCAAGTTGCACCATGCCACTGAGTTGTGAAGCTTTCAGAACCTTCAACTGGCTTACCTTCGGTAAAATATGCAACAGTGTCATAGCCTTTTATTGCAGCGCTGTTACCAAAACCTTTCGTGTTTACTGCATCTTTTGCAGCAAGTGCAGGCAATGCAACCAGCCATGCCAAAGCAAGAACTAATAACTGAATTTTTTTCATTTTTCACTCCGAACTAATTGAACAGTGATGGCTGCGGACTGTGTACTCATTCGAGCCACTGCTTCGCGTCATCGGTGTTAATACAAACTACTTACATTGTAGATGACTAAACCGGCTATCGTTTAAAATTATTTCATCACAATTTTATAACGAACGAAAACAACCACTTACTGCAACATCTTGCGCTATTTAACCAAACGTTGCTGGATCCATTGTGAAATGTCGTTTATCTCTTCTGCACACACATTATGCTGCATTGGATAGTCCTTCCAAGTGGCGTCGTATCCTGCTTTAACAAGTGCATCGTAAGCCATCCTGCCCAATGAGGCTTGAACAACCTCATCTTGTTGTCCATGACAAACAAAAATGGGAGTTTGCTTGTTTTCAATGCTACCTTGCTCTTCAAGCGTGTTTGGCTCACTCATATAAGTCGATAAGGTCAATATGCCAGCTAAGGTTTTGGGGTAGCGCAAGCCCAAGTGATAAGCTATAACACCGCCTTGAGAGAAGCCCGCTAATATGATTCTCTCCGGCTTTATACCGTTCTCGATTTCATTATCAATCAAACGTCTTACACTCTCCGCTGATTCAATGACTCCATCAACATCTGCCCGCTGTTCGATTGATAACGAACGAATGTCATACCAAGCGCGCATTGGCATACCGTTGTTAATAGTAATGGGTTGAACCGGTGCATGAGGAAATATAAAGCGAATACCTGCCTCTTTAGGTAGCTTCAATTCAGGCACTAAAGGGGCAAATCCATTACCTGAATCACCTAGCCCATGCAGCCAAATAACAGTCGCGTTGTGCTCTGCTTCTGGCATAACATCAACAAAATCTAAGGTGGGTTCAGGCATAAAATGATCCTTGAGTAATAAACTATCAGAAGTATGGTTTGGGTATATTGTTGATTATGCTAACATTACTGTACTTTATTTGGTGAATTCAATAGTATTTTTTTATGTCGGTAACCTCAGGAAATCTTTATATTTTAGCGGCGCCATCAGGCGCGGGTAAATCTAGCTTGTTACGTGCTTTGTTGGACGGAAATCAAACAGAGGAATATCCGATGCAAGTGTCGGTCTCACACACGACTAGAGCGCCTAGACCTAACGAAGTTGATGGTGAACACTACCACTTTGTCACGCATGAAGAATTTAAAAAACTCATCTCAGAAGAGGCATTTTTTGAATGGGCTGAAGTCTTTGGTAACTATTACGGAACATCGCGCCCGGTTATTGAACAGACATTAAGCCAAGGTGTCGATGTGTTTTTGGACATTGATTGGCAAGGAGCAAGGCAAGTCAAAGCTCAGTTACCAGATACGATTTCTATTTTTATAGCGCCGCCTTCTGAACAGGCTTTGTTGGAACGTTTAAATAACAGGCAGCAAGACAGCGCTGAAGTTATCGTTGATCGGATGGCAAAAGCACGGGATGAAATCTCGCACTATCATGAGTTTGATTATATCGTCGTTAATGATGATTTTGACAACGCTCTGGGCGATTTATCAACTATTGTGAAGAGTCAACGATTGGTTCAACGTCTACAATCACAACGACATAAAACATTATTTGCCTCTATGCAAGACTAATCACTTGGCTAATGCATAAATAGAGAGTAAACTACGCAACCTTTTTTTGGAGTGGTGCCTGAGTCTAAAGACTCTGTGAGAGTACCTACGATTAAAACTTTTTTCGGAGATAAATATGGCTCGCGTTACTGTTGAAGATGCTGTAGATAAAATTGGCAACCGGTTTGACTTGGTTTTAGTCGCTGCTCGTCGTGCGCGCCAGATTGCTATTGAAGGCAAAACACCTTTGGTTGATGTTGAGAATGACAAACCAACAGTGACTGCTTTACGTGAAATAGAAGAAGGTTTAGTAGACGCTGATACATTGCAAGCTGAAGCAGCTCTTGAAGAGCAAGCACAAAAACAAGCCGAATTTGCTTCTGTTTCGAGCATTTTATCTGACGACGTATAAAATACATCTAGATTTCAGGGAGAAACATTCGTTTCTTCCTATCAAATTTTCCAATTATTTGAGCAATTAACCTCCTATTTACCCTGTTTGTTTTTATTATTGTTAGTTTAATGCCACTGGTATGCATTAATGCCTTGAATTCATTGCATTTGACGTTTACATTCGAGTTATCGATGTTATTTGTAGGACAAATTGTAAGTTTGTGTATCTATTCGAGGGTTTGAAGCTAAAAATCAGTGAATACCTGCCTCAAGATCAAGTAGAGAAAATGCAAGAGGCATACATTATGGCGCGTTCGGGTCATGATGGGCAAAGTCGTAGTAGCGGTGATCCCTACATTACTCACCCTGTTGCTGTATCTCGTATACTTGCCGATATGCGTTTAGATCATGAAGCACTGATTGCAGCCTTACTACATGACGTCATTGAGGACACAGAAATATCCCATGAGGATATCGCCAGTGCTTTTGGTAGTGTTGTTGCCGACTTAGTTGAAGGTGTTAGCAAACTAGACAAACTTAAATTCCGCAGTAAGGAAGAAGCACAAGCCGAAAACTTCCGAAAAATGACCATGGCCATGGTGCAAGATATCCGTGTCATTTTGATCAAGCTAGCAGATAGAACACACAATATGCGTACTTTAGGTGCTCTCCGTCCAGACAAGCGCCGAAGAATTGCCCGCGAAACACTTGATATATACGCACCAATTGCTCACAGGCTCGGTATTCATGACATGAAGAATGAGCTTGAGGATTTAGGCTTTGCTGCTATGTATCCTCTAAGGCACAGGGCTCTAGGTGGTGCAGTTAAACAAGCCCGCGGCCACCGCAAAGAAGTTATTGAGAACACACGAAAGGAAATAGAAACACGCCTACAAGACAAAGGCATTAAGAGCCTCGTCAAAGGGCGTGAGAAGCACCTTTACTCTATTTATCGCAAGATGAAAAACAAAGAGTTAATGTTCAATGAAGTCATGGATATCTATGCGTTCAGAGTTGTCGTAGACTCCTTAGACGAATGTTATCGCGCCTTAGGTGCAATGCACGGCCTGTATAAGCCGATAGAAGGTCGCTTCAAAGATTATATTGCTATTCCTAGAACCAACGGCTACCAATCATTACACACGTCGTTAATAGGCCCCCACGGCATTCCTGTCGAAATTCAGATCAGAACAGAAAGCATGGACCAAATGGCGGATAAAGGCGTCGCAGCACATTGGATGTACAAGGAATCAGAAAGCGGTAAAGGAACGACAGCGCAAGTGCGTGCTAGAAAGTGGATGCAGTCACTGCTGGAGCTACAACAAAGCGCAAGTTCATCTTTTGAATTTATCGAAAATGTTAAAACGGATATGTTTCCGGATGAGATTTACGTGTTCACTCCTGACGGGCGCATTATTGAACTCCCCTTAGGCTCAACACCTGTTGATTTCGCTTATGCGGTACATACCGATGTAGGCAATAGTTGTGTTGGTGTGCGTGTTGATAGACGTAACTACGCCTTAAATAGGGCATTGGACAACGGTCAAACAGTTGAAATTATTACCTCGCCTGGCGCAAAGCCTAACGCTAACTGGTTAAACTTTGTCGTCAGTGCTAGAGCCAGAGCTAATATTCGACAATACCTAAAACAACAACGTTCAGAAGAAGCTATTGCCATGGGCAATCGATTGCTTCGTCATGCACTGGGCAAAGTTAAACTTGATGATATACCCCCCGAAGATATAGAGCGGGTTGTTACAGAAACTAAGCATGAGAATTTTTATGCCTTGTTGGCAGATATCGGCCTAGGCAATGAGTTAAGCGCAATTGTTGCGCGTCGTTTGATTGGTAGCTCAACGAACCGTGAAGAAGACGCAAATCGACAGGTCGCAATAAAGGGTGCTGAGGGATTATTAGTAACCTATGCTCGCTGCTGTCATCCTATTCCAGATGATGAAATCATTGCGGTGCTTAGTCCAGGCCGAGGTATGGTGATCCATCAAGCAGGCTGTAATAACATTCGCCGTATTGTTAAAGATGAGCCTCAGCGTATTTTATCGATGCAATGGGATGAAAACCCCACAGGTGAGTTTAAAGCGTCGCTAAGGATCGAATTATTTAATCATCAAGGAACACTCGCAACACTAACCAACATGGTTGCGGACTGCGACTCCGATATTGTTAGTCTGCAGACTGAAGAAAAAGAAAGTAATATCTACTACATTGATTTGGAACTCACCACTTCCAATAGAATACATTTAGCAAACGTTATGCGTCGTATTCGCAGCATGGAAGAAGTGCAAAGAGTTTCTCGTCATAGCCGTTCAAAACATTCTAATTAAATATTAATAAGGTACACTCATGTCAAAATCCATTATCCATACTGATAATGCGCCTGCTGCTATTGGCACTTATAGCCAAGCCGTTAAAGCTGGAGCAACCGTTTACCTCTCAGGTCAAATCCCATTAGTTCCATCGACAATGGAAATGGTTTCTGATGATTTCCGTGCTCAGACTGTACAGGTTTTTGACAACCTAAAAGCCGTATGTGAAGCAGCCGGCGGCAGCATGAGTGATTTGGTTAAAGTAAACATCTTCATGATTGATTTAAGTAATTTCGCTACAGTTAACGAGATTATGGCTACTTATTTTGATGAACCCTACCCAGCACGTGCGGCTATCGAAGTTGCCGGTTTACCCAAGGGATCGCAAATAGAAATCGACGGTGTCATGCAGTTATCTGAATAAGCACTTATTTTGACGCCCGAACGTTACCAGAGGATTATGGATGTCCTCAACCGACGACAAACTGACCTGACGGTCTGTATGGATCAGGTCAACAAGCCACACAATATTTCTGCGATCATACGCAGCTGTGAAGCTGTGGGCGTACATCGTTTGCATATGATTCTCAACAAAGCGTTTGAACTGAGAAGCGGCACCGCCAAAGGCAGCCAACATTGGGTGGAGTTGCAGCAAAGTCAGGATATTGAATCAACGTTGTCAGGTTTGCAGCAGCAAGGGATGCAAGTCCTAGTGACCAACTTCTCAGAGCAAGCGGTTGATTTTAGGGAAATTGATTACTGCAAACCAACAGCTATTGTTGTTGGGCAAGAAAAATATGGTGTGTCGAGCAAAGCTATTGAAATGGCTGACCAAGCTATCGTGATCCCCATGATGGGCATGGTGCAATCATTGAATGTATCAGTGGCAACTGCTCTTGTATTGTATGAGGCACAGCGACAAAGGCAATTAGCTGGTTTATACGAAAGGGCAATGTTACCCGAAGAGGTGCGCCAAAATACCTTGTTCTCAACAGGCTACCCCGACCTATACCAACATTGGCAGCGAAGAGATTTGCCTTTGCCACACATCAATACGCAAGGCGAAATCATCGCAGACAATCATTGGTGGGAAACAATGCAAAAAACGAATACAAATTAAGAGTAGGTAAAAGCTAACTCCCATTGATAATGTTCTCCTACACTCAGTTTGGGCTATTTATCTTTACACTCGATACCCTATTTTCATATTCTGTTCATTAGTTGCTATGACATTTGATTGTTACAATCGGCATAACTCATCTGATCAGGTCAAAAGCTCGAAATGAGAGCGCTAAGTGACGGGTCTTAACAGTTTAAATTATGGAGAGAAAACACACATGCGTATTTTTATACTTGTTGCTATGCTGGCTTTTAGCGTTGGGTTTAATGCTCAAGCATTTGACCGCAATCAGTTCGCTGAGCAAGCGAACAACGTCACGCCTTTACTTAATGGCCAAACCATTCCTGATGTTACTGTGCAAACGTTTGATGGTAAGTCAGTAAAGCTAAAAGATGTTGTTAGTGAAAAGCCCACTGTCATTTTATTTTACCGTGGAGGTTGGTGTCCTTACTGCAGTAGACAACTTGCTGGCCTTAAAGATATCGAGAAACGCATGGTTAACTTGGGTTATCAGATTGTCGCAATTTCTCCCGAGTCACCAGAACGTCTACAAGAACAAAAATTGGACACTAAGTTTGCTGTCAAACTATTGTCTGATAACAGCCTTGAAGCGACAAAAGCATTTGGTATCGGCTTCTTCTTACCTGAAGAAATCGCTGCACGCTCTAGCAAAATTGGTGCAGACACTATGTTAGAAGATGGTACTAAGCGTCGAGTTCTTCCTGCTCCGGCTATTTTTATTGCTGATCAGGAAGGCTTGATTAAATTTAACTATGTGAACCCTGACTATAAAGTCAGAATTTCATCTGAGTTACTATTCCAAGCTGCAAGACTTTCTCTGTAATTGTTCGCATAGCAAAAAGCCGGAGTAATCCGGCTTTTTGTTTTCTGGGTGTTCAGCTAATCTCCGTGCTAAGCATTTTCCATAAACGCTAATTCATAAGTTAGCGCGTGAGCCCTTTCTAAGGGCAAGATTTCCCGACTTAACGGGTTTTATGTCAATAATTGACCACTGCCTATTGTATTAGCTATGTTCTCATCACAAATAGCTAAGCCACGTCATCGTTCGCCATTGGGCAGCACAACCAGCTAAACAATGATGACATTTTGTCACCCATAAGACGCGTTTCATCTCATTCGAAGCAACAGTTGCCATAATCAAATGATAGTTTAAAACAGCAAATTTCAAAGTAAAAAGGGCGTGTTTTTTTGCAACAAATAAGACTAAAAAGCCAGCGTTTATTCCTCGATTTTTACGATTATATTCACCCTATATACAAGATTTGAATAAGCGAAATTGTGATGTCTCTAGTTATCTGTTTTAATTAAAAAAATCTCTTTAGGTAATTATTTCATGTTCGGTATTTTCAAACCTGCAGCTCATTTGGAACGTTTATCTCAAGCGCAAGTAGACAGTGATTATAAGCGCTTACGTTGGCAGGTGTTCATGAGCATTTTCATTGGCTATGCCGGTTACTACCTTGTGCGTAAGAACTTTTCCTTGGCGATGCCATTTCTTATCGAAGAGCAAGGCTATACCAAAGGACAACTTGGTATAGCGCTTTCAGCAGTTTCCATAGCTTACGGTTTAAGTAAGTTTTTGATGGGTAGTGTCTCAGATAGAAGTAACCCACGGTTTTTCTTAGCTGCAGGGTTAATGATTTCTGCCGGTATCATGTTCATTTTTGGGTTTGCTTCATGGGCAACGCAAAGCGTTACCGTCATTTTTATTTTGCTATTTCTCAATGGGTGGGCACAAGGTATGGGGTGGCCAGCCTGTGGTCGTACTATGGTACATTGGTACTCTGGCAACGAGCGAGGCAAAGTTGTATCAGTATGGAATGTGGCACATAACGTAGGGGGCGGACTCATTGGCCCATTAGCCATATGGGGTATGGCACAGTTTAATGATTGGCATAGTACTTTTTATGTACCCGCCATGGTGGCTGCTTTTATCGCTGTATTTATCCTGTTTACGTTGCGTGATACTCCACAATCATGCGGCCTACCAGCTATTGAAGAGTATCGTGATGATTACCCAAAAGATTATGACAAATCTCATGAACAAGAGTTTAGTGCGAAAGAAATATTTTTAACCTACGTGCTTAACAACAAGCTACTGTGGTTTATTGCAATAGCTAATGCTTTCGTTTACCTCATTCGTTATGGTGTACTCGATTGGGCTCCAACTTATTTATCAGAAGCAAAAGGCTTTTCATTTAATGAAAGCTCGTGGGCTTATTTTCTTTATGAGTGGGCAGGTATCCCCGGCACATTGCTTTGCGGTTATATTAGTGATGCGTGGTTTAAAGGCCGTCGCGCACCGGCAGCCATATTGTATATGGTACTCGTATTGGTTGCTGTTTTAGTTTACTGGCTAAACCCTGCTGGCAACCCATCCATTGATATTGCAGCACTTATGGCTATTGGCTTCTTAATATACGGCCCAGTTATGCTAATCGGCCTGTTTGCCTTAGAGCTTGTTCCCAAAAAAGCTGCTGGAACAGCCGCTGGCCTAACAGGTCTCTTTGGTTATCTGGGCGGTGCCGTTGTAGCCAATATTGCCTTAGGTTATACAGTCGATCACTTTGATTGGCACGGTGGCTTTATACTGCTAGTGGGTGGTTGTATTTGTTCCATCGTATTAATTGCGATGACGTTGAAGCATGAAGTCGCACATGAAAGCCATTCATCGACCTAAATTATGAGTACTAGAACACCGTTAATTACGCGCAAAGGTTATCAGAAACTCTCTGAGGAGCTAGATTATCTCTGGCGTAAGGAAAGACCAGAAATAACGAAGAAAGTCACTTGGGCGGCAAGTCTAGGTGATCGCAGTGAAAATGCTGACTATCAGTATAATAAGAAAAAACTGCGTGAAATTGACCGTCGTGTTCGCTATATCCGTAAGAGTTTAGAAAGGCTCAAAATAGTAGACTACTCTCCCGAGCAAGAAGGTAAGGTGTTTTTTGGTGCTTGGGTAGAGATTGAAAACCCAGAAGGTAAAGTATTGCGCTTAAAAATAGGTGGTTACGATGAGATTTTTGGTCGAAGAGATTGCATCTCCATTGATTCCCCCATGGCTCGCGCCTTACTCAAGAAAGAGGTGGGTGAAGAAGCCATAGTCACAACAGAAGCTGGCAGTGTTGAGTGGTTAATCAACTCAATTGAATACGAAAAAGACTAGAGCTTTTTGATCTAACCCAATTGCCGGCACATGACCTCCCTATGAATAGATCACCTTTCAGCAGGCGCAAGTTCTTTGCGAGCAATAGTTTGACATAAATTGATCATGTCTTTTGCTTGCTCTTTTGTTAAACCAGAAGCACAAAAGGCTTTTTCAGCAACCTCTTCCCCTTGAATTGATAAGGCTTGCCCTTCTTCCGTTAGCGCTATATTTTTCTGTCGATCATTGTCATCAAGCCGCTGCCTTTGAATCAACTTTTTTTGTTCCAACCGTTTTAACAATGGGGTCATTGTCGCTTTACTTAAGCCTGCTTGCTCCGCCAAGTAACTAATAGAAACATTGTCTTTTTCCCATAACGCCATCAACACAATGAACTGAGTGTAAGTTAAATTCAATGGTTCTAATAAAGGCCTGTATATCGCTGTTAAATGACTCGATGCAGAGTACAAAGCAAAACACAGTTGATTGTCTAATCTAGGCGCTACCAAGAAAACCTCTCCTTACAAAATGAGTGCCGACTATTTTGCCTTTTAATTGTTCACCCCTCAACAATTAGTTGACAAAAAGTTAGTGCACGAACATTATGAATTAGTCAAACTTATCGAAACCCAACAATGAGGAAATAACAATGAGCGATGCATGGTTATCAAGCTTAGTAACCGATACACCACAAGAAGGCTACGAGTTAGCAATTAAGTTATCTAGAATGGGGGTCAAGTACACACAGCCTTCTGATGATATAAGGCAGAAATTAAGGCCTGTATATGGTGAAGATGCAACGAACCTTATTGCTTCTTCTCAAGTTATCGCAACAAACTTCCAAACTGTCTCAGCCGCAAACAACTACTGGAAGTAATTGAGCGACCGACTAGCGCCTTTCTTATTCATTAGAAAGGCCTCTTTCGACAAAGCTTTAATCTTACTCCACACAATTTGTTAATAATTTGCTGTTAGAGCGCTGCCCAACACTGATAAACTAGTCATTTATTGTTAAGCCTGTTGTTCCATACTCGTTAGATCAACACATATCATTATCTACAGGACCATTCTTTTCCATGATCATAGACAAAATCGCCAGCGAACTTGGTGTTAAACCCTCGCAAGTCCAAGCGGCTGTCACTCTACTCGATGACGGTGCGACCGTGCCTTTTATAGCCCGCTATCGTAAAGAAGCAACGAATGGATTAGATGACGCGCAACTGCGAGATTTGTTTCAACGCTTGGGCTATTTGCGAGAACTAAATGATCGTAAGAGTGCTATTTTAAAGTCCATAGAAGAGCAAGAGAAGCTAACCCCAGAGCTTGCGAAGAAAATCAGTGATGTTGAGAGCAAAACAGAGCTCGAAGATTTGTATCTACCCTTCAAGCCTAAGCGTGTTACTAAAGGCCAGATAGCCATAAAAAATGGCTTAGAACCATTAGCAGACTCCTTGTTTAACGATCCAACTCAGGAACCAGAGGCACTCGCAAAAGACTTCATTAATCAAGATGTAGAAGACGAGAAAACCGCACTTGATGGCGCACGTTATATCTTAATGGAACGCTTTGCTGAAGATGCAGCTCTTAAGCAAAAGATCCGTAGACATCTCACTGAGAATGCGCATATTCAAAGCACAGTAATAGAAGGCAAAGAAAAAGAAGCGGCAAAGTATAGTGACTATTTCAGCCACTCTGAGTCACTTAAAAAAATTAAGTCTCACCGCGCTTTGGCTTTATTTAGAGGCCGTAACGAAGCTTTGTTACAAGTGAGCATGAATGCAGACCCAGCTAACGAAGAAGGGGATAGAAGCTCATATTGTGAGAAAATTATTGCAGACCATGTAGGCTTCATGTTTAAAAACAACCCAGCAGACACTTGGCTAAAAACAGTGATCCAATGGACTTGGCGCGTTAAAATTTTACTGCAAATGGAAAATGAATTATTCAGTGCAGTAAGAGAACAAGCAGAAGCTGAAGCCATTGACGTCTTTGCCAAAAACCTTAACGACTTACTCATGGCAGCTCCCGCTGGAGCGAAAGTCACCATGGGGCTTGATCCAGGCTTACGTACAGGTGTTAAAGTCGCTATTGTCGACGAAACGGGCAAAGTACTGTCAACGAGCACTATATTCCCACATGCACCACAAAATGCCTGGGATAAATCCCTGCGTACATTAGCAAATGCCTGCAAACAGCATAAAGTGCAATTGGTCAGCATTGGCAATGGCACAGGTTCAAGAGAAACGGACAAACTCGTTAGCGAACTCATCAAAGCCAATCCAGAACTCAAACTTAGCAAGATTGTCGTCAGTGAAGCCGGAGCTTCTGTTTACTCAGCATCAGAGTTAGCATCCAATGAATTACCAGATATGGATGTGTCATTAAGGGGAGCAGTTTCCATTGCTCGACGCTTGCAAGATCCTCTTGCAGAGCTTGTTAAGATAGAACCCAAAGCCATTGGTGTAGGCCAATATCAGCACGATGTTAGCCAAAGCCAATTAGGCAAGTCACTCGACGCTGTCATCGAGGATTGTGTAAATGCTGTAGGTGTCGACATCAATACTGCATCGCCAGCTTTATTGAGTCATGTCTCAGGCTTAAATAGAACATTGGCGAATAACATTGTACAGTTTCGCGATCAATCAGGCGCATTTACCTGTCGCAAGCAACTATTAAAAATTGAACGATTAGGACCTAAAGCCTATGAGCAATGTGCTGGGTTCTTGCGCATTCGCGAAGGTGAAAACCCATTGGATGCTTCCTCTGTGCACCCTGAATCTTACCAACTTGTTGAGACAATCAGCCTGAAAGCTGAAAAAGCGATGAATGATCTTATTGGAAATACAGACTTGCTTAAGAAGCTTAAACCTGAAGATTTCACCAATGAGCAATTCGGCTTACCAACGATTAAAGATGTGTTGAAAGAATTAGATAAGCCAGGTCGTGATCCTCGCCCAGAATTCAAAACAGCAACCTTTAAAGAAGGTGTTGAAACAATCAGTGACCTGAAGCCCGGTATGATTTTGGAAGGCGTTGTTAGTAACGTCGCCAATTTTGGCGCGTTTGTCGATGTCGGTGTTCATCAAGACGGCTTAGTACATATTTCTGCTTTAACAGACAAGTTCGTTTCTGACCCTAGAGAAGTAGTTAAGGCCGGCGACATCGTTAAGGTTAAAGTACTGGAAGTGGACGCAAGCCGTAAGCGTATTTCATTTACGATGAAACTCAAAGACGACATTCCGCAACAAGGGCAAAAGCCAAAAAGCAACCATCAGAGAAAAGAAAAGGGCGGGGGGGGTTCCTACAAACCCTCAAACAGAGGACAATCAAACCCAGCAAACGCTGCCATGGGTTCAGCATTTGCAGATGCATTTGCGAAAGCGAAAAAGAAGTAAGTTAATCTGAGCATGCCGCAGCAATTCTCACAGGGCCGCTTTAAAAGTAAAGTTTAGGCGGTCTGACTAAAACCTGCTAATCCAGGTTGCGTTGCGGCATCATAGAAGTCCGCAATGCGCTGTGAAAATCGGGCAATACGCTCTTCTTGTTGAGGTGGCTCAACATTGATTTGTTCAAAAGGATTAAATGGAATACCTTCAAATTGCGTGGGTGTATCCAAAGTCCGAGTCGGCGCACCGACACCTGGATTTATAGTAATGTCTCCAACGTCTGGCGTACCATCAGTGCCCGCTTGGTCTCCTGCTGAATCATCTGTATTTTCTGTGCTATCGGCTCCGTTAATTTGACTTGCCTGACCACCGAACTGTGATGAGTCACCATTACCATTTAACTCTTCGGCACGCTCTTGCGCAATTTCTGCGCGCGCTTCATTGGCGCCTTGGCGAGCTTCAGCAGCGACTCTAAAATCTTGAGGTGATGGCTCTGCCGGTGCAAGGGCTGCAGCTTCTACTTGTTGGAATTTCCTTAATGATTCTTCTGGTGTAGCTTCCTCCGAAACATCAATAGACACTTCACCGCCTACAGCGTATTGCCTGCCATCAGGCCCGGTTTCAAATTCATAGCTTGGCGATCCTGCAAACTGCCCGCCAACGGCTGCATGCGCTTGCTCATGAGCTCGCACTTCACGATCTCGAGCCTGTAACTCTCTTATTTGCTGTTGTTCTGCTTGTTCTTGCTGCCTTGATTCAGCTTCTTCACGACCCGCACTTTGATCTTGCGCGTTATCAGGTAGATTCCCTTCGCTTTCTGCTAATGCTGCATTAGCATTCAACACTTGAGGCTGAATTTGAGGACGTTCATAGACCAGCAGGGTAGGGACTTGTGTGGCAGCAGCGCGTGCACGCTCACCTTCTGAACCAATACTTCCCTCAGCGGCAGAACTCTCGGCTTCTGTCGGTGCAGGAATAGTTTCTCTTAATTGATTGTCACGGCGAGCCGACTCGGTATTAAAAGCCCCCAGATTAACTGGAATACCCGTTGGAATTGGCGCAATAACATTCATAAGATAAGCGCCTAAACAATCTCGTTGATAAATCGACCTAAAGTTTCGTCAACTCGGTCGATAACATTAGCTGAAGCTTGTGCATTGGTAAGGTTGAGTTGCAGCGAAACTAAACTATCGGTCAAGCTATCACCTCCTGCTGGCAGGCTATCCCGAGTGACATTCACTTGCTGAACAGCGGCGTCCGACAACAGTGTTAGACGATCTCTCGGTGCAGTCGTTTGCTCAACAATATTGGTAGCTGCTTGTGTAATACCATTAGACGCATTCTGCAGACCAAATGCTCCAGACAATATTGCTGAGTTTATATTGTTTTCAATACCTACTGGCATACAACACCCCTATTACCTCATGTATAATTATTAACCAAATCAACTCATATTGGTAGGGGATTCTTAGAATCGTTTAGGCCAAACAGCGTAGAGATATAACGCTAGGTTATGGTGAGCCTTCAGGCTGCAATTCATCTAATAGAAGGTTAACAAAGCTGTCTAGGTGAGATATAAAAGGAGCATGTGATGCTTTTTGTATCACCATTTGCTTAGCTGTGGGTTGTAACACTTTAATCATCCCTGCGACTTTTTGTGGCACTAAACTGTCCAGTCGACCAAAAAACCAGTTTGTAGGCGCCGTAATTCGAGACAACTGAAGCCGCAGATCAACCTCCGACAATATCTCCAATCCACCACTTAAGGCGTCTTTATGAGGCAGAGGGTATTTGTGAATAGATTGCCTTATCTGCTGGATATCCGATTTCGCCGACGGACTGCCCATAGCCTGTATAGCTAAAAAACGTTCCAAGGTTTTACCAACATCATCATCCAGTTGCTGGTGAAATACACTCAATACCGATTCAGCAATACCATACCACTCCTGAGTCGCCTTAAATTTGGGGGAACTACACAACAGCACGAGGCGTTTGATTTTATTGGGGTAAGAGATTGCTATGTGTTGAGCAATCAAGCCCCCCAAAGACCAGCCTAACAGTATCGAATCACTTGGTATCGCATCTAACAGCAAGTCAGAAATGGAGGATATATTGTACTCATCTGGCAAAATGTCATGATTTAAGCCAAAGCCAGGTAAGTCGACTAAGGTCACCGAGAAATAAGGGACGAGTTTAGGGACCAGGCTTTCCCATACACCACTATTAAGCCCCC
The DNA here is from genome assembly GCA_964640795.1 of uncultured Pseudoalteromonadaceae bacterium. Classification (GTDB taxonomy): domain Bacteria; phylum Pseudomonadota; class Gammaproteobacteria; order Enterobacterales; family Alteromonadaceae; genus M269. Next base: position 13,210 of record CAZXIN010000006.1, on the reverse strand, counting down.
AACCATGAAGCAAGACCAAATTAGGCCCTACCCCGGCTGTTACTGTACGTAATTGTTGTGTCATCAGTCTTTCTTATTCACTAACATCTTATGATCATCTCAAGCTACCAAGGATGGCGCTATGAATTTTCTATTAGACCGGCTTCGCCGACTCACTCATATTTGTTTATCCCAGCAACAATGTATTTTATGTCGCCAATCCAGTAGCAAACCTATTTGTCATTATTGCAGGGATGATATTAACTTATTTGACCTCAAAAGTTGCCACTATAATCTACTCAATAGACAGAATATATACTCACACTTGGAGCCACCAAGGTATCAGAAGTTACTGGCTCTCGCGCCTTATCAATGGCCGATATCATCCCTAATATCACAGTTAAAATTCGGTAATCGTCTGGTCAATGCAAAAGCCTTAGCCGATCTCTTCATTTGGCATTGCATGACTGAAGCAGAAACGTCTCCAATCACCGATAATTCCATCATTATCCCTATGCCTTTGCATCAGTCACGACTAAGACACCGGAAATACAATCAAAGCTTAGAAATTGTCAGGCAACTTAATATCAGTAAACTGTATTGGCAAAAAGAAACTTGCCAACGAAAACGACAGACTGATCCGCAGACTGAGCTTAGTGCAAAACAACGGAGGAGTAATGTTAAAGACGCTTTTAGTTTGACGGGGCAGCTTGATAAAAACCACGTCATCATTTTTGATGACGTGGTTACAACTGGTGCAACAGTTAATAGCCTTTGTAAGACCTTATTATCAGCTAATCCCAACTTAACCATTGAGGTATGGTGTGTCGGACTAACCCTTGGGTATCATACCGATGAGAAATAACGAGCTTCATCAATGCTAATTGGCATTAATGAAACCAGACATAAATATCGCGTTACTCATTAAGCGGCTAGTACCATACCAGTAACCTCGGAAATTTACATTATCGGCGAAGGCAATGACTTTCCCTTGACCAACAGTATGCGCCACAATAGCGGCGCTTTCGGCAATAGTGTCTTCTAGTTCTGGCGCTGTATAGCCCGCCATCAATGGTTTATCTTTATATTGAGCGACCATAATGAATGGTTTATCTGGTGCTTGCATGACAGCTGTACTGTTTTTGAATATTGGAAGTGTTTCGTTATAGAAACCAAAGGCCAGTGGATGAGTCAAATCGATATCAGTGGCGAATGCTGCACCTGCAATACGCTTTTTACCATTTAGTACTTCAATATCGCCATAACTCAAGCCATCAGTATTAAATGCATCATTTACTTCTTGTCGGCTTAAAAACTTGGCCTTTAACCACTCTTTGTTGCTGAACCATTGGTTCGCTGATTTTTGACCAATCAATACGCCGCCATTATTCAACCAGTAAGCTATCTTACCGGTAACACTGTCACTTAAGTCATTATAATTACCTTGCACAAAAATAATGTGTGTATAACGACTCAGATCGACTTGCCCAAGGCGATCTCTATCAACAATCGATACCGGCATACCAACGCGAGTATCCAAATAGTGCCAAGCTTCACCCACTTCGTACTGAGAGGTGCCTACACCACCAACAATCATAACGTTAACCTTGTCGAGGTTAAGCATATTGCGGCTGCCTAAATCGATACCTTGACCAGTTAAACCTGATTGAACAGACCACACTTGAATATTGTTATTGTTAGCTAACGCTTCAAGCGTCTTCTCAAAGCCTGCAGGCTGATTCAAACCACGTGGAAAAACAACGGCGCCTGGCGCAAAGTTAACTTGTCCAACATCAGTTTCTGCAACAAAAGATCTGCCTGCAACTTTAACCTTTAAGCCTGCATTTAGCGCTTGCTGAAGTAACTTTGGTGCTAAATAGTTGTCCCAAGAAAAGGCGTAAGCATAAGCGTTATCATTAAGTCGATTGGTGACCGGTGCCTGCGAAGAACCATCACCTTCAACATCGACTTTACGTAAATCACTCTTAGACACTTCTGCATAAGGAATATTAAACGATAGGGGTATATTCCAGTTTGATACGTCGTAAAAAGTATTGTCGTTAAAGCGTTTACGCGTTGAAAAGAGTGATTTAATTAGGCGATATTGTGGTTGGTTTAGCGACACATAATAACTACCTTGAGCATCAAAGCGTTGATCATTTAATGTCACGCTTTTACTCAGGGTTTGCACCTTAATTTGGTGTCTAGCCAATATATCCAACATCGCCTGCATGCGCTGTTTGTCATGAGGTTCACTAATGATAAAGCCGGCAGCTTTATCTTTCTTGACTAAATCATCAACTTCAACATTACTTTGATGTTGAAAAGCTAGCAATCCTGCCTTGTTAACCAATGAACCTTCAAAAGTTGACAAAGAAGTCGTCACTTGGTTTTGAATAGCAAAAGGAAAGCTTACTTCGCCCGTTGTTGATTCTTGTACATGCCCTCTTGAACTTGCTTGTTCAAATAGAATACCAACAGCACCATGAACGTCTGGATAGGTAGAGCCTTTGCCGTAATAAAAGTCGTCATACGACTCTTCGGTAAAGTATAAGCGATTCGTTTTGTCTAGTGCTTTTGCATGGAAAACAGACAGCTTTTCGGTCAAATCTAGATTTGTATCAGGCGTGTAGGGGTTCTTACGCGAAGGGATACCCGGCTGGAAGAAATAAGTGCTGTTTGTGCCCATCTCGTGGAAATCGGTAAGGACATTCGGGCGCCAACGATGGAATTGATTAATACGCGCGCGCGACTCGGGGTGCGTAGTCAAGAGCCAATCACGATTCAAGTCAAACCAATAGTGATTGGTTCTACCGGAAGGCCAACGCTGCACATGTTCAATATGATTTGGATCAGAAACCAACGTCTCACCACGGTGTGAATTCGCCCAGTGCGCGAACCTCGCCAAACCATCGGGGTTAATCGAAGGGTCAAGTAAGACAACATTGTCATTCAACAGGCGATCAATCTTTTCACCTTGTGCCGCCGCAAGATAGTAAGCCACCAACATAGACGCATTACTGCCAGATGCTTCATCTCCATGCACACTATATCCCATCCATAGCACCATAGGATCCTTGTTTGGATCAGCTGCTTGCTTGTTGGCAATACGATTAATATGTGCAGTGCGAATCTGTTCTATATTGCGGATGTTTTCAGGTGCAGAAATATGCAATAACAGTAATGAACGTTGCTCGTGTGTTTTGCCCGTTTCTATCAATGAAATTCTGGGAGATACTTCAGCCAGTGTCTTCATGTAGGTTACTAGCTGATCATGCCTTGCGTGCCAAGTTCCAACAGGGTAGCCGAGTACGTCGGCAGGCTTAGGGATTGTAGGATCGTAGCTAACGTCCGTCGGTAAATAGTCCAGATCTGACGCTGGCTGCGCAAAAATAGCAGACGACAGCATCAATGAGAGCAATGCTCCAATAACTGTTTTAAATCGCATGATTGTTACTTTTTTAGGGCCTTAAAAGTGTAACGCTAACAGTGTCTGAATAGGTAAGTCAATTAAGTGCGTAAGAATGGTTTTTGATAATGTATTTCGCCGTTGTTCAACGCATTTTATGCTTGTTTCGACGTAAAATATCTAACCGATCTAAGACATACCCAATTACTTGAGTGTTTTACTCAAGTAATTGGGTTATCATACAACCAGATTATTTTGCTGTAAGGATCGTTTAGATGGTTACTATCTCTGAACCCGCCCAATCACATTTTGTAAAATTGCTTTCAAATCAAGAAGCTAATACGAATATTCGTGTGTTTGTAGTAAACCCTGGCACGCCTACTGCGGAATGTGGTGTTTCTTATTGTCCACCAGATGCTGTTGAAGAAAGCGACACTATACTGCCTTTTACCGGCTTTGATGCCGTTGTCGACGCGGAAAGTGCCCCTTATTTAGATGAAGCCGAAATTGATTTCGTTATCGACCAAATGGGTTCACAACTTACCCTTAAAGCGCCTAACGCGAAAATGCGAAAAGTTGATGACGATGCTCCTTTATACGACCGTGTTCGTTATATGATTGAAACTGAAATTAACCCTCAACTAGCCGGTCACGGTGGAATGGTGATGTTAGCGGAAATCACTGAGGACGGTGAGGCGATGCTACAATTCGGTGGTGGTTGCAACGGTTGCTCTATGGTTGATGTCACACTAAAAGACGGTATCGAAAAAGAAATGCTTGAGAGGTTTAGCGGCGAGCTTACTGCAATTAAAGACGCAACAGAGCATATGGCTGGCGAGCACTCATACTACTAATTTAATGATGACAACCTATGCTCATTAGAAACTTAGTATATCGTTTAGGCAGCGAGCCTAAAAAAAGCTGGTCAACATTCAAACTGGGCTTAATTATTTTTGTGGTTGGCGCCGTCTTTATTTTACTCGGTGCCCAATTCACTTACTGGCTGCAAATACCCGGTTTTATTTTATTGCTCGTCGGTGGCCTCTGCGCAATAAAAGGTTATGTCGGCATCTTCGCTAACCGCTTTGCGAAAACGATTGAGCGCATAGACGCTGCTTCTGCACTAAGTAATAAAAATAACCACCTAGACTAACCCCTCGTGCCAACATAAAAATCATCAACGCATACCACAAGCCTTTGTTACCAAGCGCCTGCATAAGATACCAGCTAGGCAAAAACACCAAGGCGCTACACAACAACATACTGTTTTGCATTGCCTTAGCTCGCATTAACCCAATAAACACACCATCAAGCAAGAAACACCAGTGACAAATAAGTGGCAGTAGGATCATCAGCAAGAGGTAATCTGTAGCGGCAACACGCAAGACTTCAATTGAGGTTAATAGGTGAATAACATTGATACCAAACAATGCAAACCCAACACTGTACATTCCAGCAATCATCAATGACCAAAAGAGTGATTGTTGCGTTTTACGAACAATATCTCCATGATGGCCTTGTCCTTTCGCTTCTCCCACAAGAGCTTCTGCTGCATGAGCAATTCCGTCTAAACCTAGCGCTGTCAGCACAAAAAACTGCATCAATATAGCGTTAATAGCTGCAAACTCGTTACCCAAACGAACACCTTGGAAAGTCATAAAGGCAAAGCACAGCTGTAAAGCAATATTACGTACTAACATGGCGGTATTCAGCTGCATGATTCCCTTGAGTGCTGAAAAGTTGAACCACAATAACTGTATCGGAACCCTAATAGCGTAACGTGATACGACAGCAGTCGCGGCAAAAAACATCACATATTCGGCGATAACACTGGCGGCAGCAACGCCCTCTACGCCCCAATCAAAGACAAAAACAAATAGAATATCTAAGGCACCATTTAGTGAATTCCCGATAATTTGAATAAACAGAACTGCCTTTACTTTCTGCTGACCAATCAGCCAGCCTATCAACACTAAGCTAGATAATGCAGCAGGTGCACCCCAAATGCGGACGCTAAAATAGGCATCGATAACCTGAGTTACCTCTCCTTGCGCGCTAGCAAAATGCAGCCCTAAACTCAAAATAACGTCACGCAGAAAAACGAAAGATACACCTAAAACACCAGCTATTACGAGGCTTTGAGTCAGAGAACGATAGGAAGATTTGTTATCCTTAGCACCAAGGGACTGTGCACTTAGCCCCGTGATCGACATTCGCAAAAAACCACAAATCCAATAAAGTTGGGTCACAATCAATCCACCTATGGAAGCCCCTGCCAAATAGTGCACTTCGCTCATATGACCAATAACTGCAGTATCCAACATCCCCAGTAAAGGCGTTGTGATATTGCTGAGGATCATAGGTATAGCTAAAGCAAAGATAAGGCGATGCTCAGCCAATGTTCCTAATTTATTAGGGAGTGTTATCATTTGGTTATGATCATGATGGTTGGCAATTTAACGATGACGTTTCGAAAGGTAGGTATATTAGCACTAATGTTGCTGTGTCAGTGCTCATTTGCTCATGCAGAGGACTCGGCATCACTCGCGTCTGATATCAAAGATAATGGTGTTATTCTCCTTTATCATCATGTCAGTTCAAGCACACCACCATCGACTAGCATTTCTCCAGATCAGTTTCGTATTCATATGCAATACTTGTCTGAAAATCACTATGTGATGTCGTTGCCCGATATGATCGATGCTCTAAAAAATGGCAAACGCATTCCCGACAAAGCCGTTGCTATTACCTTTGATGATGGTTATGCCAATATTCTAGAAAATGCGGATCCCATATTAAAGGCATTCAATTTTCCTTACACCATCTTTATAAATCCTGAACAGATCGGCACTCGGAACAATCAACTATCGTGGGAGCAAGTCAAACATATGGCACAAACAGGGGTTAGCTTCGCTAATCACACCCTGTCTCACCATCACATGCTAAAACGTGAAGGTGACGAATCAGAACAACAGTGGTTATCCAGAAATACTGAAAATGTTATGAATGCGGAGCAAAGAATTGAGAAAGAGCTTGGTTATAGCCTTAAGCTGCTCGCTTACCCCTACGGAGAATTCAATAGTCGCCTCAAACAACACCTAACAACACTCGGTTACATAGGGTTTGGACAGCAATCCGGTGCCATCGCTAGCTTTAGTGATTTTGGTGCTCTACCAAGATTTCCAGCTGCAGGTATCTACGCCAATCTTGAGCCACTCAAAACAAAATTGAATAGCTTAGCGCTAAAATTAGTACCTCACTCATCGCCTCAATTCGAACTGGCTTTTAATCACACGGCTCCTACACTCACATTTGAGCAAACATCAGAAGATATCAATAATTCCCAATTGCAATGTTTCTTCAACAATCATGTGTTAAAACCACGATGGCAAGATAACCAGATGTTAATTGAATTGGATAAAGAACTAAAACCGGGCCGGCACCGTATTAACTGCACAGCACCAAGTAAAAGCAACCGAGGCAGGTATTATTGGTTTTCGCATCCTTGGTTTATCCCAACCGAAAGTGGTAGTTGGTTAGATTAAAGGCTTTGATAAATGACACTTAAACGTATTTTCCTAACTCTCTTTTCATTACTTGTGATTGGCATGTCGTGGCTGACTTACCAACTGAATAATCGTACTGATTTAGGGGGCTACGCCAAGTATTTTCTACTTGAGAACCATAAGGCTCATTCAGCACCTCACTTAACTGCAAAATACCTTGGCACCAGCACAATCGTCATCAGCGATGGTGAAACATCCATCATGACAGATGGTTTTTTTACACGCCCTTCTTTTTGGAAGATGCTAGCGGGCAAAATGCAACCTAACCCAGAAGCAGTAGAGGCCTCGTTAAATCGCGCTAACATTAGCAACGTAGCGGCGGTTATTCCCATACATTCTCATCATGATCATGCGTTAGACGCACCAGAAGTAGCAAAACAAACAGGCGCGACCGTAGTTGGTTCCGAGTCGACGGCAAATATTGCGCGAGGGTGGGGCTTACCTGAAAGACAAATTATTGTTCCAACGTCAGGTGAATCATTAAGGTTTGGTCAGTTTGAGGTGACTCTAATACAGTCAGAACATTTAACCGTGTCGCCTTTTCAGCAAAAGTTAACCGGCATTGGACAAACTATTGACGAGCCGATGCAGTTTCCAGCTTCTCTAAAGGCCTTCAAGGAAGGAGGTAGTTTTTCGATATGGATTAAACACCCATTAGGCAATGTTTTAGTACATGGCAGCGCAGGTATTATTCCAGGTGCATTAGATAAGGTGGACGCAGGGACAATATTTATTGGTATCGCGGGCGTAGGCAAACAAGACGACAGCTTTCATCAAACTTATATCAAAGAAACTATTGATGCTGTCGGTGCAAAAACGATTGTCCCAATCCACTGGGATGACTTCAATACACCGGCAAATCAACCATTACGAACATTCCCTAAAATTATGTCGAGCTTTGATAATGATATGGCGCCGTTTATAGCAAAAGTAGAACGAGATAAAAGTAAAACACTCTGGTTGCTTAACAGCGATGACATCTTGTTACTTAAATGACTGGTTACTTATTTACACCAAATGCAACTGCCGATGTTTTGTCCAAAAAAAGTGATCAAAAAGTCTACATTTACTGTCAAAGAATCTGTATGGTATCGACTCAAAAATTGGCTAGCACAGATATGAAATCCATTAAGAAGTCTGATCAGGATTTGGCGTAACATATTGACTCAAAAACATTCTCAAACAAGCCAAAGCAAATTTAAGTTGCAAGTTTTCCTATTGGTCATACTGATTTTATCAGTGTCTGGTTGTGCCTTGCGCTTACCTCAATACGGCACTGTTATTTATCCTGCAAAAACCATTGTCACTATGACACAAGACCTGCCAATAGCTGAAGCTGTCACAGTTAAGGACGGTGATATTATTGCTGTAGGTAGCCTAGCAGCGTTAAGCCAGCAGTTTCCCAACGCTAGAATTGACGATACCTTCCAAGACAAAGTTATCGTCCCTGGCCTCATTGACCCGCACATCCACATGCTACTTGGGTCTATTCAATACGCACTGCCTTTCGCTCCACCTTGGGACATACCGACAGCTAAAGGCATTGTAAAAGGCCAGCCAAACAGACAAGCTTTCTTTAATCGCGTGCGAGAGATCGTTAACGCAGAGAAAAGCAAGAATAAGCCCATTGCTATTTGGGGCTTCCACAACTTAATACACGGCCACTTAACACGCCATGATCTAGATAAAATTGCACCAGATAGACCGCTATTGATATGGCATTACTCTGTGCATGATTTCTTTTTAAACAGTGCTGCACTGGCCCAGCTTGATATGAGTGACGAAGAAATACCCGACTTTGTTGGTATTGAGCGAGATTCGTCAGGCGAACTAACAGGACGTATCTATGAAGATGCATTACGCCTAGTCTACGATGCTTTTAGGCCATCCATTGCTTCCGTATGGGAAATAAGACGGGGACAACATGAATTCTCAAAGTTGCTCAACCAAAACGGTGTGACCTCAGTAGCAGAACTAGGTTATGGCGTCAGTAATTTGTCTGTCGAAAACTGGCACCTAAGGCTGAATTATGTAAGCCCACAATACAGCGGTTATCGTCTTTTTCTTGTACCAGAGCATCGCGGCTTTAAACGCAAGTACGGTGACAGACGTATCGAGAAAATAAAGAAAATGATTGACGGTAAGGGATGGATTGCTGGTCGCGTGCTTCCCCAAGTTAAGTTCTTTGCTGACGCCGCTTTTTATTCTCAAACCATGAGGCTGGGCAACGGTGGCTATTTGTCAGGCCAATCAAAAGGAACAAAGGGAGTATGGGTACTCCCACCTGATCAGTTCGTTGAGCAAATGGAGCCCTACTGGGATGAAGGTCTTGGTATACGCATCCACTCAAACGGCGATGCGGCGCAAACAGTGACATTAAACGCTCTAAAAAGGCTTAGAGAGAAACGCGAAGACGGCCGCTTTGTCGTAGAGCACGGTGGCTTGTTTTCACCTACACATATTGAAATGGCAGGTGAATTAGGTGCAGTTGTCTCTGCTGCCAGCCACTACGTATATCATTTAGGTGAGGCCTTTCGAGGGCCATTAGGAAAAAAACGTGCACGTTGGATTTCACCCCTAGCGTCATTGGGCAACGCAGGTGTTCCTGTCACCCTGCACTCGGATGCACCTCTAGCTCCCCCTGACCCTCTGCTTGCTGCATCAATGCATTTAACACGAGAAACGCGCGAAGGTAACGTATTTAATCCTAAAGAGAGGCTCTCCAAATATGAAGCAATGGAGTCAATTACCGTTGACGCAGCTTATGCACTTGGTCTAGAGAACGAGATCGGTCGCATTAAAGCAGGCATGAGAGCTGACTTCACCATTTTGGACAAAAACCCTCTTGAAACTGAGGGGAGAGACTGGGACAAAATTGGTATTTGGGGTGTCGTCCTAGACGGGCGTAAACGCGCTAATCACTAATTCGTAATCCATCACAAAGATGAGTCGATTAGTCGTTTAAATGCGCCGGATAAATAGCTTTCTTTGAATCAGGAGAAAAAAGCTGACCTAATCGACTATTTTCATACCATAAAGGGGCTTGCTTAGCATTTGCCGTTTCTACAACAAACCGCCTGACAAGATCTGCAAATTTAGCAATCACCTGATAATCCCACCCAAGAGATAAATCATCTGAGGGCTTATGTCCATGTTCTGTTGTCATATATTCCCAATATCGCTGACCTTCATTAACGCCGTCAGTAGACGTAAAACCAGTAAACAGAAACACTGAAGGAATGCCTCGTTTAGCAAAAGAGTATTGATCCGAACGAGTGAAAATTCCTTGTTCAGGAAATGGATCTTTCGTAACTGTTATACCCAATTGTTTAGACGCAGATGTTAAATGTTCAAACAATTGCGTGTGCTCTACTCCAAAGCCAATGACGTCGCTAAAATCATAAAATGGTAAACCACCATCTACATTAATATTGGCCACTATCGACTTATTCTTAGTTGTAGGGAATTGCGCAAAATAATCAGAACCAATTAAGCCTTTCTCTTCAGCACTAACGGCCAAAAACAAGATTGATCGTTTGGGTTTTATCGACATTCTTGCAATACGTTGCGATAACTCAATCAAGACAGCAGTACCGAGAGCGTTGTCGCCAGCACCATTGTATATTGCGTCACCATTAACGGCCTCACCTATACCCAAGTGATCATAGTGCGCAGACACAACAACAACTTCATTTTTTAGAATAGGATCGCTACCTTCCGTCAAGGCTACAACATTAGTAACACCCAAATCGTCATTATGTAGTGAGTGCCTTTTAAACTGTATGCGCGTTTTTAACGGAAAACCTTTAGGTGACTGACGGTTTGCTTCTTCAATGAGCTCAGCCAGCGATGTATCTGTGCCTTCAAATAAGGATTCTGCAGCCTCACCCTCCATGTAAGCTCTAATACGAAGGTTAGGGGCGTCGTTATAGGTTGTCATATCTGGCCCAAGCCAATCTATTTCGTCCCTATCTAAAATTGATTTAAAACGGCTAAACTGCCACCGCGCTTCCAAAGCCGGTGTATAAAGTACAATCAAACCTATCGCGCCTTTCCTTGATGCTGTTATACGTTGTTGTGTTACCGATCCATAATGTGCGGCTTCCGAGGCAGGTAAAAATGCAGCTGGACCGCCTAGCACTACGGCGACCTTTCCTTTTACGTCAATATGAGCGTAATCATTGATACTAAACTCTGGCGCTATAATTCCTGAACCAGCAAAAACCAAATCAGCTTTAATATTTTGATATTCTTCATGGGGTGTACTAAAAACGGCCACTGTATCGCCATTAATAAATGACTTTTGCTCTCCTTTTGTATTTGTTACCAGAAAGCTTACGCTACCTAGGTCGAGGTTGCTTTTTCTTGTTGAAAATCTTTGGTAATAACCATCATCAACACCTGCAGGCTCTATATTTGCTGCTTCGAAATGGGACTTTATATACAGTGCGGCGAGCTCTTCACCTCTTGTGGCGGCTTCTCGTCCTTCTAACAGATCATCAGACAGGAATGCCATATGTGCACTTATAGCATTGGCTTTAATCGCTATCTTAGGAGAATTCTTTTCAACGACTTGTGCGTTTAAGCACGTCAAAGAGGTGACTACAAATAAAAAGGAAGCAAATGTCAGCGAATAGCCCATCTAACATATCCTCCCTTTAATACATCGACTAATTAACGCATTAGCGCAGGCATATCAGCTAAGATTTGCTGACCATCACTAATAGCGACTTGACCAGGCTCTGCAGATGGCTGAAATCGTCCAATAACTTGCGCTTGAGGATTAATCACAACCACCGACGCACTGTGGCTAACAAGATAATCTGGATCATCCGCAGGATCAGTCAATGAATACAACATCCCCATACTACGTACCAATGGGAAAAGTATTTTATGCTTAGCACTTGCAGCAACAAATTCAGAATTAAAAAAGTCTATATATTCTTTCAGTCGCTCTGTCTTATCACGATTAGGATCTACTGATAAGAACAGAACTTGTAATGGGTTATCAGTCTTAATCTCTTTAAGTTGCGGATAAATACTCTTCAACTCAGCTAACGTTGTCGGGCAAACATCTGGGCAATATGTGTAGCCAACGAAAGCTAGCGTCCACTTCCCCTCCAATTGTTGTTTAGTAAAAGCTTCACCATGCTGGTCTGTGAGCGCGACCTCAGCCAATTCTCTCGGTTGAGGGTATAAGCGAACAAACTCAGGTTCCTTATGACCAAAGGAAGGAGCAACAGCGATAGACACGTATGCTCCAGCAGCTATCGCAACAACAATAGCGATGACAATAATGAGCTTCTGGTTCATAGCGTAAACATAAAATAGTGATCAACTAACAATGCCACATATAATAACATCAAGTGCAAAATAGAAAATTTAAACGTCTTCATAGCAGTCTCTGGCTCTGCTGCAAATTTAAGCTTGCATGCGTAATACATGAAACCAGCATTCAACAGCGTTGCAGACGCTAAATAAATCAAACCTGTCATACCGGCTAAATAAGGTATCCAGCAAATTAATGCCAGTAACATGGTGTAAAGTAAAATAGATGTCTTAGTAAAATCGACCCCATGAGTCACAGGCAGCATTGGTATTTCTGCTTTGGCGTAATCTTTCTCTCTATGAATGGCCAGTGCCCAAAAATGTGGTGGTGTCCAAATAAAGACAATCAATACCAAAATCAACGAAAACGGATCCACTTGCCCTGTAATTGCTGTCCAACCAAGCAGAGGCGGCATGGCACCAGCCAATCCACCAATGACAATATTTTGTGGTGTAGCGCGCTTTAAGTACATGGTATAGATAACTGCATAACCAACTAAGCTTAGCAGCGTTAATATCGCAGTCAGGCGATTAGTAAACACTTCTAGAATCACATAGCCAACAACACCAAGAACAGTGGCAAAAATAAAGGCTTGTTTAGGGGAGACCTTACCTTTCACAACAGGCCGGTTAAATGTGCGTGCCATTTGACTGTCTATTTTGCGATCAACAACATGATTCACAACGGCTGCTGCCGAAGACAACATGCCAATACCTAGCATACCAGCAATCAAGTTCTGTAGAGGTAACGCCCCTTCTGTTGACAAACACATACCGACTAACGCCGTTAACAACAACAACATGACCACTTTAGGTTTGGTCAATTCATAATAATCTCGCCAACCCTGACTCGAAGATGGCTTTGTATAGCCGTCTGATAAAACTTTTGGCATGGGAAACTTAAACCTTCCGATAAAGTGTGTAATTG